>CAYTOA010000001.1:0-255413 GCA_964439265.1 uncultured Chitinophagaceae bacterium
CGAGGATTGCTGGAAGAATAACCAACGAGTATTTAATTCTGAACATGTATTCTAGCTCCTCAACGGAAATAAACGATCCGTTACCAGCGACTGAAATCCCTTGTTGTTCTCAACATTTCATCTGCGGTCGACCATTCCCTCCTAACGGACCGGAATTAAGCTGCGTCCAATCGTATCGCTTATCTTCACGCTGCGAAATCATCGACGGATGGTTCCATCTGTCTCGAAGAGATCCTCTAAAAAGACCCTTCGGGGCTTGCCGAACGTTCTTTCCAAAGACCCTGCGCTTTTACGAGGGGAGCGGCTGTTCAGGGTGCCGAACAGAATTTGACGATTGGCCGCATATCTACTTTCTTGTGAGCTTTACCCTTGCAAACGGCTGAAGTTTCCCATTCTCGTCGTCATCCATCATCCACTGCCACGTGTCAGACGCTCTATTGTATAAGAACGTAGTATGGAAAAGAGTCGTTTCACTGAACTTGAATAATAAAGAAATCTTGTCTCTCTCCCGTTTTGCATGACCCATAACCGGGTTTGAGAGTCCAATGCCGCTGGTTCCATCGAGCCAGAAACAGGCATACTGATTCAAGGGTTGATCCCAACCAATGAACACAGTCGCTTCATACATCGGGTTGCCGGTGCTATCCTTTTCGAGAGACACTTCATGAAATTGCAGGTATTGATGACCCAGCACCCACTGTGCAGCGACATCGTGTGTTGTTTCTTTTCCTTGTATAGTACCGTGCAGCACCCAACTGCCGGTAAAGCGGTCAAGCAACGAGTCCTGAAATGTCGTCTGTTGTGCCGATGCAGTGAACGAGAACCAAATAACCAGAAGCCACATCAAAAATGGCCATGCGGCAGCACTTCTCCCGAAGGGATGGCTTCGCCAGTCGCTCCCGTTCATCCTGAGCAAGCGAACGGAGTGAGCACGTCGTCCAACGACCCTACGGGTCGTAGACCCGTAGGGAAGGATCATGCGGCACGTTTTTGAGACAGCTGCTAATACGAAGGTTTTCATATCCATTGAGTGATTATTCAAATGATTCTTTTGTCGCCTGTCCGGCCGGAGCTTTCGGCAAAAGCGGCTGAACGTGTCGAGTGCCTTGTGCGAGGACACGCGCTCTCCAGCGGGGAGCGAGCGGCCCTTCTGGCGGCGCTGGTGTATTATTTTAGTTCTTTAAATTCGTCAGACATTTGCGGTTTGCTTTCAAAATATTCATCCATTTCCTTTTCATTTAAATCATTGCTTTTGATTTCCGCATATCCCGTGGAGCCAAATGCATAGTAGTGGACAATAGCTGCATCGCCGCCGTTTCTCCAATATGTTTCAACCAACGGAAATCCATTCTTTTTCTCTTTGAGGATATAAACAAACTCTCCTTCAATATTTCCGATCTCTTTCTTTGTTTTGCCGTCATAGATTGTCCATAAACAACCGCCGGTACCACAATTCACTTCATCGGCTTCAAATTTCTCTGCTTTCTGATCACCGTTCAAATCAAGGGATACGGTGTAGGTGACCGAAGTAAAGTTGCCATCTTTGCTTTTGACGGTATCGATTTTCGCCGAATCGGTGGTGAAGAATATTCTATAGGGCGTATTATTTTGTGCCAGGCAAACACTTATGACTAATTCAAGAGCGAGCAGGAAATAGACTGTTTTCATTTTGGGTCCTTTACGATAAGGGGACTTAACGAACCGGAGCTCCCGCTAAAATGCAGCGGGACAAGGTAAGCCTGCGCCTGAAAGTCCGTTCGAAGCCGATGTATTGTATCTCATTTGTACGGCTTCCCGGAGGGACATTGGCGTTACACTATCTGCCTTTGTGTCATTGATGAAAATATTTGTACGTCCAATAGATGACATGATGTTTGGTGAAATGGTACTCCTGCTGCCTGATGATATTGCCCATATCGTCATAAAGGCAAATGTCTTGATCGTGGATTTGCCCGGGCGGATTATACGATACATCATCGAGAGGGTTGTTCTGGCGATTCCTGCGCGTGACTCGAACCCATTGCAGAGCATTGGTTGAGTCATACTGTTCTATTTTTTCCGTTGCACCCGTGCTGTCCTGCCGATAGACAACATCCTGAAGCGTTTTATTGCGGAAATTCATTGAAGTAGAATGGCGGACGTGCCCCGTCGAGTCATAATATCCGATCCCGATGCTATTTATTGTATTGGACTTGCTCGAGGATAACTCCAATTCCATGCGTCCGGTGTCTGAGTAATAATAGTCGTCGGTACTGGTATCCGGCGGGTATACCTCTACACAATGCAGAAGGTTGCCGTCGTGACCGTTGCGATAATCGGAATAATTATTTCTGTTTAGAGATTGAGAATGCATTATGTTTCCGGCTTCGTTATATACGGATACGGTTGTATCGATGTATTCACTAAAATCTCTGTACCAGTTAATTCGCTCTATTTGGTTTCCGCTCGAATCTCTTTGTCTATAAATTGCATGACAAAGTGTTCCGCCGCCGTCAAGATACTTTGATTCAACTAGTTTCCCATTTTTGTCAAAGATGTGATATTCGCTCTGACGCAATTTGCCCAGTGAATCATACCCTAAAACAGATACAATATTTCCTCTTCTGTCGTACTGAAATATTGAACTGTCGTTCGCGCCCGGGAATAAATAGTTCTTATTAACCGATAGTATTTTATTGCCCAGGGTGTCGAATTGATCGGTATGGACTTCCCGTAAAGTTTCAAAAAGAGTACTATCGCTGACTTCATAATCCATTCCAACACGGTAAATAACCCGGGTCGATCTGATCTGTTCCTTCTTGGCGGAGTCGACCTCCGGCCAATATTTCTCGATCGTGCAAGGTATGATTTTGTCCCATGGAGATTGTGCAGCGAGAGCGGAAAAAAGAATGACTGTGAGTATTGCTATTTTCATATGTTCAGATAGTAAATAAGTCCGCGGGACGGACCGTGCATAGGCTGCCAGGGATTCTACTGCACGTTCCTGCGATGTGCTGGTTCCCTCAGCTTGAGGGACCGGTTGGGCTGACCGGCAATGAGCGTCATTTCAAAATAATTTCCTGATGTTGTGTCGTTCCATTATTCATGAGCGATTCCAACGGTTGGTCGAATGCTGCGACCGGCACTGAAAAGTAATACATGCCATGATTACTCGGTACCGCCGCCGGTGAAATTTCAAACGACGCAACGTAGCTGGCAATCAAGTCGTTAGTGAGCAGGTTGTAGACGGAAACAGACTGGCTGTCCGCAAGCAAGACGTATCTGTATCCCTGGTAGGAAATGTATGGAAACAGTTCTGCAAATCGTTTGCTGCGATAGGATGGCTCGACGGAACCCTGCCCGAAGAAATACGCGCTCTTGAGTTGGAAGAAATATTCTCCCGTTCCCCGATACAGTGAGATTGAGTCCGAGTGTAATACCATTTGATCAACCTTTGAAGGAGCCGTGAGTTTGACACTTTCGATGCGCCGAAACTTTTTAAGAAAAGTGGCCCATTGACCAGGTGACGGCAGCTCAGATTCCGATATTGAACGGACGGTTCCTTCTTCAAGACTTCCGCAATGCCGCCGATAAAGTGCAAGGTATCCATCGATTCCCAAGGTATCGAGAAGGAACAAATTGTAGAGACCCGCCGCCGGGTAGCTTAAGGACGGATCAAAAGTCATGAACGCATCTTTTTCAAGGAGGTCGGAATATGAAATTGCCCGAGATTCATCGAGATACGAACCTAAATGCAGTACAACGTCGGCCTTTATTCCGCCCCGGCCTCCGACGGCGACCGCGAATCCCTCCTGCAGCAGGGGATGGCAGAATAATTTAGCGTTGCGGATCTTGAAATTGATGAGCAAATGAGCCAGTTCATGAAAGTGTGCGTTGTATGTCGAAATTATCGCATCGAACGCAAGATTATACATCCCGCGCGTCCTGAACCCTGTGAGTTTTTCAATTTCATCTTCGTCGCGGCACAAATAATATAGGATCTTTCGTTCCTGCAGCAGATGGAGATCGGAATTGCTGAAGCCGAGAATCGAGTCCATTGTGATGACGAAATTATCGAGTGCCTTGATAGCGTAAGAATTGGTCAACGTGGAGTCGCTGATGACAAACCGAAAGAACTTTGAGTCGACTATCTTCCAGCGGGCTGCGTAGTAGAATAGCGGCGACGTCAGCCGGCCGTTGTGGAAATAGAATTCCTTGACAGCGCTTGGCTGGCCGACAGACACAGTCAACCGCTGGTATCCTTGGCCAAAGTCGATAAGTGACGAAGTGTAGTGAATCTGGCCTTGCCGCACTTGAGCTTTCGTGTTGGCGTCAAAATCGTATGAGATAAGGAATTTGTTCGGGGCAGCTTCGTAATTTATCCCCAGCCGATGAGAAAGCGAGAGCGTTGAGTAGTCCGCGAATTGCGCGAGACTATCCTCGTCTGCAAAGAGCGTCCGTAAGAATGCGTCCGCTGCCGGTCGAGAGAGACTTTGTCCGAATGTCAATGTTGGCAACAACGTCAGGACAATGAAGCGAATGATCATAGGGATGATAGTGGATCAATTGTGTACGCTGGCTGTTAGTCAGCTGGTCAGATCCTGCCGCCCAATGGACCGTAGTTCCCGTTAATCACGAAGTTCGCGAGCGATCTCCCGAAGGGATCGCTTCGCGACCTTCGGGGGATGCCTTTGGCAAATGCATCGTGACTTGTCGAGCGTTCTTTGGGAAGACCCCGCACTTTCCGGAGGGGAGCGGCTGGCTGGGTCGCCGAGGTCTTTTATTTGAGCGCACCTTCGCGCTCTTTGATCGCTGCCTGAAGCAATTTTTTTAACCCAGGATCTTTGACATCCTCGAGTGTCTTAATCTTCACATGACGGAATTTCTTTCCGGATCCCTCCAGGAGTTTATCAGGATCGGGTAAGATCAGGCCGTAATTTAACCCTAGATTGACGTGTTCCTCGAAGAGGCCAATATAGCAAAAATGTTCGGTCGATTTCTTCGGGCCGATTCCGTAACCGATAACCTTTAACCGCGGCCACGGGACCTCGACGACCTCTGGATAAACCTGAGAGATCAGTTTGCGAAGTGCGTTTGCCAATTGCTTCGTTTTGGGATTGGAGTGAGCAAGTGCGTCCTTAAAGGTACCTGAGGTGTCGATTGTCTTCACGGTTAATCTTTCTCCTAGTGATTGATTGTATGGCGGCCTAACGCAACCGAACTACTCTGCGGCGGAAATAGCGTCGGCACGGTTGCCAATCGGCGCGTGCGAATTCGGCGACGGTTCGTTCCATCCTCTCCCGGCGTTTCACAACCGGGATCAGTCCCGAAGGGGTCCTCCAAAGGAGTCCGGCAAAGCCATCCCGTTGGGACTTCGGACCTTCGGGACTTGCCGGGCGTTTTGTGCGATGACCCCGCGTTTTCCAGCGGAGAGCGAGCGGCTGGGCGGCAAAGTTGGCTGGTCAAGCTGCGCAAACTTTCGCACTGACACTGTATCGTTTTTCATTTTGGGCATAAACATAGCTCCCAACTATGATTACTCGGTAAGTTTCCGTAGAAGATGATACTACTTTCTTGCAGATATTGCAATGAGATATTCTAACTGCCTGTAGATTCGTGTCTTTAGAAGCTCACATCGCGAAACAAGAATTGAATTACCAACAAAATTTGCTGCTAAAACAACTCACGTGTTCGTTGCCGACTAACGGACCGGAGCACCCGCCAAAAAAAAACACGACTCTGCGAGTTGTAGACTCGTTAGACGGCGCCGTGCTGCCGGTTCAATGTAGTTCATTGCGTGGACGTATCTGTCGATCATATCATTCTTGGTGAACTCCTCGCACGGCGAAACCGTCTACGGCTAGTTCCAGTTTGTCCCGGCGTTTCACCGTCGGGATCCGCCCGAAAGGGGTCCTCCGAAGGAGTTTGGCAAAGCCATGCCGTTGAGACTTCGGACCTTCGGGACTTGCCGGGCGTTTTGTGCGAAGACTCCGCGCTTTCCAGCGGGGAGCGACCGGTTAGGGCGCAGCCTAGCCGGGAGCAGAATCTGAGGAACGAAGACTATTTCTTGCCGGCCTTCTGTTTCGTGACTGTTCCAGAATATTGAACAAAGACTATCTTCCAATTTCCGTCGATCTTCCTAAAGACATATGTTTCGGCGTCGTTGTCCACGTTCATGCGATCGCCGGTTTTGTAGATGATTTGACTTTTGCTCACAAAGGAATACACGACAACATCCTTTGTTACGATTGGGAAGTCTTCGCGGAGAGGTTTGAATGAATTGCTCGATAGAGCACTGTCGCACCATTCTGATCCGCTTTTAAGGGCCTCGAAGCCCGATGTCGGGCCGTTATCTCCGACGGAAAGAAACTGAGGTGAATTCCAGAAATATTGGAGCGAACTGCGTTCATCAAGTCGTTGGTACTGTGCGACAATACTATCTATCACAGTCCTTACCTCATTTTTGATTTGATCGGCTTGTTGCTGACTTAATTGATCATTTTGCGAGAGCTACAGCCGATGAGAGCAAGCATTATGAACGCGACAAGGGAATTTGTTTTCACGGTATCCTCCTTGATAGATGTTGTCGAGTGAAGGAAGAAGATGGACATAAGGTGAGCTCGGAGAATTCAGAATAAAATAGTAGAGAACCTCAGGAGTTATGCGCTGCGCCCTAACATATCGGAGCTCCCGCTCATCACGAAGTTCGCGAAGCGATCTTCCGAAGGGATCGCTTCGTGACCTTCGGGAGATGCCTTTGGCAAAAGAAGCGGGAGGGTGTAAGCTGTGGCGTCTAGTTCCAGCCCGTCCTGACGATTCGCAGCCGTGGGTACCGAGCCTGTTTACTGGCCTTGAGGCGGCTCCCATAGCTCGACCTTGTTACCTTCTGGATCGATGACCCAGGCAAATTTCCCAAACTCGGATTCGTCGATCTTCTCGAGCACATTGCAGCCTTCTTCCTTCAAGGCCTCGACCAAGGCGTGGAGGTCTTCCACTCGGTAGTTGACCATGAAGGGAGCAGTGCTCGGAGCAAAGTGATTGCTTTCTCGCGGATCGATCAGCCAGGCAGTCGTGCCTGCAACCGGCTTGCCCTCGGCGTCGGTCCAATCGAAGGCAGCTCCGCCCCAGGATTGGACATCGATTCCCAAGTGCCGTTTGTACCATGCGTGCAGAGATGGAGCATCCTTGGCCTTGAAGAAGATGCCGCCGATGCCAGTGACTCGTTTCATGTTTCCCTCTTTTGCATTATAGATGGATAAATATTTTTTTAGAATTGCCTTCCGGTGTTTTTATCACTGTCATCTGCCGCCATACGTCTGCTTGAGCCGTGTAGTTCGGCGTGGGGAAGTTGATGGATAAACTCACTGTGTTGGTAGCTCCTCGCGCGGTGAAATCGTCGACGGCTGGTTCCGTCCTGTGCCGGCGTTTCACAATCGGGATCAGCGTGTCGAGCGCTTTTTGCGAAGACCCCGCGCTTCACAGCAGGGAGCGGCTAGTTAGGCCGCGCCATATGTGATGCCTACTGTACTTGCGATTCCGATTGTTTGCTTGCGTCTGAAAGAACCTGCTCTAAAATCTTTCTAACCCTTTTGTCTGAATGGTATCGAAAGATCAAATACAGTGCATGAGAAATCAACACCAATCCGATAATGAAAAGCGCCCACTCGACGAAATGAGGAATTCCAGCGATCGTGATTTTCTCCATGCCTTTGACTATGAAAAGCTGTCCAAGTATTAGTATTCCCAGGAACAACTCTCCCAGGTACCCGAAATAAGAGAGTCTACTTGGTGCATTCAAACGCTCGAACTTTTTTAAGGCTTCAAGTTGCAGCCGGAGTTGATTTATGATTGATGGTTCCATTTTACAATCCGCATAAATGTTGGTTTGTGAATAAGAGTAACGCCGCCTAACGGATCGGAGCTCCCGCTCATCACGAAGTTCGCAAAGCGATTCCTTCGGAAAAGGCCTTTGGCAATATCAGCGGGACAGGCAACCCTGCGGAATGTACAGCATTTGTTTCGTTGTTCGGCGCGCGGAACTTCATAGATAGAATCATTTGTTGGCAGCTTCTGGCGTGCGAATTCGCCGACGGCTGGGTTCAGGCTGTCCCGACGCTTCACCGTCGGGATCAGGTTGTCGAACGTTTTGTGCGTAGACCCGCGCTTTCCCGAAGGGAGCGAATGGTCAGGCGGCAGACTGAATTGTCTTCTCCAAATTGGCCAGCATTTTTCTTACCGCCACATTCTGTTTGTCGGCACTCATTGTAACACAAATTGAATCAAGTTCGCTATCCATCTTAACAAGCGCTGTTCTAATTTCGAAGGGAATATCAGTTTCCAAAACCGCAATATATCCTGCGAGGGTCTTTTGTAATTCTTCGATCGCGATTTTATGGTCGAGATATTGATAAAAACTTTGAAAGATTGGATCTATTTGCGGCACAAATTTATTCAAGGATTATGACCTGAGTCTTTGTTTTGGGAAACTCTTGAGACAATTCGCGTTCTATTCAGCCGCCGATCAAAATGGTTGATGTATTGATGGTGATTTCTGCCGCCAACGGTCCCGAACTACCGCTAATCACGAAATTCGCGAAGCGATCTGCCGAAGGGATCGCTTCGCGACCTACGGGAGATGCCTTTGGTAAAATCCGCGGGACAGGTAACCTGCGGCAACGAACAGTTAGTTCCATGCAGCTCGTTGCGCTGACGTACCTGCTGATCATACCATTTCCGGCGTACTGCCGCGCGGCGAAATCGCCGACGACTGGTTCCAGCCTTTCCAGACGCTTCACCGTCGGGATCAACCCCAAAGGGGTCCTCCGAAGGAATCTGGCAAAGTCATCCCGTTCGGACTTCGGAGCTTCGGGAGTTGTCGGGCGTTTTTTGCGAAGACCCCGCGCTTTCCCGCGGGGGAGCGAGTGGTTAGAATGCACGCGGTGGTCAGCCTGTGTCGTCATCATTCTTTCCGGTTAGCCGGTGGTAGTTCTCCATGTTGCTTATCATATTCATTGAGAAGTGAACTCTCAAGAGCCTGACCGTCATCGGCCGAAGGTGTAAGAGTATACGATATCTTTAATCCAGGGTGCAAGTGAAGGATTCCGTTCATTCTCTTATTTGCATTTTGTGTCGGTCCTGGATGGAAATACTCTAAGATTCTTCCTCGCAAACCATTCTCGCCGCTTGCTGAGCCGATGTAGACAATATCGGATTCTCCAACAAAGCGACCGAACGAGACGTCGTTTATGATGACATAAACCCCGTTGAAGGTCGGCAAACCACTAGACAATGTGGGTTCTGCTTTAAGATTGAAACTTTGCCATCGCTCGAATCCTTTTCGACTGAGAGTATTGCTGTCCATTGATCACCCTCCTTCACGATAGATATAAGATTGTTACGTTTAGTTAGACAATGAGTACTTCGTGCGTTCTTACGGTCCGGGGCCAAACTTCGGCGACGTGCGAAATTTTCGTTGTCGTTCGCCGCACGAACATTGATAAATACTTTTCTAAATCCGCTGCGCATCGCGCGGCAAAGTTAGTTGGTAAATCTGCACAAACCTTCGCACTACGACTGCTTCGTAATTCATTTTGGCTGTAAACATAGCTCCCAACTATGATTGCCCGGTAAGTTCCCGTAGAAGATGATACTACTTTCTCGCAGATATTGCAATGAGATACTCTAACTGCTTATAGATTCATGCCTTTACAACCTCAGATCGAAAATTGACTTGCCGACAACATCTCTTTCTTAGCCAAGCGAGATTTTATTTGCTGCCCTACGCACCCGAGCTCCCGCCAATCACTTCGTGAGATGTCGAGCGTTCTTTGCGAAGATACCGCGATTTCCTGCGGGCAGCGAGAGGTCAGACGAGGATAAAGGATTCATTTGATCCTATTCAATGACGAATAATTGTTTCGTCGTGGGGTTATAATCGGAATGCGGGAACAATAGATAACCATCTTTCGTGAGGCTTGGCCCGGCTTCTTTAACATAGGCGCTAAGAGTTAACGTCCAGAGTACTTTTCCCATGTTGCTGACAGCCTGCACATCATAATTTTGAAGGTCATTTGATGTTTCTATGAAGATGGTTCCCTGTGCATCGCACACAAGGTGCGTTTGTTGATCAAGCCAGTGGACCGGAACACTCCAACGTTTTTTCCCCATATTGTCTACCGAATTCAAACTGTCATACGAAAGATAGGCGATGTTGCCATTGGGATCAATTGTCACGTTCCAATTTGATATGGTGGCAATTCGCCAACGTACGGTCCCGGATGAAGAAATGGACATGAGGTAACTGCCAAAGTAAGAATAAACATTTCCGTCAACATCAACACTAATCGCTCCGCTTTGATTGGCACCTAATGAATCTGATCGCAGTATTTCGCCGCCGGTGTTCAGTACATACAAGGATTGTTGTGCGGTACTTCCTCCGACGTAGAAGCGGCTTCCATCCGGAGCAAAACTTATGGTTTCTTCAGCATCCCATCTGAAATATCCCATTGGTGCGGAGCGTTGCCAAAGAATATTCCCTGACTTGTTGATTGCGTACAACGTTCCATTTATTGTGATGACATATATGGTCCCATTGAGATCAATTGCGCATGATTTAAGGAATATTGCATCATCGAGTTGAGTATGCCAGTAAAGAGTGCCATCGTTACGAAAGGCAGAGATACCATCATATACGCCAACATAGATGATACCGTTGGCATCGACAAACGGCGGACTATAGTTCGGTCGATGAATCCCGATAAATGCTTTCCAAAGATGCGTGCCATTCAGAGTGATCGCATACAAGTTAGAGTCCGACGCAATATAGAACACGCTGTCCGAAGCCGTTACGAGATCAGTGGTGTACTGATTCATCGGAATTGAATACTTCACTTCCCCTTTTATTGGCCCAATAAATGAACTTCTTCCGGTGCATTGAGCATCATGGAGAGCCTTAGGCCATGCTGATCCCGCCAACGATCTCCAAGGAATGTCGTATTGAGGTTTGATAACGTAGTGGATTGAATCTGTCGCCGTTGTAGGCCCTGTTGGCGCATGAGCCGATTTTGAACAACCCGGAGCCATGAGAATTGCATAACAAGTAATGAGGAAATAGTATTTCATATGAGTTGCCTTTGTGCGAAGACCCCGGGCGTTCCCGCAGGGAGCGAGTGGTTAGGCACCACCGGCGGACCTATTTTATGACTACGCCCCATTCCGTAACCGCAAATCCCTTTCTTTCAAATTTTGGAACTGTCGGTTTAGGAATTGCTAATTCACTTTTTGTGGACCCTTCAACAACATAATATAGACGCAGTACATTATCGGGCGGCGGAGATATTGTGAGCTTGATAACCCTATTAATGTCGCTTGAGAACTGCGGATAAATAATGAAATAAGAATAATCTATCAGCCTGGGAATCCAATAATCGAGAAAATCGTTTATTTCACGCTCACTAAATCCCGCTTCAGAAAGATTGGCACGAAAGAACATTGAAAGCGAATCTCTACTGACGATCCAGCCGGAATGATATTGATATGCGTCAGGAGTTCGACTCTCATAAAAGAGATAATCATATGTATTATCTATTTTTCCTGTCGGCTCCACTTCCACTTGCCATCCATCCCAATATGCCGGGATCGACTGGATTACATTACCTCCCAGCGGAAAATCCAATTGTACCGAAACTCGTAATTGTGCTTTAGGGTAAATGTAAATATTGGGTTCATAGACAACCACGCCTCCATCGTGAAAGCTTGAATCCGCTGGTTCCGTTGGCGTGGAGGACTGGTTTTTACAGCCCAAGGAAATGGATAGCAAAAGGGCAATTGTAATGAGAACAATTACTGTGAGTTTGATTTTCATATACGTAATCTCTTTTCTATGTTGTCTAACGGATCCGAGTGTTTTTTGCGAAGACCCCGCGCTTTCCCGCGGGGAGCAAGCGGTGAGCTGGCATTCACTTAAGCATATGAATAAAGATCGCTGTTGCAATAATGAGTTCAAAATAAATTGGCGTTATGTTGTCTACGACGGAAAGACGACTGATACGAGATATTGGAACATTCACGTTAACTCGTTTAATAGAATCATTCTTCATATACATACCGCGGCCGGAGATGCAGTAGTTTGAATCTATTGTCCAATTGCGGGCAATCGTACATTTGCTGCTATCAAGCATCGTAAGCTCAACTTGCTCTTCATAATGCTTGCTATATTCATTTGGACTTACGGTTGTCACGCATCCGGTAAATACAATTGCCATAATGGGGAACCGCAGAATAGCTAATAAGGCCCGACTTGAGTTCATGGTAATTGGATAATATTGCATGCTAACGTACCCGAGCTCCCGCTAAGAAGCGGCGGGACAGGTAACCTGCGGCAACGTACTACACTTTGTTTGTTGCCCGGCGCGCGAACATTGATAGATAAACTTACCAAGTTGGTAGCTCCTCGCTCGGCGAAATCGTCGACCGCCGGTTCCAGCCTGTCCCGACGTTTCACCGTCGGGATCAGGTTGAGCGACTGGTTAGGGCGGAGCATTGTCGTATGAGAGCTAGCATTGGATCATTCTCAATTGGATGTTTGAAAACCTAAATCGGTTTCAAGAAAAATGATTAGCCTTCATTTAAACAGAATCGGTCAGTTTTACTCTCCTTGTGCGGGCACGAACTGAACATCGCAATTATTGTTTGGAATATTTATTAGGAAATGATAGTCGTAGGGAAGCCCAGGATACACCGTTGCTGTAGGAAAACAGATATACCCATTAACACTTTGATTTGGAAAAACTGTATTCTTTCGTAATAACCCCTCACTGATGCTTCCACTATACAAATCATACCAGTAGGATGTTGATGCTATTGATTGGTTGGTCCTATCTCTGACCACTGCCTGTTTCTCGCTCTTGTCGTTGACAGTTGATTGTATAGTCTCTCCCGACGCGGTTTTGGTTGCGATGGTTGTGGGTCTTGTTGATATTTCTTCTAGCGCACCACCGATTGCAGTAGTTATATTCGCCATAAGTTTTTGGTTGTCAATATTGTTCAAGATAACTGCTGGTTTTTCTGGTGAGAGTGTAAACTTTGTGATATGTTCATCTCCTCTAGTTTCTAAATCTTCAATATTAATGTTCGCTCCCAATTTAATCAGTAATAAGCTTCTCGAATTTAAATTAATAAATAAATAGTCCGATTGTGTTTGTCCAACCCAATATGCGAGTATTTTTGCATCATTTACAGTGAGGTTAACTCGCTTGCGCAATTCCTCTGGGTAAAGAAATATTTGATTTGAAGGATTAATGCATGACTTTATTAGTGCGGCAAGCGTATCGTTAGCTTTAGCTTGCACAGGAGAATGGTCGAATACGAATTGGAACATTTCTGATGGTTGCAACAAGAAGGGAGCCTCTGAGTTGTTATTGCAAAGTAGCCACACTCGAAAATAGGGTTCGCCGCCAATCGATGCTTGGTCAAGGAGACATAAAAAAGAAAAGTCAGCTGTCCTTACGGCTGCTATCGCCTGACCTTTTGAGTAGATGCATTTTACATTCTCTGTTTCTATCGGGACATAAAGGGTTGGAATAATCACTGGTGCACATCCATAAAGTAATAAGATGCAAAGCGCAAAAGAGGCGACAGAAAAGGTGTTAATGATTTTGACGGTTTTATGTAAATAGCGAGTTCTCATTGTGTCTCCTTCCGTTTCTTGAGGAATTCTTTGTGCCGGATAGGCCTCAGCCTTTTATGAGTAGAATGCGTGCGTCCTCACTACGCTTAGATTGCACGTAGAAGGTATGTATTGATATTCAGTATGTAATACTGCGTCGCGCAGGTATGTGTCGAGATCCAATATGGTATGCAGCTTCTCGCAGACATGTCTTCAAATTCAATACTTGTACTGCACCCGCAGGTATGTGTTCTCGATCGATACGAACTGCTGCTCCCCGCAGGAAGATATAATATATGAGGGATGGACGGTTGGTTTAAGAGCGCCCCCCTCCGGTGCAAAACTACAGCTAATCAGTTACAGATGCAACAGCCCAGATATGGAGAATCGTCGGATCCACTCGCGCTCAAAAACGTCTTGATAAACTAATTGACCGGCAACGTCCAAAACCGTATCATAGCACTCAACCCAATACACAGCTACAATCTAAACAGGGAAATCCGCTACCCATACCCCTGATCATCCCGCACCCTGACATTTCTATTAAGCTACAACACCGGCATGACATCGGATTCTGTTGTCTTCTTATCAAGCCATTTTGGGATTCCCGCAATAAATGGACTCAGCCTGATCGAATCATTACAGCATCAAATCCAGGATAAGTAACGCCTGCGACGATCTCTTCCGCATCCTTCACTGACTGCATCAACCCAGTCTTCAGGGTCTCAGCGTTCTAAACTTTTTCCGGTTCAACAACATTGACGGGAATCGAAGCCTCACCTTGAACTTGCTGATCATCATTGTCTTGGCTCTTCGATATGTTTTGGATGAAGAGATTACTGCGGCGGACCTGCGTGAACACATTGATGCCGGGATTCCATGTGCGTGAATGAACCCATGGATCTTCAGCAGACTTCTCAATCGGAGGCCCCTCCCTGCTGTGTTGACAAATGGAGTTCACGACCGTATCTTATTATCGCTAGGGGAAGTCTTTCAATCGATAATAAGCTCTTGGCCTCCCGAACGGGCGGTCGCTTTTCTCCCCCGATCATCAAGCTTTTGGGAAGAGAAGAGTTCGCCCGCCGGATCCCGATCGAATAACAAAATCGAATTATGTCCAAATCTGTAAGCCCGGTTATCGTTGCTGCACACGAAATCTCCATTCGCTTCGGAGAACAGGTGGTGCTGAAAAAAGCGTCGCTGAACGTTCATCAACGCGACCGGATCGGACTCATTGGAAACAATGGCTCCGGAAAATCGACGCTCCTCAAGATTATCGCGGGGATCATGCCTCCGGATTCCGGAACGGTTTCGCGCGGAAAAGAAGTGGTCACTGGGTACCTTCCCCAGGATTTCCAGCTTGATGCCTCGAAATCGGTATACGACAACATCGTCGAGGGAGCGCATGACGTCATCGATACGCTCAGAGAATACGAAGCCCTGCCGTACACGTCGGCGAGACGGCACCTGCTGGAACAGCACATCCATCACAGGGATGGATGGAACCTGGAAAACAGAATCGAGACGGCAATGCATTCGCTGAACGTCCCCGGGAAGCTTCGCGACGTGACCACGCTCTCCGGCGGAGAAAAGCGCCGCGTGGCGATCTGCAGGGCCGTCATCTCGCGGCCGGATCTCCTGATCCTCGACGAGCCGACGAACCATCTCGACACACAATCGATCGAATGGATGGAGGAATTTCTGGCCGGCTATTCCGGCGCGTGCCTTTTTGTGACCCACGACAGGTATTTTCTCGATTCGGTCGCAACGCGCATCGTGGAACTCGCGGACGGCGTCTGTCACTCCCACTCGGGCAATTATAATGATTTCCTGCTCGACAAGGCAGTGCGCGAATCACAGCTGGAGAGCGAGGAGAAAAAGAGGAACAGTTTCCTGCGCAGGGAGCTCGAATGGGTGCGCAAGGGGCCTAGAGCGAGAAGGACCAAATCGAAAAGCAGGCTCGATGCGTTCTTTGAAACGGCCGCGCAGGAAGGATACCAGGCGGAAGCCGACGTCGATCTGGTGATTCCTCCCGCGACGCCGCTGGGATCGAAGGTCCTCAACCTGAAAGATCTTGGCATCGAGCTGGGCGGAACGAGATTGTTCAAAGGACTCGATTTCAACTTCGACAAGAAGAGGAAACTCGGAATTATCGGGCGCAACGGCTTGGGCAAAACGACGCTGCTGAAGATCATCCTGGGCGAACTTCATCCCACGGAAGGACACGCCGATGTCGGTGAAAGAACGGTCTTCAACTATGTCGATCAATCGCGCGTAGCGTTGAATGACGAGAACACGGTCCTACAGGAGATCGGCGACGGAAGAGATTGGATCCTTTTCGGAGAAGAACGCATGACGGTGTGGAAATATCTCCGGCGGTTCCTCTTTGCCGACGACAGGATCAACACGAAAGTAGGGAAGCTCTCGGGAGGAGAACGGAGCAGGCTGCTGATCGCGAAGATTTTGAAGAACGGCGGGAATTTTTTGATCCTCGATGAACCGACAAACGACCTTGATCTCTCGACCCTCCGTGTGCTGGAAGAGGCGCTGGCATCGTTCGGGGGCTGCGTTATCGCAGTGAGCCACGACCGCTATTTTTTGAACCGTGTCTGCAACGGAATTCTCGCGTTTGAAGGAGATGGAAACGTCCACTTCAGTGAAGGCGATTACGATTATTATCTTGAGAAGAGAAACGCCAGGCTGGCCGATGCTTTGGGACGATCGGCCGCCGGCGACGCACCGAAGAATCGTCCGACAGCGCCGGCGCAGGGCCCGAAGAAACGGGCGAACAGGCTCACATGGAAAGAGGCGAAAGAGCTTGAAACGATAGAAGAAGAGATCGTTCGCGCCGAAGCCGAGGTCGCGCGCATCGAGGGAGATTTTGCAGCCCCGGATTTCTATGAACGACAGGGGAAACAAACGGCCCAACTCACGAAAGAACTGGCGGCAGCCAAAGAAAAAGTAGAACGCCTCTTTGCACGGTGGCACGAGCTTGACGGACTGACCACGAAGAACTAATTGTTCTGCAATTTACGCAAGAGTAAGCCCGGGAGGCGGGTCGGGTAGTGAAGAGTTGTTGCATGCAGCGCGTCGGCCGAAGCTTACGAATGAGGCGTCAGATCTGTATGTCCACGAGGATTTCTTTTTCGAAGCATATGAACTGAGAGATCCTGCTGATGACCTTGTGTAACGGGATGGATAGCAGTTCCGCTACGTCAGCAAGCAAGACGGATTCATTTTCCGTCATGATGCCGTCTGCAAGAACAATGTGCAATGCGGCTTCGAACAGGAGCATGGAGCTCTTTGTTTTCGATCCGAAGCCTGATTCGACAAGATAATCCTTCACGTTTGGATACTTGTGTTGGGAAATCCTCTGCAGTTCATCTTCCAGCGATTGATTAAAACTATCCCACTGAATATTTAATTCCTTGCAGATTTCTTTTGCCACAATTGTCTCTTCCTCCTGACGGACACCGTCGGAGAGAATGGAAGCGGCTGCGAGCTTGGAGAAGTCTGTGAGAAATTCCTGAGAAAATCCTGCCACGGAGACGAAATGCACGAGTTTATCATCCTGAAACCATCTGCTTTCCAGTCTTGCTTTCACGGTCTCATAGTCCGGCGAATAGATAAAGAGCTTGCCTTCGCTGGTTCTTTGGATCTTGGCAATCGTGTTTGTCATGCGGCACCTTATAGGAATTCTTGATTAAAACCTATCTCAAAAATGGAGTTGTGTCGGCCCTTCGACTCGCGGCGCGACAATGCCGCGCCACTCGCTCAGGGTGAACAGACCTTGTTCTATTGAAAACGAAAAAACCCATGATCATCCTGAGTAAGTGAGCGGAGCGAACGCATCGTCCACGACCCTACGGGTCGTAGACCCGTAGGGAAGGATCAAGATACTTATTCTTAAGACGGCTTCTGATTAAAAAAGTAAAAGATAGAACGTAAAGACGTCATTCGTATGAACAAATTGTTAAGTTTATATTAAATATAAAATATCGGAGGGGGATGGGTTCTAGCAGCAAAGCGGTGTTGTGAGACATTGTTCTGCAGTGCACAAACGGCGGTGCAATAAGACTGGGTGCAAAAACTTACTTAGACGTTATCGCCTTGTCGGGAGTCTTTGTTCGCACGAACGGACTTCATTAGACGCCAAGAACACAACCCGAACAATACGGCCAACACAGGAAAAGCGGCAGCGCCGATATACGTTCCCTGGGCTCCGGCGCGTACGGCCGTTAACCCTTTTGTGACATACAGGAGACGAATTGTATAGAAGACAAAGAATGCACTAAACAATCCGCACAGCGCTGCAAAGACATAATTGACGATAGATCGTAACCTCTTTGAAGATGGCATAGGCAATTCCTTTCAGATTTATTGAAATCGCTCAACTGACTTGTCGGGCTTCCGTGCGGGACTCAGCCCATTCCGGCGGCGGAGCAGGTGGTGAGTCATCGACAGTTCAAATAGATACTCCAATCCAAAGATCAAAAGCATTGTTTCGCACTGTTAAAGCTCCATTGCTGTAGGATGCAGTCAGATCAAAATCATAGCGTCCTTCGACGCTGAGGACAATTGGCAGACCGGGCCTGATTTCAGTTCCCACTCCGACCGTTCCTCCAACGACTGGTTCTTTGAAATCATGATAGAGAGCATGCGGGCCGGGTTGGTTGATATTTTCACCGACGAGAAAGTCGAGCCTTGGGCCTATGAGAGCATAAGGTCTTATGGGGTCGGAGAGCATCGAGAACTTAGCTAAGACCGGGACCGAAAGATAATCGAGGCGATCGTAAAGTGTCACGATTGTGGCACCGCCGGGAGCGGATTCATTGGTATAGGCATAGCGTTCTCCCGAGCCTCGTTGGCAATATTCCAATTGAGACACAATCGAAAACAGCGGATTATTAAGCCATTCAGCATACACGCCGACATTTATTCCTGTCCTGCGCTTTGAATCCGTTGTGAAGGATGTGTAATCGCGAACTTGATTGCTGGATGTAACAGCGAACTTTACCCCGTATGATCTCAGGAATTGAGCATTCGACTGACTCGAACAGAAGCTTAGAAAAGTGATAAGCGAATACATGAATTTTTTCATTGTAAGCACCTCCTTATCAAAACCATAGCTGACTAGCGGACCCCGGTTAATCCACGACTGAAATTGCGTTGGTTTGGCGGCAAGTGTGCTCGTAAAAAAACTGCGTTCGACGACAACACGTATTTTCGTTATTCCAAATTCGTCGAGTGCCGATTAAGTGTAAGAGAGAGTTACAGGTTGATCTGTAATCCAAGTTTCAGCGCCGGCGTTACTAAACTTGGTACGTCGTGGTGGAAACTTCCGGCAACACCTGCGCCCCAAGTTACTCTGATTCCTTTTCCTTCGATTCCATCGTGTCCAATCATGATGTCGACTCCGACACCGCCGGGGTTTTTGGTGCTGATGTTGTCGCCCCGATGGATGAAAGGAAATAAATACATGATGTCCGAACTTAATGCATTCGCTAATAAGAATTTGTCTTTTCCATTCGGGCTGAAGTAATAGGAATTCCTGATTCCAAGCCCGCCGGCGCTGTTTGGAAATATAAACGCTCGGCCGCCAATAATGAACCCTCCGGCAATCAGACCGATCGATTGCGATTCGTTTGTTTGCAATGAGATGCCGAGGCAAAGAGCCTCCAATGCGCCCGCACTGCCAAACAGCGAAATTGACCGCACCGGACTCTCTTCCACCAGTGCATCGCCTGCGTGAAGTCGTGACAGAGGGACGGCAATGAGTATTAGGATGCTTAGTAGCTGTTTCAATGGTTCCTTGAAGTGCTGGACCAACGGACGTTATTCGTGCGCGCGAAATCGCCGACGGCCGGTTACCCGGCACGGCCATTATTTTGCAACTCTCATCACGACCAAGACGATTGAGATGATCAATGATAACGATGAAAGCGACAACGCCAGCAGCGTTCTATTTGAGATAATTTTCGCGGCTATTGATAGTTCGTTTATCTGCAAGGCAATTTTCTCGATGAGATCCGCCTGGTCAATTTCGTTTTGTTCGAGCAGTCTTATTCTTTTGTCCAGTTGTTCCAGCGATGTTTTGTGCTGCCTGCCGTTTTCTTTTCCAGCGCCTCCGAAGTATTTGTTGACGCTGTTGAACAGTTTCTGGCCGGCGTCAACAATCGCCGGGCTGTATTTGAAGATGGTATCCCACGGTATTAACGAAAGAATTGCAAACGTACCCATTGGATTTTCCTCTATGGTTGTTGGAGACGGTTTTGCCGGCTAACAGACCGGCCGCTAAGGAACATCGTCGGCGCGGCAGTCATTCCGCGCGCGGTCTGTCTGGCCGGACACTAACTGCTTGAATCGCGCGAACCGGTTCATTTACGGCGGATATGCCGCACGCGCTGATATTAAATATCAGAGAGACACCCCGACGAGGACGGCAAGCATCCGATTGTAGATATGGCTGCCGTTCGTGGTCACTGTTTTCAGGCCGAGATCATAGCGAACGTCTACCGTGGCATCGATGAGCCCTGTCGGGACATTAAGTCCTGTGCCAATGACCACACCATAATCGGGAGATGCAGTTTGACTCATGATGTCAATCTCACTGTCGTCCCCCCCGGCGAGAACCGATTTAGCTTTTGCATTGAGCAAAAAGCCGACAGAGGGACCGGCGTACACGCTCAATTTCGCAGGGCTTAAGGGGAGATAGTATTTGATCAGCAGCGGAACTTCCAGGTATCCAAAATGATCATTTTCCGTGTAGCCGTTTCCGCCCAGAAACATTGGTCCCCCCTTGATTGTCACCTTCGCCCCTTTTATGTCGTAGAATACTTCTGGTTCCAATGAAATTTTATCGAGGAACTTCACTTCAGCGAATGCCCCGAATAAATATTGCGTGATCGTTGAATTTGTCGACGAGAATTGACTGCCAGCGAAAGTTGTGAAGTTTATTCCGGCTTTTATTCCCTTGGATACCTCAATTTGAGCCGAGAGTGCGGCAGATGCCGCAACAACTGAGAAGATAACTGCGAAGATCGGTTTCATTGATTGCACCGTTAAATGTTGATTACGTATACGTCCTTGATCTACGGGTGCCGCCCTGCGGATCGGAGCTCCCGACGAAGAGCGGCGGTACGCGATACGTTGTGAGAATATTTCGATGACCAGAGGTCTAGTTAGTGATGAATTTCTCAAGCGTGTGCTCAAGATTCTCATCTTTCAAATCGTCACCCAAAGCGAGAATTGTTCCTTGCGCACTCACCAACACGGGGAATGGTATTGACACTGCTCCGAATGACCACCTGATCGACCCGTTTGGTTGACTGCTCCCGAGAGCATTTTGCCAGGGCATTGCCCACTCATGATTTCGATACCGCAATACAGTGCTTGTAGAATCATCATCCGACACGCTGAGGATCGTAAAACCATGCGTCTTAAACCGCTCAAATGCCTTACTCAGATATGGTATTTGAGTAACACATGCCCCGCACCACGTTGTCCAGAAATCGATCAAATAGACTTGTCCCATCATGGTTCTCCCCGAGAAAGTCTTCGACGAATCATCCATTGAACGCAAGGCGAACTGAGGAACCGGTTCTCCCACTCGGACTGCGGACATGGTAGGACGATCCCCTGATGACCAGTTCCATTGTGCGGAGGCGTCACCTTTAAATCGAAATTCTGGATTAATGTAAAGATATTTGACAAAATACAAATTCGAATGATGTGCGAAGATTTCGTTCAGATACTTGAACGGCTCTTGACGGTTGGAAATAGACAAAATATACGCCAGGTTAAAATGATATACCCACACAGGAGAAGTTGGCGGAATAATTTCAAGTATCGACTTTTTTTCGATGCTGTCTTCCTGCGCGGTCGGAGATCCGGTCCAATTTGCTTCAATGTGCTGAAGAATCAATTCCTGACGAAGAATAGGTTCGTTTTCCATCGCAAGTGCCTCTTCAATGGTCCGAGTCACATCTTTCCAGTCAGCTAAATTAACAGCCGGTCGATTCAATCGGGAATTCCCTCTGAACTGTAATAAGGCAAATTTCGCCAGCAGAGATGAAGAATCATGGAAAACAATTTTACTGTTGTTGTGAGGATCGGATTTGTCCGATAACGTGACATCGACGTTTATTTGTTCAGGTCGGTCTGAGAGAAGCGCGACTCTCAGCGTCCTAAAATGAGGTCGACGGAATTCTGCCATAAGCATTCCGGAGTTGCCTGTTTCCAGATGAAATGAACCGTCTCTCAATGCCGAGGCTCTGGCATAACTAGTGTCGCCTGTTGGTTCCTTTATGACAACAACTGCGGAGTCGAAAGTAGTCTCATTTGGCTGAACAAATCTGCCTGAGAGAATTATCTGCGAGTAACCGCACGAAAATGAAATCAGTAGAGCACAGATACAACGTTTGAAGTAAGCCACGACCGCCTCGTTAGATTAGAAGCTATCTCAAAATGATTTCGACGTAGAATGCATCGGTAAATGCGATACTGAGCGCGGTTAAGCTGTTGAGGCGGCGTCCATGCCGCGCGTGCGAATTCGTCTGCAGATGTCAACGTACTACAACAGTTTCACCGTGTGGTAGGGAAGGAACGAATTTTCGAAGATCGGTCACGAACCTCCGAAAAGTCTCGCGGGCCGATCATCTCGTACCTGATCGTCGATTCCTGACGTCCCGTCTTCCACACGCTACTTGATCAGGCTCGGCATTGCAATCAGCTTCTGGATCTCAGGATCTCCGATATTCTCCCGCGTGACAATTCGAACGCCGATGTCTATCACCGGCGGCGCCTTTGTGCCGCGCAGTTGATTGACCACGGTTTCGACTGCAAAAAATCCCATCCTCGTTGGATCCTGAGCGACCAGTGCGTCAATATCTCCGTTTTTGAGAGCCTGAACAAGGAGGTCCGAAGTGTCGAATCCGATAAACTTGATCTTGCCGTTGAGATGTGCACTCTGCAACGCTTTCAGCATCCCTTCGGTGGTCGATTCATTCGGGCAGAACAGGCCGTCCGCGTTCTTGAGTTCGTCGACCATGCTCTCGGCGGCGGCGATCGCATCCTCAGCCGTTGGCTTATCGGATCGGTACTTACTCACGACGTGGATATCTTTGTACTTCTCAAGCGCCTTAACGAATCCGTCCTGCCGTTCGCTCAGATTTGCCTGGCCGCTGGTGTACCTCATCACAAGAACATTTCTTTTTCCTCCAAGCACTTTGGCCATCGCGTCGCCCGCCAGCATTCCCCCATTTCTATTGTCGGTGGAGACATAACTGATATAATCCTTGCCCGGCTCTCCCTTGAGCCTGCTGTCGATAACCAGGACAGCGATGCCTTTCTTCATTGCACGAGCCACCGGCGCTGCAAGCTGTGTATAGTCGGACGGAGAGAGCACAATCCCCTGTACTCCCTGCTGCGTGCACTTGTCGACGAGTTCGATCTGCTGCTTTATATCCTGGCCAGTCTTCGGAGGCATCCAATCGACCTCGACGCCTGCGAGCGCATCACCGCAGCTCTGGGCGCCCTTGTGAATGCACTTCCAGAAAAAGGAATCGTCCCCCTTGGGAATGACAACGATTTTCAATTTTTCCTGGGCTCGAGCTGCCAACGGATTGAGAGCAAGGCACAAAAGAAACAACACAATATTTCTCTTCATTGATCGCATTGCATTATCCTCTCTATGGTTTTTGATCGTATGGAATTCCTGTACACCAAATCTTTTCAACAATACATCGACACAATTTTTCGGCAGAAGCGGCACGCATTGTCGCGATCACACGGACGGCAAACACTCAGGCGCGGTAAAGCCGGCGGCAGCCGATCCGTCGATCTTTGTTACCTGCACTTTGCAGCGCCGTTCGGCCGGTTTGCGGGGGCAGTATGCTACAGAACAGGAATCAAAAAAAGACCGCCTCCGATCAGAAATACACACAAAAGGATTGTTGAAACGACGCCCTTTAAGCGAAAAAAGACAATTTGTTCTGCCCCCCTTAAGATCCAGAAGATCGCCATCGAGATCAGAATAAATGCTCCCAGTTTTGTTCCAAGGAAGTCGGGCTGATACAGAAGCACTGCAAAACCTATGACCAGGAAGACAAATGTCAGGCATAAATTGAGAACCTGCATAATTGCTCGATTGACATCCGTCAAGCGTTGCAGATCTGCCTTCCAATGGAATATTTTCCAGAACGACAGATGCAATATAGCGAATGCGATGCAATAAAAGCCGGCTATGGATAAAATGATATTTTTCATCTATTTACGCAGAGATTTGTGATGCATGTCTTACATATCGTCGCGCCCGCTCAGGCACGGCGGCGGACATCGCGCACATTAGAATTCATATCCTTTCACCGTTCGCAGGATCCGATCCGGATATTCTGCATCCTGTGTCCCGCATTACTTCAGAAGAAGCATTTTTTTCACGCTGCTGAACGAGACATTGTTCCCCGATAATCCCTTCGCCTCGATACGATAAAAATACACTCCGCTGGATACAACCCGCCCGAAATTATTTCTCGAATCCCAGATCGCAGCCCGTTGTCCGGCTGCTTGAGCCTGATTCACCAGAGTTCTCACTTCCTGACCGAGAATATTGTATATCCGGATCCTCACCGTACTGGGCGCCGGAAGTTCATACCGTATCGTCGTCGATGGATTGAAAGGATTTGGATAGTTCTGCGACAAGTAATAATCCTTTACGGCGGCGCTGCCCCGAGCGGGCACACCAAGAAGATCGTTAACATTGAACGTATAGGTATCCTTGCCGATTTGCAGAGGATTATTATACACCATTTTTATATCATCTCCGTTGAGAAAATTTGATTTATAAAATACCCAGCCCCAAGTCAAACTGTCTATGGTTGACGGAAGCGTGGGGTCAATGACGGAGGTGACATATTTGGTGCTTACTACCCAGGCGTACATCCTGTTAAGTGTATTCCAAACTTGGAATCCCGGCGCGGCGGGATTTCCCACCCTATCACAAACCAGCAGGTTCACCTGTTCATTCTTATCTGTGCACCAAACCTCGAACGGAATCCTTATGGTAAAGGGTTTGTTTGTGCCCGGAGTTGGATTTAGCGGGTAAGTTGCCAGGGTAGTCGGATATTCAACCCAGACAAGTGTTGCAGTAGAGCCTCCTGACTTCGTTATAACAACGGTATCTGATCCTATGACAGTATCTCCAAGCACTCCGGTCCATCGGAGTTCATAATCCTGCTGCAATAAATTAAGATCATGAGAACCGCCCGATGATGGAACAAAACTGGTTATCGAATTTGCCGCTGTACCATCGACGCCGAAATGCGTGAAATCAGTAATAATCCAATTATTGTTTGCATCTTCCCATTCGACGGGATAGCCAACAGGGGATAATGCATTTCCATTCAGGATGACATTCCCTTGCGTTGTGGGGGCTGTATAGCTACCATTCACTTCTACCGTAATGCCGTCAAATATTTTATCTGCCGCAGGTCCCACATTTTCAAACAAGCTGCCTGACGATCCTCCGGGGCCATAGATGCCATTATTTGCATCATAATAATGTGAAGCGTACAGGTCCATGCCGTTATAAAGAGTTTGATTGTGAAGTACTGCCTGTCCGCTGCCCGCATCAGTAACATTCCATTGGTGCTGAGTAACGAATTCATTCGCTATCGCGGCGAGCGTATCTGAACCGGCAACGTCGATCGGGCCGCCGCTGTACCCGTCATCATGCATCGTATACATCATGACGATAGGCAGCGTTGGCGAGCCGTGCGAGAGTACGACGATATCTTCACCTCCGGCAAATGCACCGTTTGCGCTATAGCCGGTCATGCTGCCGTATGTGACAGTATTTGTTCCGCTATTGTACGTATAATTGATAGCAGCTCCCGTATTCGAACTGGTTGGTGCAAAAATGGAATCGATCACCAGACCCGCCGGGAACGTAATTTGAATTCCATCGCAATAGGCGAAATCGACTGAGACGACTCTCACGATATTATGAATTGCAAAGCCGGTTCTTGTCAGATCAGTCCATACTCCTGTAGCGGACAGGGATGAACCGGTGAGAGTGTCGACTTTGTTTAATCCTTTTGTATTCGTGATCGGTTGAGTGATATCATTCCAGGTTCCGCTGGAGCCGAGTGTATACCTTTCGTCATGGAACGATACCTTGTACTGATCGCCTGTCAACTTTGATGGGTCGACAATAGTTACTTTAATTGTTGCATCAGCCTGACCTGCCGAGTGAGTTACCCGAACTTGATCTCCATGATTTGGTCCGGGCAGATTATGATCAAATGTCACACTGTGTGTTTGAAAATTACTTTCGGTATTATTCGCGTCCGCCGGAGCGCCGGAGCTGTACGAATACGCCGTAACGTAATATGAATATTTTTCCCCCTTGATAAACGGAGCGTTGGTGATGTAATCGTGTGTCGCAGTAAAATTGTACAGCAATCCGGAATCGGTTCCGGATTGCTGCAGCTGCACCGTGACATGATCTGTGCTCGGATCAAGCGCCTGGCCGTAGATTGCCGTTACGCCGTCCGACTTATCAAACGTCGCGATCAGCTTGGCAGCCCCCGGTGAAGTCTGATAGACATTATATCCCTCGAATGAAAAACCGGATTGATTGAAGTTCTCCGTGCTGTTATCCCAATAGATCTGAATTGCATCGTTGTTATTTGTTATCGAATCCACCGGCACGCCGGGGAGAGGTGTCTTTGCTACATTAAACAAATTCTTGTATGCTGTCGCCGCAGCGTAACTGTATTTCTTCAACGTATAGATTGAGTGAAGATAGTCTCCTCCAACTCCGGCGATCGCGGCGATAACAACTTGCTGTGTATCTCCCGGTGCCATGGTAAAAGGGCCGGAGCTTAAAGATAAGCGAACGTCGGCCGGGCCTGCAACTGCTGCTGGTCCAATATATGTTGGTCCTGTACCCGTCACCGGGTCACCGGGGTAACAATATCTGCTGCCGCCGGTAACGGACGCGGGAAATGAGACTACTGTTGCGGCGGTGAATCCTCTCATCACGTTGTACCACTGCTGCGTTCCATTCGAACCGTTAGCGGCGAGGTTCGGATCTCCGAATGTCGTGGAACCGTTGATGAAGAAAGCGAAACCTGTCGTCGGCAAGTTTTTCTTGCCGGCAACTTTTCTCATATTGAAGATCGCAGTATCGCTTGCCATTCCGGAAACCATCGGACCTTGCACGAAACAAAAACCCGCCGTGGGAGGGGGCGAATCCAGGCTTGCCAAATTTGCATCGTCTGACTGTCCGTTGTAGACATATCCAAGTTCCAGAGTCGTATCGCAGCCGGCAGCATCGTCTCCCGCGAACCCAAGATCAGGGTCACACCATTGAGCAACGTACATCGAATCCAACTCTACCCCGCTCTTGTTGATGAGCTTGTAGCCAACGAAAATTGTATTTCCCAGCGCTCCCGCCCGGTTGTATGCCCAGATGGTGCGCTGCAGTTCAATCCCGATAGGATATGAACTATACAAAGCACCGGTCAGTGTTGTGTTCAGATCGTTCATCACCATCCACTGGGTCTGGTCGGAGCCGGGGATTCCCGGGATGTCGATATACGCTTCGTAGATGCCGTCGCCATTCACATCGGTGTACGGCGCACCTTGAACTGCCGGCCACTGGTTCCAGTCATCCCAGTATTGCTGCAGAAGAGCGGAGGCCGTAGTGCTTTGGTATCGGCTGATGGATCCAACCTCGCTCGCCTGTAGAAGGGAGGTTTCAAGAGCTATCGTATCTGCATTGCCGGTCGGCCTGATGTCGGGACGGACCCGGTAGACCCTGTTGGCGGGTTTACTCGGATCGTCGGCCACCGCCGAAGTGCTCGCTGTGCCGTAGGTGACTATCGGTCCAGCTTGCAACCCGTGGTTATATGTCGAACCGCCGCAGTAAAGTTGATTGTTCTTAAATGCAGTCCACACAAGACCATCTTCAAAGAAACAGGTGGCGGAGTGTTGACCAATGGGGATCTCAAATCCCTCGTTGTTCGTTGTATATGGATTAAAGGATCCATCACCGCTGTTTGAGTAGTAATTAAAGATGTTGTTGATGTCCATAGGTCTGTAAGAACTGCTGGTCATCGTTTTTGCAAGACTTGTTGCATTCTTTGCATTCGCAGGTTCTTCTGCAAATGTCACATGAATTGCACACAAGACCAACATCATGAGAAAGAATAACTGCATCCGATTGCGGTTCATTGAGGTCCCTCCATACGTGATAGTGTCTGAAAACATAGATGAGGTAATTGAGTATCCCGCCGAAGGCATTTCAGATCGGACAATATGACCTGCTGCGAAGAACAAATATTATAATTCGGGTAAATATCTAGAAGCTATCTTAAAAAAATGTCTCCTTATCCTTCCCTACGGGTCTACGACTCGTAGGGTCGTGGATGGTGCGCTCGCTCCGCTCGCTTACCCAGGATGAACGGTTGTTTGTTCACACTGTCCCAAAGGGATCCCTTCGGGAGAAGGGTTTGTGTAATCATTTTTGAGATACTTCTAGACTTTTTTAATTCATCAACGAGTATTTCTTCCTGAATCATATCAATACTCCTTCGTTCGGCGCCTTTCGGACCGGAACTCGTGCTATAGAAGAGAGGTAGAGGTAAGCTGTCTCTGCGATGAGATCACGATGAATAGAATGCTCCTTTGTGCACACAGACCACGAGATGGTAGAAACTATTTCCCGGAATGACAATACCTAAATCTTGGTAATTGATAAAATAGCCGATTCTGTGATGATATTGCCTGAAATGTTGGTCTCATGTAGATTGTGCGCGCCGCGAATTCGTCGACGGGCTGCTCTTGTCATTCCCGATAGGATCCACCGGCAGCGGCATCATTTTCCTCCTTTAGTGAAAACGATCGTCGGGAAGGCGTTTTCTTTCTTCCTTCCCATCAACGCGATCAGCTCGTTGATCTCTTCTTTCGGTGCAAAACTCTTCTTTAGATGACGATTCTGGTGTACGTGCAATTCCCCGTTCTGAAGCTCGACATCAGATCGCAAATACCCGAACCTGTTTTCGATCGAGTCGGCGGCAGGGAGGGCCTTCACCGTCCATGACTGGGGAAAATGTATCGTGACGTCTTTGACGATCTCTTCATCGAAGCTGATATCGATAGGATTATTTCTCTCTTTATCTTCGATCAGATAATACTTGATCGTCACCGGACTTAACAGACCCGAAGTGCGGAGGAGCACTTCGTCGGGGGTCATGGTAACAAAGTTCTCCAAAGAATATTCAACTTCCATGCGCAGCGGCACTTGAAAATCTTTCTGATGTTCGATGGTGTGGGATAAAAATCTTGTGTATTCTTCTTCGTAGGCAAACATTTCTTTGAAGAACTTTTCCTGATCCTCAACTTTCACCTTGTTGAGCATTTCTCTCACGGTGTACGCCCACATTCCATAAAAGGTTCTTGTCTCTTTTACCTTGGCCGATCCATCGTCGGTGATGACGATGGTATATTGTTCTGTTTCTTTATTGTCGATATTGCCGCCGGCCGAAACCTTCGTAAGAGTGTACGCTCCTTTTTCTCCCATCGAGATCGCCGGCTGATCCTGGTAATCCTGCTGGATCTGACCGAGCAAGAGATCTTTTCTGTACGGGAATGCGATGACGGGCTTTCCGTCGATCTGGACGCTGACGGCAGGAATCGACAGCTCTCCAAAGGACACATACGAGGAATCGAAATTCCCTTCCTCGGCAGAATGGATCAAGAGAAACGACGGTGCGAGCCGCGCCTTTTTCAGCATCGAGTAGGCTAATCCGGTAATAGAATAGACATCCCCCTTTTTTTGGTTCAGGATATCCGCAAAATCACGATTCTCCCAGTCCTGCACGGGGGTGACGGAGTTTTGAAGATAACTGATGATAGCCCTGAATTTCTGCAACGGGTCGGTAAGGCGGCCGACGAGATATTCGGTGGTATCTGCAACCTTCGAACTCAGGAATCCGTTCCTGTCCACTAAGTAGGGTTCATATTCTTTGACATATTCTTTCCAGGTTGCGGGGAGGCTGAAATTGACCGGACCCATGTGAAGCTTCACGATCATGAACTCGAGGTACTGTGCCACTTGTTTGAAATACGGTGCGTACGGTTCGCGAACGAGTGCAGGTACATCGGTCACGGTTGTGGCCAAGATATCTTTGCTGTGCAGGCTGTCGTGAGCTGTTGTGTAGGCCTGCGCCTGAGAATTTGCCGACTGTTTGATACTGATGGTCCACCAATCGGGATAGGCGTAGCTGAACTGAATCCGCTCACATGGTGCGGAATATTGAAGAGGGATCTCGTAGTCGAGGGGAGGTCTGTGTCTCATTGCACTGTAGCTCAATTCATATCCTTCTTCGATGATCGTCCCTTTGTCCACGGCTGGATAGATGAATTTGTAGCGGGAATATCCGTCCGGGTCCTTTGTCAACACAAGGTCTTTCTGGCGCCACTGCTGCACGCGGCCGTTCGGGTACGTTGCCTGCAGATAGAGATTTTCCACATCGCTGATATCGGACGTGTTGAGCCTGAACGTGGTCAGCCATTCGTCGTCTGGGTTGAGCACAATATACTTTCTGTGGACAATATTGTAATAACTCCAAGAGGAGAACAAGCCGAAATCAAACTGGCTTCCCGCGTGCTCGACGGTGTTCTCGACGGTCAGGAAAACACCCGGGTACTTCCCGTATTTTTGTTCGTACCGCTGAACATCAGTCGTGTCGCGAACATTGGCGGGGGGGATCTTCAGAAACGAGATGCGGCTCGACGTGGCGCAGCCGGCAGCAAGAATGGTGATGATGAAAAAAATGGGGAGACGCATACCCTATTTCCTTGATATCGTGAATACGGATTTTCGTTGCTGCGATAGACCTTCATAGAATGAGAAGAAAGCATCCCGCGAAATTCCTTTGTACATCCTCCCGGTCTGAGCATAGGCATAGGTGAAGAGTAGATTGTCGTGCTGCTGTAAAGACGATGAAATGCAGGAATCTTTGCCGGACAAGCCGCCGATTTCCAGAGTGTCCGGAATCGTCGTCCATCCCGGGGCTTTCATGGAAATCCTGCATCGTATCGAGATCGGTTCTTCTATCCAAACAGGAAAGGCATCCGATTTTCGATCGAGAACATCGGCGGCAATTGCGACAAACGGCATCTTCGGAACGTACTCTCTTCCCGTTGACGATATGATAAACGATGAAAGATCGGCGCGCGACCGTACGACCAACGCATCGGAATCTTCCGACACGACGGCGAAATCGTCGAGCTGCAATTGGGCAAAATGAGATCCGATCTTCTTTTGAAGAAACCGTTTTAATTCGTCGTGAGTCATGTCGCGCAATGCGTGGAGCGCCATCCAGCGAACATCGTTGCGCAGCACGATCGTCGCTGTTCCTGCGGTCAGGGAATCCGGTGAACATTCCACAGCAATATCGATCGAGGGTTGTGAATCGATTCGCCTGACCCACTCGTAGCGCGGATATTCCGGATCGAGGATGAACGCGCGTGTCTGCTGGTACGCGGCCGGGAGGTTGCCGAACTCGCAGTATCGGGCTGTCGGATCGAGAAACATCGTTCCAGCGGTCCCGGCATACGCGCAGATCATGTGGTTAAACAGCGAAGGATGGATCAGCGAATCGAACGGCGCAGGCGACGATGCGATGACGGCCATTGAAAGCGGTATGCCTGCCTCCCGCGCAAGCGCACAAAGAAGCGAAGCGCGGTCTTTACAGTCGCCGTATTGATGTTCAAGCACCAGCGAAGGGGGGCGCGGCACGATCCCGTTGATGCCCCGTTCGTCGGCAACATACCGTATCGAGGAACGAACGTAGTCGTAGAGGACTTTCAACTTCTCGGGGGGAGTCCGGCAATGCCGCAGGGAATCTGCAAGAAATGCCGCGTTTGCTGAATCAAGCTTCGGGTGAAGATCTGTTTTCCTTCCGTACCATACCGTGAATTCCCGGATGCTGGTCGGATTTATCTCCACGCTGTCCTTCACAAGAGACGTGAGAATAAGTGCGCGCGTGGAAGCGTACGGATAATAATTCAGATGATGCTGCGGGCCGACACCGCCCACCGTCAGAATCGTTGTCTCTTTGTCCGGCCTTGCCACGGAGCAGGGGATGGAGTCGAACGGAAAGAAGTAATGAAATTCGACATGAACGTTTTCCGGATGTTCGATCGTCATGGTGAAGCGTGCAACGGAATCGGCATTGGGGACGCTGACGAGGGGAAAGAAAGATGCGTCGCTGTACTCCTCGCGATAAGAACAGGAAAACGTTGAGCCCACGGCCGGCGGCGATGCAATATAGATGGTATGCTGTATCTCGTCCGAGATGAAGACGTCCGGATCGGATGCGACCCTGGAACTGATGTAGTCATCGGAGATCGACTTATGATCTATCTCTGCGCGTATCTTCGATACGGGCGCGTAATATTTCCCATAGATCGTGTACGTCTTCTGCTTTGTCGCCGCTTCGCTAAGGAGCTTGAAGGACTCCGATACGTTGTTCTCAAGCGTGTACCCTTTGTGATGCTCCGAAAGCGTAATGTGCATCGATTCGGAATAGACGACATCCATATTCTGGCAGAAGGTTGCATCGCCGAGGAATGTGCACAGGATTGTGAGGAGTGCGATTTTCAGGAAGTTCAAGTGGTTCACATGAAGCAGATTTGTATAATACGCCCCGGTTTGTTGATTCCCTATATATTCGATTGGAGCGGAGCTTTCAAATGCGGCAAGGTATCCATCATTCTCAGAGCAGGAATGTCGCCTCTTTTAGAGCGGGCCTTGAAAATAATGTAGTCTCTTGTCTGTCGAAAAGCAAATGCGACAAGCGAATTACTTTTGCGTAATGAGAGGGGGTGCCTTCGTCGAAGAGATTATTTCTGCGGGCTGGACCGTAGACTCCGATTCCTCTTATTGAATTGCGGAACCCCCCGCGCATCCCAGCGGGGGCGAATATTAGCGTGTAGGAGCAAAAGATATCCCATTGTCCTGGATGAAAAATTCAAAAACATGAAGCTTCTATTTTCACCTTATTTTTGATTTGCCTCAATTCTTTGAATTGTTTCATATATTCGGCCGTCCTCCGTTGCAGCAAAGAGATAGCCGTTCGGATGGGCCATGAGCTTCATTATTGAACTTGAAGTGAGGCCTACGCTGTACGGCAGCCAATTTTTCCCATCGTCGGTGGAACGGAACACTCCGGTTCTTGTGCCGATGTAGAAAACGTGATGGGAATCTATAATGAGCGAAGAACCCATACTTGCAAGATCACCGACATGCTCCCACGACACACTATCGTTATTAAATCTATAGATCTCGCTGCAGGCGCGCACTGCATAGACCGCCCCTTGTGCATCCATCACCATATCATTAACAGTTCTATCGATATCGGCTCCTATATTGCAAACATAAAAGCCATTTTTCCTGAGTAAGCCCTTATTGCACTCCTGCCATGCGATACCATCATCGTTTGAACTATATATTCCTTCGCCGCGAACGGAGGCATACAGAACGCCTTTTCTATCGCGTACTATTCGATCCGGCGAGTCAGGAAGAACTGACTCGGATGCGATCCATGCATTGGTGTCTGGCTTCCGAGAATAAATTTTACCATATGATGAACCGCCGATCGAAATATACGACAGAACTTTTTTAGTGGTGTCGGCGCATGGACTGCGAAAATGGCCGAACTGGGAAACGCCGAGAAATATTGTCCCATCACTATCAAGAAGAACCGCATGGACATAGGAACCTGGCTGCTCGTCGTTTTGTTCCGTGGTTTTTATTTGTTCCCATGTGTCTCCTTGAGTCTTCGATTGATACAAACCGTCAAACGATCCAAGGAAGAGAGTCTGGCTTGCTGTATCAATTGCAAGAGATTGAACAAACTCATTCGGAAATTTTCCTGTGACCCAATGCATTCCTTGATCGGTCGAATGTGCCAATTCTCCGTCATCAGCTAGCCACAGAGTGCCGAATTTGTCTATTGAGAACAGCCGTAGTTTCTTATGAAGCGGCTGATTGATTTCCCGCCACACATCCTTTTCCACGATATTTTTCGGAATGAGTGCCTGAATGTCACGAAGATTCGTCCGGTACATCCCGTTTCGTTCGTCTTCAAAGCCAAAGTCTGCAGAAACGAAAAGATATTCTCCTGATACGATGGTATATTTTACATCGCTATTTTTGAAACCGACACAGTACCAAGTATTGCCTCCGTGCGGCAGATAGAATAATCCGTTGCCCGTTGAGGCAAGCATATCACCATTTGAAAGCGGTTGCAGATTATTGGGTTTTGAGGATGAAAGGCCGTTGACAATGTCGTTGAATATTTTTCCATGATCGATAGATCGTGAAATGCCGGAGAATATTTCGCCGGTTGTCGTTTCTGTAAAACTTGTTGGGACGTCCTCGTAACGATCAACATCCTTCAGTTTATTCCATGACTCGCCTTCATTTGTAGACGTGTAGAGGCCTGTTTTATAATCGGCATTGGCGTTCATGCAGATTCGGCCTTCCGGATCGACCCCCATCGAACTTATGGAAAAATCGGGCTGGGACGTTTCTATCGTCGTTTGGTGCCACACGCTGTCATATTTTGCCCACGTTGCTCCATTATCCGTCGTCGAATAGGAATTGTCAAATATGACTTTATTCCATGAGGCGCCTTGATCAGCCGAACGCCATAATCCTCCCCCCTTGAATGTAAGATTTGACCCGCGGCCGTCTTTTGCCGGGACCATGACGATCTCGCTTGTTCCGCCGGCCAGTAGTGTCCCGTGCTTCGTTGACATCAACGTATGGACCCTGAAATCGTTCAACCCGTGAGACGCCGCAGAAATCCAATTTTTCCCCTTCCCATCTCCGACAAAGACACCGGAAATTGAAGTACTGAGTGCGATACAGTTTTCATTTACAAAGACAATGTTTTCAATCCAAGAAAGATCGATGATGGGTTCCCACGTCGCACCTTCATCTCCCGACTTATAGGCACCGCACCATTCTGTCCCTGCATAAAGTTCTCCTGCAGGATCCACTCCTATGACTGTCACGTCATGAAACGAGCTGAAGAGAGAATTCCAGGATATTCCTCCGTCGACTGAGCGAATCAATGCCGAGCCCTCGTCTATTCGAGCAACAGCAAGTATTGTATCTCCGTCATATCCATCGGATGATACAATCCAAAAAGGCGAGCTGATCGGGTGCCATGTTGTGCCATTATCCGATGATTCATACTTGCCGTCAGGATTGTGCACATCCAGGAAGACATTTCCCGCGGGTGTATAATCAACAATAGAGATATTACCTTTCGGGGGATTTAACCTTTTCCATGTTGCGCCGTCATCCGACGACCTCGTTAATCCATGCTGCCAGGTTCCCACAATAATATTATCCCCTTTAGCGGTAATCCGCAGCCATTCCCGCGGCTCGATTCCTCCGACGATGATTTTTTTCCACGTTGCTCCATCGTCCGCCGACATCAGTAGCGTGCATGAGTCAAGAGGAAATATTAAGTTCCCGTTGCCGTCCATCACCACTGTTGCGATATTTTTAAGTAGCTTTTCATCTCCGATGGAAATGCCGACATGTAACGCCGCCCAATGCTTTCCAATGTCGGACGTTGAATACAAGTCTCCTTCTTCCATTCGGGCGAATACTCTCCCTTGGGGTGATGTCATCAATACTCGATACGTCGAATCGGGAAGAGGGGTTTTGACCCATGATTTGCCGTCGTCGAGAGAGCGATACACGCCATGCAGTGTTCCGGCGAAAATAATGTCTCCTGTTTTCGCAAGACAATAAATAGACTTGTCGCCAATTCCTTCATTGGATGATGTCCAATGATTTCCTTTATCAATGGAAAGTATAATACCTTTTCCCGTTCCAACAATAATGGTCTTGTGAACGGTCGTGATGACCGCTCGTATGCTGCCATATGGAGAGTTCACTCTTTCCCACTCTTGGGCTCTTGCACTGCTTAAGGCAGCAAAAAATAATATTTGAAGAAGAAAAAGAACTCGAAGATATTTATCCATGATATGCCTCTGTCCATTTCTAATTTGGTCTGCCCGATAACGGACCGGAGCTCCCGCTAAAGAGCGGCGTGACATTGTAAACTGAGGCGACGTGCAGCCGGTTCCATGGTGAACACGCGAGCGGATTGTTTGGGGACATCAAGTAATTTAGGGGTGATCTAAAGTCTATCGAATGAATTGTAAATGGCTTCAAAGATCCAGGGGTTGTTAAAATCAAACTCGAGATATTCATTCATTTGCAAATAGATCGACTGATTCCTGTCAATTCTAATGAACCGTAACGTTATCACGGTGTCCTTGGAATCCCTTGATGCACCCCCAATGTCAAGAGAACCCCACGCAGAATCTATCATCGATGAGACTTCTACAGATTGACCGTCAAAATCGGTGTACCAAGCTCCATTCTCATTGGCAGGTTGATAAAATCCGCATCTTCTCGCCATGCTCTCGTATTTGTCACTGCTTCTCGTGACGAGAATCTTAAGAATATTGTTGACGTGCGGGGAAAAGTATTTCACGCCAGAAGTGTCCACTCTCTTTAGCTGTATATAGATCGTTGAATCATCATCTTTTCTTTCCGTTTCGTAGTAGCTCGGGACACTCAATTGAAGCCCGAGCCGCTTACTGCATATATGATTCCATCCCAGCAGGATTGTGTCGAGGCGAAAACCCAAATTACCTCTCCCCACGAGGTCTCCATACGTTCCCCATTTGATTTTCGTTATTTCTTCTTTGACTACGTGTTCAGTGCAAGAATCTTGATAGACAGTGCCTTCTGCGATGGGCAAGGGCCAGTATTGGACGGATGAAACGAGGTTGTCGTAGTCGGCTGTGTGCCTGGGATTCTCAGCTTTTAGATTCGCAAGATTATTCAATTGATACTGCAGGAATTCGATGTTGGTTTCAGAGATGCTTTTATGGAGTTGTGCTGCCGCTATCGCGGCTCTGAACGAATAGTAAAAGCGAGATGCATCTCGGACATATAAACTATCGGAATGCAGTCGTGCAGTTCTTTCTTCGCTTGTCTCCCTGCGACATCCAAGAAGGAAAACAATTCCTAATAAACCTACTCGCACTAGTCTCATCGGCATTCGTGATATTCGTTTTTGTACTTGCTGGCGGCGAACGGACCGGAGCTCCCGCTCAAAAACTGTGGCGATGTGCCGCGGAATCGTCAACGCTGATGCCGTTGGTCCCGAAGAGATCCTCCGAAGGAGTCTGGCAATCCCATTCCCTCTGGGCTTTCTTAATTGTCCTTATGAACTATTTTGTCTTTGCTGATCAAATTGATTTCATGCTCGCACAATTTGTTGTTGAGATATTCTGCGATCTCGATCCCGGCCCCGATTGCAAGACCAATGACTGCACCAATTTCTGCGTTATGTTCTAGTGCATTCAGCCAAACAACAGAGTTGGCGAGAATGAACTTGAATAAATATATGGCTGATAAAATAGTTATTGAACCGTTTGCAATCGATATAATCGCACCTGCAAAAACAATCCGTAGAATTGCTTTGCTCGAAAAAGGTTTGGTGACAACATAGTTGTAAACAAAAACAGCTAAGGTGATTACAACCACGTACGCAAAGTTTAAAATGACTGACCGCCAGGTAAGTTTTACAATTAAACCGGTGAGAATGATATACCAGATTAAGAGTGCCGGCAATAGATGGCGGCGCATTGAACTCTTATTTAAAGCGTACGCAACTCCGGCGGGTATACTGCTTACTGTAAACTGAAACGGCCACATCCTGGGAATAAAGACTGCAGAGCGATATAAAATGAATCCCACGAGAATTCCGACGCCAGAAACGATGAATGCACGCAGGATTATGTGTCTCCAAGAATTTTCTGTTGTGTTCATTGTTGTATCCTTTGTCGCGCAGTTGGTTTGTTTTACCAGCTAACAGAACGAGATCCCGCTCATCACGAAGTTCGCATAGCGATTTCCCGAAGGGATTCTCCTTCGGAGTCTGCCAAAGCATCCCCCCGGAAATTGTCGAGCAATTTTTGCTATACCCAGCGCCTCCCCGTGAGGCGCGGCTGGCCGGCGATGGTATCAATTCTTATTGCTGTATAGTTCGTTGTAGACAACTGATCTGTCAAAAACATCCTGGATCTTTAGTTCCATTTCATGCTTGTCGGGCAGAACGTAATACTTGTCAAAGAACGACCAACCCAAACTATCCTGACCTGCGTACACATACCGAGTTAATACATCAAGGGTAAGCTCAAGCAGCGTGGATGAAAGATCCTCATTAAATGATTTTGTCGTATCGAGGAATTGTCTGACGTCATTTTTCCTTCTGTCAATGTCCTCAAGGTTGACACGGGGAAACTCACGACTTGCAAGCACAAAAGTACCGGTTTCCTTAGAATACTTGTAGACCGCTGCGGAGAAAGGAGAACAAGCGCCGCACAGCCTGTCAAAATAGTGAAATGACTTAAGCAATTGGGTGAATTCAAAGCGTCCATCATGGTTAAAATCGACAATCTGATCGATCCTGCCAATTTCCGATTCAACTTCATTGCTATGATACAAAACCCGAATTGAGTCAGCGAGATCCAGGAACCAATAGATGCAGCAACAATGAGCACCTCCGGTATATTCTTCGATGATAACTTGTTTTCTGCCATTGGGAATTAGTGAAAATAAGATGTAGTTGACTCCATCAGAATCCTCTACCCCGACAGTTGTTCTAAATTTAACGGAGTCGTTTCGAGATATTATCAGACTATAGACCTTAAAGGTGGAGTCTGCCAAATCGCATGTTTTAATAATAGTGTATCCCTCAACTCTAGTATCATAGTTCTTTCCTTTCCAGTAATCGAAATACAAACTTCTTCTGTTTTCTTCTTCAGCATCTCTCTCTTTTTTGTGACTCAGCCACTCACGCGTTTCCGGTGATGTGAAGTCAATGTACTCGCTGGTTTTTTCCGGATGCAACTGAGACAAATATCTTGAAAAGAGATACCTTCCAGAAAACCAAAAATAAGCGAGAAACATTCCTAAACTGACAATGAGAATGTAGATGACGCTAATATGTTTCTTGATCATTAACGGGAGCTCCAAAAACGATCTATACTGGAAAGCAATGTTCGCCGCCTCACGAACTTCGAGAGTAGCCTTTGGCATGAACAGCGGGACTGTATAAGCTGTCTACGACTCTTCGAGTTGTAGACCTGTGGAGCGGCTGGTTAGGCGGCACCCCGTTTAATCTCTTGGTTTTCTTGGAAAGAGCATCGGAGTTTTAGATTTATACTCGAGATAGGAATATCCAAAGCGAAACTCCAATTCCCGTTCTTCATACATTTTCACGAAGAAAAGTAGTGCTGGTGTAAACAGGACGAGTATCCAGAGCACAAACAATATTGATTGAAACCAGACCCCCAATGAAAGCCCTAAAGCCAAGACAGAAAGCACCATGGGATTACGCGTCCTTGTATACAACCAATCTACCGCCAATTTTTTGCTGAGGACTATGAAAAAAGGCGCACCAAGTCCTTTCACGGCAAGTGTAATGACGGTTAGCAATGTGACGCCACTGGTGACAATGACCAACATTAATCCGATTTCCGCCGGGATGGGGAGTGACCAGCCAGACCAATCTTGATGCGTGGTCAATGCTCGAGCGATAGGAATACCAAATGTAAACACCAGCGCAGAATGGACAAACGTCGTTATCCATGCGACATGGTTTTTTGATTTGTCTCGGTCCAGTATTTTTCGTCCGAACCAAACAACAGGGAAGGTCAACAAGATCGCTCCCCAAATGATAGCTAGATTTATGCTATTGGAGAGATGTGCATACGACGCCCACCATAAGAGATATAAGATAACCGCAAAAAGAACAACCCTAATAAGAAACTCAATAATCTGTCTCATAGTAATATCCTTTGAGTTCTCCGGTTTCGCCTTTCCGTCTAAAGGAGCGGAGGTCCGGCTAATACAGCGGGACCATGCAAGCCGTTTACGACTATGCGCGTTGTAGATTCGTTGAGGGCGACGTACAGCCGATTCCATTCAGTTCATTGCGCGGCCGTATCTGCTGATCAGGTCATTCTCGGCAAAGTGCCGAGCGGCGAAATCGCCGACGGCTGGTTCTGTCCGTCCCGAAGGGATCCTCCATACAAGTTCTTCGGACCTTTGAGACTTGTCGATCGTTATTTGCGATGATCTCGCGCTTTCCCGAAGGGAGCGAGTGGTTAGGTGGCAATCATTTGGCATTCGAGTTAGTGCGCGATAACGCAAGATCTAATGTACCGGTGTAGTTATTGAAAACCAGCTTGATAAGTTTTGGAATTCCCTTCCCCGCTTGGGTAAATGCAAGTACTTGATTGGCCAAAAGTGAATCCCTGTAAACGATCGAATTGCTTGAATCTGAAATTGTAATCGAAGCGTTTCCCGATGTCTGATTAGCCACTACTATAGAACAGGAAAGTGAATCTGTTGAAAAGGCCAGACCATATTCCGCATTTGACGTATAGGAATTTGCAGTCAAGTTAATAGCAAAAGCATTTGTAGTACTTGCAACAACGGGAATATTTGTAGACCTCGGATTTGTAGAAGTATTCTCTTTGCATCCTGCGAAGCACATTATTGCCACTGCAAGAGTGGCTACGATTATCTTGTCCATGTTTACCTCCTGTGTTCTTATTGGCGCATGACGGACCGGAGCTCCCGCTGATTACGAAGTTAGCGAAGCGATCCTCCATAGGGTACCAACGGACCGTCGGGACTTGTCGAACGTTATTTGCGTAGACCCCGCATTTTCCAGCGGGGAGCGGCTGGCTAGGCCGCAACGGGTTCATGCAAAGCCGCAACAACAATTTTCCACGAGCCTGCAATACGCATGGTGTAGGTGAATCCAAGCCGGGTGATTTCCTCATCGTTTGTGTTGAAGCGCACAAACGTGCCGGTACAAGAGGCAAGGCCGGGCGACAATTTGCGAACTTTAAGTCCAACAACTTCTGTACGACGATAGGATTGGCTTCGCAACTGTGCCATGAATTGGGAGAGCAATGCTCGAGCCGTGTCAGCATTGGGCACCACGAAGACACCCTGAGGTGCAATAAACATGCTGGGTAGATCATAGAATGGAAGTGCCGCCTCGGGATCCAACGTCTCAAACGCCCGCATGTATGTGCGAAACACTGACTCTGGATCGTCGGTCATGTAACTACCTCTTCTTTTCACCTAACGGATCATATCATTCTCGGTGAACTGCCGCGCGGCAGCTGACTATTGCCGCTTGCGGTTTTTTGAAACGAGAACGACCTGCCCCCGGTCGGATTTTACCACGGAAACAAAAAAGCTGCGGTACTCCGCGTACCGCTCAGGCGGAATTTCGTAATCGCGGATTGTCAGTTCTCTCGTGAACACGAGCACGGAATCGCCGCGCGGCGTGCACTTCGAAGAGAATTCACCAAACGAACTCGCAATTTTCACATCGGAAGGGAGCGTTTCAATATCATAGCCGGCCGGCAGGGAATAGAGGATGGAATCCTTATCATGATACGGAAACTCGAACCGTACGGGTGACATCCGGTGTGCGATGGCCGGCGGGACAGAGACGCTTCTCTCCATAAGACTCGGCTCAAAAAAGAGGCGCTCTCCCGAAACGGATGCGTATCGGGGAAGCGCGAGCCGAATGGAAAGCAGAAGTGAATCCGTATGCGAGGGGAATCCCGAGAAAGTGAAACTGGATAGCGTAGCGTTGGGAAGTCTGAGTGTGTTTTCTATCCACTCTTCCCGATCTTTTGGAGAAGTTGCTTCGACGATCTCACGGATGACGTCGCCCTTATCTCCGGTCCATCGTGTCGTGATGGATGCGCGCGCATCTCCAACCGTCTCCAGGACGACAGACCCGCAACGAAGCTGTTCATTTTCCGCGGAGGAACTTTTTGGAGTTCGTACTACGACGCCTCCTAGTGGAGTAATCATCAATGCCTGGCGATTTTCCGTAAATGCCCCTAGATGTCCGGCCTCGATCGATTGACTTGTGCACTCGAGCCATAGGGAATCATGAGCACAGGGGACGCAAACGATAACGTGATTGAATTGATTACAGGAAAAATCGGAGAGGAGAGAATCGGGGTTAGGTCCCGCTTCAATGATGACGGAGTAGGCAACAATTCCCGCGGCGCCAAGAAGTGAGACGATGTAATTTGATAATGCCTTGCAGTCGCCGTATCCCCGTTCGTGCACGTACTGCGCGTCGAACGGCTGCCAGCCGCCGACCCCCAGCTGGACGCTCACATACCGTGTTCGTGATTGCATATAACGATAAATTTTGGCGACTGCCTCCGAAATGCTGTCCCCCTGGAGTGCAAGCGACCGCAAATCCCGTAATGCATCCTCAGGAAGTTTATTCCTTCCGTCTGTCAGTGAATAATACCAGCCCCCAAAGTCCCTCCATGATTTCATGCTTCCCGCATGCCCCTCAAGCTCGAAATAGGAGGGAGCAATCCGGATTACTGTGGAAACCCCTGCAATGTCCTTCCCATAAGCATCCTCTGAGAGTTCCGGTAAATTTGTTGACTGCCATGCATAATGTGTTGTGCTCCCATCTGCAGAGACTACCGGAAGGGCAGAATCACCTTTGCAATGATAACGCAGGTTTTGGCCCGACGGAATAAGCACTTCGTATCGTGACAGCTCAACCGGGTCAAACGATCCTCGGGAATACCATGCCGGCCAGTTCAAGACTCCATTAAAGGAGATTTCGTATTCGAACTCCACCGTATACGGGTAACGGCTGTAGTATAAGTGGGCGGTTTTTTTACGGACATCATTGTATAGCGTATAGCCGCTGATTGCGCTCATATCCTTAATGTCGTCCGAATCCAATTCCCTGATTTTTTTTCCGCTGGCATCGTAGATTCTTCCTTCGAGAGATTCAATTTCAGTGAACTTGTCGTACCACAACGTAATACTTCCGTACGATTCTTTTTCCTTTTCGAAAATGGTGACCGCGCGGAGACAATGCAGGACGGTGTGCCGCGAGCTTTTAACCTCAAACCGGGCGACATCTCTTCTAACTACCGCAGCTGTCCCATCCTTACGGAGTCCATTTGGAATCTTGGACACGTCGTACTCTCCATCCTCGGCTGCAGACATTGCGCCGGCCTGCAGTGCGCATTGTATCGCGAAGCAAATGATAACGGCCCGGGTGTTTCGAAACTGACCCCTCCTCATGGCAGTTTTCCTTTCTTCTGCGCCTTTTTGGCGGCTTTATGATCGGGAACCATGCTCTGGTTCAAAGAGTCGGCAGGTGCTGAGACAGGGACCTTTTTTATCCGGGAAAGGACGAACTGTTCCGATTCCGCAGCGACGACCCTGGTGTAAAATTCACGCAAAGAGGAATAGTCGCCTGGCGGTATCTCCGATTTCCGGATTTCAACTTTAGAGAGGAGATGGATCTCACGCCCTGCCACATCGACTCTTCTGGTATACACCGCCGCATTTCCCGCGAGGGAGATCGACTTATCGCTCACCCTTTCGAGAACTTCAAAACTATCGGGAATGGTTATGTTCGTGACGAACGTGCTAACGCGCGGGTAGCCGTAATCCACCGGAAATTTTCTTTCTTTTGATTTGAACGGATTCTCGGCTAACCGGTCGGTGATCTGGGGATTGAGATAAATCAAGTCGCCGTTTTTCAGCGCATAGCTGGGGGAGGAAATGGAAGCGATCAATCGAATCGGCTGGTCGATGCTGTCCTTGCCGGTGACCGAGACTGAATCGATCGTTATTCCCGATGCTTCCGGATTGAACTTTTCTTTTGCCACTTCAAGATTTTTTTTCTGCTGCAAGCTCTGACGCACAAAAAGGCCGCCATACTCTGCGTACGAGTCGTCGATCGTTCCTGAGATCGATCCGTCCTCATGAACTTTCAGCGAAGAGATGGAAGACTCTACGGCTCTCTGCTGTGTCGACAGCCGTACCCATTTTATCGAATCACTGTTGACGACCAGGCCTTTAACATTGAGTACTTCTGCCGGAAGCAGGCCCATCGGCCTCTCGGGGTCCGTCGCATCGAGCCAAAAAATCTGGGAGCCGATCGTTACCTGCGCCAGCACGTAGTTGAATTGCGACTCGATGGGGTAGGTGTCCTGAATTTTTCCGTTGTCGCGCGTACTGAGGATCACCGGATCGGCCTTGATGCCGCCGCTCTTCAGCATCGAAAGAAGAAGAAATGTGATTTCGGCATTGGTACCCGTTTTCGACTCCAGCACGTCGTTCACTTCGTTATCAGCATAGAGACGGTTCTTTCCCGAACAGACGACGGACGTAGCGACCCAGTGATAGATGGCGGCCAGCTTTTCCTCAGGACTCGTCAATCCTGCGACAACGGCATCGGTTTGTTTGCGCACTTTGCGGGTATCGTCGATCCTGTCGCCGAAATATGTGTTATCCATCATCTCATCGATCAACTTCTTCCAGTCGGTCATGATCATGTGCACTCCGGAGTAGAGGTTAGCCCAGCCGGTCAGCTGGACGTTAACTTTGCTCCGGTAATCGTTCATCGTCGTGGTGAACGGTTCTTCCCGCAGAGCGGGAATGTCTTTCATGGCAAGGCGAAATCTGTAGCAGGGCAGCTCGCTTGTTCCGGCCTTCGTCATTGAAAGGGTCACCTCGGGGCACTTTTCGTCGACATCTTCTGTGATGGCGAACGGCTGATTCTTGTTAAAGACCGTCATGAAACCGACCGTCTTCAGCGAATGGATCCTGTACTCGCTCCAGAGCGCTGGCTCGGAATACTGGAAATACCAGTTCCTGATAAACCAAAGGTTTTGCGCGACGATCGAGTACCGGAATTCCACCACACAGCCGGGCTTGAGCAGCGGGAGGGTAAACCTGTACCGCGTACGGTCCGCATCCACCGCCTCCTCGTAGATGTCCTGTTTTTCAAGAACGGTTTTGACGATCTCGTTGTGTTCATCAAGCGAATATGTTACTCCTTCTATGCCGTTGATGCTCTCATAATGTTTCTTCGTGAGCAACTGGACAGAATGAGTTCCCCACTCGATACCTTTTGTCGTGAGGATCTTGATGCGCATAATTCTGGTGAAAACGATGTCGTAATTCTGGTCGACCGTTGATACGCCGTAGTCGCAGAGGATCAGCGCCGATGCGTTGGTGTCGGCCGGATATGTTTTCATTTCCAGATTGGCCCGGGGGATCTCACCCCAAACGATCGGAGGGTCCTGAGCGTAAAGACGGTGAGGAAGGATAGACAGAATGGTAAAACTAATTACGAAAAGGAAGAATCGGATTCGTGTCATAAGGAATGCCTGTAGTGTGGAAAGTTACCCGATAGAAGAATAATGCGGTCCATGGAGAGGAAGATGCAGAACGATTTTTTAGATTTTCGGTTCCGCTTGTCAGCGAGCGCCGTCAACAAAGTCACACGCAGGCGCCATGTCCCCACGATCATTTGTGAGTTCAGCTAGTGCTGCGGGCAGGAAGCTCGTTCGATACATCGAACCGCAGCATCTCAGCACCTCGGTCGATCTCAATAGTACGTGATGCTTACAAGAAAAAAAGCTTTCAATGTCGATAATTTTCCGGAGTAGCCCGGTTGCGCGGGATCGGCCTGGTCGTCTGCGGCAATATGTGATATACCCACGGAAATTCCGGCTCCCCAATTGTCGTCGAGCCACCATTCCTGTCCCCCTTTTAGCTGGAATGCGAATCCGTTATGCGACGTCGCTCGCACGTTGGCGTAATCGATTTGAAATCTTCCGACCCCGAACGTGCCGCTCACAAACATGTTCGCCGGCATGAAATATTTTGTTACACCGATGCCATACATTGCATCGTTCGCAGAAACACTGGAGGGTGAATACACCGATGCCCCATCTAGAGTGAACGTAGGACTCGAGACGGCTCGTCTGATCGCATCGATTGACAGAATGAGCTGTTCTTCGTCAGAGATCACGTATCCTGCTTTAGCATCGTATTGAAAACCTGTGCCGTTCGCCTCGAATTTGCTGAAGGTGGTATTGGTTGCATTCAAGGTGATTGCCCCGAAGGCCATTCCTCCCGATAGGGAAAAGTAAAAACCGCTATGCAGTCCCAAATTGTCTGAACCGTCTTGTGCCGCTGCCTCTTGAACAACTGCCAATGTTGAAACGAGGATAAATGCAGCAATGATTGTTCTCTCGGCGTTGTGTCCTTGTCGGGTCATGCCATTATTAGCTCAATTCGTCTTCATGTAAAAGGACATCCCCAAGTATGGTGCGACGGTCTGGTTAAGATATTTGTTGAAGATGCAGGTGATGCAATCGCAACGCTGGACACTGTGTCTAAAGAAGGACAAGCCGGCGGATATTTCGACGCCTCCGCCTTTATTCTGAAGATTCCTCTTTTGGCAAACTACACCAAATTACATGAAAATGCAACTTTGGGTAGTGAGCTGCGTTGATCTACACACTGGTGGCGTTTCTCGTTCCCAATCTCCGATTGGGAACGGAGTGATCCTGCTGGTCAAGGTCTTCAGACGAAAAGACGAGATATGCAGGTCGCTCCCAAGGTGAGTTTGGGAGCGAGAATGGAAATTCTCAAACTGTAACCCACCAATCTCTTAGTGGCCCGTTGCCAATGCTTTCAATGCGCCTGCTGAGTGTCCCACCATGCAGTCCATTCTTCAGCGGTGGTGAAATCCATCCCGGTTTCTTTCCTTAAAACAGCAACCGCTTTTTCGTTTTCCGATTTCGATCCTACCCACAGTAATTGAATCAGATTGTCTATGACGATAGGTTTTCGGTACCTGTTGATGCACGCCCAGATGCTGTCAGCGCGGACTTGAGGAGATGCGCCGTCTCCAAACCAGACCTTAAAGCCGATAAGTTTTTCAAGTTGAATTTGATGCCATGTCGATTGCTTTTGGTCGATCGTGCGGACAAGGTCGACACAGCGCTTGAAATACCGGAGCGTTGACAGATCTTCGACAATATCCAGATTTGCCGACGTCCGCCAATCTTTCCATGCTTTGATCGTACTATCGACTGCGTGCGCATTCTTGTGATCCACTGGATGCCAGTCGACCGCGGCCACGGTGGAGAGATAATAGAGCCATGTGTCCAATTTCCCGCGGTAAAATTCCTTGCTGCTGTCCTTGTAAGTGTCGATGTGGTCTAGGATGAAATCGACGAGGCTTTCCGAGAACACGTTTGTAGTATTTCTGACGTTGCGCGGAGCGGCAAAGTAGTAAATGGAGCCATCGTACGGCTGGAACGACGCGTTTCCCTCGATGGGCACTCCCGTGAAAATGGCGTGATCCACGGCGAATGTTTTGCCGATCTGGACGACCGCCTGATCGGCCCAGGAGGACTTAGGGACGTCAACCTGGCCGCAACTATAGACTCCCCCTTGGGCTGCGAAACTCTCAGACAGGTAGTGGCCCAGGTAATGCCCCATCGATTTCTGATTTCCCGCCTGCTTCGGAACGATTCCCCTCAGGAGATGAGCGCCGTTATAAAAAACAAGGGCTTTGGTCCCGGGTGCGCCCTCGAGAATATCTTTGATCCGCCGTGAAGAATACTCGTCCCGCTCATAGATGAAAAACTTTTCTCTCTTCTCGGTTGTCCAGCTGCTGAAATCGATGTCTTTTTCGGGCCCCATGATCTCAAGACGGAGCTGTGCTTCGGCCGGGACGCCGCTATTGAATGCATCAACCCGGAGACGAAGATCCCTCAATTCACCGTAGAATTCCAGCGTGCCGGTCGTAAACTGATCTCCCCAGAAATTTATCGGGTCTATTATCTCGACGGGATTCCCGGTTTCGATATAACGGTTCAATGTGCGCGCCCTGGTAGAATCAACTTCAAGAAAAAGAATGATCTTCGATGGAATGTTTTTGCCGTTTGGCTCCTTCTCATGTTTGGAGACCCAGAGATTCAGCGAACTGATGACTGCTTTGTAATACAGCGGATCTCCGCGCCCGGCATCGGCCAGCATGACGATACGGTTTGTCTCAAGTTTGTCAAGGATGAATTCCGCGGGATCCCAAACAGCATGATGCTGTATCAGTTCGGCGATATCGTTTCGCCGTTCAGTCTGGCCGAAAAGGCGTCCCCCCGCGATAAGAAGTGTAATGATCACGTATGTTGATAACCGATAGGTCTTATCGATCAGCATGGGTAAATTTCTCCATTCCGTTTGCTTCAGATGTGTACTCAACGATCGCTCGATCATCAAATGTAAGGGGAAGCCGGAGGAGAATCAAGAATGACCTCTGCGAGGTGATGGGGTCTTTTAACTTCCAATGACGATGTTCACCCTGAGCGGAGCCGCGACGCCATCCTTCGACGCGCTCCGCTTGTTCAGGATGAACCGTCGCGGCGGAGTCGAAGGGCCTAATAGGCAAAACAGCTCACATCGCATCGGCGGCCGTCGGGGGTATTTTTCTCAGATAGAATTGTTTTCTGGTGTAACATGATCCGCTGGATCTCCCAACGATTTTCGAATTGGGAAGTCTAACAGAGTAATTTGAATTAACTCAATTACTTCCGAAAGGTGTGGGGATGTTCTCTAAAAATGTCATGCATGCCATTGCTAAGTTCCTGAAGTTGACCGCGATCCTTGCGCTGGCGGCGATAACGTCTTCTCATTCAGCGGTTTGTTCGGACTTTGCTGTGAGTGTCGGCAAGCGGGCACCGAGGCTTGAAGTCGGGAAATGGCTGAAAGGGATGCCATTGACTGGTTTTGACGCCGGCCATGTCTATATAATAGAATCGTGGGCGACCTGGTGCGGGCCGTGCCTCAGGTCTATTCCGCACCTCGCCGCGCTTCAAAAAAAATATGATGACAAGTTATCGGTGATCGGTGTGGACGTCTGGGAAGAAGATTCGTCGCTCGCTGAGCCATTTGTCGCCAAACATGACGAAGAGATGGATTACAACGTGGCTCAGGATCTGGTCCCGGTGGGCAAGACCTTTTTTGACGGAAAGTTCGCGAAAGAATGGATTGAAGGAGCAGGAAAATACTCTGTCGGTATCCCTCTCGCTTTTATCGTTAACGGTCAGGGGATTATCGCATGGATCGGACATCCGACTGAACTGGATGAACCTCTGGATCAGATCATAGCGGGAACCTGGGACCTCCAGGCAGCGACGGCAAAGTATGACAAAGAGATGAGAGAGGCTTCAAAATCTGAACCCTACAAAGTCGCATATTACGATTGTTCACGGAAAGGGGATAATAACGGAGCAACATCAGCATGCGAGTCGCTTCTCCGGCTGGACGCCGACATATTCTACGATTGGGCCGGCAGAGAGTACTCGGTGATCTATGCGGATGCAAAACAGGCGCAGGAAGCCCGCGAGTTCGCAAAGATGGCAATTGAAGTGAGGTATCGGTGGAATCCGCGCTTACTTGCTAGTCTCGCACGAACGATAGCGCGTTTGTGCGAGACTAAAGACTCCACTGAACTCGGCCTGGCAGAAGAGGCGGCGAATCGTGCCTGTGAATTGACCGGAGGGAAGAAAGCGTTCGCTGCCGGTGCGATGGCTCGTGTCCTCTTCGCGAAGGGGGAAAAGACAAAGGCCATCGACCTTCAGAAAAAAGCTGTAGAACTTTCGGAAGGCACCGACGATAAAGAAGATATGCAGTCCCTCTTGGACTTCATGTTGCAGCACGATTAGCGGAACGTTTTTCGTCGAGCGAGATATTACTCCTTGCGAGAATCTGTGCGCCTCTGTCTTCAGTGCCGCACTCGTAGCGCATTTCGCCTGGCCGGGACCGGGGACAACCGGGACGCCGCGCGGCCAATTCCCGAACGTAGGTGTCCCGTGAAATTCATTCGATGAATCGCATCGGTCTATTTCAGGAGAACCATCGATTTTGTGCGGGCAACTCCTTCATAGAGAAGACGGTAGAAATAGGTTCCTGAAGCCTTCCTGAGTGATTTCCAAACGGCAACATGGTCTCCGGCAAGAGCATAGTCATCAACCAAAACCTCTATGAGCGATCCCCTGACATCAAAAATCTCAAGCCTTACATTCCCCGATTTCGGAATGTAATATTGAATCGATGTAGAAGGATTGAAGGGGTTTGGATAATTCTGCGAAATATGAAAGACGTCAGGTTGGTCGGGCTTTGTCGAGGCGACAGAAGACCAACCAGAATAGTCGTATTGCTCATTAACCATATGATACTGTGGTTCGCCGGCTTTTTGCAGATACAATGTCCTGATCGACGCTCGCGGAAAATCCTCCAAAGGCGTTAACGTCGCGGATCCGTCCAATTTCCACTCGTACAAAGGAATGCTGTTTGGGTCGAGGTACTTTGACAGTCCTCGTTCGACCGCAATGTGGAAGAGTCCGAAATTTCCCGGTTCATGACCCGCAAGATATGTCCCGATAATGTCAACATGCCGAGCATTCTTCCCGAAGATCACCACGTTCGTCATGATATCTCGGCCATAACCATTGTTGTCCGCAGGGCCTGAGACGAAAGGACCTTCCCTGCCGTAAACTCCCTCTATAATATTTATGACAGGTTGAAGGACAGAGTTATTGTCCAGACATCGCGCCGTGTGCGTCTCCATCCAAAGACCGCCGCTGGCATCACCTGGGATATCCCAGCGAGGAATGCCGGACTTCACGTGTTTGTCATGATTGGATTTGATCGTGCTAAATGCGTCCGGGACGACGTGACTCGGGTCGACGCCCGCCATCGCGGTTCCCCAACCGGTGCAATGTGCCACGTAAGGACGTGCGTTCGTGCCCTGGATATTTTTTGAACAGAGCGTCATCCCCATGGAGTGAGACTTGAACTTTGCGATGTTCACCAGACAGGAACCGATGGCATTGACTGGGGTGAAATAGGGAATTTTATTGTACCATACTCCGTTCGGGACATCAACCCATTGGATGTCTGCGGCTGTAAGTTTATCTATGGTATCGAAAAACTTCAAATCGACTCCAGAGCGCGCAGCAAGGTCACTGTACCACTTTCCGTCCGCTCGCGAGCCGTCGTAATTGGCTTCACGGATGAACAGGTTCTTTTCGGCCACTCCAAGATTCGTAATGCTGGCCAGCATTCCCTCGACGAAGTAGGGGTCCGTTTGTATCCCCATCGTTTGTTCGACAGGCGCGATATCCCATGCCCAGGCCGTCATATTCGGCTTAAAAATTATGTCAGTCGTAATCGGATATGCATCGGAAGGGTCTGGTGTGCTTACGAACAGTGTCGAGCCGAGCTTTTGTCCTACGTCGAGGAGGGCGGAAGTATTCGTTTTTTTATCGACGTTGGTTCTGAGGATGAATACAGCATCAGGGTGGGATTGGATAAAATCGTTGAGCGCGAAAAATTCAGACGTTGAGGTTCTCCCTCAGCTTCTGTGGATATTAAGAAATACAGCCCCGCCAGCCAGTGCAGATGCTTTGATAAATTCTCGTCGGGATACCATATGATCTCCTCCTTCAGCAGACCGCCGGAAGATAAGGCTCAGCGCGCAGAGATGTCATCCTAAAAGCGCTATAAAGGATCCTCACCTGATCATACGCCGAAGCTGTCCGCCGGAGAGTTAGGTACGAAGTATTTCGGGCAATGTCAAATGTGGGGGAACAGCCATTCCAGACTCGTTTTGGCCTTTCGACTCCGCCGCGACGGCTCATCCTGAGCAGACGGAGCGCGTCGAAGGAGACCGCCGCGGCTTCGTTCAAGGTGAACATTCTTGTTGGAAGATGCGAGCACCACTAGCAACGCGGGGAGGTATCTTGATTTGATTCATTAGAAGATTTTTGTCAGCTGTTATAATCCGTTCGAGCGAGGCAATGAGAATCGCGAAAATGATTCAGTGAGAGCTCCTCGCATTTTCGGCGAAACCCAGGCGCAACTAATCGCATGGGCCTTCGTCCTGCTTGCGGTCACACGATCAAGCTGTAATGACCTCTGTTCGGCATGCACATTGACGGTTTGATTATTGATGCTTAATGAAATTGATGTTATTCGATGATTTGGAGTAAGTTGCTCAAAATTGCTTCGCTTGCTATTAATCCTTTTCCGAAGTACCATTGTATATATAGTACAGTAAACAGCTGAATATGACATTATCTCTCGGTGAAACTATGAAAACGAACTATTTGATCGGTGTCTTCTGCGCTATTGCGGTAACTCTTGTTCATGTTGAAGCGGCGGCGCAGGATCAGGTGCCAACGCATAAACACTTGATGAAGGAAGATTCTGCCGCCCTCAACGCTTTGGTGATGTATCCGGACACGATTCGCCTTCATATATTTGAAGCATGCGAGTATCCATCTGCAATCGTAAGCATCGCAAGCCTGCAGAAAAGTTCCAGCGACGAATTTGTCACGTTGATCGGGACCTATTCCAAGAGCGAGCAGGAGGATTTCTGGGATTTGAGCAGGTATCCCGGATTGATTTCAAGGTTGGTGCAGGAAGGCAAAGAATCGGTAGACCATATCACCATAATACTGAAAGACTATCCCGAAGAGATCCATGAAACGGCGATGAAATACGGGATGGGATATTTTCCCGTTCTTCAGAAGATGGATGGGATTCAGGCAAAAACCGACACTCAGTTCGACCAGATCCTCACAGATTACCCCCCCGAAACTCAACAGGCGTTGAGAGTTCTCATCCAATATCCTGAGATCATCAACCTTCTGAACGATCACCTTGGCCTCACTGTGCGTGTCGGCGACCGTTACCGCCGCAATCCGGAGGGGGTGATACACCGCGCTGATTCTCTCTACCTTGCACAGACGAGACAGAACGCCGAAGATGCGGAGGATTGGAAACAATCCGTCGAGCAAAATCCGGATGAAGCGGCGGATTTGAAAAGCGCCGCCGATGCCTATGCAACGGAAAACGGATATTCACAGGACGATGTCGACGCTGCGCCGGACCCGGACTACGTGAATAATTACACTTGTAATCCTTATCCTTATTGGTTCGGTTATCCCACATGGTATCCGTACAGCTATTGGTATCCGTACCCGTACTGGTTCGATTGCGGGTTCTACCATGACCGCCGCGGACAGATCATCATCATTGGTCCACCGTCGCGCTATTTTACGGATTGGTATTTTTATTATCCGGACCATCTGCACCGCTACCCTCATTTGGGCGACGGGTATGTCGATCATTACTACGGACGGCAGAGACCGGGCGCAAATTCTGCCATTGTTCATACATGGGTGCACGAGCATAAACAATATTTGCCCACCGACTTTGTCACCAACAGGCAGCGAAGGCCCGACATCATAAAACAAGTTGGTTTGTTGGACGTCGATGTCCGAAAGCAGAATGGCGGGAAGATGACGAATCCGGCTGTACGCGATCAATACATTCGCGAACATGCATCCAATTTTCCTGAGCTGAATACTCAACCGCGGAAACGGACGGAGATTGAGGATCGGCAGCCGGTATTGCCCAGTATTATAGAGCAGCCAACAAAACAGCCGCCGATACGAATCTCGATGCCCATCCAGCCGGCGGTTCATTTGGATCCGAGGGTACCTACAGCCCGGCCGGGGGATCAGCATATTTCTACGCCCGAACCTGCAATTCAGCAGCCGACAAGGACTGTTAATCCGGCTCCGCAACCGACGCTTAGGCCTCGGCCTGCCGTATCATCGCCCGGCTATAATTTCAATACCATTCATGCGGCGCAAGAGTATCAGCGGAATATTTGGGAGCAGACTCAGCCGACCTCGCGCCCGCAGCCCGCTCCGGCACCGCGGGTTCAATCGCAGCCGGTTCAGCGGCCGCAGGTTCAACAGCCGCAGCCCCGTCCTCAAACGCAGCAGCCGGCGAGGCCAGCACCGTCTGGAGGAACTAGGACAAGAGACAAGTAGAAATTGTCTCACAAACATGACACCTTATCCTTCCCTACGGGTCTACGACCCGTAGGGTCGTGGACGATGCGCTCACTCCGATCGCTTACTCAGGAGGAACGGGCTATTTGTTCACCATGTCCCAAAGGGTTAGCAAAATTTGATTTTTGAGAAGCCCCGCTAGGTAATTCGCAAAGCCGTTTAGGAAAGATCGATCAGAACTCGGAATGAATTCGGAAGGCAACGACGTGGACGGGTCCCCGGTCCTTGTTATATGCCGGGTCCAGGATGAATTGATAGTCAGGAGTAAGATGCAAGTGATAAAGGGGGAGTGAGAGGGAATAAAAGATTTCGGCGATAGCCTCGGGCGCATAGTTCAGATTTCCATCCCCAATGAGAAACCCGTAACCGCCGGCTTTGAGATATGCGCGGTGGTCGGCGGAGATGCCGTTCGCAAGCAATGCGGCACCCAAATTGTCTCCGGTACGGTCCCATCCCTTTCCATCGTACACGATAGCAGCGCTGACGGACTGATCGATCTCGGTGAACATCCACGTCTCGTTGTGTCCGTCGTTCCATCCCGCCCTGAACATCATTCCCACGTTCCCGCATAATTCCTGTTCGATGTTTAATCCCATGCCATATTTGCTCCGCCCGTACGCCCGCGTTGCGACCACGTCTATCTCTCCCGGAGGGAGTCCTAATGCTTGCTCGTAACTTCCCATGCGTGCCATGGTGTGGAACCCGAGGAGCCGCATTGTTCCAGGATGGGCGCAGAGAGTGTAGTCGTGTTCCAGTTCAATAGTTTCAGAATGAGCCCTGCTGAGGTTCACGTCCATCACGGATTGGTTCGCTTCTGTCGGGACCATTGCTGTGGACAATCGCAGCGACCATGGCTGCGTCACATATTCCGCTACAAATCCCCAGGTGTACCCGTGTGTGTTTGCAGGGTAATCCCATGCGCCGTTGGTCATTAGAGCCCAATTCAAAAACTTTGTGCGCGGGTCGTCGCTGTAACGATTTTTGTCGAAATAGTCGATCATGCTAATTTTTCCTGCAACGATATTAATGTAGGCATCGGGCCGCGGTCCCATCAGTTGATTTTCATCATCCTCAACCATTGTCTGGGTATCCGAAAGATCGAACCGCTGCGTCACAAATACCCGCGCAATGGTCAACTCCGGCGAAGGATTCCCGATGCGGAACGTTTCACCGTTCGGGAAACCGGCTACGCCCGTCACCCTGCTGAGCCCGCTTCCGCCGGAGAGTTCCGGATTGACATATGCTTCCGCGTTTTTCCAGAGTCTTCTGCCGATGAAAAATGTAGATGTGAGCGAAGTTTGAGCCGGCTCGCTTGTCTCCAGGCTGTTCGCACCCGAGTACTTTGCCGTGAAATCGGGGTGGTATTGAATGACGATCGTTTGCTGAAAATGGAAATTCCAAACCTGCGTTAAACTGTCGGAAGATTGTGCAAACAGGGAGTTAATGAGAAAGAAAAGCGCCGCCGTACTGTGTAAAGTCTTTAGCCTGACATGCATCCTTAAAACCCTTTAGAATTGCTTGGTATGATGATCTCCGTTATTATCATCGATCGAAATCTCAGGATGGTGTGATCACCCACAGGTTTAGTTTTTGCTTTATCTTTTGCAGAAAACCATCAGGCAAATGCAATGCGCGGAGAGAGACGACCGAGGATACCAGATCCAGTTGGTTGAATACCTCCGCCTGAAGTCCCATTCTGTGCAAGAATGAAAAAAGGTGATCTTTGTTTTCAAAAATGCTTCTGTGCAGCCGCCGCCCTGTCAGCTCTGCAATGGCATCGCGCACCTGGATACGCTGCGCCGATACTTCCGTGTAATTTTCCTTTAGCGAGAAATCAGGCGTGATCCAGATCCCTCCGAATTGGTCGAGGATCTCCTTGATATTTCCGGCTACCGTTTCCATTTCATTCGTCGTCAGATACGGAAGCAAACCCTCGTTGACAACGGCAACCGCCTGCTCTTTCTTAAAGTGGCTGATTGCGTCCTGCAGTTGAAACTTGTCGAGCGCGTTGGCCGCTGCTAGACGAAAGTTGCTGTTTAACGATAGCGAATATTTGTCTTTCAAGGCAGCGGCGAGAACACGTTTTTCTTCCGTCAGACCATCAAGATCGGTCTCGACATACGAGATGTCGGGATCTTGGGCAAAGGCCAATCCGCGAAAGGAGAGACCGCTGGCTAGTTCAAGGACCTGCTTTATTCCGGACTTGCGTATCATCTCTTCAATACTCTTATGCCGAATCTCAAATAGCGGCGCGTACCAGCGTATTTCATCCCTGGTAATATCATGAAGGCGGAGAAATGTCTCAATCTTTTCGTTGGCGTTGATAAGATGAGCAATATCTTTAGCGAAAGGGATGTCCGTGTACTGCCTCCAATAAGCTACAAACGTAGCGGTCATGCTGACCTTATCGAAATTCTCAGTGCTCATGCTTTTCACGATGTGCAAAGGCCCGATTACCTGCTGCAAAAAAAGTTAGATGTCGTTTGAAGGCATCGCTCCATTGGTCGTCGGCGTGAGTAATTAGCGTCCTTCCGCCGCGCAACTGAAAGATCTACTGTCAACGTTATTTGGGTTCGTAATGGATTACAGGCTATATTAAATGTAGTCGGTAGGACGGGAATAATCAATACAGAGTGTAGTTCCCTAATTTCAAGAATGGTTACTAAAGATGTCCCCAGAATGACAATCCTCACGTCTCCTACATGTCCGCCGAAATTAGGGCACCACTAGACAAAGTTAATTTCGCTTGATTTTGGAGACCTGCTATGCTTACCTTGGTTAGGAATATTCCGCAGCGATAGTTTTCATCAAACGAAAATGACCGCACAGTAAGAAAGAAGAAATGCGAAAAACATATATCCTCCTGGCGTCTTTGCATTATATCCTCCTGCAAGCGCAAGATTCAAACCTCACACTTCAATCTATTTCCAATTACAAAGCATGGGGTTGGGATGCGGTCGTCATGCAGAACGGTCTCATCATAATTGCAACTGAGCCGGCCATCGGCGGTCGCGTGATGCAGTACGATTTGGGGAATTTTCCCTCCATTCTTGTTAACTCGAGCCTGTTCGATACGACCTTCACTCCCGCGAAGAACGGCAATTGGTATAACTTTGGAGGATACAAGACCTGGCCCGCGCCTCAAAGCGCATGGAGTCAAGGAGGGTGGCCTCCTCCTCCTACGCTTGATTATGGAGCGTACACAATAGATGATACTTCCAGGACAAAAGATTCAGTCAGCGTTGCTATCTCGAGCTCGACGGAACAGTGGTATGCACCCGGCATTAAATTCAAACGCAAGGCGACAATGTACCCAGGGACAAGCCGGGTGAGAATGGATGAGACGATTATTAATGAAGGGACGACAGCGGTGAATTGGAGCATGTGGAGTATAACACAGTCGATCGTCAACCATCCCGGCAAAACAGATTACCAGAATTACTGGGCCTATTTTCCTGTCAATCCCAACAGTCATTATGGACAAAGCGGCGTCTCTCCTCAGGGGAATTCAAGTTCCTGGAAAGGCGAAGTTGCTCCGGGCATATACGGCGTTCAATTTTATCCGGACAATCAAAAGATCTTCGCTGACCCCGATAAAGGTTGGATCGCCTATGCCGATCGTTCGGATACGGCTGTCTTCGCAAAAACTTTTCCAATCTTTGAAGACGCTCAGTATCCGGACAACGGAGCACGCGTTTCAGTATATGTCAGCGGGAACGGCCCCCCGCCGTACATGGAGATTGAAGTGAAAGGTCCGATGGTTGAACTTGCTGCCAACGGGGGGGAATATGATTTTACTGAAAATTGGTGGGCTGCGAAAGTTCGGGATCCAATAGTGGACGTGGATTCTGTCGGCGCGATTGCCGAACGATTAGCCTATGATCCTATCGCGCAAACCTTGTCTGCCGTTTACGGCGTATTCTATAGCGGCACTGCAAAAGCAGTCTTCACCGATGCGAAGGGAGAGATTCTGTATGAGGGGGTGCCGCATTTTGTCACGCCCCTTTCGGAATTTTTATTCCAGGAAAATCTTGCGATTCCTAACGGCGCGGCGACTGTACAAATCCGTGTCTATAACAACGCCGATGAATTGGTTGGTGTTCTTGATACTGCGGCTGTTTCTCACCTCACTGCGGTCGCTGCAAAATCTCCTGCGGCGATCTCATCCTTTTACCTGTTGCCGAACTATCCCAATCCTTTTAATGGCGGGACGGTGCTGACGTTCTTCTGTCCGCGATCTGCGCAAGGGTCTCTAAGAATCTATAATCTCCTTGGAAAAGAAATTGCCACGCTGCAAACAGGCGCGTTGAGCGTGGGTGAGCACCGCTACGTCTGGAAACCTGAAAATATGGCCAGCGGCGTTTATATTGCCAGGCTGGAAGTTGTGGGGGTCCGACAGATTCAAAAATTGATCTATATTCGTTGAAGGACAATCTTCCCATATTCTGATCTCCTGCGTGGTTGTCGGCGCTATGATCCTTCTGAATTGGCAGCACCAATGCTCTATGCCCTCCGATCCGATCCCCGTATCGCACGGGATAATCTCGTAATCCAAGGAACTTATCGCCATTCCTGACCTGTTAAAATATAAGTACATACTTATATGCAAATATCATTGTATGACCGATCTGTGCAAAGAAATCAATGAGTTTGGCAAAGGGATCGGAAACAAGAGCCGTTATCGGATCCTCGAATCTCTTATCAAAGGCCGGAAAACAGTCGGCGAACTCGTTCGGATCGTTGAGCTTTCACAGCCTGCCGTCTCGCAGCATTTGAAAACGCTCAAAGGCAGCGGTCTCGTCGTCGACGAGCGCCGCGGCCAGGAGGTGTACTATTCTGTCAACGCTGAATATCTGCTCGGCCTTCTTAAAAACTTGTCGGACCGTTTGAAAAACAGAAAATCGCAAAGACATTGATACATCATGAGGGCAACGAATATTCTGGAAACGATCGTACCAAAAATACATGTCATCGTCGGCAGCACCCGCCAAAAACGCTTTAGCGAAAAACCGGCCGGGTATATCTTCGACGAGTTGAGCAAGAAGGCGGACGTCGCGTGCGAGCTCGTCGACCTTCGCGACTGGCCGCTCCCTTTTTACGACGAACCGATTTCTTCGGCTTCGAACAAGGGAAATTATTCGAATGAGCTCGGGAAGAAATGGGCGGCCAAAGTCGGTGAGGCGGATGGATAGATCATGGTCACTCCGGAATACAATCACGGATATCCTGCCGTCCTCAAGAACGCGCTGGATTGGGTCTTCCCGCAGTGGAACGGTAAGCCGGTCGGCTTCGTGGGTTTTGGAAATGCCGGAGGGGCGCGGGCCATTGAACAACTCCGGCAAGTCGTTATTGAATTACAGATGTTTCCGATCCGGAATGCGATTCATGTTCCCGCCGAAGTGTATATGACGGTGATGAAGGAAAGTGTTCCGGTGAATCCCGCGCTGTTCAAACCGCTGCGCGAAGGGATGCGGGGAGATCGCGTCGAAACATTCTTCAATGAATTGATCACCCTTGCCAAAACACTTAAAGCGGCGAGGAATTAGCCGGCCTCATCGTGGGTTGAAAATGGAATTCAATGTCCGGCATTTTTGTTCACTAACGCAGAAGAGTGAAATCGCTGATCGGAAATTATGACTCAGAATGAATATATTCCCGGCCAATGCAACATAGGTCCGGATGAAATAGCGCGCCGGCGGAATGTCGGCTGGGTTTCTCTCGCCATATCCCTCGTGCTGATCGGAACGCTGGAAGGTGCCGGAGTTGATCCTTGGTGGCGCCTGCTGGTCTTCTTTCCGGCAGCTCTGTCTGCGTCCGGTTTTTTGCAGGCATTCTACCATTTTTGTTCGGGGTTTGGCCGCGCTGGGCTCTATAATTTCGGGGCTCTTGGCGGAATTCACCACATAGACGATGATCTTTCAAAGGCAAAGGATAAGAAGAAGGCCTATCAGATTATCCTCTACTCCGTTTTGATCGCGGGAGCCGCTGCAATCATTGCCATCGCATTGCCGTGACAGGTCGTTTCAGAAGTTGATGAAGATTCTGTAGGATCTTCAGAAACGTTATCGGCATCTCGATTGAATTTCATTAGAAAAATTGCGAAATTCAGTATCCATTGCCAATTCAAACAGTCAACAACCCTGATCGAGCAGTTCATTTATAGAATCACGTCGGGATCCCGTAGTACCTGTTGGAACAATGGCGAGTTCCATTCCTGCGCCGGCCGGATCCGAAGATGGGGTGCAGGCGTTATGTTAAGCGTCTCTGCCATACTCAATATATACGTTTGCAAATGAACGACGGTGATTTTCTTGTATTTATAGAAATGAAATAGTACGACGACATGAAGCAGAAGAATAGAAGAATAGAAAGATCTGTATCCACCTGGGGATGGACCCTTACCGCAATTGTGTTTCTCTTTTGGCCTCTTCAGGCGCAAACACGTGCCGGTTCGGATTCGCTGCTTGGAACTGCCACACTGCAGAATTGTGTGCATTATGCCTTGTCTCATCAGCCGTCGGTTGAAAAGTCTCTCATGGATGAAGAGATAACGGAAAGAATTATTAAAGGCAAGCTAGCGGATTGGTTCCCTCAGATCAATTTTAATTACTCTTACGAGCATTTCCCCAACGTTCCGACGTCTATTGGAATGGCAGGCGGTGTGACGGAAGTGGCGACCGGCTTGCCATATGTCTCAGTCGGTCAGTTCTCTTTGTCCCAGACTCTCTTTAATAGAGACGTTTTGTTGGCGAGCAGCAGCGCCGGCGATGTCCGCCGCCGCGCGTCAGAACAAACGGTCGCCGACAAGATCGAAGTCACAGCAAACGTCAGCAAAGCATTCTATTCGGTGCTGGTAACTCAAGAAGAAATTGAGTTGATCGACGAGGATATTGTACGTCTTCAGCGAAGTTACCAGGATGCATTCGATCAGTATAAAGGAGGCATCGCCGATAAGACCGACTACAAGCGGGCTACCATTTTGCTGAACAACGCGAAGGCCGAAAAAAAACAGAGCGAAGAATTTCTGAAAGCGCGGTACGCCTTTCTGAAGGAACAAATGGGCTATCCGCCGGCGGCAGTACTGAAGCTGACCTACAGCAGCGGTCAGATGGAGCGGGAAGCGCTGCTCGATACTGCTCAATCAATTCATTATGAAAACAGGATTGAGTATCAATCGCTGCAGACGCAAAAGAGACTGCAGGAGGACAATCTGGATTATTATGAATGGAGCTTTCTCCCCTCATTGACGTTGTTTGGAAGCTATAATTACAACTATGCGAGCAGGGCGTACGCTCAACTCTACAATACTAATTACCCGAGTTCGGTCGTAGGACTGCAGCTCTCTTTCCCGATTTTTGAAGGGGGGAAAAGGTACCAGCAGATCAAGCAAGCCCAATTGGAGCTCGACCTCTTCGATTACGACTTTATCTCACTGAAGAATTCTGTTAATACGGAATATGCCGAAGCGATGGCAAATTACAAGAGCGACCTGAACAATTATCATGTCCTTAAAGAGAACCTCGAACTCGCAAAGGACGTTTATGAGACCATCCAGCTTCAATACAAAGCAGGAACGAAAACGTATCTCGAAGTTATATCGGCCGAGACCGATCTGCGGGCCGCGCAGGTAAATCACACGAACGCCTTGTACCAGCTGCTCAGCAGCAAGCTGGACGTTCAAAAGGCTCTCGGAACGCTTCAATATCAATAGCAAGAATTGCCGGGATTTTAAAACATCATCCATCTACCTATGAACAATACAATGCGCGTGGTAAGTTTAGCAATTTTCCTGTCTTTTGTCCTTGCGGAATGCAGCAACAATAATGCCGGCGCACAAAAAGCGCCTCCGCCTTTGCAGGTGGCGGTATATGACGTCAAGCTTGGTGCTTCAGTGTACTATGATGAATACCCGGCGACGGTCACTGCGATCAATCAGGTTGAAGTGAGGCCCGAGGTTTCCGGCTACGTGACGAACATCTATTTCAAGGACGGCCAGCATATCAGCAAAGGAATGAAACTCTATGCGATCGACCAGCAGCAATATAAAGCCGCGTACGATCAAGCGATCGCCAATTTAAATTCTGCAAAATCAACTCTTGCGAAGGCTCAACAGGATGCCGACAGGTACCGCGACCTCGCCAAGAGAGATGCCGTCGCACGGCAAACGTTAGAACACGCCCAGGCCGATCTGCAATCGGCGAAAAGCCAGGTTGCGTCATTAGAGGCGAACGTCAAAAATGTGCAGACGAACCTGCGCTATTCCGTCATCGAAGCCCCGTTCGACGGCACCATCGGCATCTCGTCCGTGAAACTCGGGTCGTCGGTGGTGGCGGGGCAAACGCTGCTCAACACGCTTTCATCCGACGACCCAATGGCCGTCGACTGCGCGGTGGATGAAAAACAGATCGGACGATTTACCCATCTCCTCCAGGCGGGTGACAGCTTGCGCGATTCGACTTTTACGATCGTGCTTCCCGATCAATCTGCCTATCCGTCTCCGGGGCGTATCAGCTTTCTGGATCGGTCCGTCGATTCTCAGACTGGGACGATCCGGATACGGGTGATCTTCCCAAACGCAAAAAATGCTCTCCGGGCCGGACTAACGTGCAATCTTCGCGTGCAGGCCAGCAGTTCCGCCGAAAGTATTCTTATTCCATACAAAGCAGTGGTGGAACAGATGGGAGAATATTTTGTGTACGTGGCCAGCAACGGCAAAGTCTCCCAACGCAGAATTGGTCTGGGAAAGATTATCAACGCTATGGTCATTGTTAATGATGGACTGCAGGTCGGAGAACAGATCGTCGTGGAAGGAGTTCAGAAATTACGTGATAATTCTCCGGTGACAGTTATTTCCGCATCATCGCAACCAAGTGTGGCAGCCGCCCAGAGCAAATAATCCCTAAACAGGAAATGTAATGATTGCAGATCTGTTTATTAAGAGACCGGTAACAGCCATAGTAATTTCTATCGTCATCGTGTTGAACGGTATCTTGGCCATTTCCAAATTGCCGATCAGTCAGTATCCCGATATTACACCGCCAACAGTTCAGATAACGGGCGTCTACAACGGGGCGGATGCTCAAACCGTCGAACAGACCGTCACGACTCCGATCGAATCCCAGGTCAACGGAACCCCCGGCATGGCCTACATGCAGGGGAACAGCACGAGCGACGGACACAGCACGATCACTGTCACGCTGAACGTCGGCACAGACCCGAACATCGCGGCGCTCGACATCCAGAACAGGGTCGGCATCGCAACGCCCCAATTACCCGACGATGTCAAACGGCTCGGTTTGACCACGCGGAAAAGAAATCCGAGCATCCTGATGCTGGTCGCTATTTACTCCCCCGGCGGAACGCACGGCGTTACCTTCCTGGACAACTATACCAACATATTCGTGCGGGATGCGCTTCTGCGGGTCGACGGCGTCGGCGACGTATTTACCCGCGCGGATGACTTCAGCATGCGCATCTGGCTCCAGCCCGATAAGCTTGCGCAGCTCGGTCTTACGGCGAATGATGCGGTGAATGCTCTGGCGGAGCAGAATCTGCAGATCGCTGCCGGTTCTGTGGGGGCGCCGCCTCAAACCAACAACCAGGCATTCGAATATTCCGTATTTACGAACAGCAGGTTGAATTCTGAAGAACAGTTTCGGAATATTATTGTCCGCACGAACCCGAAAGATGGGTCTGCTGTTCATTTGCGCGACGTGGCTCGCGTTCAGCTGGGCAAATTCAGTTATTCGAGCAATTCATTCGTCGATGGCAAGCGAGCGTCGTACTTGCTCGTCTATCAGGCTCCCGGGAGCAATGCCCTCGAAGTGGCAAAGGGTGTCTATGCCGTCATGGATGGCCTGAAGGTATCGTTTCCAAAGGATGTCGACTACGTCGTCCCTTTTGAGTCGGTCTCCGTCGTGAAGGTATCGATCAGCGAGGTCGTCTGGACGTTGATCGAAGCTCTCGGACTTGTTGTTCTTGTGGTATTTTTGTTCCTCCAAAGCTGGCGCGCTACGCTGATCCCAGTGCTTGCCATCCCTGTTTCGATTATTGGCACCTTCGCTTTTTTCGTTCCTCTCGGATTTACGATCAACACGCTGACCATGTTTGGTTTTGTGCTCGCGATCGGCATCGTCGTTGACGATGCCATCATCGTTGTCGAGGCCGTCCAGCACTATATCGACCACGAAGGTATGTCGGCAAAGGAAGCCACACACAACGCAATGAAAGATATCTCTGGTCCCGTTATCGCGATCGCGTTAATCCTTGCCGCAGTATTCGTGCCCGTCGGATTCCTCCCCGGAATCGTCGGGAGATTGTATCAGCAATTCGCGATCACAATAGCAATTTCCGTGTTGATCTCTGCCTTCATCGCGTTGTCGCTGACCCCCGCACTGTGCTCCCTGTTCCTGAAACCTACTGTGGTCGGCGCCCATTCGAGAGGGCTGAATAGACTCTTCTTCAGGTTCAACGAATGGTTCGAACGGACGACAAATTCGTACTCAGCGGGCGTCAAGAAGTGTATCGATAAAGCTCCCATCGTGCTCGTTCTGTTGATATGTATTTTCGCAGGCACGGCGATCTTGTTTAAGAGCAAACCGACGGGTTTCATTCCGACTGAAGACGAAGGACGTCTGTACATCACGTTCGAATTGCCCGAGGCATCCTCGACAACCCGAAGCCTGGACGCGTTAAATTCAATGATGGATATTTTGAAAACAACTCCGGGTATTGCTCACTTTGCGGCCTTGGGAGGATTGAATGCGATCACATTCGCGACAAAATCGAACAGCGGCACAATCTTCGCGCAGCTGAAGCCCTGGGATGAGAGGACGGATAAATCATTGCAACTGGCCTCTTTGATTTCCACACTGCAGCAGAAACTCTCTATCGTCAAGAGTGCGAATATTGTCGTGATATCGCCTCCCGCTATCCCCGGCCTGGGGCAAACAGGAGGCTTCTCGTTCGAGTTGGAGCAGCACGAGAGCACCGACGACATCAAACAATTCGAGAACGTGGTCCAGACGTTTGTTGCCGAAGCCAACAAACGGCCGGAGTTGAGCCGTGTCTTTTCCTTCTTTACCGCGCGCACGCCGGGATTTCAATTGGATGTCGACAGGGAAAAATGCAAGAAGCTGGGTATTTCCATCTCCGACGTCTATTCGACGATTCAGACATTTCTCGGGAGCCGCTACGTCAACGACTTCTCGATCTACGGCCGCAACTTCCACGTGGTCGCGCAGGCCGACACGTCGTACCGTGCGGATATTCAGAACATGTCTCAATACTATGTCAAGAATTCGGCCGGTGAAATGATTCCCCTCAGCACGCTGACGACGTACAGGGTCACAGAAAGCGCGCCGATGATTTCTCATTACAACCTGTTCCGGACGGCGGAGATCAACGGGAACGCCGCCCCCGGCTACAGCAGCGGTGAAGCTATTACCGCGTTGCGGGATGTGGCGGCAAAGGTCCTTCCTTCCGATTACGGATATGAATTTTCAGGTTTATCGCGGGAAGAAATTAAGGCAGGAAGCAGCACAATAACGATCTTCGCAACGTCGATGCTCTTTGTATTCCTATTCCTCACCGCGTTGTATGAAAGCTGGTCCGTGCCGTTCGCCGTTTTGTTGGCCGTCCCCATCGGAGCATTCGGCGCTATCCTCACTCTCACCCTGATCCCGAGGTTAAGCGACAACGTGTATGCGCAGATCGGCTTGATCACATTGATCGGCCTTGCGGCGAAGAATGCCATCCTCATTGTTGAATTTGCGAAGGAACGCGTCGACAGAGGGATGCCGATGATTGAGGCAACGATCGAAGCAGTGAAGCTGCGCCTGCGTCCGATTCTTATGACGTCGCTGGCGTTCATCTTCGGCGTATCGCCGCTCGCGTTTGCGGAAGGCGCCGGAGCGCAGGCGAGGTCGACAATAGGCTGGACTGTGCTCGGCGGGATGCTCTCCGCAACGATGCTGGCGATTTTCATCGTTCCGGTCCTCTTCATTACGATTACGCGAATCGCTTACTCGAACGAAAAGCTGGAAGAGCTGCGTTTGAAAGGATTGGAAGCCGCAGGAAAAATACCCGGAGAAGACTTGTAACGTTTGCTTAACCGCCAAGGCGCCAAGCTCGCCAATACATCATACGTATAGCGGGCAATAATCCCCTAGGCGCTCTTTGAGTCTTAGCGGTTAAACAAAAGGCTGTCTACCAACGCCCTGTCGCTAGTTCGACTTCTTGAATGCCTCCTCTGAGACATCTTGTTGTTCATCCCTCGAATAGCCGGGACAAAGACTGATATCGTTGAGCAGCATTTTACTGTGTCGGATGTCGACGGTGTCGGTCTGCAATCGGTAGGGGAGCGAAGGGACCTTTCGTAAAAACTCTTTTCCCGCTTCAATGTCGGCATTATTGTTTCTATCCAGTCCCCGCGTTATCAAGGCCACGCCTAGCTCTTTGACGATCTCGATCCTTGTTGAATCAAGGATGTACGCTCTCGTGCAGTAGGTGACCGCTTTGTCTAGGTCGCCGCTGATGCCAAATATCCAATTCAGCATGAAAAAGGTCGGGCACAAACGGTAATAGACGCCTAAGGCGATGCAGCTTGACGCCTGAAGATTTTCGCCGTTGGGAGTTGTGTAATCAGATGTGCGATCGACCGAGATGAGCCAATCATTCTCGATTTGCTTCGCCGTAAAGAGTTCGGAGAATACTCCTTTCGTCGTTGCTCTCCGTGCATACGCTAATCCCCGCATAAAGTAACATTCTCCTTTGTCGGGAGCGCAGCGGATCCCCTCGTTTGCAATCACTACCATCGTATCATAGATCGCAATTTTCTTCTCTTTGTCTTCCGATTTGTTTGCATCGAGCTTCTCGCCGATTTCGTAGTAGTCGAGGCACATCATCGCACGAATAAGATAATCGTCGGGCTTGAATTTCAGCGCAGACTCGCACTCATTCAGCGACTCCTTAAACTCGAATTTGCCAAGATGATAGTCTGCTTTCTTGAAATGAAGCGCGTACTGGCTTTCCTTCGATTGAATACCGCCGGCAGTGTTGTCCTTTTCCTGTGAACGAGCATGATTCGAACACAGGATCGTTAAAGCGAAAATGAATTTGGCGGCGTTTGTTGCAAAGTCCTTCATCGGCTCCTCATGAGAATGAACAGTTGTGCGAAAGGGCCGGCGATCGCCCTCCGCGGATTTATTATTTTAACAAGATCATTTTTTTGTGCAGATGGACGTCGTCGGCCGTCAGCCGGTAAACATACATACCGCTTGAGAGACTTTGGCCCGAGAACGGATACTCGTAATTTCCCGGGATCTGTCGCGCGTTCACGAGAGTCGCGACGTTCCGTCCTAAGAGATCATAGACCCTAAGCGTTACGTTCGCTGAATGGGAAAGTTGGTATCTGATCGTTGTCGAACCGTTGAATGGATTTGGGTAGTTTTGCTCGAGCGCGTAAGCTGAAGGAGGAACAGCAGCGGCAGGGTACGTCAATTTCAGGATCCATCCGTCTGGGTCGAGAAGAACAGACGTCGGCATCGCAGGAAAGCGGACTGTAAAGGTCTGGCTCTGAGCGTTATTAAACACGCTGATCGTTGTGTCTTTCCCCGGCGAAAGAATTCGCACGTCGATCGGCATCGCAAAAAAATCCGGGTTAAGCCGGCCCGGGACCTGCGCAATACTCAAGGTCACCGCGGACGAATCTCCGCTGTTCTTCCAGTTCCACGAATACTGGTACACCGGATAGCCTTCTCCGTAGATCCATTCCTGGAAAAAATATCCAAGATCCTTTCCCGATACAGTCTCGCAAGCTGTCTGAAGATCTTTCGTCGTTGCGGTAGAATACTGCAGCGACGGCTGATTGGCATAGGCTCGGAGAGCGTTGAAGAAGACGGTGTCGCCGAGCACGTGCCGGAGCATGTGCAGCACGAACGCTCCTTTAGCGTAAACGAGTGCATAATTGAAGAGAGTTTGCGCGTTTGTCGTGTCGGGCTCTCCCACCGCTCCCTTTCCCGCTATTGCGTTGCCTTGAAGCAGATTGATAAAATCCCAATACGATGACGTCCCATATTCTTTTTCAAGATAGACTGCCGTACAGAATTCTGCAAAACCCTCGTGCAGCCAGAGGTCAGACCAGGTCCTGCACGTAATTCTGTCCCCGAACCATTGATGAGAAAGCTCGTGCGCGATGACCTGCTCGTCGAATGTCCCGATTGATGTCATGGTTTGATGTTCCATGCCACCGCTTGCGAATTCCGCGTGACCGTACTTTTCTTTGATGAAAGGATACAGTCCGAAGAGATTTGAGTAGATCGTGAGCATGTCAACAACCCGCGGGAGGGATTGAAGAGCGGCGGCGTAGTGTTCAGGCAGCACATAATTGCGTATTTCCATCGAATCGGTGCTGGAATACCGAAACCAATTCGAGAATTGAACGTAGTCGGTAAGCGCGATGGAAATAAGGTATGACGAAATGGGATAACGCTCTTTCCAATGGTACGTTGCTTTTCCGTCGGCCCGAAAAGTCGTTGAAACGAGAATCCCCTGGGACCCGACTTTATAAGCCGAATCGCACGACACAATGATGTCGACAGAATCGGCTTTGTCGCTCTGGCTGTTCTTGCATGGCCACCAGTCTCTGGCTCCGTACGGCTCGCTCAGCGTATACACCCACGGCACACCCGTGTGGGAATCGAATTCGAAACTCCCGAATCCGGTTGGCACCGGGACACCTTCATAGTAAACATCTGCCGAAATAATCTCGCCCGATTGATATGAATGATCAAGCGTGATGCTGAAGGAACTGCTCTGCTGCAGAAAAGGACAATCCTGTCCGTTAACCCGGACCGAATCTATGTGCATCGTGTTCATGAGGTCGAGCACGAGTAATTGTGAATTATCCTGACGGCAAATTCCGCCGATCGTGACATCGCCCTTGAGAAAATCCGGGCTTGTGGAGATGTCCAGATCAAGTGCATAGTACGTGACGTCGAACCAACTGCTCGCTGCCGACTCTGTCTGCAATTGTCCAAAAGCCGATTTCTCAAAATCAAATTTATTGCTTTCCTGCTGCTCGGGTTTTAACGCGAAATGAGGCTGGGCAAGAGCCGCCTGGCAAGATGCAAAAAGCAGGCACATACCTAATAGAGACCGTAACAATAACACATGCTCGGTTTTTTGCTCCCACGTCATTTCGAATCTCTGCCCGCTTTTTCTCACAAGAGGAATGTAAGCAAAGAAATTCACAGGAAAAAGGGGGAGTACCAATTTGGAAGTTTTCGGCCTTCTTCCCGGTGTTACCCGCTAATCACTACAATAGACTGCAGCCTTGACTTATGTTTCCGAATGACAGCCATTTGCCCAGAGGTCTGCTTTCCCAGAAGTCGGCTAAATTAACGAAGATATAGAGCCTTGATGTGCCTGACTGCTCAGTGTTGCTCCGAAGCGCCGGTTTTTCATGCCTGCCGATTATTTTTTTTGTATATTACTATACACCAACGAAGATGATCAATTAGGGAAAGCGATTCCTTGTTAAGTAAACTGTTAACCAAACTTAAGTCGGTCTTCCTTAAGGGAGACGGGCTTCAGGGCAATAAGCCCAAAGACATCTCACCTCCCCCTGCTCCGGCGACTAACGAAAAGAAACCCGCTGCTGATTCCCGTAGAAGGACTCTTCATCCGGAGCGTCCACGATCGGCTCCTCGGCCAAATCGAAAGAAGGAAACGCGCGAGGAGTACAGCGCACGCCATGCAAAGCGCGAGCCGCAGCAGATTTCGCCCGCTGCGCAGCGCGGTATTCCTGCTGAAGCGTGGGATAGTTCCGTTTTTGCTGTCCCGCCGCTAGAAGGGAAAAAAAGGTTCCAGGATTTTGACCTCCCTCCGGAAGTACTCCACGCGATCTATGACCTGAAATTTCAATACTGTACTCCGGTACAGGCAGAGACGCTTTCCAAAGCGCTCGCGGGCGACGATGTCACCGCCCAGGCGCAGACCGGAACGGGAAAGACCGCCGCGTTTCTTATTACAATTTTCAGCCATTTTCTTGCGCATCCCATCGAAAGCAAACGGCCGCTTGGTACGCCGCGCGCGTTGATTCTCGCCCCCACGCGTGAACTCGTCATGCAGATAGACAAAGACGCCCACGATCTTGGAGTGTACGTTCCGTGCCGCACGCTTCCTCTCTTTGGCGGAATAGACTATCTGAAGCAGCAGAAACAACTGCAGCAGGGACCGTGCGACGTGCTCGTGTGTACGCCGGGACGCTTGATCGACTTCAAGAAGAAGAAGCTCGTTGATCTGGGCAAAGTCGAGATCCTGATCCTCGACGAAGCCGACCGTATGCTGGACATGGGGTTCATTCCGGCTGTGAAATCGATCGTCCTGAGCACCCCGCCGAAATCGGAACGCCAGACAATGTTCTTTTCCGCAACGATCTCGTCCGACGTGAAACGGCTCGCAGAATCGTGGACGCGGCAAGCGTTCCAGGTGACGGTGAAACCCGATGAAATCGCAGTGGACAGCGTTGAACAGATCACGTACATCACGACGCGGGAAGAAAAGCCGACGCTGCTCTTCAACCTTATCATGCAAAAAAAACTCGAACGGGTTTTGATTTTCGCGAACCGCCGCGACGAAGCCCGCCGATTGAAAGAACAGCTCGAGGCCTACGGCATCAGCTGCGCGCTTCTTTCGGGGGACGTGGACCAAAAGCAGCGTATCAGCCGTCTGGAACGTTTTCGCGAGGGAAATATTCGCGTTCTTGTCGCTACGGATGTAGCGTCGCGGGGAATCCACGTCGAAGCGATCTCGCACGTCATCAATTATAATTTGCCGCTCGATGTGGAGGAATACGTTCATCGCATCGGGCGTACCGGCCGCGCAGGAGCGAGCGGTATCTCCATCAATTTTGCCGATGAAGAGGATTCGCATGAGCTTCCGAAGCTGGAGGAATTCCTCGGCAAAAAGATCGAATGCGTGTTTCCGGAAGAAGATCTGCTGACGCCGATACCCGAGAAGTACCCAAAGCACGGCCCGGTGCATCACGAGCGTAAAATTTCTTCTCGACCGCGGTATAATCCGCGAAGAAAGCGGTAGGCTTATGAGCTATCCGATTGCTTCAAACAATCGGATGGCGACAACATGCATCCCCCCAAAAGTATATTGAAGGAGCAAGGGTTATGAAGCGTCTAGCGTGTATTGTTCTCTTCGCGGCGGCATTTGTCGGCGCTGCTGCTCAGCCGGCAGCGGAAAAAATCGACACCGCAATGATCTCAAAAATACGTGCCGAAGGAATGAACAATTCCAGGATCATGGAAACGCTCAGCTATCTTTCGGACGTGTACGGTCCGAGATTGACTGGGTCTCCTGAATTCAAGGAAGCCGCAGACTGGGCAAAGAAGAAACTCGAAGAAATGGGTTTACAGAACGTAGCTTTCGAAACGTGGAAGTTCGGCAAAGGCTGGTCGATGAAGAATTTTTCCGCTGAGATGACCGAGCCCCGTGTCCTTCCTCTTATCGCTTACCCGAAAGCGTGGTCTCCTTCCACGAAAGGGACGGTGAGCGGTTATGCCGTATATCTGGACGCAAAAACGGACGATGACCTTCAGAAATACAAGGGAAAATTAAAAGGGGCGATTGTGCTCACGAACGAACCGCGTGATCTGAAGGCTCATTTTACCCCGGATGCCGACCGGTTGAGCGATGAGGATCTGTTGAAACTGGCTAACGCCGATATGCCGCGAGGACGCGCACGCGTTGGAAGGAGGGATACGGCGGCGTTTCGGATCCTCAGAGAACGCGCAGCAGAGGCAAGAAAGAGAATGGAATTCTGCCGGCAGGAAGGTGCGTCGGTGATCGTCGAAACATCTCAGGGAGATGACGGAACGCTCTTCGTTCAAGCGGCAACGGTGCCTCAATCTGCGAACGCGCCGGCGGGGAGGAGGATCAATCCATACGACGAAGATGCTCCAAAAATTCCCGTTCAGATTGTTGTTGCCTCAGAGCATTATAATCGCCTCGTACGGATGATCCAAAAAGGAAGCCGTGTCAAATTAGAAATTAATCTCGACGCCGAGTTCTATGACGATCAGCCGGGGACCAATATTGTCGGAGAAATTCCCGGTACGGACCTGAAGGATGAAGTGGTGATGATCGGCGGTCACTTCGATTCGTGGCACGGCGGAACCGGTGCGACGGACAATGGCACCGGCTCGGCCGTGTGCATGGAAGCGATGCGCATTCTGTCATCGCTCGGCGTGAAACCCCGGCGGACAATTCGTATCGCACTCTGGGGAGGAGAAGAAGAAGGACTCCTCGGATCCAAAGAATATGTTGCCCGGCATTTTGGCGAACGGGACACCGCTCAGGGAAGCACGTTCGGCGAGATCAAGAAGAAGCCGGAGTATGAAAAGTTTTATGCGTATTTCAATAACGACAACGGTACCGGCAAAGTGCGCGGGGTCTACATGCAGGGGAACGAAGCGACTCGTCAGATTTTCAGAGCGTGGCTTGGACCTTTCGCTGACGTGGATGCATCAACCCTGACGATAGAGAACACGGGCGGTACCGACCATATATCGTTCGATGCGATCGGACTTCCCGGATTTCAATTTCTGCAGGACAACATCGACTATGAAACCCGGACGCATCATTCCAACATGGACGTATACGACCGTGTCCAGGAAAATGACGTGAAACAGGCTTCGGTCATCATGGCAGCGTTTGCGTACGATGCGGCGATGCGCGATGGAAGTTTTCCCCATAAACCGGTTCCGCCCCCCAGCGTGCCAAGGGCACCGTTTTAAATCTCGAAACATCCGAAGAACCTCACGCAAAGACGCAAAGGTGCTAAGGTTCATTCGCGTGCATTTGTTGCGACGTGGCGTCTTTGCGTGAGATATTAGCTTTGGACTTTTCGGAAACTTCATTTTTTCCCATGAGAACAATCGTCGTTTTCAGCGGTGCCGGGCTCTCTGCGGAGAGCGGCATCCCGACATTCCGTGATTCCGGCGGCCTGTGGGAACAACACCGCGTCGAGGACGTCGCATCGCCGGAAGGATGGGAACGCGATAAACTCCTCGTCCTCAATTTTTACGAGCAGCGTTTTCTCCGCGGTATGCAGTGTCAACCCAATCCAGCCCACGATGCCATCGCGAGACTTAAATCCCGTTTCAACGTCGTGAACATCACGCAAAACATCGATACGCTTCTGGAGCGTGCGGGATCGACAAACGTATGGCACCTTCACGGAAGAATCGATTATCAAAAGTGCGAGCTTCATTATTCGATCCCTGCATACAGCGATTCCTCATATTTATGCGATTACCGGGCGCAGATCGTTTCTCCCACGAAACTGGGGGACAAATGCCCGAAGTGCGGCAGCCAGCTTCGACCCGACGTCGTCTGGTTTGGCGAGGCGGTCGACATGCGGCCTGAGTACCTGGATGAACTGGTGAAATCTGCGAATGTCTTTATCGGAGTCGGAACGTCCGCACAAGTCTATCCGGCAGCAAGCCTGCTTCCGCTTTTCAAAAAGACAAATCAAAAATTCTTTATCGATCCGCATCCGGCGTATGATATGCTCGACGGTTTCGAAGTTCTAAAAGGGACTGCAAGCGGGCAGCTCCCCCGTTTAGTAGTCAGGCTTTTGAGCGAAGACGATGCGCGGTAAAAGCAGCCGGTCATGGTTATGCAACCGTCAGACCTCTTGGACGAGAAATCGCAGCGAGTTGAAATAGCCCGTAAGGAGGGTCGAGAGGGTATCCGTCTGCTTCCTGATGCCCTGCCCTCTATTTTCTTATCTTGACTTTCAAAAGTTTTTCCTTAAATTTCAGTTCAAGGAGACCGAAACTGATCGAGAATTGTTAGAGATTAACAAGGTAATTGGCACAACGATGTTCCCGGAATACGGGACATTAATTCCTCTCTAACAATGACAACCGAATTTCATCCGCGAGAGGAGATTCGGTTTTTTTTATTTCTGAAGTGATACCATGAACCTCACGTCAAGAATATCCACGACAGTGATTGCGCTTTGTGTCGGTGCCGCCGCGGCCATTGCAGGCGACACGTATGTCGCAAAGTATGCCGGTGAATTTATGGCGATCGGCGTTGGCGGAAGGGCGCTCGGGCTTGGCGGCGCATACGTTGCTCTCGCCAACGATGTCACAGCCGGCTATTGGAACCCTGCCGGGCTTGCCCGCATCAACTATCCTGAATTCTCTTTGATGCACGACGAGCAGTTCGGGAGTCTTGAAAATTACGATTACGCCGCGGTGGCATTCCCCTACGGGTCGAACGATACCACCGCCTCAACCGTCGCCGACGAGGATGGGACGATGCGTCCGGTCGTAAATTACAAGGCTGCTGCATTCGGCATCAGCGTCATGCGTCTCGGCATCGACGGCATACCCGACACGCGCGCTTTGGATACCAACGGAGATGGAGTGTTCAACGACCTTGACGGAAGACCCGATTATTCCCAGGTTACGTTCTTCAATTCCGCAGATTGGGCGGTCTATTTCTCGTACGCAAAACAGTATTCGGAACATCTTTTCTACGGGGCGAACCTCAAGCTGATCCGTCGCGACATCGGGGATTATCATGCCACGGGTATCGGGTTTGACCTCGGCGGAATTTATCAGCCGACAGAAAATTTTTCTCTGGGAGCGAATTTTCAGGATATTACGACCACGCTCATTGCCTGGAACACCGGCACAAACGAGCTTATTTCACCGACGCTCAAAGTCGGCGGAGCGTATCTTTTTGAAGTCTTCGGCGGGCGCCTTGGCCCTTCGATCGATGCCGACATCATGTTTGAAGGGAGAAAGTATTCCGCGACCGCGTATCTCGGTCCGGTCAGCTTCGATCCGCACGGCGGGGTAGAGTTCGACTATAAGAAGACCGTTGCCCTACGCGTCGGTATGGACGAGACGAAGAATTTGACGCTCGGCGCCGGCGTCCATCTTCGCAAACTCGACATAGATTATGCCTTCGCTAAATTCAACGGTGAAGACCAGCTCGGAAATTCACACCGCATCTCGCTCCGTCTAATTATTCAGGAAGACAAGTATCGGCGAGGGGCTGAGTGACCGGACGATTGAGATCCGCGACTGACGGTCTCGAGTACATCGGTCTCTTCATTGTCATTACGCTTGCCTCCATCTTCCTTTATTCATGCTCGTCTCCCCGTGAAGCCGCACTCGTCCGCCCGTTGGCTCACTCCGACCGCCCCCCGGCCCACACCGAGAAATCGATCGCTCCCGCCGGGTGGACTTCGGTGCCGGATGGAGGAAGATTCTCGTCCGCAGATTTTTTTCTCGTCAAGAATGACGGCGGCGCCTCGATGATACTTACGGAACTGAGACCGGCGGTTTCGGCAAAAACGGCATTGTCGGTGGAGGATATTTGCATGCTTGGAAATATCTCGATGCAGAACAAACTTGGAACCGACGGCAGCGATCGGCGAATTCTGCGCCCTCCTTCGGCGATCGGCGATGGGAGGGAATTCTGCGTTTACGTCTATTCCGAGAATTCACTTCTCCGGCGTGTCGTGGTATTCCGGTCCAAATCAAAAATCTACGAACTGGAATTATGTCAGGACAGCGAAGCTCAAGCCATGTCGTCCGTGGTTGACGCTCAAATGGCGTTTATCAGATCAGTGATAAGGGCAGAATGAGGAGTTAAGGTATAATCCACCTTGAAAATCCAACAAGGAAGTGCTGGGTGTTGGGCAAGGTGGTGATTTGAACTGGAGTTGCTCTACTTTGTTTTCAGGATGAAGACACCATTCCATTCATCGGGCGGAGGAGAGTCGAGATAAACCTGGGACCGTTCGATGTACAACGAAGAGGGCGTATCGGTCGGGTCGATGGCGAGGGCTGCGTTAAACTTCTTGATCGCTTCCGTGAACTGCTTGCGCCTGTACAATTCGAGTCCGGTGAGATATTGTTCGACTGCTGAAAGCTTTGTTTGGGGCACGCCGTTTTCCTTCTTCCCGAGAAGTTCGAACACCTTGATCGGCATCGTCTTTCCTTTTACGACAAGCAGGTCCAATTCACGGAAGGCAAAAAAGTCTTTCACCAATTCCTGCGTTCGTTCGCTCGCCATGATGTAGGTTCCGTACTCTTTGTTTGCCCCTTCAAGCCTCGACCCGAGGTTGACGCTGTCGCCGATGACCGTATAATCGAATTTCCCAAATCCGCCCATGTTGCCGACGACCATTTGCCCGGTATTCAGGCCGATGCGGACGTGGACGTCAGGTTTTCCTTCGGATCTCCATTTTGCTCTGATGTCGACCAACTTTTCCTGCATCTCCAGCGCTGCGTTGCAAGCATGAAGCGCATTATTATCGAGTTCAACAGGCGCTCCCCAGAACGCCATGACGGCGTCCCCTTCGTATTTGTCGAGTGTGCCGTCATGCTTGAAAACAATTTCCGTCATCGCGCTCAGGTATTCGTTCAGGACAAGCACAAGTTCTTCCGGCGGTAATTTTTCCGAGAATGTGGTAAATCCTGCGATATCGCTGAAGAAAACGGTGAGTTCTTTTCGTTCGCCGCCGAGCTTTAACTTTTCTGGATGGGCGATCAATTCGTTGACGACGTGGGGGTTCAGGTATTGGCTGAACATCCCCTTGATCATCACTTTTTGTTTCCGTTCCGTGAGGTACTGATAGACGGCACTGCCGACATAATTTGCGAAAACGGCAGCAATCGGCGGAACGACAGGGATGAGAAGATTATGCATCGCAAACGCGTAATCTGCCAGCGAAAGAATCGCGTACACCTCGCCGCCGATAAACAGCAGCGCGATGACTTCGAAAATGAATTCTCTTTTCGACTTGATTTGTTTTAGTGCAGAGACGGCGAGAAAACTAACGAGAGAAAGCGCGAGCGTGTACAATAATTCGACCCACAGAGCAGGCCGGACGATGAAGTTCCGGTGAATCAGCGTTTGCAGCGCATTGGCATGAATCTCGACGCCGTACATCAAATTATTGTCGGGATTGCCGGCAGGGGCGATCGAAACGGGGAAAATATCTTTCGATTCCGGAAAGGTAGGACCGATCAGGACGATCTTGTCCTTGAAAATTCCCGACTGAAGAAGTCCGTAATCGGGGTCGTCGAATGTGTTGATCTGTGTGTGAAGCCTGGCCTCTTCGTTCGTGGTAAACGTTTTGTCGTCAAGAATGTCTGCGATGTCGAAATGCTTATAAGTCTTTTCAGCAAGACCGTGATAATTGATAAGGATGGAGGCATCGTCAAATTTTGGAATTCGCCGGTCTCCGAGAACGAAGAATTTTCCCTCATCCTTGCACACCGCTGTCGAGGGAAGGCCTAAGTACTTATTCATCAAGGCGAAAGCGAAGGTCGGAAGGTATGTTTCTTCTCCCGGGTCTTTCGCGAGCGCCTTATAGCGGCGGTAGAGTCCATCTTCGTCGTTCGGGACGTAGACGACACCGACCGAACTGTCCGCCGAATAAAAAATACTGTGGTAATTCTCGTTCGTTCGCTTGATCGATACGCTTTCGTTACGGATTTCAGTTTTTCCGGCGACGACGACGTTGCGGTATTTCTCTATGGCGTCGCGAAGTTCGATGTCATGTTGCGGGCCGTGGCTGTCGGGGTCTTCAAACGAAAAGTCGATTCCGATCGCGCGGACGCCGGCCCTGTTAAGGTTGTTGATCGCACGGGCGTAATAACTTCGGGGAAAAGGGAAATGCTCAGGGACTGTCGCGTCGGATTTGTCCGAAACTGTCACGATGACGACGTCGAGTGAGTCCTCGGAGAAGGGGAGAGGGCCCCGTTTGGCGAACGATTTGTCGATGAAGGAGAGCTTGAGCCGGTCGAAGAAGTGGAATTCGAATACCGCATCCTGGACAAAAACCATCACCAGCAGCGCGATACCGACGCTGAGAGAGACCCGAATAAGCCAAGGCATCAATTTGTTTAGAAACGGCCTGGCCATAGTATGTTAGAAATTGATGCGGTAAATCAGGCTGACGTATGAATCGTTCTTCACACCTGAATTGATGATGTACTGATAGTCGAAGGCCGCGGTCTGGTTGTGCGCAATGGCATAGAGCAATCCGATCTCCAGCACGGTGCGTTTAAAATCTCCGAACGTCGGCGCAATTGTGCCTGACAGTTTTAACACGTCTCCATAAATTTTGTATCGGCCGTTGAGTGTAATGGTCGAATAGTTGAGCGAAGTCGATGAGATCAGCGTCTTTGTCGCCGGGGGTATGCTGGTCGAATCTACGACAGACGTGACCAACGGTATGGTGTTCAGGCTCATCGTGTACCCGATGGATGACTCGAGAGGAAACGTATGGACGGTGTTGATCAAGAGGAATGCATTGAAGCCCTTGACGTTTTGCCTGTTCGCAGTGTTGTCCATTTTGCTGGAATAGTCGAGACTCAACGTCGCATTGTGCCTTCCCCAGTATGAAAAATCGTACGTCGATTGCGCGAAATAATGATTCGTCTTATCGTTAATTGCGCGATCTGCGACAATCAGATTCGTATCGAGCGGGTCGATGGGGTTGCTGTTGGTGTTGTTTCCGTATCCGATCGTAATGTTCGGCATGTTCGATGTCGGATAATATGATACCGAGGTATTAAACGTTGCGTACGTTGTCGTGAGCGCAACCTCCTCACCATTTGACGTCAGGATCGTGTCCTGCCCGCCGGTATTGTTCTGCAAACGCTCGTAGCTAGCGGTCAGGAAAACGCTGTTGCCTACCAACCGCAGTCTGTCAAAAACATTGAAGCCCTTGACGTCCTTCCTCAATGCCGACGTCCCTTCAGAGGAATAATCCGCGCCGTGGTAGATGTACGTCCCCTTGAGATAGTTTCCAAAGTAGTTCAGTGCGAGCCCGGTTTCATACACTAACGCCGACAAGCCGGGTGGGAGAGGTACAAGATTCTCATTTAGGGTAATGACTTTCGAAAGATATTTTGTCCCATATTTTTTCAAAAGACTTTTCGTGCTGCTGTCCAATTGAGAAGTATCGATGCTTGCGTCGGTAAATACGGGCGCCGAGATATCGACGTTGTTCAAACTGTAGGACGCCTGTCCCGTAAATTCAAAATGATGGTTGTCAAACGCGACGACAAGGTCGCTTCCGGCCACAACATTCTCCTGCGGTTTTACAAGAGTGTCCGCCGCGCCGTATTGATCCTTCGATTTCAAATAGGTGAAGCCGAGCTGAAAGTTTTCGCCGCTGCCGAAGCTTGGGCGGACAGCTGTCAAATTTCGCTTCAATGTCGGCGTAACGATCTGCTGGCTTGAATCGACGTCGACACCCCGGATGACTTCACCGCTGGCATAATCCAAGTTGAATGCGCCGAGGTCCAGGCCTGCCGTAATTCCGCGTATGCGTTTGCCGTCCATCACTGCCGATGGGGCGAACCGGGGGTACGCATCGCCGAATCCCAAGCTCGCAAATTTTGCGTCGAATCCGAGAAAATATCGGTTTTGCGGCTGACGGGTAGGGTCTTCTTCCGATGTGAGATAAAGATTGCCCGTCGTCTTCAAAATCCCGTACGATGCGATCGCGTTTGCGAGCAATCGCCTGTACGGCGTGACATCTCCTTTGATGTCTTCATTGCGTCCTTCTGCTTGTGCGTTTCCGGAATATTGGATTTGATCCTCCAAAGCTTCCGCCTGCCCGGCCGTGAGAAGTGTAAATGTCCGTTCTATCGAATGGTAGGCGGCGCCGGTTGTATCATACACATCCACGCGTAGCGTATGAACGCCGTTCGACAATTTCCTTGGAAGGGCGTCCGGAGACACGATCGTCAGGTCGCCTGCGATAACTTCCATCGGAGTCAGATTGATGTTGTCTACAAATATTTTCGTTCTTCTCCTGTCCACCTCGTTTGGTGCGTACACGAAAGAAACGGAAATATATACATCCTCCGGCAGAAGTTTTTCTGATTTATCCGGGCTGAGGAACAGAATCTCCTGATCCCTCTGCGATTTCCCTGCCACCGGAATTCGCGTCGGCGTTGCCTGCGGGTTTGAAAAAGGATAAGTTTCGGAAGCGCCGGTCGTCGTTTGCGCGATCACATACACTTCCATGAACGGCGGTGCCACATCGTCCTCGGATATCGTTACTGCCGCCGTGTCGCTGGAGATCACCATCTCAAGTATCCGAAACTCTGTCTGGCCGAATTGGCGGTAATACAATACCACTCGGGCAAGTTCAGTCGATTTTGCCAATTCTACTGCGACGCGCAGCGGCGCCCCTTCTTTCGCTTGGCCGTAGTGGATCGCCCGGATATAGGTGTTGATCTGAGCGTGAGCTGCGGGCGCGATGAGAATGATCAGCGCAGCAATAATGCCAGTTAGGAATTTCGGGGACGATTTCCTCTGGAGAAAATCCATGGCAGACCGGGGAATTGTGAACGATTAAAGGCAATAATAAAAAACCGCCTGCAATCTAAAAAATGGAGCCGATAATTGCAAGCGGTTTTTCTATCGTTATGTATCAGCGATCAGTAGTCGATGATCATAGTCTTTGCGTTTCCATTCGGGTCCGAGAACTGAAGCCGTAACTCGTTTGAGGTCGACGACTGGACCGGGATGACGATCGGATTCGACTGGGGGTCGTTCGGCGGATAGGTCAAATTGATTCCCGTTTTTGTCCGGAAAATTACGTAGACGTGCATCGAGGGACTAACGACGTCGGCGCCCGGGACTGCAAACGATACCTTGTTGCCGGACAGCGTCGCTTGCACCTCTTTAAATGTGGTCATTGAGGAATTCTTATACGCAAGTGCAAAATATGCGACGATTGATTTCAACGTATCGACGGGAACGGATGTTTGGACAAGCTCTACCGTAACGTTGAAATCCTGTGCTTCGGTCACGACCGGTGCGGACACGGCAAATCCAACCGAAAAATTGCCGGTCGAGGAGGTGCCGTTGTTTGAGGTCCCTCCGCCTCCTCCGCCGTTGCCGGTTGCACCCTGTAGTTTCTGCAATTGCTCCGGCGTGGTTTTCTTTACCTCGATCTTTCCGTTGGCATACGAGTAAGCAGTTTGTCCGGGTGTGACGTTAACAGACTGGTTTGAAACGTTGTTCGTGAAGAGGACGATACCGGCGCCGAGAATCAGCACATCGGTGCTGTCCTGACCGTCGATGAGCATGCCCTGTGTTCCGCGAATCGAAGCGACGGATGTCGGGGTCGAGAATTCAAATTTTTCGTTCTCTCTTTTCTTTACGTCAAATGTCAGTTCGCCCCGTTCGAGGTTGACGTTCTTCGAAAATTCCTTATTTGCCGTCAGCTCTGCGCGTATGGTGATTTGAGAATTTTCCTGAAGGCGGAGGATCGAGTTTTCGATGAACTTAATGACGACGAAGGAATTTGCGCCCGTTCTTACCTGGTCGCCCGATAACAGCGGCGTTGCGGGAGCGGCTTTCGTCCATGTTTTTCCATCTTTCAGATATTCGACTGTCCCTACCGGTTTGTAGATAAGAGCGACCGGCTTGTCTGGATCGTACGCCGGTGCGGAAACCGCAATGCCGATTGGCGAAATCATGCACACCAGCAAAAGAATGAACAAGGTCCTCATGTGATCTCTCCAAAAAGTCAGTTCGCTGTTAGTTTTGAAATCGGATCGATTTGATTTTGTTCTTGTTCTGGTTCAAGATCAATTGGAGTTCCTGTGCCGTGAGCGTTACACCGTTCAACGTCATGTGGGAACTGTCCAGCACAAGTTTTTGATCCTGAACCAGGTTCATAATGTCCTGGAAAGTTCCACCACTCAATGCTGTCGTCAGGAGATTTAGCACTAACTGTCCCTGCGGGTCGGAAATCCTGAACAACCGTATCGTCCTCAGCGGATCGATGTTGTAACCGAATGCCGTTCGTAACCCGTCGAGCACAACAACATACGTTTTTCCCCGCTCGAGCGGGCGAGGCCCTCTCAGAACAGACACTCCGGGCCCGCCAACCGGCGCTTGTGGATACGTCAGGATGGTAAGGTTGCCGGAAAGCTGACGGTCGATCTGAACCTGAAAATACGGATCCGACGCTGTGATGGCGTCTTCGAGCGACTGCTGCTCCGGTCTTTTTTCATAAACTGTAAGCATCACTCCACGAGTATCATATGCCCATTGGAATTGCGGGAACGGGGATGGATATTCAACTCCGTTGTCGGGCGGCTGAAGCAATGTGGCGTTCGTCGGATTTGTGATGGTCACTTGAATTTGCGAAGAAGGCAAAATTTGAACGGTGCTATTCGTGTCCCGAGCAGGATTTCCTATCTTGACAACTTGCATAGCAATATCTACCTCATACCTCCCTGAAGGAACTTTTCCGCCGCTTGCTGGGTCAGAGATCTTGTTCTTTAAGAGAGTCTTCTCAGCTTCGTCGACTGTGAATGAAAAATTGAATTCTTTACTTGCCGCATCCGTGCTTCGGAACACCCGTCCTCCGGGCGGCACACTGAACGGCGTTAGGGTCCGGGGATCACTACCAGAAAGGAATAACGACTTCTTAATCCCATCTTCATCAAGAGTGACGTAAGCCTTCATCTGCATGTTAACCCAAATAACTTCTCGTTTCGGATTATTGATGGTGAGCGAGAAGCTCGTTGTCGGAACGTCCTTAATCGTTTCCGAAAGCGGGTCAACGAGGGATGTTGCGTTGACGATATCCGCATCTATGTAGACGGCATGAGCGGTAAACTGAGCATTGGCAAATCGAATCCAGAGCGTAGTAGCTGCAAACATTAGAAAGATGTTCCTGCTGTAAGCTCTCATGAGACAAGTCTCCTCTTAGTGATCCGGATTGTGTATTAATATTATGCCTAATCTACGTCAATTCTACCATTGCGTACTGTGTTGAGAGTCACCAGCCGGAACGGCTAAAATCCGGCGATATCGTTGTAAATCACGAAAACCATGAAGGTCAGAAGAAGCAGAACGCCGGCCTGCTGCACCGTTTGCTGTACCTTGTGTGGAATCGGTTTCCCGAAGATTCCCTCGTAGACGAGCATCATCAAGTGACCGCCGTCGAGGGCGGGAAAAGGAAGAATGTTCATCACCGCAAGACTAATACTGAGGAGCGCCATGAATCCGAGGAAGCTCATGATCCCAACCTCAGCGGTCCGGGTGGCCATCTGAGCAATTTTTACGGGACCGGCGACCGATTTCGAGAACGATGCCTTGCCGACAATAATGTGCCAGATCGAACTGATGAATAACTTAGTCGCTCCGTAAACATCGTCTATCCCTCGAGGGAGCGATTCGAATATCCCATAACGCTGGTGAACGATCGGCCCGACATATCGGCTCTCAATGCTTATTCCGATCATTCCTTCTGACGTCGGCGTTATAGCCGTCTTGACGACCTTGCTGCCGCGCCGAATTTCAAAATCGATTTTCCTCCCGGCATTGGCTTTGATGATATGGGTGACCTGGAACTGGTTGATCACTTTTTGATGATCGATGGAGAGAAGTACATCTTCAGGAACGAGTCCGGCGGCCTCCGCAGGTTTATTCTTCAGGACGTCGCCAACGACTGCCTCGGTAAAATTAGGAAGAAATCCGAACGCGGCGTCGGAGATATCGGGCACCAGGGTGTGCGGTACCGCGATGGTCGTCGCAGCGCCGTTTCTATCGATATCGATGCTGAGATCGTCCCCGACGAAATCGACATACATCGCCGATTGAATCGCGTCCCAGTGGACGATCTTCTCGCCGTTGACGGCAAGAATCTTGTCGCCTTCCTTGAAACCGGTTTTTTCGGCCGCGCTGTTTGGAACGATGTACCCGATTTCGGTCGTCTGACGAAAATTTCCGCCGTTGACAAAGTTGATGCCCCAGAATATCGCGATCGCAAGGAGAATATTCATCATGACCCCTGCAGAAATAACGATCATCCGCTGCCAGATGGGTTTCGAGCGGAATTCCCACGGCTGGGGTTCGTGGTTGACAAATTCGGTATCGAAGCTTTCATCGATCATTCCGGCTATCTTCACGTAGCCGCCGATGGGAACCCACGAAACGCAATAGTCCGTTTCGCCGATCTGCTTGCCGAAAGCGCGGGGCGGGAAACCGATCGAGAATCGATCGACGCGCATCCTGCATGCTTTTGCGGCAATGAAATGTCCCAGTTCGTGTATGAATACCAGGACGCCGATCGTAACAAGAAAATAGAATACAGTAGTGAGAAATTCCATTGCCCTGAGAACCTTCAGTTGCTGTTGGTAAACAAATAATTCATCAAATGTCCGCCGCGATCAATTGCAGATACTCTCGGCAAATTTACGGGCCGACGCATCCGCCGCGATGATATCGTCGAGAACCGGATGCGGCGTCGACGAATGGTGTTCCATCGTGCGGCAAATCGTTTCAGGTATTTGCAGGAAAGAAATCTTCCCCTCCAGGAAACGCTTGACTGCAATTTCATTTGCGGCGTTCAATGCCGCCGGCATGGTTCCGCCCGCATTCAGCGCATCGTACGCGAGACGTAAACATTTGAAACGCTCGTAATCCGGCGGAAAAAACGTCATCTCCCGTAATTTTGGGAAATCGACGCGTGCAAAATTCGATTTTTCGCGGTCAGGATACGTGAGAGCATACTGGATCGGCAATTTCATGTCGGGCATGCCGAGCTGTGCCTTCACAGATCCGTCGATAAATTCCACCATCGAATGGATGATCGATTGGGGATGGATCACAACGTCAATCCTATCGGGGGGAATACCGAAGAGCCAATGCGCTTCGATCACCTCCAGTCCTTTGTTCATCATCGTCGCCGAATCGATCGTGACCTTGTTGCCCATCTTCCAGTTCGGATGGTTCAGCGCCTGTTCGACCGACACTTTTTTCAGCATTTCCTTCGGTGCGTTAAGAAACGGTCCGCCGGATGCGGTGAGAATAATTTTGCCGACAGACGAGCTCGATTCGCCGGCGAGGCATTGGAAGATCGCAGAATGTTCACTGTCGACGGGGATGAGAGTCCCCCCCAATTCTTTCACCAGACTCATGATGATCTCGCCGGCGACGACGAGGGTTTCTTTATTGGCGAGAGCGATCTTTTTCTTCGCCTTGATCGCTGCGACCGTCGGCTCTAGTCCGGCGAAACCGACGAGCGAGCTAATGACGACATCCACATCGCTCCGCTGGACAATTTCGAGCAGTCCCTCTTCGCCGGCAAGCACTTCGGTCGATCCGTCGAAACGATTCTTGCATTCCTCGGCCGATTTCCTGTCCAGCACGACGACGCCTTTCGGGCGGAACCGTCGGACTTGATCGCACAGGGCGTCAATGTTCTTGTTGACGGTGAGATAGGAAACGTTAAACTGGTCTGGAAAGTTGGCGATAACTTCTAGGCTATTCTTGCCGATGGAACCCGTTGAGCCAAGGATAGCGATGTTTTTGTGCCGGGAGTGCAATGAAAAAGCCATTTTATTCTTCCAAAAATGTAACTAAATGTTGAGTGTAAGTCAAGATAACGCCGAAAAGCCGCCGCTCACCTTGTTCCTCAGCGGACTGCGTCGAAATATTTGTTGCTCTTTATAGACTGGGTTTCCGATTGCTTCTCAAATCGTAACACTTCCTGATTTTGCGTTGCATTTCAAAGCAGTTTCGATTATATTTACGACTCAAATTAGATTAATACCAATATTCCGCAGCAAGGAGTTTGTTAGGTTATGCCAATAATGACCAGAATGCGCGACAATATGCCGGTGGTTCTCATCGCGCTGTTAATATTATTCGTCGTCATGATCGTGTTCGAATGGGGGATGGATTATCTTGGGATCAGGTCCAGCCGCCATGACTATGTAGGTGTCATCGACGGAAAGAAAATCACCTACCAAGAGTTCTCGGATTTGGTGAAACGGGGTGTGGACGGCCAAAAGAAACAATCTGGCCAGGATCCGGACGACGAAATGATGAAGCAGATTCGTGAACAGATATGGAACAGTCTGGTTGCCTCCACGCTTGTCGATAAAGAGACGCAGCGGGCAGGCGTAACAGTCTCGGACCAAGAACTCGTTGATTGGGTGAAAGGGGAGAATCCCCCGTCGTTTTTAATGAGCCAGTTCGAAGATTCGACCGGAAAGTTCAACAGAGCTGCCTACGACCAAACGATCAATGACCCGAAGAACAAGGAGATCATGATTCAGGTTGAAACCGGTCTCAGGCAGCAGCGGTTATCCGAAAAAATGCAAAGTCTTATTTTTGCCACCGTTCGCATTACACCCGGTGAAATTGAAGAGCGATTTGAAGACCAAAACACAAAGCTCGAAGCGCAGTATGCATTGTTCGATCCGAACAAGTTCATCTCGGACAGCGCAGCTTCGGTGACAGACGATGACCTGAAGAAGTACTACAACGAGAACCAGGAAGAATTCAGCGCGAAAGCAACTCGCAAGTTGAAGTACGTCTTATTCAGCGATCAGCCTTCTGCAAAGGATTCGGAGGGCGTGCTTGGAGACGCGAACACCATTATTCAGCGGACAAAAGCAGGGATCGATTTCTTTGACCTTCAAAAGGCATACATGGAAGCGCCCTCGGCTCCGGCCTTTTTCAAGCATGGAGAATTGTCGCGTGAAAAAGAGGAAGCCGTATTCGGAGCAGCGATCGGCGAGGTCGTTGGACCGGTAAATGATTATACCGGTTACCATGTGATAAAAATTCTCGACGAAAGAAACGGCACCGACGTATTCGTCCGCGCGAGGCACATCCTTCTGAGCAATACTGGCGGCGACGAAGCTGCGGTCATGAAGAAGGCGAACGAACTCATTGCGCGTGCCCGCAAAGGGGAGGATTTTGCAGGCCTTGCGAAGCAGTATTCGACCGAGCCGAATGCGGCGACAACCGGCGGCGATCTTGGATGGTTTGGCAAAGGGAGAATGGTAAAGCCGTTCGAGGACGTGGCATTGAAAGGGAAACCCGGCCAAATCCTCGGTCCTGTGAAAACGCAATTCGGAATTCACATCATCAAGATCGAAGGCCGAGACAGCCGTGAAGTGAAGATTGCAGATATTGCGCTTCCCGTTAAAACAAGTTCTCAGACGAAGGACGACGTTTTTCAGCGCGCGCAGGACTTTGCCTACGTTGCGAAGGACGGCAAGTTTGAAAAGGATGCCGAGGGATTCGGCCTTCAGGTTCGGGAGACCCCGGCGTTCCAAAAAGGCGGGATGATCCCCGGCCTCGGCATGAACGAATCGGTTTCAAAATTTGCTTTTGACAAAGATCTGGGAGATCTGAGTGAGGCTTACCAGGTGAACGGCGGCGTTGCAGTATTTAAGATCTCTGAAGTGAAGAAAGACGGCGTGCGGCCGTTTGATGAGGTGAAGAGTCTTCTTCAACCGCGCGTGCTGCGCAAAAAGAAAATGGCGATGCTGAAGACTGTCGTTGAAAAAATTCGTACTTCTCTGAACGACTCGGGCGACCTCACGGCGTTGCCGGCTTCCGACGGCCGCATCAGCGTTCAATCGACGGGCGTGTTCTCTCCCGCGGGAGCCATCCCGACCATCGGACGGGACAATACATTCCTCGGTGCGGCAATGGGATTGCCCGTCAACAAGATCTCGCAGCCTATCGAAGGGGAGAGAGGATGCTATCTCATAAAGCTCCTCAGCAAGACTCCGTTCGATACTTCCAGCTTCAACGCGCAAAAAAATATCCTTGCAGCCCAGATGCTGCAGGAGAAGAAACAGCGCGTTGTGAACAATTGGCTTGAGAAACTGAAAGCAAAGTCGGACATTGAGGACTTGCGCGATACGTTCTACCGGTAGAAGGGAAGCAATACCGGACCCAAGCCCCGCGAAAGTGCTCCTGGCGACCAGTTTTTTTTTCTGATTGATGCGGAATGATATGATAGAGTATCATTCCGCATCATAGTTTTATCCCCCCATCATCAGACTGGAAGATAAATGTTTCTCCACGTTTTCTCCATTCTCGGCGCTCGATGGTAGTGTCCTAATTTGAATAATGAGTACCATAAAATGATCCCAGAATGACATTGATGGGATTGGAGGGCTTAAGAATGATGAAGGCACCAAAAACTATAGGTCATTCCGAGCGAAGCGAGGAATCTATGCGGTAAGAAAGATTCTCCCGAAGGGATGCCTTCGGCATTCACTCCGCTTCGCTCCGTTCAGAATGACATTCCTCAGGCTTTTTACATGTCCATTCAAATTAAAAAAGTATCCGCTCGATACTGATTCAGTTTTTGATTTTGGCCGGCAAATTTTTAGATTAAGGTCGGCCTTGTATCACTGTACATTTCTTGCAGAAAGCGCCGTTGAACCTAAACATATCATTTGCGAATGGTGCGAAAATTCAAACGATTTCTCTATGTGAGCTTTGCTCTCGCTGTCCTCCTCTTCTTCGGCCTGGAGTATTTCATGAAGACGTCGCTCGGCGAGGTGGGCAGCTTTACCGGTTTGCTGTCACATGACCATGAAGTCGTTGTCGTAATGCAGGACATCCTGATGTCGCTCCAGCGGGTTGAAATGGACCGGCGAGACTACATCAAGACACGAAACCCGGATATCATTCAGCACTATAACTCCGAGGTGAAGTCCGTCCAGCAATCTCTCCTCTATTTGAAGCAGCTGAATGTGAGCGTTGGGTACAGGGACGATTTTCTCGATTCCCTCCAGTCGTCCGTCAATGACAGGATCGACATTCTCAAATCCTCGATCGCCTTGGCGATGGGAAACGACTCGTCCGATTCCGCACAGTCCGTTCTTACCGGCAAGGGAAAGGAACTAATGGATTCGATCCGCGGCACAATTCTTGAACTCATAAAGGAAAGAAGGACGTCGCGCGATGACAACAGCCGTGCGTTGGACAAAGTCGTCGCCGACATCGATACTATCTATGAGATTTCATTATTCGTTATCGTCCTGTATGGATGCGGTCTTGCCGCGGCGACCCATTTGTATTCCAGGAAACTGAGCATCAATGAAGATGGGTTGCGGCGTGAGCTCTTTCTGGCGAGGCAGCAGGTTCAGCATGCAACGTCCCGTTACCAGGATTTGAAGTTAGAATTGAAGGACAAGATTAGGCCCTCCGAAGGGGAACAGAAAGAAGAACCTTGAGTGCATTCCCTTTCTTGCGGGATGTCTGATTCCTGAAGGGAAAATCTTCGGCTGTCCACACGTTTGGAAGAACAAATCGAAAAGTACCTTCCGAGGCTCTACAATAAATATTTCACATCGTTGTTTTTTTGCGTATTTTGTGATGGCGGTTTATTAACACGAACTGTTCGACAGGTTTTCAATAACTCCTGCAGCGCGCGGTCAAATAATAATTGACTATGCCTTATGTCATCTTCATCTCCTCATCCTACAATTGAACACAGCGTTCGTATGGAAAGCACTCATAAGCGGTTGATCATCTTTTTAACGGGATTCATGGGGAGCGGGAAGAGTACGATCGGTCCTATCCTTGCCAACACTATTGGATACAATTTTGTCGACCTTGACCTCCTGATCGAACAAAAAAAGAAGCGGAAAATCGGCGATATTTTCAAAGAGGAGGGAGAAAAAGCGTTCCGGGAACTGGAACGGGTATTTCTCCGAGAGGTCGCCGAGACTCCGCGCTCGGTGATTTCGCTCGGCGGGGGGACAATAACGGATCAGGATTCGCTCGATCTGGTGAAGGATTCCGGAGTTCTGGTCTACCTCAAGGCCGACCCGGAGTACATCTATAAACGCTTGCGCACCAAGAGCGACCGACCGATGCTGCGAACCGCCGACGGTGAATTGATGGATGCGGAGCAGCTTCAGGTCCGTATCGACGAGCTTATGACGAAAAGAAAGGATTACTACGAGCAGGCGCATGTCATCATCCACACCGATGACAAGAAGATCGGAAATACCATTGACGAGCTGGTAAAAATACTACGGCATTATATCGATGATTAACTCCCGCTTCCGCACAGTCCATGTCGAGTTGGGAAAGCACAGTTATCCGATCTACATCGGTGCAGCAGTCCATTTGTCGCTCGGCTCTCTGTTCCGGCGTCACAACCTGCCGGGAACGGCGGTCATCATCACGGATAAGAACGTGGCTCCGCTCTATTTAAGGGTTGTGAAAGAAAGTCTCGCCGGCTCGGGCGTTGCAGTGCGTTCAATTGTCATCCCATCGGGCGAAAGAGAGAAGAGTCTTCGCCGCGCTGATGCTATATACTCAAAACTGCTTCGATGGAACATTGAGCGCCAATCGACGATCGTGGCATTGGGGGGAGGGGTGGTAGGCGACCTCGGCGGATTTATTGCATCGACCTACCAACGGGGAGTTCATTTAGTGCAGATCCCCACAACATTATTGGCTCAGGTGGATTCTTCGGTAGGCGGAAAGGTCGGAGTCAATCATGCCCTCGGAAAGAATATGGTCGGGACTTTTTATCAGCCCGACTTTGTCGCTGCCGATGTTGCAGCTCTTCAAACTCTTGCGCGGCGCGAGATCGTCTGCGGTCTCGGCGAGGTGATCAAGTACGGCATCATCATGAACCGCAAATTCTTTTCATACACACAGCGCCACATCGATGACCTAATTGCAAAAGACAACGGAGCGCTTCTCGAGATCGTTGCCGAATGCTGTGCGATGAAAGCGGACGTTGTTTCACGGGATGAACGGGAAAAGAACCTTCGCGCCATTTTGAATTTCGGGCACACCATCGGTCACGCCCTTGAACACGCCGGGGGTTATCGCTTGCTTAAACACGGGGAAGCGATCCTGCTCGGAATGGTCGCAGAAACATTTTGTGCTCTCCGCCTTGGAATGATCAATCCGGCAGACGCCGGACGCGTTGAGAACGCAGTTCTTTCAGTCCCCCTGCCTTCGATGCTCCGTCTCTCATTCTCCCCCTCAAAGCTCCTCTCAACAATGCGTGTTGACAAGAAGGTCCATGAAGGAAAAATCAGGCTCGTGCTTCCATTGTCAATCGGAAAAGTCGCGCTGCCAATTCCTGTGAAAGAGAACGTCATTCTCGATTCAATCGATTATCTTCAGGGATTCTTGAGATCACGAAATCTTTTATGATTTCTCTGATGATGCGGAGGCAGTTTCAGATAACAGAATAGTCCCGCCTCATTCCATCTTCTTCTATAGAGCCAATTCCTCCAATTCCCTGAATAATTGCGGAACGAATGCAAGGTGCTCCGGCTTCATTAAAGCGCTTCGCAATATCGTCATTGTTTCGCGGTCGGCGTCAACCCGCGCGTGAAGCTGCTTTGCTTGTTTGGAATTGACGTGGAGAAGTGCAAGGAATAATGGATTGAAAGAACGGTGCATCGCGTCCGAAAATATTTTATCCGAACATTGCGAGATGAGTGTGGCGGAAAGCGGAACCGTACCGGGAAAATAGGTCACGATATCGAGCTCCGGTTTCACGAATTCGATCAGCAATTTACTCGAAGCGATCATTCTCGAAAACTCGAGGGCGGCCTTCCTCGTTTTGGTCAGGATGGCTCCCAGCCCGGCTTCAGGGAGGAGCGGGATGCATTTCAGGGTGAACCAGAGTGCGGCTGCTGAAGCGCCCGGACGGGAGCATTCGAGGCTGATCTCTCCGAGATGCAAATCCTTCGATGTGAAGTAGGTGTACGGCGAATCGTGTTTGTAGAATCTTCCGACTGACGGATCAGTAAAGAGAACGCAGCCGCACCCGTACGGCTGCAGTCCATGCTTGTGCGGGTCGACAACGATGCTGTCGCACTCTGAAAGGCTGAGGAAGGGGGCGGTGTTGATGATCGGAGCCTGCTGTTGTGCAAGCAGCATATAGAATCCGCCGTACGCGGCATCGGCGTGAACACGGACTCCATAGCGCCGGCAGAGGGGAATGATCTTTTCGAGGGGATCCAGCGCTCCCAGCGAGGTCGTGCCGATCGTTGCTACGACTGTTCCTACCGTTCCTTTCTTTATCACCTCTTCGAGAGCGCTGCATTCCATTCTGCCAAATGCATCGGACGGAATTTCGACTGCTGCCGCGCTTATGACTTCGCACATCCGTTTGTGCGTATAGTGTGCCGAAGCCGAAAATGCAATTCCTTTGTCGGGATGCAGAGATCGCGCGATCCAGAGAGCTTCGAGGTTTGCGATGGTGCCGCTGGAGGTGAGATGCCCAAGATGATTCCGGTAGCCGAACATACGGGCAAGATCCGCGACCACCTCGACTTCCATTTTTCCTGTCACCGGTCCGCCGTCCAAAGCATGATTGTTGGGGTTGATTTTCATGACCGCCTCATATACCGCTGTTGCGATGGGATGCGGCGGTTTTAACATCTGTCCGGCGTAGCGGCGATGGAAGAACGGAAAATTTGCCTTCATGCGTTCGGCGAATTCTTCTGCAACTTTGTCGATGAGCGCGGGGTCCACCTTCAGAGTATCGTCCTCACCGAAGGCCTCCCAACCTGCTTCCCAGTCGTTTTCCCAAACAGATAGACGCTCGGCCAACCCTAGATATTTTGACGGTCCCATAGTAGATTATTTTTATTTGAAATATACTTTGTCAAGAGTCGCGATGCAAGGGGGTCAATAAAACCAAGGGTTGCGAACTTCATCTCATAAGGCACTTTAGACGGCCATCGAATTTACTATTATTTAATAGGTGGGTAACACTCCGATAACGGCAACTTACTACTATGTAGCCACGTAAAAAAGGAAAGACAGGAAGGAGGCGATTATGAAAATAGCATATTTTAATGCAAGCCTAAAGGTTGGTCAGGATGGCGTGACGCGATGCGTTTATAAAATGATCGAAGGCGGTGTTGACCGGGGACACCAGGCGATCGCAATTACATGTACTCCGCCGATCGGCGAATCTCAAATACCCATCCATAGCGTTCCATCGGTTGTCCTGCCACTCCAGAAAAATTATCGCATCGCTCTTCCCGGGTATCAGTCGTTTGCGAAGTACCTGCAGGAATTTCAGCCGGACATACTTCATATCAACAGCCCCTGCACTCTTGGTTTTGCAGCAGTCAAATACGCGCGGCATTTCGGAATTCCGGTGATCGCGACATACCACACGCATTTCCCGACGTATCCGCGTTACTACAATCTTACAAGCCTGGAAGACCTTGCGTGGCGAATACTGCGCCGGCTTTATAATAATGTTGATCGCACGCTCGTACCCACGACGCCGATCTTGCAGGAACTCCGCGATCACGGGGTGGAGAGGCTTGAATATCTTCCGAACGGAGTCGACACCGCAATTTTTAGTCCGTTGTATCGCTCCAACGAATGGCGGCAGAAGTTCGGAGATGGAAAGAAACCGATCATCCTCTTTGTCAGCAGGCTCGTGTGGGAAAAGGATTTGCGCATTTTGGCCCAGACGTACCATGAGCTCCGCTCGAAGCGAAGCGACTTTGAGATGGTGATCGTCGGTGACGGACATGCCCGCCAGGAGTTGGAAACGATGATGCCGGGCGCACATTTTCTTGGATACCAATCAGGAAAGACGCTCACGGAAAGTTTTGCATCGGCGGATATTTTTGTCTTTCCGTCGACGACAGAAACGTTTGGGCTCGTAACGCTCGAAGCGATGGCCTCCGGCCTCGCTCCCGTTGCGGCAAAAGTTGGGGGAGCCATGGAGATCATCCAGGAAGGAAGTTCTGGATTGTTTGCAGAACCTCTGAGCAGCCCTGACCTGACAAAGAAAGTTGAATGGCTACTCGACAATCCAAATCACAGAAAGGTCATCGCAGACCATGCACTCGCTCGTGCACAAGAGTATCGGTGGGGACGAATTCTCGACCAGCTATTTGAGAGTTACAAGCAAGTTATCGAGGAATTCCGCCTCCGACGTTTCCCGCGCGCAGCCTGAGACACGATTCGCCGGGAAGGTGTTCCATCATGAGGACTCGTTGGCAGCAACGAAACCGGCAGGCGCTTCATTTACCATCGCTCATCTCTCCGACCCTCATCTCAGCAGACAGTATTACCGCGAACATATCAAGTCGTTCAAAATTCTGCTCAGAACGATCCTCGACCACGGCTGCGACCATCTTGTCATTACCGGAGATATTGTGAGTACCGGCGACCCGAACGATTATTATCTTGCGCGGACGATCCTTACGACATTCGGTTTGATGGACAGCAAGAAACTTACCATCGTTCCCGGTAATCACGACGTCTTCGGCGGGCCGCATCGTGCCGTGGACGTTCTCAGTTTCCCGCGGTACATCCGGACGGTAGACTACCACCGACGCCTTGCGCTTTTTGAGGAGGCGTTTGCAGAAACGTTCATAGGAGTGAGAAGGCTGAACACGGACAGCCTTTTCCCGTTTGTGAAAGAGGCAGGCCCATACGCGATCATCGGTTTGAATTCGATTCTTCCATGGTCATTGTGGGACAATCCTCTCGGATCAAACGGGATGGTGAGCGACGACCAGATTTCTTTACTCGCCGGGTTGCAGAATCCAGATGATTTTGGTGGCCGGATACCGCTTGTCGCCATTCATCATCATTTCAACGACCTGAACGACGCTTCCACTGACAGCAGTGTTTGGAGAAGGATTGAATCGAATACAATGCGCATGAAGCGGCGCCGAAAGACTCTCAAACTATTCGCTTCGCTCGGCGTACAGGCAGTAATGCACGGACATGTCCATCGAAACGAATTATATCAACAGTACGGAGTACAGCTTGCGAACGGGGCGGGGGCGGTTTGTGACGACCCGGTCGCGCGGCTGAAATATAACTGTTTGACATACGACGGAGGAAAAACCGCAATTGAGATCAATACGCTGCCGATTGCTTTTCAAACGCCGTCGACGGCTTTGTCATTCCATCACTTCAGGTCGGTCGAACCTCTTCCTACCGCAGTGCAACTGTAATATGCATGATTCCCGTTCATCTCAAATATCAGATTGAATCGCTGGAAAGCCGTCTGAAGACGTTCGGCCCCGACCAGGTGAAAATTGCGCTCTTCGACCTCGATAACACCCTTCTTATTGGCGACATTGGCGAAGCGGTATTTGTTCGTTTGCTGGCCGACGGCGCCCCTCTTAAATGCACGTGGGAAGAATATCAATCTTTTCTCAGCTGCGACGTCACGGCTGCCTACCGTCTGGCGGTTGAGTCAATGGCAGGACTTGCCGTCCGCGATGTTGAAGAGGCAACATTAAAGACGTTGATCGACACTTCCCCTTTCATTAAAGCCGGAAATGCCTGCGTACCGGTGCCGAGGCCGCACCCGAGCCTGAAGAAGTTCGTCTTGCTGCTGCAAAAACTCAAATACCATATCTACGTTATTTCAGCAAGCAACCAGATTTCCGTTCGCATCGCCGCAGAAGTGTTCTTCGGAATTTCCCCCGAGTGCTCTTTCGGAATTGAATCAAAAACTGTGAACAAATGTCTCACGGCGACGATTGTAAAACCGTTTCCGATCTCCTCCGGAAAGGTCGACGTGTACCACAAATATATCAGCACACTTTCTCCGCTGATCACAGCAACTGACAGCGGGATCGATGCGCCGATGCTTGGATTGACCGATCCGATTGGTCTCTCGTTATGGCTTGGGAAAAATCGATCTGAATTCAAAGGGATGAAGGCGAAGCTTAACCAGCCGCAGCGATTTTGTTTTGTGCAGCGTCCGAAAAATTATATTTTGAGGAATAAGGTGCGGACCTTTGGAGAGCAGCGGAGCAAAGACGTTGCATCGTCGACTGTTTTTGCTGAGATGTGATTCGGGGAAGAAGCTGCCGCATTCTTAACTGCAAAAGGGAGATAGATCTCAACTGCAGCCGGCAACGTATCGCCGGTAAAATTCCCTTCGAAGTGCATAACGGCGCTGGTCTCGCCCGTGAACGAAACGGAGCATGAAATCTTGCCAAAGCTTGTCGGCACATTTTTCAACTTCACGTTTTTACCCTTTTGCACCAATCTACTGTTATTCCCCTTGAACAGCGAGAGTACATCGTTGTCTTCTTTGACCATGCAGCTGCGGAGGAAGAGAATGATCTCCGCTGCCGCCCACCCATGATGACCGTCTCCCATCGTCCCTCCTCCTGTGCTCGGGTGGATGGCTTCAGGGAGCGAATAGGGAGGAACTGTCTGTCGAAAGATCGTCTCTGCGACGTTCCACGCTTTGCCTGTCTCCCCCATGATAAGAAAGGAATGTGCGATCTGGAGAGTGAGATATGGATTATACCCCGAATGGACGAATGGGTGGAAAAAACCTTTTTCGTCGACGTACTCCGATTCAAGTCTTCGAAGCGTGTTGGAGAGATGGTGAAGCCGATCGTCGAACAGTTCAAGCGGATAGATGCTCGAGATAGAGCCGATAGCGCTCTCGTCGAAGCTGCGATGCTGCGTTGCCGGAATAAGTTTTTCGCCGGTTCGGCGCTCGACCTCGTCGAGCGATCGCGCAATATCCGCTTCAAAGGCCTGAACCTCCTGCTCGAATATTTGCTCATCGGCTTTCAGGCCGAGTATTGCAGCAACGCGGGCCGTTGACTTGAGTCCTGCGAGAGACCAAAATGTGTCCCAGTAGTACTGGTCGACCGTTCCGAGGTGTTCCGCGCTGAGGCTCGGAGGCATTAATCCGTTGTCGGACAGTTTTCTTTTTCGAGCGATCCACAAGGCGGCGCGTCTGAGATTGGGATACCAGTTCTTCAGCCAAAGGTGCTGCCTGTTGAGCAGAAAGTGCTGATGCACCGTCCAGAGAACCGCTCCGTTGGAGTCCCATTCCCCGTCGGGACCGCGGAAGAATCCGTCTGTCGTCAACCGCTCCGGAAAGGCATCGATCACTTGCCGCGACCGTTTATCAAACCCGAGCATGTCGAGTGCCCTGATCATCGGCGCTGCATCTCTGTACCAAAAATGATGGTAGAGGAACGGGCCCGGCGAGATAAAATCGCCGTCGTTCAACTCGAGGAGGGCAAGGCGGCTCGCCTCGAAGATTGCCTGTATTTTATTGTCGGCGAATTCAAATTCTGCTCCGGCGAGGAGTTCCTTTTCCCATTTGGTCTGCTGGTCGGATTTCCGTTTCTCGAATGACACTCTCCACGTTTGTTTTGTGCCCCGGCGCCGGATCGCCGGTTCTCCCTCGAGTGCGATGCTGTAGTGAACTGATTTTTCCTCACCGGGAGCCAGTTCAAAGTTGAACGCCGCTACGGCGTGGGCAAGCCCGCGGTCGCAGGAAGACGAGGTCTGTGACTTGTCGTTGAACAGACTCAGCGCCCGATGTTCGAGAGTACGCGCAAGGTCGCCGTTCTTCAACGAGGAGCAGAAAACTTTGTCGGGGGTTTCTGCAAAGACGACACCGGTCGCTTTGTTCACGTGGGCAATACGCGGCATCCTGAACTCGATGGAAGAAACAGGGGCGACGCCCTCCGGGTTAAAGGGACGGATGGCGACGCAGATAGCTCCGGTTTTTTTCTTGCCGCTGTTGTTTGTCACCGAGGTTTTGGAGAATAATACATCGAATGCATGATTCGTCGGTGCCGCAAAATGCTCGAGGGTCAGCGCGACGCCGTCCACTGTGAATCGGGTTGTTAGGCACGGAAACATTGTTTCGATCGTCTGTGTCCCGCCGGCGGATAACGAGGGAAAAAAGACCCGGTCGTCTACGACGAGCCAGGTATCGATAGACCATTCCCGTGGAAGCGGTGTGGCAAGTCCGCATGGGTCGACGATCGCTTCGTGACTTCCGTTCGGCGTCCCTACCATGGTCCAATTGCGGTGGGTGACATTGATGAGGAGCGGATTCTGCGACCGAGGAATGTAACTAGCGCTCTTTGGGTCGAGCTGCTTGTGCACCCAGAAAGGAAAGAGCCAGTCCCGCTGCATTTGCAGGACAGCGAAATTCAATAGCCCTCGGACGATGACTGGCGCGCTGAGGAGAAAGAGCTCCTTCGGAAAACCCTTCCCATCGACATCGCTGAATTGTCCGGCGATCTGGAATTGCCGGATCGAGCTCTCCGGCAGCTGGAGACGCCGAAGCGCCTGTTCGAGTATGTAGGAATTGAGGTTCATTCGATGTCGTAGGCCGGTATCCAGTCAAAGCGTGCTTGTAAATATAGGCTCAGTTTGTCCCTGATTCAAGTAGCGCCGGCGTATATCGGGGCCTATCCTGAAGATTTAACAATTCGGTAAAGTAGAACTAATATCGGGCTAATCGGGAGATTGTATTATGAAGCATAATTAAATCGGCTCGTTGTCGAACATTATGCAGGAGGAGTCATGATACTTCGAAAGAACCAAATGGAACAACCGTTCATGTTCTGGCTCATCCGCGAACTCTTCGCTACCGAACGCGGGTCTGCTGAAGAAATGGAACCAATAAGCAACCGCGAATTCTACACATGGATGAGCGTGCTTTTCGCTGCATTGCTCGTCTACGGAGCCATCTTCAAGTATTTTGCCGCCTGACGATCCCCTTTTTCATCATTTAAACCTTGCCTCATCGTGGCGTGTCCTATAACTATGCCGTGACAGTGGCCGATTGTAGGATATTTGCCGCGCCCTTTGGGTTCTTTGCGAAGTCATCTCCCAAATTCAGTTTATTTGCATCCTCGTCAGGAGCGATGCAGTTGTTTTTGTCCGGATGGGAAGGAGGGTTGGGTCGAAGGGACGGACTAAAGCCAATCGTATTAAATATACGGTTGGCTTTTTTGTTTTGCAATTGTCGGACTCTCTTTCGATTTATTTTGCCACATGTCTTATGAACCCCGACCCCCATCAAAATTTCTAACATTCAAAAACATCTCTCCTCGAAATTAATTCCTGCTTGATTATTTGCAAGTCAACTCCTACTTTTACAAAGGAAAAGAATAATATTTGCAGACTCTAATTCGCTGAACTTTTATCATCTTCGCGAGAGATGTGGAATGAAAGTCGGCAAAACCTTATACGTGACAAATAGAAAGCAATGGCGGTCGTGGCTGTCGTCGCATCATAAGTCGAAGGCCGATATCTGGCTTATTTATTACAGGAAGAAAAGCGGGAAGCGGCGCATACCGTACGGCGATGCCGTCGAAGAGGCGCTCTGCTACGGATGGATCGACAGTGTTGCCAAGCCGCGCGACAACCAAAGCTGGGTGCAAAGGTTCACGCCGCGGAGGGAAAAAAGCCATCTTTCAGAAACGAACAAAGAACGCGTGCGCAGACTTATGAAGGCGGGGAAGATGACGCGCTTCGGTCTTGAAAGAATTCGCCACGATCTGGACCAGCGGTCTGCAAAGACACGCAAACTCAAAGATTTTTTACTACCAGCCGATATTATAAAACTTCTTAAATCCGACCCTCTTGTCTGGAAAAATTTCGCAAAATTCCCGAAGAGGTATCAGCATGTCCGGGTGGCATGGATCGATGGGTCAAGGAATCGCCCTGATATGTTCGCCCGGCGGCTCCGATACCTCATGAGGATGACCGCTCAAAATAAAAAATTCGGGATGGTGCAATAACTCAGACAGGAAAGAAGATCATTTCCGATGCCGTATGCCGCAACAATTGAGAGCAGCAATTGTATCTCCAATATCCGACCCGGAGGGCTCACGTACCAGCCCGCCGCAGAAAAATTGATATACCTGATCAAGAAATCTCTCCAGCTGCGGCTTTCCGGCGTCCAGCTTAAGGACGAGTCAGACCCGAGATTATTCACTTCACACAAGAACTTTACGATGCAACTCGGGGAACCCAAGGGGCGAACTTCTGGTTAATACCAACAGATTTGACTAAATATTGACACCATATGTCTGTTAAACTCAGCAAATTGTTTTGTGTCTATTATGAGTACACTCCAACAATTCAATAACAAATCTCTGAAAAAGCCATGAAAACATTTTTGAAAATTGCCCTGTTTGTTTTCCTGTTGGCGGCAGCCGTTCCGGCTTCCGCACAACTCCATGTCGGAGTTGGAATCAATATTGGTCCGCCCCCGCCACAGAAGGAAGTAGTGGTCGTTCATCCGCCGCGTCCGGGTGTGATTTGGGTCGCCGGCTATTACAAATGGCATCCGCGCCGTCATCGTTATACTTGGGTCCCCGGACGTTGGATGCGTCCCCCGCGGCCGCACGCTGTCTGGGTTGAAGGGCGCTGGGAAAGACGTAACAACGAGTGGGTGTATTACCAAGGCCGATGGGAGAGCCGGCCGACCCGAGATCGCTGAGAGCCCGCATTCCGCCTTCCCTGACGATTCGCATCCCCCTCCTTTTTGGGAGGGGGGGTGTACTCATTGATTCACTCCTGCGCGTTTAGCATCTGCCTGGGGGACAACATCGTTCTTCATGAAAAGTTGTTGTAAGAGAATATTTTATGTGATATTTTTCATAATCTTAGAATCAGAACGAGAAGAATTATTGCCGTAATTCGACCGCCCCATTAGAATTAGTTTCTCTCATTTACATTGCCTCGTCGCGAAAGGATGTTATGAAAAAGACAATTCTTGTATGTGCATTGCTGCTTTGTGCGCTTCCCCTCTTTGGGCAGCGCTGGGAATGGCCCGACAATCCGAAAAACCTCACCGTGCTTCCGAAAACGACGACGGGAAAAGAATTGCAAAGAACGATGTTCAGTTTTACGGCCGCGCTTGGTGTGCGGTGTCCGTATTGTCATGTCGGAGAAGAAGGAAAAGATTTCAGTCAATTTGATTTTGCTTCCGATGCAAAGCCGGAAAAAAATAAAGCCCGCACCATGTTACAGATGGTGGGCAATATTAATACAGTCTATTTGTCCCAATTTCACGTCGATAGTTCGTCTGCCCTGAGGGTCTCATGCGTCACCTGCCACCGCGGCAATGCGGTTCCTATTCTCCTGGAGGATAAGCTGAAGAGAACGTTCGACCGCTTCGGGATCGACTCGACGATCAAGCAATACCATGCTTTGCGAGACCAATTCTACGGGGGATTCACGTACAATTTCAAAGAAGGAACGTTGGTTCGCCTGGCGGAACTCATTTCGGACGACACAGCGAAAGCCTCTGCTGCAATCCAGGTTTTGAAATTGAACATCGAACTCTATCCTGCATCCGCATTTTCATACGCACGGCTTGCCGGCATCTACGAAAGTGAAGGCAATACTACAGGGGCAATTGAGAACTATGAGCAGGCTCTTAAAATTGATCCGAACAACAGAATGGCAAAAGGGAGGCTGGAGAAACTTAAAAGTAAGAAATAGGAATAGCTAAAGATAACTCACGCAAAGGTGCTAAGTCGCAGAAGCTTATTAAATGAAGATTATTGCGCCTTAGCGTCTTCGCTTGAGGATTAATCATGTCTCAAAATCCCAAGGAACCATAAACTTACAACTTGTCACAATTTGTGAGCGATCAAACTCCCTCATCCTCCCCGCGTTCCGCCGCTGTCGCGTTCATCTTCATTACCGTTGTTCTGGATGTCCTTGCATTGGGCATCATAATTCCCGTACTGCCCAAACTCGTCGAGCAGTTCCTTGGCGGCGATACAGCCCGTGCTGCTGAGATGTTCGGATTGTTTGGAACGGTCTGGGCGCTGATGCAGTTCATTTTTTCTCCGGTGCTTGGTGCCCTCTCGGACCAATACGGCCGACGCCGCGTCATTCTCATCTCCTGCTTCGGTCTCGGCATCGATTACATCTTCATGGCGTCAGCCCCGACACTCTGGCTTCTTTTCATCGGCAGGATCATTTCCGGGATTACAGGCGCCAGTTTCACCGCAGCCGGAGCCTATATTGCGGACGTCACGCCGCCGGAAAAAAGGGCCGCCGGATTCGGAATGATCGGAGCGGCATGGGGGCTGGGATTTGTTCTGGGGCCGGCACTTGGCGGAGTTCTCGGTGGGATCGATACGCGTTTGCCGTTTTGGGTGGCTGCCGGTCTTACGCTTCTCAACGCGATGTATGGTTTGTTCGTCCTCCCCGAATCGTTGAGCGCCGAACACCGCGAACGGTTTTCGTGGAAGCGGGCCAATCCTCTTGGTTCACTGAAGTTATTGCGTTCTCATCATGAATTATTCCGGCTTGCGACTGTCAACGGATTCTTCTACCTCGCGCATCAGGTCCTTCCGAGTGTCTTTGTCCTCTATGCCAGTTTTCGTTACGGATGGAACGAAGAGATGGTCGGTCTTACTCTGGCGATCGTAGGAGTCTGCGGTATGGTTGTTCAAGGCGGAGTGGTTAAGCGTGTCGTTGCCGATTTTGGGGAACGGCGCACGCTGCTCGCCGGCTTGCTGTTCGGCATGGGGGGATTTGCAATTTTTGGTCTGGCTCCGGTTGGAATAATCTTCTGGCTCGGAATTCCAGTTTTCTCAATGATGGGTTTATACGGACCCTCGTCACAGGGACTCATGACGCGGCATGTTCAGCCGTCACAGCAAGGGCAGCTGCAGGGTGCAAACAACAGCATTATGGGTGTTGCAGGAGTGATCGGCCCCGGCATCTTTACGGTAACGTTCGCTTACTTCATCGTGGGTCATAGCGTTCTACTTTCCGGAGCTCCTTTCTTGCTGGCATTGCTGATGTTAATCGCGGCGTTCGTCCTCGCCTGGAAGGTAAAGGCAGAGTAAGGAATCGAGAAGAGCAGATTAATTTGAATTGAAGGGAATATGTGCCAGTCATACGAAGAGGCCGCTTACACTTTAGCTTATTGTGGAGATATTCTCCATTTCTTTCTTGAGGGGATATATACTGTTTAAGAGACCACCGCCTAACTCTCCCTCATCAAAGAGCGGAAAACGCCGGGGTTTAAGCGTGTTTGAATTCGGGCTTGACTCTCCGATCTGGAACTTATACTTTTCGATTGCCTAATTTTCAAATTCAAAGGCGGATATCTTTCAATACGAAACCGACTTTCGATAGCATTGATCGATGCTCACCAGGTACCAACTTGCGACAATATGTTTCTGGCTTATCTCTGAAACCTACTGGGGGATTAATTCCAGAGGAAACAAGGAAACCATTCATCAGCAAAGAACTTTCGTTCGTTTGTTTGCGGTGATGTCGATCTATCTGGCTTTTGCACTCATCTATGTTCCATATTTTTCGATAGGGATTCTTGCGGTCCGCTTGGTCCCTCAAAATGATTTGTTTGGCGTCGTTGGAACCGTATTATGCGGCTCAGGAATTTCCTTTTCCATCTGGTCGCGGCGTGCATTGGGGAAGAATTGGAGCGGGCCGGTTACTCTGAAGAAGGATCATGACCTTGTCCGGATAGGTCCATATGCGATCGTTAGGCATCCGATCTATTTCGGCTCGCTAATTTCGCTTTCCGGTTCAGCAATAACAACTGCCGAGGTACGGGGTTTTGTTGGAGCGCTTTTAGTTTTCACCACGCTGCTGAAAAAGATAGAGGAAGAAGAATCCCTCTTGGGAAGGCACTTCAATGAGTACGCCGACTACCGTGTGCATGTGAGGAAGATCATTCCATTTATCTATTGAAGGGTGAAGAGTTTGCTCAAAAGCGTCGCTTGGATCGGTTTGGTCTTGCTGTTGGCGATCTCATTCCAATTTGCTGCGGCAGCACAGATCTCGAACACGAGAGAACTTACTGTCTTTGCGGCGGCATCCCTTAACGGAGCATTCAGCGCGATAGCCGGGGAGTTTGAGCGGTCAAATCCGAAAGTAAAGATTATTCTTAACTTCGGCGGATCGCAGCAATTGGTCCAACAGATCAACCAAGGAGCCCCCGTCGATCTTCTGGCTTCGGCAAATATGAAACAAATGTTCGAAGCGATGAAGTCCGGGAGAATCGACAATGCATCGGTTGTCATGTTTGCGCGCAACAGGCTTGTCGTTGTTTATCCGAAGGAAAACGCTGCAGGAATTCGATCGTTGCAGGATCTGGGCAAGGCGAGTCTCAAGATTGTCCTTGCAGACAAAGCGGTTCCTGCTGGACAATATAGCCTGGATTTTCTGGCAAAATGCGATCGAAGTGCAGCGTTCGATTTTTCGTTTGCGAAAAGGGTGCTGAATAACGTCGTCTCGTATGAAGAGAACGTGAAAACCGTTCTCAGTAAGATTATCCTGGACGAGGCTGACGCTGGAATAGTTTACTCTTCCGATATTTCTGCAAGTGTGTCGGAACGTACGGGAGTCATTGAGATACCGGACAGCCTGAACGTCATCGCCGAGTATCCGATGGCGATTGCCCGCGATACGTCATCGCGCAAAGACGCCGACAAATTCTATAAATATGTATTATCCGACGAGGGGCGTAAGATACTTACGCAATTCGGATTTATCCTTCCCAAATAATTGCATGGCCGTCTGGGACTCTTACTAATGAAGAAAGAATCGTCTACAACGATCGGAACAAACAACGGACTTCTACGCCCTCGCTGGCAGCTTGTGCTGGCGGGCGTGCCGCTTCTTCTTTTTCTATCGGTTCCATTAGTCGCACTAGTTTTGAGGGTCTCGCCGTCGAGATTTCTGACAGCCGTCATGGAACCGCAGGTTGTCCAGGCAATTCGCTTAAGTTTCTTGTCGACGGCTATGACGGCCTTTCTTACTCTCTTTTTCGGCACTCCTGTCGCATACCTCCTTGCAAGGAAACGATTCCCGGGGCGCACTGCTCTTGATGCTCTCATCGACATGCCTGTTGTTCTTCCGCCTGCAGCAGCAGGGGTCGCATTGCTTATCGCCTTTGGACGGCGCGGCGTTTTGGGCTCATTCCTCGGAGGAGTAGAAATACCTTTCACGCTGGCGGCGGTTGTTCTTGCCCAGCTCTTCGTTTCTTCGCCCTACTACATCAAATCTGCATCCGCGGGATTTGCAAGCATCAATCGCGAACTGGAACAAGCCGCTGAGGTGGACGGCGCCTCACGGATCCAGGTCTTCCGAACGATCATTCTTCCTCTTGCGTTGCCGGCGATCGTCGGGGGAATTGTGATGACATGGGCGCGCGCGCTCGGAGAATTCGGCGCAACGATGATCTTCGCCGGGAATTTCCCGGGAAGAACTCAAACCATGCCGCTGGCGATTTACATTGGCTTTGAAATCGATCTGGATGTGGCCCTGGTGTTGGCGTTGATCCTTCTCGCAGTTTCCTTCTTCGTGCTTGCTCTGGTAAAGGGTCTGCTCTCGCAGAGGTTAACGATGTTTTAGACAATGGCCCTTTCTGCCTTGAGATGCCCGCCATCACCCATGAGCTGTCGTAGTTGATGAGATTCATTTCGACACAACTTTTATCATCGAATAACGTATTAGAGCTAAAGCAAGTACCGTCGAAAGAAGACTACTATGAATACCGAATCTCATCAGTCCGAGCCTCGCCTGCGCGACACCCTCCGCGAAGATTTATTCGAGGGAAACCATTGGAATACCTTCCGCAAGGAATTTCGCGGCCTCAAAGAGTTCTATATTGACGAGGAGAAGAAAAATCGATTGGCCACCATGGAGCCTTTGAAGCGTTGGCTCTATCTTAACGGGTGGCTCCTTAAGAGCTTGTTGATGAGATTGAACCCGTTCCGGCGTGTGGTCTTGGTCGTTGGAATAATATTGCTTGTGTCGAACCCTATCCTGATCTTGACGAACAAGCACATCCAGATTACCGATTTCCATCTTTTGGGAGGGGCCGCGATTCTTCTAGTTCTTATGCTGGAATTAAAAGACAAGCTTCTCGCGCGCGACGAGCTGGTTGCCGGAAAGCGAGTCCAGCAAGCTCTGGCGCCGGAGCAAAAACCGGCAGTTCCAGGCTGGTCATTGTGGATTTATTCCAGGCCTGCGAACGATGTAGGGGGAGATCTGATAGATTTTCTTCGCCAGAGCGAAAGCAGATTCGGCGTTGCACTCGCCGACGTCTCCGGAAAAGGTTTGCAGGCGGCACTCATCATGGCAAAACTTCAAGCAACGTTGAAAGCCCTTGCCGCCGATTACGAGTCTATCGGAAAATTAATCACGAAACTGAACACGATCGTCCATCGGGACGGTTTGCCGAACAGCTTCGCTTCTTTAGTTTACGCGGAAATATCCTCAGACTCCGGAGCATTGCGGTTTGTAAATGCAGGACATCTTCCGCCGATCGTGCTGACAGCAGGCGGGCTCCTGGAGATGCAGAAAGGTGAAGCCGCACTCGGACTCATGGGGTCGACGGTCTACGCGGAACGACAATTGGAACTTCAGAGCGGCGACGTCTTTGTTGTCTATTCAGACGGCCTTACCGAGGCAAGCAATGAACGGGGAGAATTTTTCGGGTCGGAGCGATTACTGAAGCGGCTCCCTCAATTGAGGGAACGATCTCCCGAAGAGATCGGAAAAGCACTCCTAGGCGAGATTGATTTTTTTGTGAGCGATGCACCTCCTAACGACGACATCTCGCTGGTTATACTTAAGCGGCTGTAGCCTAATAAGATGCGAGTCTTCTGCCTTCTTCTCGCGTTGTGTTCCTTCGTAGAGTTATTGGTTCCCTGTTGCGCTTCAACGTCCCTCTCAATTGTCGGCCGCCTCAAGCCCTTCGGATGCCTCAATCATTCACCCCTCTTCAGTTCGTAACCGGTAACCGATTCCTGATTCAGTCAGAAGCATTCTCGGCTTCGACGGATCGTCCTCGATTTTCTTCCTCAGCTGAGCAACATAGATACGCGTGTATTGCGTTTCATCGATATGGGTAGGCCCCCACACTTGTTCGAGGATGAACCGATGGGTCAGCACTCTTCCGGCATTCTTCACGAAGAGAGCAAGGAGCGCATATTCTGTTGCCGTCAACTTAAGTACTTCGTTCTTTTTCTTGACCAGTCGGGCCGATAAATCGACTGTCACATTATGGATCGTGAAAATCTCTTTGTCGGGAAGCGGTGTCCGGTGGCGGAGAGCCGTCCGTACGCGCGCCAGCAGTTCGCCGGTGCGGAATGGCTTTACCAGATAATCGTCCGCCCCCGCAGAAAGGCAGCCGACGATATCCGATTCCGCGCTGCGAACGGAAAGAATTATGATCGGAATCGTAGCCCATTCGCGGATTGCCTTTAACACACTCATCCCTTCCATATCGGGCAAACCGAGATCGAGAATGATAAGCTCCGGTCGTTCGGTTGCCGCCATTCTCATTCCTTCATTTCCGGTCAAGGCAAATTTGAGAGAGTAGGCTTGCGTGTCCAGCGTTAGTTCGATGAGGCGGCGTATCTGTATTTCGTCGTCGATAATCAGAATGACAGGTTTTGTGCTCACGGCTGTATCGATTGTTCGATGGTTAGAGGAATCCTGAGGGTGAATTCTGCTCCGCCCGAATCACGGTTCCGCGCTGTCACGGTACCTTTGTGCGCTTCGGCGAATCCTTTCGCGATCGTGAGGCCCAGACCCGAGCCCCCGCTTTTCATCCCTTCCGCTCGATAAAATTTCTCGAATACCTTACGGAGATCTTCCTTTGCAAGCCCGGGGCCGTTGTCGGCCACGACGAAGACGCATTCTTTTTCAACAACGCGTGCGTCGATGGTGATGGAACTTCCCTCGGGTGTATGGACGGCGGCATTGTGGACAAGGTTCGTGACGGCTTGTTCGACCAGGCCGAAATCCAGCTTCACAAGCGGCATCTCCTCCTGGACTTTGACGATGACCGAGTGGTGTGAAAGCTCCCTGTCCAACCCCTTGATCGCCGCGTTTATGAGGTCGTGAACGTCGCACCAGTCCAATCTCGGCTGGATCATTCCCGATTCAAGGCGCGACATGTCGAGAAGGTTTGCTACCAGCCGGTTGAGACGCTCGGCCGCGATGTGGATCTCCTTGGTATATTCTTCCGTCGAAGGTGTCGCCTGATCTATTGAGAGTTTTGTGAGATTTTCCGATGCGCCCATGATCGCCGCGATCGGCGTCCGCAGCTCGTGCGAAATCGAGTTGAACAAGATCTTGTAGAGCCTCTCCGATTCCGCGACGACGATCGATTTCTTATTCACATCGTTCAGCAATTCACGCTCCATCGCAGAGGCGATCTGCGAAATAAAATTGTCGAGCGACGTCTCTTCGTCGGAAGAAAGCTTTTCGTTCCGATGCAGCCGGACTCCCACGACCCCAAGCGGATACCGGGGGCCGGAGATCGGAAAGTATGTTGCTTCGGCCGAGGGAAGCGTGTCGGTATATTTGCCGGCTTTCTTTTCGTTCCAGTACGTCCAAGAAGCGACGCTGTATTCCTTGGCATCAAGGGAAAATGAGCTTGCGCTGTGCGGCCGTGCGGATATCTCGCCGTCGGCTTCCCCCAGAATCATGGCGACATCGGCGTCGAAGAATTTCCTGATGTTCGAAACCGCTGCCTGGATCACTTCCTTCTGTGAATGCGCCGAAGATAGATTATTCGTCAGCGAAAAAAGTGCGGAAGTCCGTTCTTCCCGCTGCCTGACGGCTTTTTCCCGTGCTCGTACTCGGGCAGTCAGAACACCCGTCACGATAGCGACGATAAAATATGCCGCAAGCATCATGACATCTTCGACGCGTCCGATAGAGAACGTGAATATAGGCGGGACGAAGAAAAAATCCCACATAATTGCCCCTGTACCGGCCGCGATGAGCACCGGGCCGGGACCCATCCGCAGGGGAAGCAGGGAGACAGTAAGCAGGATGATCATCGACACCGTCCTATATCCGATGATCTGCTGAAAGGGAAAACAGAGGAGTGCAACGACAACGACGATGGCAGATGCGAGCGTATATTGGGTGATGGAAGATTGAAGCTTGGGGATCGCCCGGCGCTTTTTTTCCTGCTGAGTAGTGTCTTCCTGACCGACAATATAGACATCGACGTTGTGGCTTTTCTCGACGAGATCCTCGATAAGACGCTGCGAGCGCGAAAACAACCCGCGTTTTGATTTCCCCACAAGAATTTGCGTCGCGTTTTGCTCGCGTGCGACCCTGATAAGCGCATCGGAAACATTTTCATCGGCCGTCGTAATAATTTCGGCGCCCAGCTTTCGTGCGAGGGAAATATTCTTCGACAACTGTTCCTTATCGCTGTCCGGAAGCGCTGCGGAAGTCTCGACACATACGACCACCCAGGACGCATTCATCGTGTACGACAACCTTCGCGCCCATCGGAGCACGGACACTGAGTGCGGGCTCGGACTTATGCCGACCACCAGCCGCTGTCCGGATTTCCACGGGCCGGTGATCCGCTCGGTGCGCATATAATCGCGTAACTGATGATCGACGCGCTCCGCTGTCAGCCTGAGAGACATTTCGCGCAGCGCAGTAAGATTTCCCTTGCGGAAAAAATTCTGGATCGCCTGCTGTGATCGTTCAGGAGAATAGACTTTTCCTTCTTCCAGGCGTTTCAAAAGCTCGTCCGGCGGCAGGTCGATCACTTCGATGTCATCGGCTCTTTCAAAAATTGAATCGGGCACGGTTTCCCGAATAAGTGAGCCGGTGATCTGTGCGACGGCGTCGGCTCTGCTTTCCAGATGTTGAACGTTCAATGTCGTATAGACATCGATGCCGTTGTCGAGCAATTCCTGAACGTCCTGGTATCGCTTGAGGTGGCGGCTTCCAGGGGCGTTTGTGTGGGCGAGTTCATCGACGAGAACGAGTTTCGGCTTCCGGTCGAGGATGGCGTCGAGGTCCATTTCCTCAACGACACTGTCGCGGTAATCGATTCTTTTTCGCGGTATAACGGGAAGGTTTACTGCGAGTGCTTCGGTTTCGGCGCGCTTGTGGGTTTCGACGATGCCGATGACGACATCAATCCCTTTTGAGATAGCTTCATGTGCCGCTGTGAGCATATCGTACGTTTTGCCAACACCTGCGCACATCCCGAAAAAGATCTTCAGTTTTGCCTGCGAAGCTTTTTCCTCTTCTTTTCTTATTGAATGAAGGAGAGCGTCGGGGTCTGGGCGGGATTCATCGATTGGAGCCATACGCTAATATATTAATTCTTTTATTCATTGTCATCGGCCCCCGTGGCAGGAGGCACGGTCATTTAACAAGTGTGCCATGACTGCTGATATTTTGGCCGCCTACATTACAAATCAGCTCAAAATTCAGTCCAAAAGTCATGGCATCACTTTGATCCTGAGCAAATCCCCCGCTTCTTGATTTCATGTAAGCCGTAATGCAACAAGAATCATGTCAACGAGCTTGATCCCGAAGAAGGGGGCAATGATTCCGCCCACGCCGTAAATGAACAAATGTCTGCGCAGCAGTTCGACCGCGCTCACTGCGCGATATTTTACCCCCTTCAGCGCAAGTGGAATAAGAACGACAATGATCAACGCGTTGAAGATAACAGCGGAGAGGATTGCGCTTTCGGGGGTCGCGAGGTGCATGATGTTCAACGCGTTAAGCACGGGATATGTCGTTGCAAACGCTGCTGGAATGATCGCAAAATATTTTGCAACGTCGTTCGCAATGCTGAACGTTGTCAGTGTGCCGCGCGTCATCAGGAGCTGTTTGCCGATCTCAACGATCTCCAGGAGTTTTGTTGGATTGCTGTCAAGGTCGATCATGTTCGCTGCTTCGCGGGCGGATTGGGTTCCCGTATTCATCGCGACGGCTACGTCGGCCTGGGCAAGCGCCGGCGCATCATTCGTGCCGTCTCCGGTCATGGCAACAAGGCGTCCCCCTTTCTGATAGTCGCGGATCAATTTCAATTTGTCTTCAGGCTTCGCTTCAGCGAGGAAATCGTCGACGCCGGCCTCGGCAGCGATCGCCGTTGCCGTCAGCCTGTTGTCGCCCGTAATCATCACAGTCTTGATTCCCATTTTTCGCAGATGAGCAAATCGCTCTTTTATTCCCCCTTTGACAATATCCTTCAAATGGATAACGCCGAGCACCTCTTTATTTTCGACGACGACGAGAGGTGTAGCCCCCAGGCGGCTGATGTCCTGGACAGTCTGATGAACCGACGGGGGAAATGTTCCACCTAATTCCTCCACGTAGGTCTTTATCGCTTCGGCCGCTCCTTTTCGGATTATCCGTTTACCATTTTTCCCTTCAGGGTGGATGTCCGCTCCGCTCATTCGTGTTTGAGCGCTGAACGGAACGAAATGGGCGGAGATCTCATTCACTTTCCGCTCACGGAGGCCAAACTTCTCCTTCGCGAGAATCACGATCGATCGCCCTTCCGGAGTTTCGTCGGCAAGGGAGGCAAGCTGGGCTGCGTCCGCGAGGCGTTCTTTTGTGACTCCCGGTGCGGGTGAAAAATCCGTCGCCATCCGGTTTCCCAATGTCACGGTGCCCGTTTTGTCCAGCAGAAGCACGTCGACATCTCCCGCTGCTTCGATTGCTCGTCCAGACGTGGCGATAACGTTATGACGAATCATGCGATCCATTCCTGCGATCCCGATCGCGGAAAGAAGTCCGCCGATTGTCGTAGGAATTAAACAAACAAGAAGGGCGACGAGTACCGTGACCGTCACGGGAGTCCCCTGACCGGCAGCTGCGACGCTAAAGAGAGAGTAAGGAAGCAGAGTCACACAGACCATCAAAAAAATAATCGTGAATGCGGCGAGGAGAATATTCAGGGCAATTTCGTTCGGTGTTTTCTGTCGCTTAGCACCTTCGATCAAATGAATCATCCTATCGAGAAAGCCGCTGCCCGGCTCGGCCGTCGCTTGAATCACCAGCCAGTCTGAAAGAATGCGCGTACCGCCGGTTACGGCGCTTCGATCGCCTCCCGATTCGCGAATCACAGGCGCGCTCTCACCCGTGATGGCACTCTCGTCGACGGATGCAATTCCCTCGACCACCTCGCCGTCGACGGCAATAACATCCCCTACATCAACCAGAAAAAAGTCTCCTTTTCGCAGATCCGATGACGTTACGATGTCAAACGAGGATCGGCGTGCCTGGCTGTGAAGTCGTTTAGCCTTTGTGTCTTGCCGCGCACGTCGCAGAGCTTCAGCCTGGGCTTTTCCGCGGCCCTCAGCCAGCGCCTCGGAAAAATTTGCGAAAAGGACAGTGAACCAGAGCCAGAGCGAGACACTCCCAATATACCAAGCGGGGGCTTCGCCGTTTCCGGCCAATGCTTGAATCCAAAGTCCGAGGGTAAGAACACTCCCAACTTCGACGACAAACATGACGGGGTTGCGGATCATCCAGCGAGGATTGAGTTTGGCCAGAGAATCGACAAGGGCTCGCCGATACATTCGGCTTGTCAAACCCTGCGGTTTCTTAAGCTGCTGTGAAGACCAGGATTGCTGGACAACCTGTAGATTTTCGATAAGCATGGGCATTCTCTTCGATTATGATTTTTGTACTTTGTCATCCTGCTACAATTTTTTTGCAGGATTCTTCCTAGTGAACCATGAGCAGATGCTCGACAATCGGTCCCAATGCGAGAGCAGGAACGAAATTTAATGCCCCAACAATAATGACCACTGCGACCAGCCAAAAGATGAACAATGGCGTGTGCGTTGGTAAAGTACCTTCGCTTGGAGGCACCAGTTTTTTCCTCACCAGTGAGCCTGCAAGAGCAAGTGTTGGAACAGCGAGCCAATAACGGCCGATCAGCATCGCGAGTCCCCCCGTCAAATTATAGAAGGGTGTATTGACGCCGGCGCCCGCGAACGCGCTTCCGTTATTGTTCCCCTGCGATGTAAAGACATAGAGGACCTCGCTGAAACCATGCGGCCCGGGATTGAAGATACCGGCCTTACCGGCGTCGGTCACAACTGCGATTGCGGTAAAGACGAGCACCGTGATTGGCATGATGAGAATTAATATTGATGCCATTTTCATCTCATATGCCTCGATCTTGTGCCCAAGGTACTCCGGCGTCCTCCCGACAAGAAGCCCGGCTACGAACACAGCCACGATGACAAACACAAGCATGCCGTAAAGCCCCGACCCCACGCCTCCGTAGATTACTTCGCCGAAATGGAGCATCGCGAGTGTTACGAGTCCGCCTAATGGCATATAAGAATCGTGCATCGAATTCACGGATCCATTCGATGCGGAGGTGGTTGCGGTTGCCCAAAGAACAGAATTCGCAATACCAAAACGTAATTCTTTGCCTTCCATATTTCCGCCGGGTTGAAGACTACTCGCCGTCTGATCGATTCCCATTTGCGTCAACGCCGGATTCCCCCCCTGTTCAGCCCATCCAGCAAGCACAAGGAATGCGACGAAGATCACAGTCATTGCAGCAAGAAGCGCCCACCCCTGTCGTGTATCGCTGACCATTTTACCGTATGTGTAACAAAGTGCCGCTGCTATCAGCAGAATAGAAAGCATCTCAAGAAAATTTGAGAGAGGCGTGGGGTTCTCATAAGGATGTGCAGAATTCACGTTGAAGAATCCGCCGCCGTTTGTGCCAAGCTGCTTGATGGCGATTTGCGAGGCAGCCGGCCCTACAGCGAGGACCTGGTCGGTCACTTTGGCTCCGCTCGTGTCGGGGGTCGCCTGAAGAAAGGGGACGGTAACGTAAGGAGACATCGTTTGGACTACGCCCTGCGACACCAGCACTAGCGCGAGCACGAATGAGAGCGGCAACAGAATATAGAGGGTGCTTCGGGTCAGGTCCACCCAGAAATTTCCGAGTGTTTTTGCCGAGTGCCGGGCAAAGCCGCGAATAATGAGTATCAGCACCGCCATTCCGCTTGCCGCCGAAACGAAGTTTTGCACAGTCAATGCAACCATCTGTGTCAAATAGCTCATCGTTGTTTCACCGCCATAACCCTGCCAATTTGTGTTCGTGGCAAAACTCACGGCCGTATTGAACGAAGAATCAGGCGTTACAGCAGCCATGCCTTGTGGATTCAAAGGGAGCAATTGCTGCAATCGCTGCATTGCATAAACGATAAAAATACCTGCTAAATTAAAGATGAGCATCGCGATCGCATTCTCTTTCCAGTCGTACTCTTCCTCTGAGTTGATGCCCGAAAGACGATAAATGAATCGCTCCACTGGACCGAGCAGGGGGTCGAGAAACGTTTTCTCCCGCTGATAAACGCGTGCCATGAAGGCTCCCAACGGTTTAGCGAGGAGGATCAGGACCGCGAGGTAAAAAACTATTTGGAAGATTCCGTTGAATGTCATTCGAATATCTCCGGTTTCAATAGTGCGACAAATAGGTAGATTAAAAGACCGGCTGCGATAATTCCGGCGATCCAATAGAGTGCAGTCATCGTTTTTCTCCCGAGTCAAAATTTCCGAGAACGTCACATAATTTCATTAAACCCCACGTGAGCAGAAAGAACACTATGGTTACAGCGAGATAAAAGAAGTCCATGATTATTTCTCCTTCGAGCCAGTGTTAATTTTGTCGAGAGCAAGATTGAGTCGGAGCACATTCACTCCGGGTTCTCCGAGAAAACCCAGCTGCCTCCAGTCAATATTTTGATCTATCAGCGAACTCACCTGTTCATCCGTCAGCCCGCGGACGCGGGCGACGCGTGGAGCCTGATAGAGCGCGGCTGCAATACTAATATGCGGATCGAGCCCGCTTGCGGAGGCGGTCACAAGATCGACAGGTATCGGTCTTGTATTCAAAGAGTCGGCGGCCTTGAGATCTTGCACTCTCTTCTTTACTGCATCGAATAAAGCAGGGTTCAGAGGCCCGTAGTTCGATCCCGATGACGCTCCTGCATTATAGGCAAATGGACCGGTCGCTGAGAGCCGGCTCCAGAAGTACTTCGGGTCTGAGAATGGCTGGCCGATAAGGTCCGAGCCGACCGCCTTCCCCTCTTTCATTATGAGGCTCCCGTTCGCTTTTCCGGGAAAGATAAGTTGCGAGATCCCCGTTACCGCAAAGGGGTAGATTATGCCGGTCAGGATCGTGAAGAGAACCAGGCTGATGATCGTTATCCGAAGATGTTTCAGAAACATTGTTTTTCCCTTATTGATTGTGGGCTGTTAATCTCTGTGAAACACTCCAGTGGCCAATCTGCGCCGGGAAGTGGGCCAACCGGGCATGTGGAATCTCCTGCTCATCGTCCAAACCGGCACGCAGACTCGGAACGTGTTGTTCCCCAATTTCGCTTGTATGTTGTTCATGCGACAAGACGAAGAAAGTTTGCGCAAAGTACGCGAGGATGATCTTCATTAGGGGCACTCCTTTCCTGTGTGTGGTTCTGGCGCTTGAAAAAGTATCAGCAATATAGAGGGGAAGGCTAGTTTACGCAATGAAGGAGGCATAAAAAGAGAGGGCAAAGTCATAAGAATTTTATAAAGACCCTCATGAATCGTTACGTTTCTCTCGCTGTTTTGGGCCGCGCGCGCGGTTTGAACCTCGATGGAAAATTCCCTACCTTATACGCATAGGGAAGATATCACTTCACAAAAGAAATAATTTAGATGCTTACAGTTGCAAAAGAAGCCGCGCTCGAAGCGGGGAAATTTTTAAAATATCACCTCGGAAAAGTCAAACATATCGAACGAAAACAGGGGCAGGAAACCAACCTTGTCACTGAAATTGACAAGGGGGCTGAAGCGATTATCATTAAGAAGATCAAGCAGCACTTTCCGTCGCACGATATTCTAGCGGAAGAAAGCGGCAAACATAACGTGCAGTCCGAATACCGATGGGTGATCGATCCGCTTGACGGGACGACCAATTACCTCCACTCTCTTCCGATTTTTTGTGTGTCCATCGGCGTTGAGTTGAACGGGGAAATTATCGCGGGCGCGATCTACAGCCCCTGTGCCGACGAAATGTTTACAGCTGAAAAAGGGGGCGGCGCATTCCTGAATGGAAAAAGAATTCACGTCTCATCGAACGATTCGCTGATCAACAGTTTGCTCGTGACGGGATTTCCCTATAACGTGAAAGAGAACCCGAACCACGTGGTCGAACATTTTGTGAATCTTCTGATGGAAGGGCAGGGTGTACGGCGCCTCGGTTCAGCCGCGCTCGACCTTGCGTACGTCGCCGCCGGAAGATTAGACGGGTACTGGGAAGTTTTCTTAAATCCGTGGGACAAAGCAGCCGGTATACTTTTAGTTCAGGAGGCGGGGGGTATCGTCACTGATTTCAAAAACAATCCCTCCAATATTTATGAGCCCGCGACGCTGGCGACGAACGGAAAGATACATCAGCAAATAATCTCTGTGTTGGAAAAGACCCTTTAACGTACCTTCATGTCGGCAACAAGTCCAAAAATTCTTATTGTAGACGACGAGCCCGATCTGCTCGACATTACGGCGGCGTACCTGGAGATGGAAGGCTATACGCCGCTCACGGCGCTTAACGGCCCCGCCGCGCTGGAAATCTTGAACTCAACAGTTCCCGACCTCATTATTTCCGATATCACGATGCCGGGGATGAGCGGCTTCGATTTCTTCGGAAAGGTTCGGTCCGAGGCCAAGTTTCAGAACACTCCATTCATTTTTCTTTCTGGCCACACCGACATTCAACACATCATGGCGGGGAAAGAACTCGGCAGCGACGACTATTTGCTGAAGCCATATGAACCGGAGATGTTGATCTCGACGATCAAAGGGAAGCTGAAACGAAGCCGGCAGCTGAATGATTCAATGTCTCAGCAGATGGACAGCCTGAAGAATCAGCTTTTCCGTCTCATCTCTCATGAAATGCGCACGCCGCTAACGTCCATTCTCGGCGCCGCGGATATTCTTACGGGAGGGAAAGAAGCGCTGTCGCCCGAGGACTTCACTGAGTTTTTAAAGATGCTGAAGATCGGCACGCTCCGGCTTAACAGGATGGTCGAAGATTTTCTGCTCGTGGTCAAGATTGACTCGGGGGAAGTTTCAAAAGAGATAGATTTCCGCGAAGCGTGCATCGCCCCGCTGGAGACCGCAACGCGGCTAGCCTCGATTCGGGAAGAAATAAAAAAGACCAGGGACATCACAATCACAGTCGATGTGCCCGACGAATCACCGTTCCTTTTTATTTACCCGCCCCATTTCGATGATATTGTCGCCCGGTTGTTCGACAATGCATGCAAGTTCTCTCCGCAGGGGGCGGTTATTACACTCGCTTCACGCAGCGAGAATGACCGGTACATCTTCAGCGTTGTGGATGACGGAAACGGGATTCCAATAGAGAAACAGGACGGACTATTCCAAAAGTTCTATCAGGTGGACCGTGATTTGCAGGAACAACAGGGGGCGGGATTGGGATTATACATTTCGAAAAAACTTGCCGAGCTTAACACGTGCGTTTTATGGTGCGAAAGCGATTGGGGAAAAGGTGCAGCTTTCCATTTATCCATCGCTAAGAAAGTGTAGGGCGCTAAAGTTGTAGGACACCTTTAAGGTATCCTACAACTAAATGGCTGGGGGAGCTATGAATTTCGAGCTTGGAAAGCACTATCATCTCTATAATCGTTCCAATAACGAAGAACTCGTTTTTAGAACTGATGAGAATTACACTTACTTCCTTAGCAAGTACCGTTCCTATCTTCAAACCTTTGTCGCTACAATTGCGTACTGTTTAATGCCGACGCATTTTCACTTTGTTGTGAAAGTTACAACATCTAATGAAAGGGGACTCCAGAAGTCGATAGGGTTGCTATTGAGCAGCTATACAAAGTCGATCAATAAGCGTTATAATCGACATGGGGGATTATTTCAACCGCATACGAAAGCAAAAGAAATATGCGACGACTGTTACCTTTTAACCGTGGTATCATACGTTCATCAAAATCCAATATGTGCGAAGAAAGCAGTTACACTCGGGGGTTGGCCTTATTCGAGTTATCGTGACATTGCAGGGATGAGGAGTGGTACGCTGCCAGATAAGGATTTTTATAAGAACTATTTTAAGTCTGATGAGGAGTTCAAGAAGTATTCAGAAGAGATAGTTCGGAGCATTAAGATATAGGACACCTCTAAGGTGTCCTATATCTTTCACCCTCAAAACTCTTCTCCCTTCTCCCTCGTTATGTCCGCCCCCAGAGCCTGTAATTTCTTTTCAATCGCTTCGTAACCTCTGTCGAGGTGGTACACTCGAAGGACTTCCGTTTCACCGTGTGCGCGCAGGCCTGCAAGTATGAGTGCGGCAGATGCGCGCAAATCCGTCGACATTACTTTTGCACCCGTCAGTTTCTTCACCCCTCGGATAACGGCTGCATTCTCATTCAGTGTGATGTCGGCCCCGAGGCGCACCAATTCTGGCACGTGCTTGAATCGATCAAAATAAATGGTGTCGGTGACTGTGGAAGACCCTTTCGCAATTGCCATCAACGCTATCCACTGTGCCTGCATGTCCGTGGGAAAACCGGGATAGATAGCGGTCGTAACATCGACTGGACCGATTTCTTTCGGCGCGTGAATTTCGATCGATGATGAAGTGACCGTCACATTGGCTCCGGCGTCTTCTAGCCGGGCAGTGACGGCTGTAACATGCTGAGGATTGCACTCCTCCACTTTTACTTTTCCTCCGCAGATGGCGCTTGCGACGAGCATCGTCCCGGTTTCTATACGGTCGGGAATTGTTTCAACATCCGCCGGGTGCAGGGCATCGATCCCCTCGACCTCAAGCACGTTGGTTCCGACGCCGTCAATTTTCGCCCCCATTGAGACAAGCAGTTCGGCGAGGTTTGTGATCTCCGGTTCCACGGCTGCATTTTCGATCAGGGTCGTCCCTTTCGCGAGCACCGCCGCCATCAAGACATTTCCCGTCGCTCCGACGCTTGAGATTTTGAATGAGACACGCGCTCCTTTCAAGCGCCGTGCTTTTGCAATGATGTAGCCCCGTTCCAATTCTATCGACGCACCCAATTTTTTCAATCCTTCTATGTGAAGATCGACAGGACGCGGTCCCCACGCACAGCCGCCGGGGAGCGATACTTTCGCATGACCGTAACGGGATACCAGCGGGCCAAGCACATAAATTGATGCGCGCATTTTTTTTACGTGTTCGTACGGCGCTTCGAATTTATTGACACGAAAGGTATTAACGAGGAGCGACCCTCCGCTCCGTTCGACGGTCACTCCCATCGTTTGAAGCAGGCGGGACATGGTGACGACGTCGCGCAGATCAGGGGTATTGCGAAGTTCATATTTGCCGCTGGCGAGGAGCGTTGCCGGCATCAGTGCAAGCGATGCATTCTTAGCTCCGCTGATACGCACGGTTCCCTGCAGCGCTTTGCCGCCGTGAATAATGAATTTGTCCACGAGTGTCCTTTAGGAAAATCGCTTATATGCTGTCGTTAAGAATGACGAACGTCGTGTATCGATCACTCATGGCAGCGCCCGATTACTTTTTCTCAGCAGCCGCGCCCGACGCGTTCCGCTTTCGCCACCAAAAGAATCCAACAGCGAGCATTGCACACCATGAGAGGATGTTCGTAACAAGGCTGATATTCCGGCCGAGGAAATACTGGTCCGGATGGAAAACAAATTCGACGCGGTGCTTTCCTTTCGGGACGACAACGGAACGAAATGCGTAATCCGTTTTATAGATCTCTGTTTCCACTCCGTCGATGAAGGCTCTCCATCCCTTCGGATAATAGATCTCGCTCACATAGAGCAGGTTGTTGCCCGATGCGACGACGTCGAACGAGACATTGTGAATACCGAAGCTGTTGACGGCGACCTTTGCCGACGTGTCGGGTGGTTCGAAGGAAATACCGGGGTTCTTTTCAAAGTATGCGATATGACGCGGGTTGAATGACATATCACGGATGCGGTATAATATGCCAAGCCCTGAATCAACGGCCGCCGAATCGACAAACCACGCCCGTTGGCTCCCGGGAGGGTATGCGAGAACTTTCTTGTCCTGCCCCTCGAAAATAACCGGGAGTCCGGGAATGTTTTCTTTCGGGTCGGAGATAATATATTTCGTATTCATCAGCTCCCATACGGTCGGATTTCCAATTGTCGCTACGTCGACCACGTCCTGGTAGATTCGGATCTTGGCGCCGTGATATCCGCCGATGCTCTGCAATCTATAGTATGCCAGAGTGTTCGATGGTCCTCGCAAGTTTTCGGTGTCCAGGACTCGATACAGCGATTTGTCCTCTTGTATTGCTTTCACATAATCAGGCGTTGAGAATTCTGTGGCTTGTTGCGTCGCATCGTGGAGCTGCATCGGTTTATAATCTATGCGCCAGAGGTCTGCCAGGGCCAGGGCTAAAATTGCGACACCGAATGTTGTCGATGAGACGATATGTTTTCGGAACGCGTAGGCAAGGCCGAAAACGGCCAGAAGAAGAAATGTCCCGATCAGATAATCCGTGATGACAGAATCGTAGAGAAAATCGAAGACCATCGGGCGGACCTGCGCAAGAACGCCTTCCGATTGCCTGCCGAGGAGTTCTGACAACAACTTGGAAAGTCCGTTGCTGCCGATGAAGCTCCGGTAAAGGTCCTCGAAAAATCCGCGACCGACAATCCCGAGAATGAACAGCACGCCTGCACCGCCGATAATGTACTTGTATTTTTTCTCTCCCTCCGGTGAAAACTTTTCCTTCCCCTTGTCAAGAACCGATTGCAGGCCGTATCCTGCAAAAATAGGTACGATGAGCTGCAAAAGAATAAGGATCATCGATGGGATGCGGAACTTGTTGAATTCAGGGAAATGATAATACATCAGATCATAGACAAAAGAAAAATTTCTCCCAAATGATACGAACAGAGATAATCCTGCGACAATGAGCATCGCCTGGATAAAACGATCCTTGCGATTGTAGTACACTCCAAGTACAGCAAAAATGAGGACGATAATGCCCATGTACTGCGGCGCATCGGTCCACGTCATCTGCCCCCAGTATGTGTTCAGGTGCTGCTCTTGATTTCCAGTGAGCGGCCCTTTGTACGGCTGCCCTCCGAAACCGTATAGCGACGGAATGAAAAATGTCATTGTCTCGCCCGGACTGAAGGACCAGTTCGTCGCATACTCGTAATCCAATCCTCCCTCAGCCGTTTTGGACTGGGCCGTGCCCGGCGTTTGAACGATCGGGTTCGATCCGCGAATCGAGTAAGGATTGTACTCAAAAGTTGACAGATAAATATCTGCAGACATTGCAAACGAAAAAGCGGCTGCCAGTGCAAAGACGACCCCGCTCCGTATGACGTGCAGCCATTGCTCTTTTTTGATGATCCGGAATACGAGTAGATAAAGATAATAGATCCCGATCAAGAGATAGGTATAGAAAAAGAATTGAATGTGCGATGCAAGCTGCTGGATATGGATAGCCACCATCAATACGATGCCGTGCCACCATTTGAAATCATCGATCATTTTTTCGATAAGCATCAACACGATCGGCAGCAGACAGATCGACGCGACTTTTGTGTTATGCCCCACCATGATGAGGATGATGACGTACGTAGAAAAAAGAGTTGCTGACGAAGTGAACAGCGCTGCAATCGGCGATTTCTTTTTGTGGATCATGAAGAAATACGTCGAGACGCCGAAAATGAAATAATAGAACATCACCGTCGTTCCGGCATCATTCCGCAGAATGCCGGTAAAGATTCTGTGCACAACATCGATGATCGTCGAGGTAATGTCGTAAACGCGGTCTTGGGCTGAAAGGAGGCTTGCCAGCGACGGCATTCCGCAAAAGATGTACGGCACCCACAACGGATAGATGCCATCCTTTTTTGCATCGTCCAAATATGGCTGGAAACTTCTGGCTGCGAGATTGTCACCGGCAAAGAAAACCTTGCCGGAAAAGACCACATCATGGAAAAAAATGACAAGCGCCAGCAGGATAACACCGACCGCGGCGTAGTGCTGATACTTCTTTGGGATGATCGGCCGTGCTTCCGCACGCGGTTGATTTTTTTGTTTTGCCATGAGAGGGTGAGGGTTGGTGAAGGTGGTTACAATGCTGCGCCCGCAAGCGAATCGTCGAAGAGCTGCGCCAGCCGTTTCGTAATTTCTTTTCTCTCGAACTGTGTTACCGTATTCACGTCCGGTGAAAAACTCGGTTTATTATAGAGATAATCGCTGTAATATTCAAGAATGATGCGTTCGATTGCTGGGATGTCATCGTTGCGTGCGACGCTGCCGGTACCCGTAGATCGCAGCAGTTCGGCTATCGCCCCTTCGTGAGCGATGCCGATGATCGGCCGCCGGGCCCCGATGTATTCGAAAACCTTGCCCGGAACGATTTCTTCCCCTCCCGCATATTCATCCACGATCAACAGCAATGCGTCGGATGTCATCAGATGAGCGATACTTTCGGAGTGAGGGAGATAGGGAAATAATTCAATGCACTCAGCGACTGACGGTTCGTGAAACATGTCCAGAATTTCGCCGCCGAACCTTCCGATAAAGTTCAGCCGGATCTTCTTCGAGTCGATTTTTCCAACGGCGATGAGATTTGAGACCGCCTGCAAAAATGTCCTTGGATTGCGAACACCGTACATCGAACCCGTGTACGTTACCGTAAACTTATCGTTCCTGTGAAATGCCGTCGTCGGGAAATCAGCACTGTCGAATCCATTCGGTAAAAGGACAACTTTGTCGAGGGGGACGTTAGGATATTTTTTATGGAGGTCGAGAAGAATACCGCGCCATGCAACTTCAACCCTTGTCGCTTCTTCAAAACAGCTTCGTTCAAGATAGGCGTCTAACATCTTCGGGAGGAACCAGCGGTTGGGTGTTGAGAGAAAACCAGTCCACGGGTCCCGGAAGCCCGCTACCCACGGTATCCCGGTCGCGCGATGAACATTCCTGGCGATGACCGCGCACGTGTAGGGAGGGGACGAAGAATAGATCGTGTCGACATGTTCCGCCTCGATGATCCTCTTTGCCTCTTTCACCACGGTAAACAGCCAGCCTATGCGCGCATCGGGGATAAAAAAGGTCGCCCGGATAAATTCCGCGATTCCTTCAGCGAATGTCTTTCGCTCTCCTTTTTTTGGAATGTTATTGACATCGACAGCTGTACCCGGCTTTTTGCCAGTGATGCTTCGGTACAGGCCGTATGGTTCAAGAATGGGAGTCCTGAAAACTTTCAGCGAGGGGGGAATTTCTCTAAGGAGCGACTCATCACGCGCCGGATAATCTCCATCTTGCACCGTGAGGACAACCGGTTCCCATCCAAACTCAGGGAGGTACTTTACGAATTTCAGAACTCTCTGTACTCCCGGCCCCCCGGAAGGCGGAAAGTAGTACGTGATAATGAGAACTTTTTTCATTCCTGGTCAGCTAGTGCGGTACCGAATCAAGGCTCGGCAGCCGTTCCTCTTTCACAAAACATAAACGGCTGTAATGCCCATGCACCACAGCCGTGAAAAGCAATACATTATAGTTGAAAAATACGAAGAATATGCTGCAAAGGCAATATCCACGGTACGCTGTAAACCGATGCAATCACAGAGGCTTGCAAGGTTTTGTTGTTCGTGTTTTTCCTTCACTCTAGCGATTCTTTCATTTTTGACTTGACAAATAGTTCTTTAGTGTGTAATTTAAGATAAATTAGTCTGAAATTATATGAGCCTTATTTTTAGCCGTCAATGCGAATACGCCCTTCAGGCGGTGCTCTATGTCGCTCTCAAACCTGAAGGCGAAATGTCGTCGATAAAAGAGATGACGAAAAAACTCGGCATCCCGTACCATTTTTTGGGAAAGATCATGCAGGACCTCTCCCGCAAAGGTTTATTGCGGTCGTTAAAAGGTCCAACGGGCGGTTTCGCCCTGGGAATGCCGGCGAAGGACATCACACTTTTTCATATTGTCGAGGCGATCGACGGTGCAGCATTTACATCACAATGCGTTATGGGTTTTCCGGAATGTTCCGGGAAAAATCCCTGCGCCGTTCACGAACAATGGGCAGGCCTCAGGGAGGGAATATACAAGATGCTGGTGAATAAACAGATCGCAGATGTAGCAAAGGATATGAAGAAGCCGATGTACTCGCTGCACCGCCGCTAGTTTTTTTTTGTACATATTTAAGACTAAGTTATCTGAATATAACGGATAAGGTATTTTGTGGGAGGATTTATGAGGGACGCGATGAACGCTTACCGTGACGTTCCAGCAACACCGTCAAAGGAGAATTTGCTCTCTCCGCCAAAGATTAAGAAAATTGCGCCTGAACTTCGTCGGCATAAAGTTGAAGTCCCAATCGGGCTGAATTGGCATAAGAGACTTCTCAGGAAGCTGGAGAGTGATTCCCAATTCTTACGCTCTTCGACGCAGCTTGCTTTTGCACTTCTTTGCCTTTGGATCGGAGCAGACTTTTTCCTTTTCATGAGATGGGGAATGTCGGGGGGAGATGAGACGCTGGTATCCCGGCCTCCCGGCGTCGAAGGGTTTTTGCCGATTAGCGCGCTGCTAGGTGTGAAATACTGGCTGGAGACATCAACCGTGAATACGATTCATCCGTCGGGAATTTTCATCTTTGCGGCGATTGTGCTTGTCAGCATTGCGCTCAAAAAATCTTTCTGCAGCTGGCTCTGTCCGGTCGGGACGTTGAGCGAGTCCCTCTGGCTTCTCGGTGAAAAGATCTTTGGACGAAATCTTCGGCTGCCGCGCTGGCTGGATCATCCGCTTCGTTCGCTGAAATATCTTCTTCTTCTCTTTTTCGCGTGGGTGATTTCGGGAATGGATGTGTCCGCCCTTCAATCATTCATCAACAGCCCGTACAACAGAATGGCCGACGTGAAGATGTACTTGTTCTTCGCGAATATTTCGGCCTTCGCCTTCTGGGCGATAGTTGTTCTGATGCTGCTTTCGATCGTTATAAGAAACTTCTGGTGCAGGTTCCTCTGCCCGTACGGAGCGCTGCTTGGAGTGCTGAGCTGGTTCAGTCCCTTGAAGGTCACGCGTGAAGCCTCGTCATGCATCGATTGTGAATTGTGCACGAAGGCCTGCCCGTCAAATATTCTCGTTCATAAAGCGGGAAGAGTCTGGAGTGACGAGTGCACGAGCTGTATGCGCTGTATTGAGGTGTGTCCGGTCAAAGACACCCTTTCGCTGCGTTCGAAGCTGATGAAGCAAACTCTTCCCGCATGGGTCTTCGGCGTTCTCGTTGCCGGCGTTTTTGTGGCCGTGACGGGTCTTGCGATGGTGACGAACCATTGGACAAATGGTATTTCCATAGAAGAGTACTTACACCGGTTTCAAGAAATTGAATCGCCGTTGTACCAGCACTAGAAAGGTGCCTAGACGATGGAACCTGTTGTCGAACTGCCAGACCAGGATTATGCGGATGCAACTGATTTCTACGACAGTCTCGCCGGAGATTATGACGCGATGACTGGCTTCGAGAAGCGGTTTATCCACGAAAAGCCGTTTTTCAGTCTCTTAGTGAGAGAATATGGAATCACGACAGCGCTCGACGCCGGCGCCGGAACGGGATTCCATTCACTATTAATGGGACAGCTTGGGGTGGACATGACTGCTGCGGACGTGTCAAAAAAGATGATCGCGAGAGTCAAATCTCACGCTAATGACCTGCACCTCACAATCGACGTTGTTGAATCGAACTTTGAGGACCTCCCGCGCAAGCAGCATAAAAAATTTGATGCCGTTCTGTGCATGGGCAATTCCCTTCCTCACCTTCTCACCCGCGGAGAATTGGTGTCATCTCTGAAGAGCTTTTCTGCCGTGCTGCGGCCAGGTGGTTTCCTCTTTCTTCAACTCCTCAATTATGCCCGGATCCTCGCTTCCAAAGACCGAATTCAGAGTGTGAAAGAATCAGGCGGAGTAACGTTTGTACGATCCTATGAGTTTCACGAGAAGTTCGTGGTATTTAACATTCTGCGTTTGAGTACTAAGAACGGACAGCCCGTTCATCAGCTCGACAGCGTAAAGCTTCGGCCAATCTTAAAGCAGGAACTGCTGAGTGCATTGGAAGAGGCGGGGTTTGACGATATGCGTTTCCACGGCAGCATTGCGCTTGACGATTATCATGAAGAGAGATCTAAAGATCTTGTCGTCCGGGCGCTGAAACGAAAGACAATGAACTGATCTCCCGAATTGCATAATAGAAGGAACGGTGCAGTGAAACGTCTCCGGGTCAGCCCTTGGTCTGTGATCATTATTTCGTCCTCTGTGCCTGGATCGGACGGTTGCGTATTTATCAGGAACGGCATCCGATTCCCGCGTCGCTCATCGTCGGCAACGGGGATATCGAGAATATTGACAAATAAAACAAGTCGGTGACATGAAGAGAAGAATCTTCGGCGTAATGATTCCTCCAATGCTGATAACGAGAGAGCATGGATCATGGGCCGTCCTTGTTGTCCCAATGCTTGTCAACGTATATGTTGCAGGAAGATGGTCCGGTGATTTTGTTCTCGTCGTTCTCGTTATCCTTGGTGCATTCCTGGCATACGTGCCTGCCCAGGTTTTCCTCCGGCACCATTCAGGCGTTCGTCATCCGGTTGACAAATTGAGCCAGGCAAGATTTTGGGGGATGGTCTATGCAGGGGTTGCGATCTGCGCGGGCGTTGTGCTTCTTGCAGAGGGATACATTTTCCTTCTCGCGATCGGGGGAGCTGGAGCGATGTTATTTTACGCCAATTTCTATTGTGTGAAACATTATTCTAAAATGGCCGCGACCGACCTGCTTGCCGTTGCGGGGCTTACGCTCGGCGGGCTGAGCGTCTATTATGTTCTTACGGGATCGCTCGACAGGACAGCCTTCGCACTCTACGTGCTCAATTTTCTTTTCTTCGGCTGCAGCGTTTTCTACGTTCACATGAAGATACAATTCTCTGCATCTAAGAGGTCGGCGATGAAATGGCGAGAGAAATTGATATTTGGGAAATCGAATTTACTTTATTTTGCAGCGCTTGTGGTGATCGTAGGCGTTCTTTCGGCTTTTCGACTTATCTCGTTCGTTGTACTGATAGCGTTCCTTCCAATGATCGGGCATGGAGTGTACGGTACTGTAAAACTCTCTCACAAGGTTCATTTCAAGAAGCTTGGATTCATCCTGTTAGGACAATCCATTTTGTTCGGGTCGCTGCTGTGCTGCTTTATGTGAAAAACCTTCGTCATCTTGGCGAATGCTGACTATGAGCTGAGCACTTCCCATCCTCTTTTGCTTATTCTGAAATAGATGATTCCGCCGAATATAAATCCAAGGGCTAGCAGGGCTGCTCCGACGGGAAGGTTTCCAAGAATGATGTTCCCTGTCCCAAAGAGAAAAGTGTAGATCATGACAACGCCGCTCATCCAGTTCAAAAGGTTGAAGATGCCATCCTTTTGAGGGACAATGTCGGCCGCTTCAACCGAAATTGGTCCCCACATCGCAGGGTTCGGGCGGACTCGCCGGTAAAAGGAGAGAAGCTTCTCCCTGGGTTCAGGCCGAGTAAGAAAAGTAACAGTGAGCCATACAGCCGTCGTGGCCGAGACGGTGATGAGAAGGAGATATGCAAATTCTTTCGGTTCTCCTTCGTTAAGATGAAAACCGAATTGAAGTATCATCGACACGACAAATGCCGCGACCATAGCCGAGATTTCGCTCCACGCATTGATGCGCCACCAGAACCAGCGGAGGATGTACACAAGGCCCGTTCCCGCGCCGACTGCCATCAAAAATCTCCATGCATTTCCGATCGAGTCCATGTAAAAAGTGACGATGGCTGATAAGATCATAAGCAGCATCGTGATGCCCTGCGACACCGTGACATAGTGTTTCTCGTTTCTGTCGGGTCTCCAGAAACGGCGGTAGACGTCGTTGACGAGATAGCTTGCTCCCCAGTTCAACTGCGTACCGATGGTAGACATATACGCTGCTGCGAATGCGGCAAGCATCAGGCCGCGGAGGTACGACGGCAGGTCCGAAATAAGAATGCGGATATAGCCCGACTCGGGGTCTGCCTGAAACGCGGAATCGTGCTGGTAGCGAACCACCGCCACGAGTCCAACCAGGATCCACGGCCACGGGCGTATCGCGTAATGCGCCACATTGAACCAAAGTGTCGCCAGGAGCGAGTGTTTCTCATTTTTTGCGGAGAATATCCGCTGCGCAATGTATCCGCCTCCTCCCGGCTCAGCTCCCGGATACCAAGACGCCCACCAGTTGACCGCAATGAAAACAAAAAACGTTATTAGCGGCATCCAGGCAGAATTAATGTCCGGTACGAACGACAATATAGATCCCTGCGAACCCCGTGTCGCATCAATTTTATGAAGCTGTGAGAGCATCTCGTTCATTCCTCCCGCTGCATTAACGGCAAACACAGCGAGAAGGATAACCATCCCCATCTTCAACACGAACTGAAATAAATCTGTCCATAGGACTCCCCATAATCCCGAGAGTGTCGAGATCGAGGCTGTGATGAACATGATGCCGATCGCGATCATGAGGGCTTCGATTTTTGAGACTCCCAGGACGAGCATCATGATCTTGACGATCGCGAGGTTCACCCATCCCAGGATAATGAGGTTGATCGGAAGGCCTAGGTACACGGCGCGAAACCAGCGGAGGAACGTCGCAGGTTTTCCGGAATACCGGATCTCGGCAAACTCTACGTCCGTAAGCACTCCGGCACGCCGCCACAGTTTGGCAAAAAAGAATACGGTGAGCATTCCGCTGAACGCCATGCTCCACCAGATCCAGTTGCCTGCAATGCCGTTCCTCGCAACAAGACCGGTAACGACAAGCGGCGTATCAGCGGCAAACGTTGTCGCCACCATCGACGTCCCTGCCAGCCACCATGAGACGTTTCTTCCCGAGATAAAAAAGTCGCTAACGCTTTTTGTCGCACGCTTGCGGAGGAACAACGCCACTGCGAGGTTGATCGCGAAGTAGAGCGCGATGACGATCAGGTCTATGACGGTAAGCTGCATCGGAAGCTCCTCCAAATGGGGTAAAAAAAATAAATCGGGACATCTGGAAAACTCCCTCTCACGAATTCGCGGCCTGGGGGCACGGTGCGAGCTTCATTTTTGGGGTCGTTCAGATGACTCAAATCGTAACCTAGACGCAACGATGTAAGAACGGGGATGATGAAGGAGTCTCTTCTTTTACGGACGGAGATAAGAAAACAACGGCAGGTTTGGTACGTCATGTGTTCGAAGCATGAACGAAATAGGGGAAACGCAGGCGAAGCGAGCCGGAAGAAGCCGGCCAATGTAATTCACTCTTTCGTCGCTTTTGCGACGGTATCGAATATCGGAAAAACGCGGTCGAGCTGGGAGATCTTCAGGAGCGCCATGACTTTTTTGTGCACGCCGACAAGGATGACCTTGCCGCCATGTCCGCGCATCTGGCGTTCAGCGATAAGAAGCGCGCTGAGGCCGCTACTGTCGCAGAACTCAACGTCCGTCAGGTCCACTACAAGCGATTTTAGCGTTGGACGGCAGAGCAGGATAAATTCCCCCTTTAACTCGGGAGAGACGGATACGTCAAGTTTCCGTTCCTTTATCTTGATAACCGTTTGCTGTGTATTTTTTGTAACATCAAACTTCATTAATCCTCCGACGCTCCGTCAAAACATTGCCATAGTGCGCAACAATTGCTCGAAACTTCGCTGCGGGCTTTTCTCGTGTGATGTCTTTAATTGGAAATTATAGAACTTGTCTCCGTTTTCTTTGACGAATCCGACTTTCAAGGCTGCATTCGCGCCGCGGCAGAGATATGCGGCATGAAGAACCATCGGAAGGTTGAGGTCGAACACGACATCAAACTTTTGGCGGTTGAGTTTTTGCACCGCCTTTTTTTTGGGAAGATAGAAAAAACCGATGCTCTCTTTTGTCATCGGGAAAACGTCGCAGTGAGCGAGTGAACTCGAAAGGTCCCGAAAAGAATCGTAGATCACGACGGTCAGCTTGTTGCCCCGAAATTTGTTCTGCAGCGATGTCAGCAAAGGAATCGCCAGCGCACGATGCTCGCTGTCTTCCGGAACGATCACGAGAGCAGTTCGCGCTTCGGAATACAATTTTGTGAATTCCGTCTGCGGATAATTATGCTTGCGAAAATGAAACCGCGCAAGAGCCATCCCGATCCGCAGCCGTGAGGATTCCAGCATAATCAATTCGCTGCTCTTTCTCTGGCTGAGTAAAGTTGCAAAAGGTTTATCTTAAAAGCAAGTTGCGGAAAAAGCTGTTGGAAGCTTCTCTCTGCGGTAATGAAATAATTATCCCGTTAATGAGCAAGGTGTCCGACAGCTAGGAACCGAGCATTTTTTGAAACTCCTTTTTGTCGACGGTCTTCACCCCCAGCTCGACTGCTTTGTCGAGTTTCGACCCGGCGTCCGTTCCGACGACGACGAAATCGGTTTTTGCGCTCACGCTCGACGTCACTTTTCCCCCCAATGATTCAATTCGCTCCTTTGCTTCATCGCGCGTCATCGTATCCAACCCCCCTGTGAGGACGAATGTTTTTCCGGCAAACGGCTGAGAAGAGGATTTCTTTTTCACGGATTTCAGCGTAACGCCGGCGCGCTGCAGCTTGTTGATAAGATCTTTTGTGTGCCGCTCGTTGAAAAAACGGACCGCGCTTTCTGCGATGCGGGGCCCGATTCCCTCGACTTGCTCCAGGTCTTCGAGAGACGCGTTCTGGAGCCTGTCGATGGAGCCAAACGAATCGGCGAGCAGTTTCGCAACTCCAGCGCCGACATAGCGGATGCCGAGCGCGAAGATCACTTTCTGAAACGGCTGCTTCTTGCTCTGTTCGATCGCATCGATAAGATTCTGCGCACTCTTTTCTCCCATGCGTTCGAGGGGAACGAGCTGTTCTTTTTTCAGCGAATATATATCCGCGAGTGTATAGATGAGCTTCTCGTTGACGAGCAGATCGATGACGGCCTCTCCCAGGCCTTCGATGTCCATCGCTCCGCGATGAGCAAAATGTTCTATCCTTCCGCGCACCTGCGCCGGGCATTCCGAGTTCTCGCAATAGTAGGCTGCTTCGCCTTCGGGGCGGTAGATTTTCGAGCCGCATTCCGGACACACCTTCGGCATGGCGAAAGGCCTGGAACTCTTCTCCCGCTTTGCCGTGTTCACTGCGCTCACCTTGGGGATCACATCGCCCCCTTTTTCAACGGTGACGGTGTCGCCGATCCGCAGGTCGAGTTCGTTGATGTAATCTTCGTTGTGAAGCGTTGCACGGCTCACGGTCGTGCCCCCCACAAAAACGGGCTCCATTTCTGCCACCGGCGTGATTGTTCCTACGCGCCCCACTTGCAGCGTGATGCCCAGTAGCTTCGTCTCGACTTTTTGAGCCGGAAATTTGTATGCAATCGCCCACCGGGGACTTTTTGCTACGGCTCCGAGTGCATCTTGCTGGCGGATCGAATCGACCTTTACGACCACTCCGTCGATGTCGTACGGCAGACTTTGGCGCCGGTCCTTCCATTCATCGCAAAAATTCTTGACCTCACGTATCGTCTTGCAGATCCGGATATTTTCGTTGACGACAAAGCCCATTTCTTTCAGCATCTGCAAGTTCTCATAATGGCTCTTCAGCGAAACATCATCCGAACGGAGGAAATACGAGAACATGTTGAGACGCCGGGCGGCGACGATTTTCGGGTCCTGAAGTTTCAGCGTCCCGGAGGTTGAATTGCGTGCGTTGACAAAAAGCTTTTCTCCTGCGAGTTCCCGTTCGGAGTTCATCCTCTCGAAATCTTTCTTCTGCATGTAGATCTCACCGCGCACTTCAAAATTACGAAGCCGGGTTTTCGCAGCGTGAGAGCGCAGGGGAATGGAACGGATCGTCCGGAGATTGTTGGTGATCTCGTCTCCCTGAACGCCGTCTCCCCGCGTCGCTCCCTGAACAAGGATCCCGTTCTCATACCTGAGGCTGATTGCGACCCCGTCGATTTTTAGCTCTGCGATGTACCGATAGGTTTCGTGCTCCAGCAGCGAATCGACCCTCCGGTCGAAATCGAGCAATTCCTCTTCGGAATATGTATTGGCCAGGCTGAGCATCGGGACGCTGTGTGTTACAGCCGAAAACTCTTTCGTCGGCTGGCCGCCGACGCGCTGTGTTGGTGAGTCGGGAGCTTTCAGTTTAGGGAATTGCTTTTCGAGGTCGGCAAGCTCGCGCATGAGCAGGTCGTACTTTTCATCCGAGATCGTCGGGTCTGAGAGGACGTAATACTTGTGATCATGCTCCCGGATCACTTCGGACAGCTCACGGACGCGGTCGCGCGCATCGTTTCCTGAAGGGCTGGATTTCCGCGCTTTCATGTCAACGTTTGGGTTTCAAATTCTCAGAGGTGAGGATGAGGTTCCGGATTACAACGCCGCGTTTTCCGAATTTGCCGATGTCGATTCCGTTCAGCATAAACCGGATCCCGCCTGCGTTTCCGAGAGAGAGCCTGAACTGTTTTGCAGCGATCCACGTCCGAGAAGCCCCGGGGAGAAGGATGATGCTTTGTGTGGGTGCATTGTCTTTGCCGATACTGATCCACACCGAATCGGCCGTCACCGCGCGCAGAGTCAACGAATCTTTTTTTGGAGCGGCTTGGAGAACTGCGAAAGTATCGAGTGACGCCTTTTGGGGAAGGATCTGCTTCTCCTGTTCCTTGACGACTTCCTGGAACGGTGTCTCCTGCGCTATCGGGGTCTTTGATTCCTGCGTGGCATAGTCGTACATGAAATAGATGAGGATCACGGCGACAATGACGACGCCGACGACGACGGCGACCGTCCTGTTGTCATTCTGCCGCAGGTACTCGGGTTTTCCCCCGGCTCGTGCGGCGCCGGCCTGTTCGGGGAGTGAAGGGAGCTCCGTACCGCTCCACCCGGACCCGATCATTGTGCCGTTGTCGACGGAATATTTTCCGCCCACCATAACGTCGAATTTTTTCAGAACGGCTTTCGGCGCCAATCCGATCACGAGCGCATATTCGCGGATGAATGCACGAACATACGTCTGCGGGAGGATATCGAAAGAGCCCTGTTCAATCGCCTCGAGGTACTTGACGTTGATATGCGTTTTTTTAGAAATGTCTGCGAGAGAGATGTCTTTAGCGACACGCTCTTTACGCAGTTCGTCGGAAAAAGTATTCATCGCGATTTCAGTATTGAACAAAATGGGATTGCAATGATAACATACGTATTGGCGGGGTATTTTTCAAGAGGAGATTTACGGCCTCTTACGATTTGTGGCTTCTGTCCAGGACTTCGCGGATCTTTTTTGAGAGGTCTTCGATCTGGTATGGTTTCTGGAGGAATCCGTCGACTTTCTTGGCGAACGTGTCCTCGCCCAAGATCGAGTCGCTGTATCCGCTTGAGATAATGACCTTTGCGTGAGATTTTATCCGCCGAATTTTTTGGAAGACTTCTTTTCCCCCCATCGTAGGCATTGTCATGTCGAGAAGGACAAGGTCGATCTTCTTTTTCTTTGCGAGAATATCCAATGCCTCCTTTCCGCCGCGGGAAGATTCGACGGTATAACCGAGGTCCGACAACATTGCGCTGATTGTCGTTCGGACGATCTCTTCATCATCGACCACAAGAATGGTCTCTGTTCCCCCGACGATCCGTTTATCCGGACGAACTGTTTTTGATTTGAACGTTTCGGGCAATTTCGGAAGCAGAATCGAAAACGTGGTCCCTTTTCCCGGTTCGCTCTGGACCGAAATGTAGCCTCCGTGGCCGTTCACGACACCGTACACAACCGATAGTCCGAGCCCGGTACCTTTGCCTTGTTCTTTTGTCGTGAAGAAAGGTTCGAACATTCTCTGCTGGACCTCTTTGCTCATTCCGATGCCGCTGTCGACCACCTTCATTGCGATATAGCTTCCGCTTCGGGTTTCCCCCGAGAGTGTGCTCCGGTCCTGGTCGGAATACTGCACGGGCGACGTTTCAATGGTCAGGATGCCTCCGTTCGGCATCGCATCCCGTGCGTTGATGAAAATATTGAGCATTGCCTGCTGGATCTGTCCTTCGTCGCCGTTCACGATCGCGACTTCGGATGTGAAATTTGTTACGATGGAGATATCCGGATTGACGCTTCGTTCAAAAAGATGGATTGTCTCGATGATGATCGCGTGAATGTCGACGGGGTGGACCTCGACGCTTCCCCTCCTTGCAAACGTCAACAGCTGGCGCGTGAGCGAAGCACCCCGTTTTGCCGCCGTTTCGATGATGTCGACGAAGGGGAACCATTTATCGTTCTCATTCATCCGCCGCCGCATGATCGACGATGAGCCGAGGATCGAGGCAAGAATGTTATTGAAGTCGTGTGCGACGCCGCCGGCAAGGTTGCCGATGCTGTCGATCTTTTGCGCCTGCATGATTTTCTGTTCGAGTTTCTTCTTTTCCGTAATGTCCCGAACGACGCATCGCATCAGCACCGGAATATGTTTATCGTCATAAACGAGTGACGTGTTGACGCTGACATCGATGACTCCTCCGTCCCGCTTCACCATCTGTTCTTCCATGCCGCGGAATTCGTGTCCGTTCTCGAACGCTTTTAGCAATGTCTCGAGCACGCTGAGACGGTACTCCGGCGGATAGAGTTGTGTGAGAGGATGTCCGATGATGTCCGTTTTCTGATAGCCGAGCGTCTGCACTTCAGTTTGATTGCTGCTGATGATGATGCCCTCGCGGTTCACAAGATGGTACATGTCCGGCGAGTGCTCGAAAAGATCTGCGTATTGTTGTTCCGACTTCCGAAGTCTGTCGAACAAGTGTGCGTTGTTCAGCGCAACGTTGATGTGATTCCCAAACGCTGCAATAAGGTCGACTTGGCGTTCGGAAAAGAATCCTTTGACCGTGGTGGCCAGAAGCAGCACGCCGGCGAACTGGTCCGCGGCACGAAGCGGAACCGACACCCACGACGAGAGGCCGGCCCGCTGAACATTGTCGTCGGCGAACGAAGTGCCTGCTACAGTGTCCTCTTTGTGAGTATGGATCTTTTGAATCCACGGGATAAGCTCGATATTGCCGAGGGCCTCGTTGTTGAAGAAGCTGAACGAGCAGCCGCGTGAATTGCGCAGTTCCAGCTTCTTATCGACCACAATGTATAACCAGCCGTACTCAGTCCGGGCAAGCTCAACGACTATCTGCAGCACATTGCTTAGCAGATAATCGAGGTCGATCGACTGGTTGACCGATTCCGCCACCCGATTGAGCGCTTCGAGTTCCCGTTTCTGCGCCTCGAGCTGCCGTCCGTATTTCAGCGAGAAATAGACGCTGGCGAACCCGATGATGCCGACGGTAATGATGCTGATGAAGTCGAGCGGCGTGAGCTCCAGATTAAGAACAATGTTTGCACTGATGATCGTGACCATGATAACGACAACGGCGGTCGAGGCGACGATCTGCGCCTGCTCGACAAGACCTAAGTTCTGAAAAAATGCTCTCAGCCTCTGGAAGAAATTCTTCATTCGTATTGTCTCTGTTTCATCGGTTGATTTCTAGTTCCTGGACCTCTGTCTCATCCGTTTGATCTCACGCGACCGCTTCAGTTTTCCTTCGATGGTTGCGGTGAGCAATTCGGCATCGAACGGTTTCGTGAGGTAATCGTCAGCTCCCATTTGTTTTCCGGCCCGTACGACAATGTCCTGGTCGAGCCCGCTCATGAAGATGAACGGCACGTCGACAAACCGTTCGATCGCCCGGAATTTTTCGTAGAATGTAAATCCATTCATTTTCGGCTTCACGAAATCGATATCGCACACCACGATATCCGGGGTTACGTTTTCGAGCGCAACTAACCCGTCCTCGCCGGAGTTCACCGTGTAACAGGTATAACCTGCTTCGCTCAATACATCCTTGATCACGCTGAGAAATGAATTGTCGTCGTCCAAGAGCAGCACTGTGCCTTTCGCCTTGAGCGATTGAAGAAACTGGTTGATCTTCTGCTCGACGCTTAAATGTTCCTGGTCTGAGATCTTAAATCGTTTGCGGATATCGACAAACGACGTGACGCCCATCCTCCATGCTTCCCTGATCGCCGCAAGGTACGCGTTGATCCTGACTTCCCGCTCGATGTCTGCATGATCTTTCTCGGTGATGGCGAAGGTCTCTTTCATGGAATCGATCTGCGACTGCTCCTCGGCACTGACGTTGCCGTCAGACCAAATCTCAGTCAGCAGGGTTCGGTACGCTTCGAGGGCTGCGGGGGAGTGGGGAATATGCAGCGACGCCGTTTTTGACGGCAAACTTTTCGCCTGAGCAGGCGCCGCCGGTTTTTCCGGAATGGAGACGGGTATTTTCTCTTCTACTTTTTTTCTTTCAGCCGGCGGTGCAGCTTTCACCGGCGGCTCCTCTTTCTTCGCCGGGGGGGGAGGAACTGCGTCCTTTATTTCGGCGTCTTTTAACGCGAGGATCCGCTCCTTGTACGCCCGGGCGTAGACATTGCGCTGCTCGATCTCGAAGACCCGTTCGATAAAGCCCAGCGCGCCGTCCAGATTGCCGTCTTTGATCGATCGGTCGGCGGACTTCAGGAGTTCGCTGATTGCTCGTCGATTGTTGTCCGATTCTATCGGCATGAGGTTTCTTGTTGGAAACTATTTCGATGATCTCCGACCTCCGCTTGCGTCCGGCGGCTTCTTATCGAAGATGGCGTCGGAGAGATTGCGTTCATCACGGGCTTGGGTTACCGCGAAAACAGCATCATACCTATGTCTCGCCTCAACAGTTGAATCGTTATGAGTACTGCACGATAACCCTACTTGGTGAACGATTCTTTTGCTTCGGGCGACAATACTTCATTCATGCTTCCGGTCCGATATCCCTGAAGGTCAAGGGTGACGTATGTGAAACCCAGTTCTTTCAATTGATCCACGAGAGAATACCGTAGTGCATCGTCGAGAAAGCGGTGAAGCTCCTGAGCGCCTACTTCGATACGTGCTGTCTTATCGTCGTGGTGGCGGACGCGGTAGTATTTGAACCCGGCATTCCGGAGAATTCCCTCCGCCCTGTCAACTTTCGTCAGATTCTCTTTTGTGATACCGAAGCCGTACGGGAAACGAGACGAGAGGCACGCGAACGACGCTTTATCCCACGTCGACAGGTTGAGATGTTCGGAAATTTCGCGGACCTCTATTTTAGACAACTCCGCTTCCAGCAATGGAGAGCGTACATTATTCTCTTTTTTCGCTTTCATGCCCGGGCGAAAATCTCCGACGTCATCGGTGATAGACCCATCGGCGATCCATGGAATATTCTCTTTCTCCGCGATTTCGGTGAGCTTGCCGAACAATTCCGTCTTGCAGAAATAGCACCTGTCGGGAGGGTTCTCCTGAAACTTCAGCTGGTCGGTCTCTTCCGTCGCAACTTCGATATACCGGGAGCCGAAACTCTTCGCCAGCGCGGCCGCTTCCTCGTATTCCGCACTCGGGTAAGTTTCCGATCTACCAATGACGGCGATTGCATTGTCGCCAAGAACATCGGTCGCTACTTTTAACAGCAGGGTGCTGTCGACCCCCCCCGAGTATCCGATGACCACCGAGCCGAGCTCAGCAATGATGGACCGGAGGCGTTCGTATTTTGTTTGGGTCAGCTGAGCCAGCATACCGATATTCTCCGTGTAATATTCCTGTATTTCAATGTACCTTCGTTTATGATGCGGTCCGCGCCGTCAGCGTTTCCACTACGGTTCGTCGAGCGGCATCGATCGGAAATTTCATTCCAGTCCACAATTCAAACGCCTTTGCCCCCTGGTGAACGAACATCTCCACTCCGTTGACCGTTGCCGCCCCGTCCTCATTTGCCCTTCGCAGGAGCGCCGTTTCAATGGGGGTGTATATAATATCGAAAATTATTTGATGATTTAAAAATCGAATTCCAGCAGGGATCGGCAGGGCGTCGGTATTCGGCGTCATGCCGGCGGGGGTCGTGTTTATTACGAGTGTCGATTCTGCAATGACCGCCCGAAGGCGACGTTCATCTGAAATATTGTCATAAACGACGTGGTGAAAAAGATTCCGGAACTCGCCGGTTAACTTCTCTGCTCGGGCAGCCGTCCTATTGTAGATCTTCACCGAGGCAGGTGAGAAGTAATTTGATACTGAATATGCCGCAGCCCGTGCGCCTCCTCCGGCGCCGAGGATGATAACCGGGGCTTTGCGGATTCTTTCTTTGAACGGGTCTAGAGACTGTTGGATCCCGGCGACATCGGTGTTGTAGCCGGTGAACTTGCCTTCGTGGTTGACAATTGTATTAACGGCGCCGATCGTCGCCGCGTCGTGGTCCACGGCATCGAGCAATGGAATAATAACTTCTTTATAAGGGATAGTCACATTCACGCCCGCAGTCCCGACCTTTCGCAATGACGCTATGAGTGCCGGAAGGAATTCGCCGGCAACGTCGAAGACGCCATAGGTGAACGGAATGCCGAGTTCTTTAATGGCTGCCGAGTGCATTGCCGGCGAAAGGGTATGCGCGATCGGGTGGCCGATGATGCCGAGGCGTTGGAGAGGCTGTAAATTCATGGCTGCGTTGGTCAAAAAATTAAAAAACCTAATCTCGCCGTTCCGGGATTAGGTTCCGAAGGTAAACCATACCGTTAGAAAAATGCCTAGCGCTGGAGCAGCGAAGAGAACTCTTTGATCGACTTGACGCCAAGGAATTCAGTCTCGAACCTTTTGCGCAGGTCGCTCTGCAGCGCGAACGCCGATTTGAGGGAGTCGACGGCGTCCAGCATCTTCTTCATCACGAAAAGGACTTTTGCGCGCGTATAATATGCCTCTGCAAATTGCTGATTGAGCTCGATGCATCGGTTCAACGCTTTGAGCGCTTCTTTCAGGTATCCCAGCTCGAACAGCGTGTCGCCGTAGTCAAACCAGGCTTCGTAGTTCTTCTTGTCGAGCTGCACAACCATTTTGTAGCCGATCAGGCATTCACGGTATTTTCCCAGATTGTATTCGACGTCGGCTTTGGCGTACCAAAGTTCGGGGTAATCACGGCAGATTTCGAGTGCGCGATTGTAGTCCTGCAGGGCTTTTTTGTACTGTTCGAGCGTATCGTAACAGCTGCCGCGTCCGAAAAACGACTCGTAATGTTCGTTGTCGTATTTGATCGCCTGCGTGAAACATTTGATCGCTTCGGTATAATTTCCCAGTTCTTCGTATGCATTTCCCATATTATGCCACGCCGGAACATCTTTCGATTCATGACGGAGTGTTTGAGAATAGCACTCTACCGCTTCGTGGAATTTTCCCATATTGGCAAACGCATTGCCTTTATTGTACCATGCTGCGCCGAAATCGTCCTTGATGGCAATACACATGTCATAGCTGTCTATCGAGCGGGCAAAATCACCAATCCGGTTCAGTACGATGCCGCGGTTGTACCATGCATTGTAATTGTAAGGGTCGAGGTTGAGATGTTCATCGTAGCATTTGAGAGAATCCTCCAGCCGGTCCATGAAGTCATAGCAAAATCCAAGTTCGAACATCGCATCTTTGTTTTCTTTATTCTCTTTCAGCAGGAACTCAAAGATCTCAGCAGCTTCTTTGTACCGCTCAATTTTTTCGAGTGTCACAGCCTTATTGAAAAGGGCTTCTTCACTGCCGGGTTCAATCGACAGAGCTTTTTCAAAACTTTCGAGCGCTTCATCTACCCGGTTTGCATTATCGAACGTTATGCCGAGGTTAATATATATCTCACATTCATTCGGATTGAGGCTCACAGCGTGTTCATAACATTCGATCGCGTCATCGTACCGGTACATGTTGTTCAAGATCATTCCCCTCCGTACCCACGCATCCGAGCTGTACGGCACAAACTCGATCAACTGGTCTGCAAAATGGAGCGCTTCTTCAAACTTTTCCTGTTCGAAGTAGAAATCGACGATCTCTTCAAGGGCCTCAATAGTGCGGATGCCATTCCCCCCCTTCTTGAGGATATCCTTGAAGCGCTCGATCTCCTCACTACGGTCGTTACGCCGCGGGGGTTGGCCTCCTAACTCATCGTCGAAGCTGTCGGAATCCAAATGAGACATAGAAATTTGCGTTGGTTGGTGGCGTAATGTAGCCTTGTTTAATTAAGTGAAAAAGCCGTCTTAAGTCAATAGCAGGCGGCCGGGATAGAACCCGCCGAATAGTAACTATTCCTGTTCATTTGACTTGGAACAAAGACGAAGCGGAGTTACGCTAACTTCCTTATTGTTTTTGACACATAAATCCGCTATATTCAATGTTCAAGCCGCAAATGATTGCTGAAAACGTTAAAAATTTGCAGGAAAAGATTAAAAACGCCTGTCTTGCGGCAGGGAGAAATCCGGATTCGGTGACGCTGATTGCCGTGACGAAGACGTTCGGATTTCTTGAAATTGACGAAGTTGCGCGTGCCGGAGTCCATGACGTCGGAGAGAATTACGTCCAGGAAGTCAGGGAGAAGAAGACGAAGGTTACCGAACCCGGGATTCGCTGGCATTTTCTTGGGCACCTGCAGTCCAATAAGGTAAAATACGTAGCCGAGTGGGTGCATCTAATCCACTCGGTCGATAATGATAATGTAGCGGCAGAGATTCAAAAGCGGGGTGCAATGCTGGGCCGCGTCATGGATGTGTTGATCGAACTAAATACTTCCGGTGAGCAGACAAAATTTGGCGTCAAACCGGGCAAGGCTGTAGATTTGGTCAGGCAGATTTCGTATCTGCCGAACCTGAATGTCCAGGGGTTGATGACGATCGGTCCATTCACGTCCGACCCCGAAGACTCGCGGCCATCTTTCCGTCTTCTGAAAACGGTTTTTGAAGAGATCAACTCTGCCAAGCTTCTTCGCCAGCCGATGAGGCATCTCTCGATGGGAATGAGTCACGACTTTACTGTTGCCATTGAAGAAGGTTCTACGATGGTTCGGATCGGAACAGCGATTTTTGGGACAAGGCCAAAACCAAACGTTCACTGAAGGAGGCATCGATGAAACTCACACCTCTTGATATAAAGAAACAGGAGTTCAAGAAGGTTCTTCGGGGATATGACCCGGTGGAGGTTGATTCATTCCTGGACATGATGTCCAATGAGTTCGCCGATCTGATGCGACAATCCAAAGAAATGAGCGGGCAACTCGTTGAATTTGAAACGCAGCTTCGCGATTACCGGCAGATGGAGAAGACGTTGCAGCAGACATTGATGCAGGCGCAGGAAGCCAGCGGCAGGTCGATCGAGAACTCGCGTAAAGAAGGGCAGTTGATTATCCAGGAGTCGGAGTTGAAAGCGAACCAGCTTCTAGACCGCGCACGGATGGAACTTTCCAGAACCAGGGAAGAGATCGCGAACCTCCGCTCGAAAAAAGAATCGATCGTCAGCCGGCTGAAAGTACTGCTGAATTCAGAGATCGACCTGATCAAAGCGCTTGAGGTCGACGATGATGAATTGACGAGGGACTTGTCGAGAGGAACTGGGAAAGATTCGATAGAAATTGACGAGATTATTAAGAAGCTGTGAACAGTGATCAGTGAACAGTAAACAGCTGTCGGTAAACAGTAAGTCGAAAATAAGTCGCAATCTAAAATTGGCAATTGTAAATCGAAAATAGACAATGTCTCCCCTACGCCAGCACATTGATGATACGATAAGATTTTTACGCACAAAGACTTCGGCATCGCCGGCGATCGGGATCATTTTGGGGACAGGCCTCGGAGGATTGGCAAAAGAAATCAAGACCGAGGTGGTGCTCGACTACGGCGATATTCCGCATTTCCCTTTGTCGACCGTCGAATCCCATCATGGCAAGTTGATCTTTGGGACTCTTGGAAGGAAGAGTGTCGTTGCGATGCAGGGGCGCTTTCATTTTTATGAAGGCTACACCATGCAGCAGATCACGTTTCCGATCCGTATGATGAAATTCCTCGGGGTCGAGACGCTACTCGTTTCCAACGCTGCCGGAGGAATGAACCCTGCATATTCCCGCGGGGATATCATGCTGATTACCGACCATATCAATTTGCTCGGCGACAATCCGTTGATAGGCCCCAACGATGATACTCTTGGGCCCCGCTTTCCGGACATGTCCGAGCCGTATACAAGAGATCTGATAGCATTGACCGAAAGAGTTGCGAGCGATTTAAAGATCAAAGTTCAAAAGGGAGTTTTCGTTGCCGTCCCTGGTCCCAACCTTGAGACACGCGCCGAGTATCGATTTCTTCGAGGAATCGGAGGAGACGTGGTCGGCATGTCTACAGTGCCGGAATGCATCGTAGCAGTCCACATGTCGATGCGAGTGCTGGGATTTTCGATTATTACGGATGAGTGTTTCCCTGACACACTCAAGCCGGCGAAACTTGATGAAATTGTTGCAACAGCGATGGCCGCAGAGCCGAAACTAACCGCGATCATGAAAGAAGTGGTAAATCAATTATGAATTAATAATTAAGAATTAAAAATGGTAGTTCAACAAGCAACCCCTGAATGGCCCCTCTTTAATTATTAATTCATAATTCTTAATCATTAATTGTTTTCTATGTTCAAAGAGCTTACCGACAAAATCAGTTACTCCGGCGTCGAAAAGGAGATTCTCGCGTTTTGGGATGCGAACAAGATTTTTGAACAAAGCATTACTTCGCGTGAAGGAAGGCCGCAGTATACCTTTTATGAAGGCCCACCGACTGCAAATGGCCGTCCTGGTATTCATCATGTGATGGCTCGCGCGCTTAAGGACATCGTGTGCCGATACAAAACGATGTCAGGATACCAGGTTCACCGCAAGGCGGGATGGGATACGCACGGACTCCCCGTCGAGATCGAAGTTGAAAAGATGCTCGGCATCAAGCACAAAGACGATATCATCGCGTACGGGGTCGAGAAGTTCAACGAGGAATGCAGAAAGTCGGTTTGGAAGTACAAGACCGAATGGGAAACAATGACGCGCGAGATGGGGTACTGGGTGGATCTCGCGCATCCCTACATCACGTTCACGAACGAGTACATGGAATCGGTGTGGTGGGCGCTGAAGCGTTATTTCGACGGCGGGATGATCTATAAAGGTTACAAGATCCAGCCGTACTGCCCGCGCTGCGAAACGCCGCTGTCATCTCACGAAGTTGCTCTCGGGTATAAAGATGTAAAGGATCCGAGCGTGTATGTGAAGATGAAGGTAAAAGGGGAGACAAACACATATTTTCTCGTTTGGACGACAACGCCCTGGACGCTCATTTCCAACGTCGCACTGGCAGTCCATCCGGCAATAGAGTACGTCAAAGTCGAATTGATGAGCGGCGAGGATGACGCCCTCGTCGGGACAGGGGAATTCTTTATCCTCGCAAAAGCACGGCTCGGAGTCTTGAAGGATAAATATAAAATTGTTGCGGAGTATACGGGAAGGGATCTGGCCGGAAAAGAATACGAACGACTCTTTAACTATCATCAAACAAAAGAAAGAGGCTGGTACGTCGTCGAAGCGGATTTTGTAACTACGGAAGACGGATCCGGCATTGTTCACATGGCACCGGCGTACGGCGAAGACGATTACCAGACGGGCCGCAAATATGGTCTTCCGACAATCCATCCCGTTAACAAGTCGGGCGAGTTTGATGAGACGGTCACCGACTATAAGGGCAAATTCGTCAAAGATGCAGACGCAGAAATAATACAGGATTTAAAGTCGCGTAACATTCTCTACAAAAAAGAAGCGTATCTTCACAGCTACCCGCATTGCTGGCGTTGTTCATCACCGCTCCTCTATTATGCGCGCGAGTCATGGTACATCAGTACGACGAAGTACGCGGCAAGAATGATCGAATTGAATAAACAGATCAACTGGATACCTTCGGAAACCGGTTCCGGCCGTTTCGGCAACTGGCTTGAAGAGAACAAAGATTGGGCCTTGTCGCGCGACCGCTACTGGGGAACGCCGCTCCCGATCTGGGTGTGCGAAAAATGCGGACACTTGAAATGTGTTGGCAGCATCGAAGAATTGAAACAAGGAACTAATTTTCCGCAGCCGCTCGATTTGCATAAGCCGTCTGTCGACCCCGTAATGTTTACGTGCGAAAAATGCAGCGGCACAATGAAACGGACGCCCGAGCTTATCGACGTCTGGTTCGATTCGGGCTCGATGCCGTTCGCACAATGGCACTATCCGTTCGAGAACAAAGAAACATTCAGTAAGGCGTATCCGGCAGATTTTATTTCTGAAGGGATCGACCAGACCCGCGGGTGGTTCTACACACTTCATTCGATCGGAACATTTCTTTTCGACAAGCCGGCGTTCAAGAATTGTCTTGTCAACGATCTGATCCTCGACAAGCAGGGACAGAAAATGTCCAAATCGAAGGGGAACACTGTCAATCCGTTCGAGCTCATCGAAAAGTACGGGGCCGACGCGACGCGCTGGTATCTTGTTTCCAACAGCCCGGTGTGGCGCCCGACATTATTCGATGAAGAGGGAATCGCGGAAGTTCAGCGGAAGTTCTTCAGCACGCTGGTCAATACCTACTCCTTCTTTGCGCTCTACGCGAATATCGACGAGTTTGTCTATGACGAAACGAGGATTCCGGTCGCAGAACGGGCTGAAATCGACCGCTGGATCCTATCTTCGCTCAACACGCTCATCCAGTCCTACATGCGATACATGGATGAATACGATATTATGAAAGCGGCCCGCGCCGTGAGCGACTTCACAATAGACCAACTTTCTAATTGGTATGTTAGAAGGAACAGGCGGCGCTTTTGGAAGAGCGAAAAAGGAAGAGACAAGACTGCCGCGTATCAGACGTTGTATGAATGCCTGGTCGCCGTGACAAAATTGATGGCCCCGTTCGCACCGTTCCTTGCCGATGAATTGTACCGCGGCCTGAACTCGGTGACAAAGAGCGAGCCGTTTCAATCAGTTCATCTTTCAACCTTGGAAAAGGTCGAAGCTGACGTCATCGACCGGGAACTTGAAGACAGGATGGATCGCGCCGTTCGGATCGTAGGGATGGTTCGCGCAATGAGGATGAAGTCGAACCTTAAAGTACGGCAGCCGTTGACGAAGATCATCGTTCCGATTTCAGACGAAGAGCAAAAACAGACCATTCTGAAAATGGAGGGAGTGATCCTGGACGAGATCAACGTGAAAGCGATCGAGTTCGTCCACGATGAATCCGACATCGTCATCAAAAAGGCAAAACCGAATTTCAGAACTTTGGGACAGAAGTACGGCAAACAGGTGCAGGCCGTCGCGGCGAAAGTCCGCGAAATGACGGCGCAGGAGATCACCTCGCTTCAGAAGACTGGCGTCTTCGTCATTCCGGTGAACGGCGATACGTTCTCCATATCGAAGGAGGACGTGGAAGTGCAGCACGAAGACCTTCACGGATGGCTTGTCGAATCGGATGCAGGATTGACCGTCGCACTTGATACCGAAATTACCCCCCAGCTGCGAAATGAAGGATTCGCTCGAGAATTTGTCAACCGGGTGCAGAACATGAGGAAGGATGCCGGTTTCGACGTGACAGACAGAATTTCGATTTACTACTCGGGAACCGAGGCACTTAACGCAGCTCTAGAATCAATGAAAGACTACATTGCCCACGAAACGCTTGCCGTCGACGTCCACTCTACGCTGCATGCGGGCGAAATCTCGACAAAGGACAATATCAACGGCGAGCAATGCGACATCAGCATCGAGCGGGCGAGGTAAGACCAGTGACGACGCTAATTCATAATCTATTCATTTCGAGGGATTTCCATGGCAAAAGCAGTTACTGCAAAGAAAAAGATCGTCGGAGTTAAAAAAGGAGTGGGAGTTATGGCTGCGAAAGCAAAACGAAAAAAAGTTGCCCCCAAAGCGGCGGATAAGATCATGGCCAAAGCGGTGCCGGAAAAACGACCCGTGAAGGTGAAGGGGTACGGAGTGAAAGATCTAGAACACTTCAAAGTCATCATCATGGAAAAGAGGAAGGAGATTCTCGAGGAGCTTCAGATTCTCAAAGAGAGCATGATGGATGTTACGACCGGAGAATACGCGAACGAGAACTCCACCTACTCAATGCATATGGAACAGGGAACGGACGCGATGGAGAGGGAAAAGACATTCTTGTTCGCGTCCAGGGAGGGCAAGTTCTTGAACTATCTGGAGGATGCGTTGAAGCGGATAGAAAAAGGCACCTACGGATTTTGCACCGATTGCGGCAAGCTGATCGAAAAAGAACGGCTGGAAGCCGTTCCCCATGCTCAGCTTTGTATCCGGTGCAAAGTAAAAAAGGGCAGGTAACAAATTTCGCACAACCTTCAGGAAATCGTGAAGTGAGAATACTATACGTAACGATGTGTGTCGTGCTCGGCGACCAGGCGACGAAGTTGTTCATCAAAGGGTTTTCGATCTCAGCCCTCGGAATTCATGTGAAAGGGATTCCCCTCGGATCCACGATTCCGGTTTTTGGCAATTTCTGCCGGCTGACGTACATCGAAAACCCCGGAATGGCGTTCGGCATCGACGTCGGAGGCAAATTATTCTTCTCGCTCTTCTCTGTTCTTGCGAGCATCGGCATTTTATTCTATTTGTACAAAATGAGGAACGAACGGCTGTTATTTCGTTTTTCGCTCGCCCTCATTCTTGGGGGAGCCATCGGCAATCTTATCGACCGGGTTTTTTACGGCGTGCTCTTCAACGACGGGGGATTGTTTTACGGAAAAGTTGTGGATTTCATCGACATCGATTTTTTTAGCGTCAGCCTTTTCGGATACCACCTCTCCCGCTGGCCCATCTTCAATATCGCTGATTCTTCAGTGACGGTCGGCGTGTTGATCCTGCTGATCTTTCATCGGAGTTTCGTCATCGAGGAAGAAGAGATCGGGAAGCCTTCTCTGGAGCCCGCACCGGCCTCTCCGGAATCTCCGCCCAAAGTCAGATCGTAATCCTTCTACCATTCCGGTCTCGGTGTCTCATGTGTGCGCGGATCCCGCAATGAAACGCAAGTTCGACATTGTTGTACCCGCTGGGCAAAAAAAAGAACGCCTCGATGTGTATTTGACGTCGCACGTAGAGAACGCAACGCGCACAAAGGTCCAGGAAGCGATCCGCATCGGCGAAGTTGTAGTAGATGGAAAGCAGGTAAAGTCAAGCCACGCGATAAGCCCTGGCGAGATCATCCACATCGAACTTTCCCGACCGGAACCGCCTGAAGTCCTCCCCGAAAACATTCCTCTCGATATTGTCTACGAAGACAAGTATCTCCTCGTCGTGAACAAACCCGCGGGCATGGTCACTCATCCGGCATACAAGAATTATTCCGGGACACTCGTGAACGCGCTGCTGTTTCATTCGCAGTCTCTTTCGAAGGCGCATCCTCTCCGTCCGGGCATCGTGCACCGGCTGGATAAAGACACCTCCGGATTGCTGGTCGTCGCAAAGGATGAAACGACGCACCAAAAACTCTCGCGGCAATTTGCCAACAAGACAACAGAACGAGAATACCGAGCGATCGTCTGGGGCGTATTCAAAACTTCCGAAGGAATCATCGAAGCGCAGCTCGGCCGAAGTAAGAGCGACAGGAAGAAAGTTGCTGTGGTTAAAGAGGGGAAATACGCAGTGACTGAGTACGAAGTGATGGAACAGTTCACTTATCTTGCGCTGCTCCGGCTCCGCCTGCGGACGGGACGTACCCACCAAATTCGCGTTCATCTTGCGCATATTCATCATCCGGTTTTTGGAGATGAGACGTACGGCGGAAGAAAAATTACAGGAGTTGACGGCAAGAAGAAGGCAGAGGCCGCGAACCTTCTCGAAACAATATCACGCCAGGCACTTCATGCAAAGAAACTGGGGTTTGTACATCCGGCGACCAAAGAGTTCATGCGGTTCGATTCTGAATTGCCGGACGATATGAAAGGGATATTGGAGTTTCTGGAGAAATAATCCCCTCACCCAGTCCTTCGGACATCCCACTCCCGAAAGGAGAGGGACTAAGGGTGAGGGAGCTACTAGCTCGGGGGGATCCAATGGGGAAACGATTCATCTCTTCGTCTCAATTTTCAACAACGAAGGCCCGTGCGCTTCGTCGGACGATGACTCCGGCGGAAAAGAGGTTCTGGTTGCTGGTGAGGAACAATCATATGGGCGTTAAATTTCGGAGACAATTCTCCATCGGCCCTTACATTGTAGATTTCTTTTGTTTTTCTGCGAAATTGGTAGTAGAGCTGGATGGGAGTCGGCATTTTACCAGAGAAGGGAAAGAACAAGATTTTCATCGCGGTCAATTTCTACAAGCGCTCGGGATCACGGTACTTCGGTTTTCGAACAAGGAATTTTTAGCGAATCAGGAGGGAGTGATGCGGCTGATTTGGGAAAGTTCGCACAAAAAGGATCCCTCACCCTGACCCTCTCCCTTTGGAAGAGGGAATTATGTCGAGATTATTTCTTTAAATGATTATTTGCTGCTATTGGAAAAGTTTCCCTCTCCTTGGAGGAGAGGGATGTCCCGACGAAGTCGGGACAGGGTGAGGTTCTAATATTACTTCTGAGATTTTTCTTCCAGACGGACCTTCTCGATGTTCGGAGTGAAAATTACCACAAACGCTTCCTCGAGCTTCACAAAATCCACCGCCGGTACAACTTCTACCCGCTTGAACAGACTGCCCGATATCTCGGTCACAGCGCCGACGACTCCTATCTTGATGTTCGGCGGAAATACATTGCTGTATTCCGACGTCACGATTGCATCCCCAGTACGGACGTCGAGCGACTTTGCGATATTCTTCAGCATGACGGACCTGCCGTCCCACGCGATGATGCCGTCAACCCTGCTTCGCTGGACTTTGGCGCTTGCCCGAAAGTCTGCGTTGAGCATCGCCTGGCAGACTGAATAGTCTCCGCTGACAGCGATCACCCTTCCGACTAGCCCCTCGCCGGTGACCACGGGCATCCCGACTGCAACGCCGTCGTTTTCACCGATGTTCATCGTCAGCGTATTCCGTAGAAGGTTGAGATTCTTTGCAACGATCTTCCCGGCGATGAGCTTTGTTGTCGTTGTTTCTTTCAATGCGATCATGGAGCGGAGGCGCATGTTCTCTAGCCGCGCCTCCCGAAGTTGATTGACTTCATCGGCGAGGTTCACATTCATTTTTCGCAGCATTTCGTTCTCGCGCTCCATCTCGAAAACGTTCGGAATTACCGACACGGTGCTTTGGAAGGCGCCGACCATTCCCACCGCCAGCGAGCGAATACGCCGGACCTGTTCGTTATCATTCTGGGTGAGAAGGCCGATAGAGACGAGTACGAGGAAGGAAAAAATGATATACTCTTTGAAGAGAAAGTACAGTTGGTAGAGGCGCTGCATTTTTCAATGATCAGTGATCAGTGAACAATGATCAGGAGGGATTTTCATTGTTCATTGATCATTGTTAATTGTTAATTGTTAATACCGCCGGTTCTTAATAAGCACTTTTGAATAGTGGTTCAAGTTTTCCAGGACCTTTCCCGTGCCGCGGACGACGGCGGTCAGCGGGTCTTCAGCGACATGGACGGGCAAATTTGTTTCGAGCCTGAGCCGCTCATCCAGTCCCTTCAGCAGCGCACCTCCACCAGACAGCATGATGCCTCGGTCGAGAATATCCGAGGAAAGCTCGGGAGGAGTCCGTTCCAGGGTTAATTTGACGGCGTCGACGATCTGCTGGATGCACTCGTTCAGCGATTCCCGGATCTCCACCGAACTTGCTTCCGTAGTTTTTGGAATTCCGTTCACAAGGTCACGCCCTTTGACCTGGATCGTCACTTCTTCTTTGAGCGGCATCACCGACCCGACCTCGCACTTGATCGCTTCCGCCGTACGTTCGCCGATGAGAATGTTATGATTCTTCTTGAAGAACTGGATGATCGCTGAATTCATTTCATCGCCTGCGATGCGGATGGATTCCTCGTTCACGATTCCCGACAGTGCAATGACGGCGATCTCCGTCGTTCCGCCCCCTATGTCGACGACCATGTTGCCCACGGGGTTGTCGACGTCGAGTCCGACGCCGATCGCCGCGGCCATCGGCTCCGCGATAAGGTGCACTTCTTTTGCCCCTGCATGTTCGGCTGAGTCCCGCACGGCACGCTTTTCTACCTCCGTCACGCCGCTGGGTACGCAGATGACGATGCGCCGGCTCGGCAGCCAGTTTGCGTGGATTTTTTTTATGAACTCCCGCAGCATCCCCTCTGCGATTTCAAAATCTGCGATAACTCCGTCTTTCATCGGCCGGATGGTGCGGATGTCGCGGTGCGTGCGTCCGAGCATTTCTCTCGCTTCGTTTCCGATCGCGACTATTTTTTTTGTGTTCCGGTCAAAGGCGACGATCGATGGTTCATTGAGGACGATGCCTTTGCCCTTCATATGGATAAGCGTATTGGCCGTACCGAGGTCGATTGCGAGGTCTGCGGAAAATAAGGAAAGAATTCCCATTTGTATCAATGTCCGAAAGTTAAATAAAATGCTGATGAAAAATACAAAATTCTAGCCCCAAAATCCTAAATAATATCGACAATCGTAACATTTACCCGATAAGAGTTCGAGTCCCGCCGGTCTAATGCTTGAAATGACGGATACCGGTAAAGACCATCGCGATGTTGTTCTCATTCGCTGCCTTAATCACCTCGTTATCGCGGACGGAGCCGCCCGGTTGAATCACCGCCGTCGCCCCGGCCTTGACAGCCTCGATCAGCCCGTCCGCGAAGGGGAAATACGCGTCCGACGCGACAACCGTATTCGCCAGTGACAGCCCCGCATCCTGCGCTTTGCGCACCGCTAGTTTGGACGAGTCCACTCTCGACATTTGGCCCGCCCCGATGCCGACCGTGGAATCCTTGAGAGCATACACGATAGCGTTGGACTTCACATGCTTGGCGATTTTCCATGCGAAGATCATGGCGTCCATTTCATCGTCCGTCGGCTTTCGCTCTGTGACAACCTTGAGGTCTTCACGCGTGATGCGGGCAGTATCAGGGGCCTGGACGAGAAGTCCGCACGTAACCTTGCGAATATCCAATTCGATGACAGACCTGACGTCGCCGGTTTGCTGGATTAGGCGCCGATCTTTTTTCTTCATCAGGAATTCGAGTACCTCCGGAGGAAAAGAAGGCGCGATGATGATTTCGGTAAAAATCTGATTGATTAATTCAGCGGCTGCCATATCCAGAGGACGATTGACGGCCACGATGCCGCCGAACGCCGACTTCGCATCTGTTGCGATCGCGCGCTGGTATGCTTCTGCGATCGTTGATCCCTGTCCTGCACCGCACGGGTTTGTGTGTTTAATAATGACCGCCGTCGGTTCCGCAAATTCTGAAAGCAAGTTTACGGCAGCTGTGGTGTCGATAATATTGTTATACGACATCTCCTTGCCGTGCAGCTTTTTGAAACAGTGTTCAAAATCCCCATACAACGCTGCACGCTGATGAGGATTCTCCCCGTAGCGAAGATCGAAAATCTTCTCAAGCGAGATAGTAAAGATCTCAGGGAAGTATTGCTGTTCCTCCGTTTTCTGCTGGAGGTACTGGGCGATAACCGCATCATAATGCGCCGTATGCTGGAAGGCCTCCTTCGCGAGTCTGAAACACGTTTCTTCGCTTACCGAACCGTTACGCTCGCGCAATTCCTGTGCCAGGGCGGAATATTTCTTAGGACTGACGACAACACAGGAGAATCGATAATTCTTCGCGGCCGAGCGGATCATCGCCGGGCCGCCGATGTCAATTTGCTCGATCGCCTCTTCCGTTGTCACGCCGCTCTTCTCGATCGTTTCTTTGAACGGGTATAAGTTTACGACAACAAGATCAATGGACTGGATATGAAGGTCGTCGAGCTGTTTTCTGTGGACGGGATTGTCAAGTACCGCAAGCAGCGCTGCATGGACCGCAGGGTGCAGCGTTTTCACTCTGCCGTCGAGTATCTCAGGAAAACCGGTAATCTCCGAAACTTGTTTTACGGGGATATTCGAGGCAGAGAGGAGGGCATGTGTTCCCCCTGTCGAAATCAACTCCACACCAAGGCGATGGAGTTCTGCGGCAAGCTCGACTATTCCTTCTTTGTTGGAAACGCTGAGAAGCGCCCGGCGGATCTTTAACAATGAATTCCTCTCGGTCTGTGGTCAGTCGTGAATGTGAACATTGCCGTCTTCGACGGTGATTTTCTTGCAGGCGAACAGTTCAACGGCACGCGGAAGCAGCCGGTGTTCAATACGCAGCACCTTCGCGGCGAGTATTTCAGGAGTATCGTTTGGGTCTACCGGTATCGATTCTTGAAGCACGATGGAACCGTGGTCAAAGTCGTTGTCGACGATGTGCACGGTTGCGCCGGAGACTGATTCGTGCTGTGCGATCACCGCTTCGTGGACGTGATGGCCGAACATACCCTGTCCGCCAAAAGCCGGCAGCAGCGCCGGGTGCACGTTGATGATTCTATTTCGGTATCGAAGGACGACGGCCGGATCGATTTTTTTCATGTACCCGGCAAGAACGATAAAATCTGCGCCGTGCGACTCGAGCGCTGAAAGAATCGCTTGTGTGAATGCATCCTTCGAAGGAAAGTGCTTCTGGCTGAGATGAAGTGCCGGGATATGAAACGATCGAGCGAGGGCCAACGCACCCGCGTCAGAATTGTTGCTGATCACAACAACAATCTTTGCATCGATATTTCTTTTTGAAATAGCTTCGGTTAACGCTTGAAAATTCGAACCGCGTCCCGAAGCAAACACCGCAATTGATAACAATGGGAGCTATCCGCGCCTATAAATTTCACTGTGAATGTAATCATTAATGATTTATTTGTCAATGATTACCGGCGTCAAAGATGCATTGCCGCATCTTTCTTCTCTTGCAGTCTGTGAGCCCGATCGGCATCCGCACGGCTCCCGAACGGGGTACTATTTCGCTATCCCGATAACGCCGCATGCCAAGCGCGCTCCCGCGGCTCCGGTCGGCTGCGTCTTGAGGTCGTCTTCCTTTTCATGGACGATCACCCCCCTGCCAATGATTGAGTTCTTCCCTGAGAACGAGATCATCGAATCGACGTAGTCAAGATGGGCCTTTCCCTCCTTGTCTGCCTCGATATTGCCGAGATCGCCGGCATGACGCTCTTTGCTCGACGGCCCGCTATGAAGCATCTTCGCAGGGTTAAAATGTCCGCCTGCTGAACTTCCGTCTTCCGAACTGCAATCTCCGAATTCGTGTATGTGAAATCCATGTTTACCAGGCGTCAATCCGGTCAGGTCCGCTACCACGCGGATACCTTCCGCTACAGCCTCAAACCTCACGATTCCCGATACCGTATTACCCTTTGTTGGAGTGAGGACCGCGACGGCCCTGGCGATCGTGCTGTCCCCCATCGCAGGGTGATTCATCTGTGCAATTGAAGTTTCGAAACATAATCCAAGTACGGACAGCACAACTGTGGCCAAGACAACCTTTAGTGTATGCATAATTCTCCTTGTTGTTGGACGAAAGATCTCTCGGCGGATTAAAAGCGGATCTCTTCCGCGTATCGCGCCGAATAATAAAGAATGTGATTCATGATCTTCATTTTGTAATTGATTGTTGCGTATCGATTAACCGGCATTTCCAAGGAGGGATGAGTGGAGCTTTCTTTCAGGCTTCAGGAAAGACTAAGAAAATAAATATTGACATGCAAAATGCTTCAACATCTCACGCGACAAAACTCTTATGGTCCCGGCGTGCACTTACGTCACGACGGCCGCCTCATCAAACGATAGGGAGCAATGTCCAGCTTCCACTGTTGCCCTGATTCCAATTGGCATGGTAAGCTTCCGCGCAACGTGTCCGTAGACGAGCCCTGTTAAGATTGGCTTCGAGAGTAGGGAGAGATGGTCGGCAATTATCTCATCCACGGTGAGGTGCGGTTTTGAGGCGTCGTGTGGTTTGATGTCGGTCAACTCCCCCACAATGATGCCTTTCGTGTCTCTGAATATTCCTGCCAGAGCCATTTGGTTCATCATCCGGTCAAACCGGTAGCACTCTTCTTCGATCTCTTCAAAGAACAAAATAGAATTTTTGAACGAAGGCAGATAGGGTGTTCCGGCAATTGAAGTAATAAGCGACAAGTTGCCGCCGATCAACAGGCCTGTTGCTTTTCCCTTTCCGATCGCTTTGAGATGACGCGAGTCAGGATTCCGGACACCGCCCATTTTTTTAGTGGACGTGATCATTTTCCAAAAATGCTCTTCTGTAAAAGGGTCGATTCCTTTGAACATTTCAACTCCCACCATCGGCCCAGAAAAAGAGACCAAACCGGTGTTCTTGTAAAGCGCCAGTTGCAATGCAGTAAGGTCGCTGTAACCTACAAAGATTTTCGGATTGCGTTTGACGAGTTGATAATTGATCAGCGGAAGTAACCGGGGCGTTCCGTAACCTCCTCTCACGGCGATAATCGCCCGCACTTCTTTATCCGCGAACATTTCGTTCATGTCCGTCGCGCGCTGCTGGTCGGTGCCCGCCAGATAGCCGCGAACGGCGCGGACATGTTTTCCGAACTTGACGCGATACCCGAGACGCTCGAGGTATTCCGCTCCTTTTTCGATTCTATCGGGAGTCGAAGGTGGACTTGAGGGCGAAATCACGCCGATAACGTCTCCTCGCCTGAGCGCTGTGGGTTTGACTGGCTTCATAATGCTATTCGTACTGATATTTTTCTCTGACGTCGACTAGTTGGCGGACACCATGTTCTGTATGATTGAAAAATCATACCCGACGACCAGCTCGGCACCTTTTGAATTGTCCGAAGGCGCAAACGATAGAACGCCGAGAAGTTTCCATGAAAGGCCCGCGACAGTCGTTTTCACACCGGCATCTCCATTTGCGAGCCGGTAGACTCCCGGACCCTGATGTCCTGTTCTCCCCGCGGTTTCAAGGATGAAAGTACTCTTATCTCCTATTGGGACGTAACTGCCGAACGCATAAATAAGCACATCATGTTGATCGCTCAGCCTTGCGGGGTTCCCGAGAATTCCGAGGCCGACATTCGCGACCCATCGAATCCCGGCTATATGTTTCTCCAGCAAAAAAGATGAGTAGGAATCGAACTCATCGACGCCGAGACCCGATTCGTTCCCCGCGTTCGGGAGTTGAACTCCGAAACGAATCGAAACTGTTGTAAAAAAATGGTACTCAGAGATCAACCGAAACTTCGTCCAGAGTGTGAAATCGCCGATGTCTCCAGTGACCGAGTTCGTTGTCGTTACCGCGCTGTTGAATGCTTCATGCCTGCTTTTAACATCCAGGAGGTCGAGTAGTGTGCCGTCAAATTGAAGTTCAACATTATTGTCGTATGAGAAACCGAATCGGAGGTTGCCCAGCTTCGATAAGGTACCTTCCAGGCCGGAAAGCGGAAAGCTCTGATCGGCAAACCTTCCGAACCCAATCTCGGCGTGTGCAGCGCCTGCGGATAGGATTTCGGGTGTCTCAGCTGGAACAGGGTATTGCTGGGAGATGAGGAATGTTGGAAAAGAGATGAAGGAACACAATGCGATGCTGACTCTGTGGAAAGAAGAGAAGGCTGGCATTCAGTAAATGATTGATTGTGGCCTAATTCCAGGGATTTGTCATGAGGCAGCCGCCACGGACGATTCTCTTGCGGCCGGCGTCTTTGAGACGCGTTTCTCAAACTCATCCCGAAACCGTCGGATCATACTTTGCACCGGCCACGCGGCGGCATCGCCAAGAGCGCATATGGTATTGCCCTCTATATTATTGGCAATGTCCATGAGCAAGTCGATATCAGAGACGTGTGCGTCTCCTGATTCGAAGCGCTTCAATATCTTCCAAAGCCAGCCGGTTCCTTCGCGGCACGGCGTGCACTGTCCGCATGACTCGTGATAATAAAATTTTGAAATACGAGTAATAACGCGAATCAGGTCCGTGTCTTCATCCATTACGATCATGCCTGCCGTCCCGACGGACGAGCCTGCGGCTTTCAGAGAATCGGCGTCCATCCGGACTCCTTCGATCGATTCCCCGCGGAGAATCATTGTCGACGAGCCGCCGGGGATTACCGCCTTAATCTTTTTATCGTTCGGAATTCCGCCGGCATACCGGTAGATCAAATCTGTCAGCAGCTCGCCGGTTGCAACTTCATACACCCCCGGCTTGTTGACATGCCCGCTGATGCCGACGAGAATTGGCCCCGGGTGTTTTGGCGTGCCGATCTTGGAATACCATTCCCAGCCCTTGTTGATGATGAGCGGTGCGTTGCAAATAGTCTCGACATTATTGATCGTCGTTGGGCAGCCCCAGACGCCGTTCTGTGCAGGGAAGGGGGGTTTCACTCTTGGATATCCTCGCTGCCCTTCGAGCGAATTCATGAGCGCGGATTCTTCTCCGCAGATATATGCACCGGCGCCTTTGTGTAGGACGATGTTTGTGGAAAATCCGGAAGACAGAATATTCTGTCCGACGTACCCTTTTGCATAGGCATCATCGAGCGCCTTCTGAAGCATCTTCACCCACTTGCCGTACTCTCCGCGTATGTATATGTATGCCGTCGTAATTCCCATCGCGTAGCATGCAATCACCGTTCCCTCGATGAGCATGTGCGGGTTGAGTTCGAAGATCTGTCGGTCTTTGAACGTCCCCGGTTCCGATTCATCGCCGTTAACGCATAAGTACTTCGCCTTGGTTGTCTGCTTCGGCATGAAGGTCCATTTCAATCCTGTAGGAAAGCAAGCGCCTCCCCGTCCGCGAAGATTCGACTTTTTCACTTCGTCCGTGACTTCTTCCGGTTTCATCCCGAGGGCTTTTTTCAGCGCACCGTATCCGCCGTGCTCCTCGTACACTTCGAGCGTATGATAATTTGGAATTTCAGGGAGGATGTATCGTTCCATGTGCAGTCAGTTTGAACCACGTCAGGGTCGGTACCCTTGACATGCGTTTATTCTAAGGATGATAGGATCTCTTCGGTTTTTTTCGGCGTCAAATTTTCGTAATACTCTTCACCGATCGCTAACATTGGCGCGCCGCCGCATGCACCCATACATTCGACCTCGCTGACAGTCCATTTGCCGTCGGCAGAAGTCTCTCCAGGTTTTGCACCGCATCGATGTTCGATCGTCTCCAAAATCTTATCAGACCCGCGAAGCATGCACGAAATGTTTGTACACACTTCAATATGATACCTGCCTAGCTTCTTGGAGTTGTACATTGAATAGAACGTCACTACGCCGAGGACATGTCCGTACGGAAGGTCCAATAGCTTGCCGACGTACCGCATCATCTCTTCGGAAATCCAGCCTTCCTGTTCCTGAGCAATCCAGAGGATGGGCAAGAGGGCAGCCTGGGATGCAGGGTATCGTGTCCTGATCTCTTCGGCTTTTTTTAGACTTTCTTCAGTCAGCATAACGGAAGCGTTAGGTATTAGCTTTTTGCTTTTAGTAGGACTTCAGATCGAAATTCTTTACCAATAACTAATGGCCAAAGGCCAACGGCTTTTTTACTTGTCGGCCTCTCCCATCACGGGATCAATACTGCCGATAATCGCGACGACATCAGAGATCATTCTGCCCTTGAGGAGCAACGGGAGCAGCTGCAAATTCATGAATGAAGGGGAGCGTATCTTTAATCGCCATGGATGTCCTTCACCCCTGCTTTGAATATAGAAGCCGAGCTCCCCTTTGGAGCCTTCAATCGCATGATACACTTCGCCCGCCGGAGGATTGACGCCGAAGTTGATGATCATGAAATCGTGGATCAACTCTTCCATCTTCGTGTAAACACGTTCTTTTTGGGGGAGAACTTTTTTCGGCTCGAATGCTTGAACCGGTCCCGAAGGAATCTTGTCGAGCGCTTGCTGAACGATCCGCAAGCTCTCTTTCATTTCGTTGATTCGTACATAATAGCGGGCAAGGCAGTCGCCGTCGGGAATGACAGGGATTTCAAAATCAAGTTCATCGTACACCAGATACGGGTTGGATCGGCGCAGGTCATGTTCAACGCCGGAGCCGCGCAAATTCGGCCCCGAAAATCCCATTGCGATCGCCTGCTCGCGGGTGATGACCCCTACGCCGTCAGTGCGCTCGACGAAGATCCTGTTTCGATTGAGCAGGCTTTCGCATTCGGCCAGATTTGCCGGAAAACGGTTGACAAAATCCTGGATCGATTTTCTTGTATCGTCCGTCATATCCTGTGAGATCCCGCCGATGCGCGTATAGCTCGTAGTAAATCGGGCGCCCGTCAGATCCTCGAAGATATCGTACAATTTTTCCCGCTCGCGGAATGTCCACATGAAGACCGTTACCGCTCCGATATCCAGCCCGAGTGCTCCCACAGCCAGAAGGTGGGAAGAGATGCGGGCCAGCTCGGAAATGATGACGCGGATGAACTGTGCGCGTCGCGGCGCTTCAACACCCAATAATTTTTCGACCGCAAGGATGTACGCGGTGTTGTTCATCAGCGGCGAGATATAATCGAGCCTGTCGGTGTGTGGGATGAACTCGTGGTAGCTGCAATTTTCGGCAAGCTTTTCGTATCCCCGGTGCAGGTAGCCGAGTTCCGGAACCACCGCGGCAACGGTTTCTCCGTCCAGTTTTATGAGCAACCGTAACACACCGTGAGTCGCGGGGTGTTGCGGTCCCATATTGAGGATCATTTCATTCTCAAGCGGGTCGGTGAACTGGGCGCTTGTATCCTTATCCTCCAAGGCATGGAGGATCTTGCTCTTTTTCGGTTCTATTTCGTACGACGTGGTCATTGCTGGCTGCGGCACAATTGGATCATTTTCTCGGCAAAGGAATTGAATCGGGGATGCCCATAAGAGGGAAATCTTTTCTCAATGGGAAGTATTCAAACTCTTCGGGCATATACATTCTGCGAAGGTCGCTGTTTCCGTCAAAGACGATGCCGAACATATCGTACGCCTCCCGCTCCGGCCAGGCGGCACCCGGCCAAACCGACGTCACGCTCGGCACATGAATGTCCGATTCGTCCGTAAAGATCTTGAGACGAAGGCGTTGTCTGTTCTTCAAAGAATAGAGATTATAGATGACCTCAAATCTGTTCTCGGGCGTGTATGCGTCGGCGCCGCAGAGATCGCTCAGATAGTCGAACTTGCACTCCTCATCATCTCGAAGGAAGGCACAAACAGCGACGATATCTTCCCTCTTTATATAGAGGGTTGTTTCGTCTCGAAATTCTTTGACGTCGATGAGACTGGAAAGAAATCTCGATCTTATCTTCTCTGCAACGGGTATCGGCATACCACCATGTGTGGATTGAGTTGTGACAATACGGAGATCAGGATGCTGGGGACTGGAGACTGGAGGCAGAGTCCATTTGTGTACAATTGGAGCATCATTCTGTTTCCAGTGTCCGGTCTCCTGTATCCCGATTCTCTTAAACACTGATCTGCAATAGCTGCTGTTCCCGGCGTTCTTCAGCAACGGTCATCGGAGTGCTTCTGCTCTCGCCTCGTCCGATTTTTTCCTGAATCATCATGATCGCGTTCAGCAGATTGTCCGGACGCGGCGGACAGCCGGCGACGTAGACGTCGACCGGTACAAACTGGTCGATGCCCTGGACGACGGAGTATGTTCGGTACATTCCCCCCGTTGAAGTGCAAACTCCCATTGCGATGACCCATTTTGGATCGGGCATCTGGTCGTAAATTTTCCTTACCACTTTTGCCATTTTGTACGTCGTCGTTCCGGCGACGATCAGCAGGTCGCATTGGCGCGGAGAGAAGCGCATAACCTCCGACCCGAACCGGGATGCATCGAATCGTGGATCGACCAACGCCATCATCTCGATTCCGCAGCAGGATATGCCGAGAGGCATTGGCCATACAGAATTCTTTCTGCACCAGTTGATCGCGGCATCAATCTTCGTGGTAATAAGACTGTCGCCCAATGCATGTTCTAATCCCATTTCAGGGCACCCTTCCTCAAAATATAGAAATATCCTACCAAGAGCGTAGCAATAAATATGACCATTTCTATATATCCAAACAATCCAAGCGCTCGAAAGTTCACCGCCCACGGATATAGGAAGATGACTTCGATATCAAAAAGGATAAAGAGAACAGCGACCATATAATATTTTACTGAAAAGCGTTCGCGCGCAGAGCGCACGGGCTCCATTCCGCTTTCGTACGTCGAGGTCTTCTCATCGTTCGGCCTATGCGGTCCGAGCCACTGGTGTAATTTCAAAAGCACGATGCCGAGCAGCAGCCCGACGGCGAGCATTAATATAACAGGTATGTACGATCTCATCATGGGAGGAATGGCATCTGTATTCCGATTCATATCAAAATTATCAAAAAAATGAGCGAAAGTCAATGAGTGCTTTTTTCATGGTGAGTCGTCTATGCGAACGGGTGTGGTTCTCGAGCTCTCGTGCAGCGTGTCTGCCAGGTGTTTTCATTTATAATTTTTGTGTGAAGATCATGAAGAAACGAAACGGCGGACGCTTTGTCTTTGTCAGCATCCTCTATCGCAAATGTCGAGTTGATGAATTGAAATGGAGCGCAGGAGAGGACGGGAGGAATTTCCAATATTATCTTATGATGATCTTTTCGTAAAATATGCCTCTCACCTATATTCGTGAATTTTTATTTTAAACTCGTATCGTCATTGCCATAACGGCAATAAGTGGAAGCGGTCAATCCAGAGGAGGCGGCCGCATTATGATGTCAAGGTGTATTTTTTTGATCAATTTTTTTTCTCATTTTTTACTTGACTTGTATTCCTTAACCGGCTATATTCACAACCAGTTAGCTATTGATTTCCCCCCGGCTATTGTTCATCCGAAAATAAGCTAGTTCATGATCCTGAGTTGCCGTTGAAATCGACGGCGGGGAGTTAATTTATTGGGCGGTAGGTGAGGGGTATCGGCCTCGTTTGGTTTTACGACAGGGGGGCTTACAGCGGTTTTTCCAAGAGACGCAAATCACCTTACATCGTTATTATTAAGCTAGGAGAGGAAGTTAGAAATGACAGAAAAAGAAACGACTGTCGCCGAGAAGAGGGGAAGTGCACGCACAGCGAATGTTGCAGCTACGAGCGGACTTACCATCCGGCGTTATTTTACAAAGCCGGGAGTCCATCCGTTTGATGATATCGAATGGGACTTGCGAACGGCGGTCATTTCTAATGAGAAGGGGGAAAAGATCTTTGAACAAAAGAACGTAGAGATCCCGAAGTCGTGGTCGATGACAGCAACGAACGTCGTGGTATCAAAGTACTTCCACGGCTTGATCGGATCGCCTGAAAGGGAATCGAGCGTCCGACAACTCGTTGACCGCGTCGCTAAAGCGGCTGCTGCATGGGGACGCAAAGGAAACTACTTCAAATCCGAAAATGATGCCGAGATTTTTTACCAGGAATTGTCGTTTCTTCTTGTGAACCAGTACATGGCGTTCAACAGCCCGGTGTGGTTCAACGTGGGAGTGGAGGAGCATCCGCAGTGTTCGGCCTGTTTCATAAATTCAGTACAGGACACGATGGACTCTATTCTTGAACTTGCGCGCACCGAAGGACGGCTGTTTAAATTCGGATCGGGAACCGGTTCAAACCTCTCGACTCTGCGCTCTTCGCGCGAACATCTCTCCGGCGGCGGCACAGCGTCGGGCCCGGTTTCCTTTATGAAGGGATTTGATGCATTCGCGGGCGTCATTAAGTCAGGAGGAAAAACGCGCCGCGCAGCGAAGATGGTGATCTTGAACGCAGACCATCCGGACGTCGTTGATTTCATCAACTGTAAAGCAGAAGAAGAAAAAAAGGCATGGGCGTTGATCGAAGCCGGATATGACGGAGGGTTCAACGTGCCGGGAGGCGCGTATGATACCATCTCATACCAGAATGCCAACCATTCTGTTCGCGTTACCGATGAGTTTATGAAGGCGGCGCTTGAGGACAAAGAGTGGACAACAAAAGCAGTACGCGGCGGCAGGGTGATGGACACTTACCGTGCCCGGGACCTGTTGCGCCAGATGGCGGAAGCCGCATGGCTCTGCGGCGATCCGGGAATGCAGTACGATACGACGGTCAACAATTGGCACACCTCGTCGTCGACGGCCCGCATCAACTCGTCGAACCCGTGCAGCGAGTACATGTACCTCGATGATTCTGCCTGCAATCTCGCCTCTCTCAATCTTATGAAATTCAGAAGCGACAAGGGTGAGTTCGATATCGAATCGTTCAAGCACGCGGTCGACATCACTATTACGGCCCAGGAAATTTTCGTCGGCAACGCAAGCTACCCGACGCCCGCGATCGAAAGGAACAGCCACGATTTTCGTCCGCTCGGGCTCGGATACGCGAATCTCGGCGCTTTGCTGATGGCTCGTGGCCTTGCGTACGACAGCGATGCCGGCCGCGAATATGCCGCCGCCGTTACGTCGCTCATGTGCGGTGAAGCGTATAAGCAATCGGCGCTCATTGCAAAAGAGATCGGCGCATTTAAGGGCTTTTCCGTGAACCGCGAGCCGATGTTGGGTGTGATGGTCAAGCACAGTCTGTTCGCAGATAAGATCAGCGACAACTATGTTCCGAATGAATTGCTTTCGGCGTCGCAAGCAGTGTGGAAAGATGCCATCACGATCGGCAAAGAATACGGATTCCGCAACGGTCAGGCGACGGTGCTCGCTCCGACGGGAACGATCGGTTTCATGATGGACTGTGATACGACCGGAGTCGAGCCCGATATCGCACTCGTAAAATACAAGAAATTGGTCGGCGGCGGATTAATGAAAATCGTCAACCAGACAGTTCCGGAAGCGCTAAGAAAACTGGGTTATGACAGCGAGCAGATCGAGCACATCATCAAGTTCATTGAAAAGAATGATACGATCGAAGGCGCACCGTATTTGAAAGATGATCATCTTTCGGTGTTTGATTGCGCATTCAAGCCGGCGAAGGGCGAACGCTCTATTCAGTACATGGGACACATAAAGATGATGTCGGCGGTTCAGCCCTTCTTGTCGGGCGCGATCTCCAAGACCGTCAATATGCCGAATGAAGTGACGCCGGACGAAATTATGCAGGCCTATATCGAGGCATGGAAGCTGGGACTGAAGTCGATCGCAGTGTACCGCGACGGCTGCAAGCGCACACAGCCGCTGAGTACTTCCCTCGAAAAGAGCGAGAAGCCGAAGGTCCGTCCTGCACGCCGCCGGCTCCCCGATGAACGACAGGCCATTACGCACAAGTTCAGCATCGCGGGACATGAGGGGTACATTACCGTCGGCCTGTACGAAGATGAGACTCCGGGTGAAGTGTTTATCACGATGTCGAAAGAGGGATCCACCATCTCGGGCATCATGGATGCGCTGGCAACTTCGGTCTCGCTTGCGTTGCAGTACGGCGTTCCGCTGAAGGTTCTGACGGACAAGTTCACACATATGCGATTCGAACCATCGGGCTTTACGAACAACAAGGATATCCCCATCGCAAAGTCGATCTGCGATTATATCTTCCGCTGGCTCGCGATGAAATTCCTGCCGAAAGAAGAGCAGCCGTCAACGAACGTCGTCGCAGAAACAAAGCAGCTGGAAAAAACCGATGCGAAGCTCGAGTTGAGGCGGGCCTCGGCGATCGAGTCGAACGAGAAGGTTATTTTCCAGACCCAGGCTGATGCTCCTCCGTGCTCTGAATGCGGCAGCATCATGATTCGTTCTGGAAGCTGCTATAAGTGTCTGCAGTGCGGTTCGACAAGCGGATGCTCATAACAATCATCAACGAACAATGATCAATGACCGAGCGCCGATGAATGTTCATCGGCGCTTTTCATTGTATCCCTTCCCCTTGAAACTCATTCATTTTTTTTGCATAATATCTCATGGACGTTCTTATGAACGTCCTTATTTTTTCCTCTAAGAATAAAAACTATGCAGACCGCGACTGTTCAGCGAAAAACAAAAGAGACCGACATCTCCGTTGTCCTGCGGCTCGACGGAACCGGAAAATATTCCGTCTCGACCGGCATCGGTTTTCTCGACCACATGCTGGAGCTGTTTGCCCGGCACGGAATGTTTGACATCCAACTGAAGTGCAAAGGAGATCTGCGCGTTGACGACCATCATACGACGGAAGACGTCGCCATAGCCCTCGGGCAGGCGTTCGGCAAGGCCTTGAAAGAAAGAGCGGGGATCGCCCGCTACGGCTCAGCATACGTGCCGATGGATGAATCTCTTGCACGGTGCGTCGTCGACCTTGGCGGCCGTTCCGCGCTGGTCTTCAAGGCCGAGTTCAACCGAAAGAGCGTTGGCGACCTGTCGACCGAGATGATCAAACACTTCTTCCTTTCCTTTGCGGAGAACATTAAGGCGAATATCCATGTTGAACTTCTATACGGCTCGAACACGCACCATAAGATAGAGGCGATGTTCAAAGCATTGGCCAGGGCTCTGCGCATTGCATGCGAGAAAGATGCAAGAGTGAAAGGCGTGCTGTCGACGAAAGGAAAACTCTAGAAAAGTTAAAAATTAAAAGTGAAAAGTTAAAAGCTTGTACGAAGCAATTTTTAACTTTGAATTTTAAACTTTTAACTTTTTTGCTATGATTGGAATAATCGACTACAAACTTAACAACCTGCGTTCCGTGCAGAAGGCGTTCGAGAAGGTTGGAACATCCGCGTTCATTTCGAGCGACGCGAAAGAGCTCTCACGCGCCGAAAAACTTGTGCTGCCCGGGGTTGGAGCTTTCGGAAAAGCGATGGAGAACATCAGGGCGCTCGGACTGGAAGAATTTATCCGCAGCAGCGCAAAGGAGGGCAAGCCGCTCATCGGAATATGCCTTGGAATGCAGCTTCTTTTCACGCGGAGCTCTGAGAACGGATTGCACGACGGACTGAATTTGATTGCGGGAGATGTAACGCTGTTTCCGGACAGCGTGAAAGTTCCGCACATCGGATGGAACCAGATAGAAATCCAGCATGAATCAAAAATTCTGAAATCGGTCGTCGATAAAAGTTTCGTCTACTTTGTCCACTCGTACTACGCACAACCGCAGGAGCAGGTAACATTGACGACAACCGAGTACGGCTTTCATTTTACCTCCATTGTTCAGAAGGACGATATTTTCGGCATCCAATTTCATCCTGAAAAAAGCCAGGTAGCCGGTCTTCAAATATTGAAAAACTTTTCCGAATTATAGGCGCCATGATCCTTATTCTTCCCGCCATCGACATCAAAGATGGAAAATGTGTCCGGCTTGTGCAGGGGGAACCGGGGACGGAAAAGATCTACTCCGACGACCCGGCGAAGATGGCGATCCTTTGGCGGGGCGAAAATGCAAAGACTCTCCACGTTGTCGACCTCGACGGGGCGTTCGAAGGGCATTTGAAAAATCTTGGAGCGATTCAGAAAATAGTTGACGCCGTCGATATCCCGGTACAGCTGGGAGGGGGGATTCGAAGGTATGAAGAGATTCAGCAATTGTTTGAGGCCGGGGTCTACCGCGTTGTTTTGGGAACAGCAGCGATCGAAGACCCTGAACTTGTGCGGCGCGTTATCGGAGATTTTGGGCCGCGGAAGGTCGCAGTGGGTATCGATGCGAAGAACGGTGTCGTGATGACGAAGGGCTGGCAGCATGATTCCGGCGTCGATGCGATTTCACTTGCGTTGAAGATGAAAGAACTTGGCGTTTGCCGGATAGTGTATACGGACATTATGCGCGATGGAATGCTGACCGGTCCGAATTTCGAGGCCATTAAAGAAATAGCGGTGAAGACGGGACTCAAGATCACGGCATCGGGGGGCGTCTCCGGTTTCAAGGACCTGATCAGATTACAGGAACTTGAAAAATTCGGCATCGATTCAGTCATCGTCGGAAAGGCGCTGTACGAAAACAAGTTTCCCTGCCAGGCGCTCTGGCGTTTGAACGAAAAGGTGCTCGACGACCTGGGTCCGACAAGAAGAATCTAGACAATAAACAATGAACAATGATCAGTGAACAGTAAAATATAATGCGAGACCGGCTTGTGAACTAAACCCCTAAAACCTCTTTATGATAATTGATCATTGCTCATTGTTCATTGAAGAAAATGCTCGCTAAACGAATCATACCGTGTTTGGATGTCGACAAAGGACGCGTTGTCAAAGGCGTCAACTTTGTCGGTCTGATCGATGCAGGCGACCCGGTCGCGCAAGCGAAGTTCTACGATGGCGAAGGAGCCGACGAGCTTGTCTTCCTCGACATTTCTGCTTCCTCCGACAACCGCGCGACGATGCTCGACGTGGTGCGCCGGACGGCGGAAGAAGTGTTCATTCCGTTCACGATCGGCGGCGGAATCCGGACTGCTGACGACATGCGTGAAATTCTTCGCAGCGGTGCAGATAAGATCAGTGTCAATACTGCCGCGGTGAAGAATCCTCTCCTTATTGCCGACGGCGCCGAGCGGTTCGGAGTCCAGTGCATCGTCGTTGCGATCGATGCAAAACGGACGGCGCTGAAAAATAGCTGGAAGGTTTTTATCAACGGCGGACGGACAGAGACAGATCTCGACGCCGTCGAGTGGGCGCAAAAAGTGGAATCGCTCGGCGCCGGAGAAATTCTGCTCACGAGCATGGATCGTGACGGCACGAAAGACGGCTACGATATCGAGCTGCTCCGGGCCGTGACGTCGAGCGTTAGAATTCCCGTGATCGCAAGCGGCGGCGCGGGAACTCTCGAGCATCTGCTTGCTGCATTCAATGATGGGAAAGCCGATGCCGTTCTTGCTGCATCGATTTTTCATTTCCGGGAGTATGCGATCCGAGACGCGAAAAAATATTTGTTGTCCAAGAATATCTTGATGCGGAACTAATGGGGATCACTGAAACGGCGCGGAAGCGCGGAGAAGACGATGAATATATCAGAGCAACTAAAATTTGACGCCGACGGGCTTATCCCTGCGATCGCGCAGGAAGAAACGACGGGCGAGATTCTCATGATGGCGTGGATGAACAGGGAAAGCCTGAAAACGACGATTGAGACCAAACGCGCGACGTACTGGAGCCGTTCGCGGAAAAAATTTTGGATGAAAGGTGAGGAATCGGGAAATATCCAAGAGATACAGTCTATCCATGTGGATTGCGACGGAGACGTCGTCCTGTTGAAAGTCAAACAGATCGGCGGAGCGGCGTGCCATACGGGACACCGAACGTGTTTCTACCGGGAGATCGTTGACGGCGGCCGGAATTTTCAGGAATCCAAGGATATCGTTTTTGATCCAAACACCGTCTACGGAAAATAAAACGTGAAACTGACAGTCATCGGACACTTGTGCCTCGACGTCATCCACAGGCATGACGGGACGGATAAGAAAGGGTACGGAGGCATTTACTTCGCGGTTGCCGCACTCGCGAATATTGCGTCGGACGCCGACACAATATTTCCGGTCTTCGGAGTAGGTAAGAAAGAGTTCGATGATGTCCGAACGCTGTTATCAAAATATCCGAATATAAATATTGACGGCATCTTTTCATTTGAAGGTGAAACCAATCAAGTGCATCTGTTCTACAGCGACGAGGAAACGAGGACCGAATGTTCGAAGCATATTTCGTCCCCCATCCCGTTCTCGAGGATCGAGCCGTATCTTTCCGTGCATGGAATTTTTCTTGACATGATCTCCGGATCGGACATCACGCTTGAGACGCTCGATCAAATCCGCCTTGCCGTCAGGCCGAAGAATATTCCGATTCATCTGGATGTGCATTGCCTGACCCTTGGAGTGGATGCCGAGTTTTCCCGCTACCGCCGTGCTGTCTCAGAATGGAGACGCTGGTGCTTTATGATCAATTCCGTGCAGATGAACGAGGAAGAGGCGGCCGGACTAACAATGGAACAGTATAACGAGGAGACTCTTGCGAAACAGATGCTGCCGCTCATGGTCAACGCAATGTGTGTGACACGCGGGGCAAGGGGCGTCACTGTCTTCCAGCAGGAGCACAAACATCTTCTGCGAAAGGAGTTTCCCGGCATTCCGACCGGATCGAAAGACCCTACCGGATGCGGAGACGTGTTCGGAGCGGCATTTCTGTACCAATTTTGCAAGACAAAGAACTTTGAACGATCTGCGGCATACTCCAACGAGGTCGCGGCCTCGAACAGCACGTTTTCCGGTTCGGACGAGATCGACCGGCTGTCACAATTCAAGACATCGGGCGAGAACGGAAAATGAAACGTGTACTCATCTGCGGGAGCAACGGTCTCTTCGGTCAACGCCTCGCGTTGACGCTGGGCCACGAAACTGAGTACGAAGTACTCAATACCTCGCATCACCGGCTCTTTGTGCTCGATCGCCATCTCTTCGATTACACCCAGCTTGATATTACAAATAAGGGGGATGTCAAAAGCCTCGTCACAAGTTTTCGGCCGGACATTATTGTGAACGCTGCAGCAATGACGAATGTCGACGCATGCGAAACACAACGCGAGCTTGCGTGGAAGATCAACGTCGTCGGCGTCGAAAACCTTGTGGAGGTAGCGCGTCGGATCGATAGTCTGCTCATCCATATTTCGACCGACTATGTGTTCGATGGAAAAGGGGGGCCCTATAAAGAAACAGACCGGGTCAACCCGGTGAACTATTACGGCAAGACAAAACTCGCCGGAGAGAACGTGATCCTTGCCGGCGGAATTTCCTCTGCCATTATGAGGACCATCTCCGTCTACGGAACCGGCATCAACGTGAAAAACAATTTTGCGCTGTGGGTGATCAAGAGTTTGCGGGAAGGAAAAAACATACGCTGCGTGGACGACCAGATCGGCAATCCGACGCACGTCAGCGACCTCGCAGCGGGCGTGGTCAAGGTAATCGAACAGGGACGGCCGGGACTCTTTCACATCGGCGGTGCAGAAGCCGTCAGCAGAAATGAATTCGCCGCCAAAGCCGCTGAAGTATTCGGACTCAGCTCATCCCTCATTCAAAAAGCAAAAACCAGCGAACTGCACCAAACCGCACAGCGCCCGATGGTGACGAGCCTGTCCACACTCAAAGCAGAAAAGGAACTTGATTTCCATCCAATGACGTTAATACAAGGTCTTGAATTGCTGAAACGGGAACTCTTACATTTAACGTTGAACTGACATGAGCAAAAGATCCTTCCTGCATCGCCCGATTAGGATTGAATCGACAATTGCCGTTGCTGCGGTCCTTGCGATGGCCTTGAACTCCTGCGCCCCGACGAAGGAAACAACTGCTGCACCGCCGTCGGCCGAAAAGAAAGTTCTCACCGCGACATTCAAAATTTTATCGGTGAATGTCCGTCATACCTTAAAGGCGAAGAGCGATGTCCGAAGGCTCGCCAAGCTCATTAAATCGACCTCCGCGGATATTGTTGCGGTTCAACAGATAGAGAGGCCGCAGGAGGGAAAGTCAGATTTTGATGCTGTCCAGGAGCTTGCGAAGCAGACGGAGATGTACGACTACTTCGGCAAGGCGAGGTATTTCGAAGGATTCGACTCGGGTAACGCCCTTTTTAGCACATACCCGGTGAAACAGACCGCTGTCCAGGAACTTCCGGTTGAAGACGGAAAGGTTCGGCGCTCGCTTGCGTTCGGCGTGATCGACATCGGACTGAAAGAGGTTGGAGTCTCGTCGACCGAACTGGATGATGAATCCTCGTCGCAGCGAGTCAAGGAAGTCGTGGAGATAACTTCGATTGCACAGTCCTACGACAATGTGCCTGTTATCGTCTGCGGAAACTTCTGTGAGCCGATCTCGGGGAAGGCCGCAGCGAAAATGCAGGAGCACTTTGCAGTCGCCAATTCACTGCAAGAATCAACTCAAAAAAGCGAACAGCAGGTTTATACCATCAAAGGTCAAAAGGTAGAGCCTCTCTCTATTGAGAAAGTAAAGTTCGGCGGTTCAGGCGACGCACTGCTTGTAACGATGAAGGTGACACAATAGGCAGCGATCAGTGTTCAGTAATCAGTTAATAGTAAACAGTAGACAGTAGGTCGTAGATGGCAATGAGTAAGAAGTTTGAAGAATCAAAAGCTAAAACCTAATACCTAGTATTCAACAATGCAGCATTAAAAACAGAAATCGATGCTAGACTTAAAATATATTCGTGAACACACCGACGCAGTTAAGCAAGGGATCGCGGCGAAACGTGAAGTCGACAAAGTGGACGAGATCATTGCACTCGACGAACAGCGCCGCGAATTCATTCAAGAGGGCGAATCGCTGAAAGCGAAACGCAATGAAGCCTCCGGGAAAATCGGAGACATGAAAAAAGCGAAGCAGGATGCCTCCGCAGCGATTGCTGAGATGAACGGAGTGAAAGACCGGATTCAAGCGATCGATGAGGAGTTGAAAGTTGTTCAGGAACGCCTTGACGATTTGCTCCTTACAGTCCCAAATATTCCGCACTCTTCAGTACCGATCGGAGCCTCACCGCAGGACAATAAAGAGATTTTTACATGGGGTGAAAAAGCCACTGCAGATTTTAAACTGGTGCCGCACTGGGACCTGGCTGAAAAACTTAACATTATCGATTTTGGGCGGGGCGCAAAAGTCGCGGGGGCGGGATTCCCGTTCTATGTGGGAAAAGGAGCGGCTCTCGAACGGGCCCTCATCAATTTCTTTCTTGACCAGGCGTCGGAGAGGGGCTATACCGAAATGAGCGCCCCGCTCGTCGTCAACGAAGAAAGCGCGCGCGGAACAGGGCAGATCCCTGATAAAGAAGACCTCATGTACACTGCTGAACGGGATGGGTATTATATGATACCCACCGCAGAGGTCCCGGTAACGAACTTTCACCGAAAAGAAGTGTTTGAAGAGAAGAGTCTGCCTATCCAATACGCAGCCTATACTCCCTGTTTTCGACGCGAAGCCGGATCCTACGGGAAGGATGTGCGCGGGTTGAATCGTCTTCATCAATTCGATAAAGTGGAATTGGTGAAATTTGTCCTGCCGTCTCGATCGTACGACGAATTGGAATCGCTGAGGCAGAACGCGGAACATCTGCTCCAGATGCTCGGACTCCCGTATCATACTCTGCTGATGTGCACCGGCGACATGGGGTTCACGCAGTCAAAGAAATACGATCTGGAGGTGTGGGCTCCCGGGCAGCAGAAGTGGCTCGAGGTTTCTTCATGCAGCAACTTTGAAGCATTTCAAGCCAGAAGGATGAACATCAAGTACAAATCAACTGAGACCGGAAAGCAGGAATTCGTGCACACGCTGAACGGATCGGCCCTCGCGCTTCCCCGTGTCGTTGCGGCGCTGCTCGAACATTATCAAACGCCGGAGGGAAAGGTCGTTCTTCCGAAAGTGCTTCAGCCATACACGAAATTTGCAGTCATTGAATAGAGGGGAAGCTTTTAGCTATTTGCTGTTAGTGGTTGGGGGGGGACCAATGAGAAACTTCAGGAAACTCATTATTTGGCAGCAAGGTATACAGCTTGTAGCCGATGTCTACAAGCTGTCGGAAGAATTACGAGATTGGGAAAAATACGGATTGAAGAGCCAGACCTGCCGAGCTGTTGTTTCTATCCCATCTAATATTGCAGAAGGATGTAGCAGACCAAGCGAGATAGAGTACAGACGATTTTTGGAAATCGCTTTGGGATCGGCGTTTGAGCTTGAGACTCAGATTATAATTGTTCACAAACTTCATTTGGCTTCAACTGAAAGAGTTGGAACTTTGAGAACCTGTCTCGAGATAGAACAGAAAATGATCAACGCATTGATTAGCAGGTTGAACCAATAAGCAAAATGCAAATAGCCAACAGCGAAATATGAAGTCACTGCTCCGTCTTCGTCCGTACCTCGCCAAGTACCAACGCACTCTCCTGTGGGGAGTTTGCACTGTTGTCATCAGCAACTTGTTTGTCGTGGCGACGCCGCTCTTCATTGGAAATGCCGTCGATACCATCAAACATGGCGTCGATACCGGAGTGCTTCAGTATTCAAAACTCATCAGGGATGCCGGATTGATCGTCGTTTTTGCCATCGTCGCTGGTTTTATGACCTTTCTCACGAGGCAGACGATCATTGTCGTTTCGCGCAAGATTGAATACGATCTGCGCAACGACTTTCTTGCCCACATACAAAAGCTGCCTCTTAATTATTTCCAGAACACCCCCACCGGCGATCTGATGGCGCATGCGACGAACGACATCTCTGCAGTGCGCAACGCTCTCGGTCCGGGCATCATGTATCCCTCCGACACGTTCATGACGTTTTCCATGGCGTTGACGCTGATGTTCGTCAAGGATTGGTCGCTGACGCTCGTCGCGCTTGTTCCTCTCCCCCTCATCTCCTACGCCGTCTACAAGCTTGGAAAGATCATTCATGCAAAGTTCAACGAACGGCAGGAGCAGTATTCGCTCCTCACGACGCGCGCACAGGAGAACCTCTCCGGTATCAGGGTCGTCAAGGCGTATGTCCGCGAAGAGTACGAGATCGGCCTGTTCGAGAAATTGAGCTGGGTGTACCTGAAGAAGAATCTCGTGCTGGCAAAAGCGCAGTCGATCATGTGGCCGCTGATGTACATGCTGGTCGGTATCTCGCTGGTCATCACGGTGTACTTCGGCGGACTGCAGGTTATCGCGGGGAAAATATCCATCGGAACATTGACTGCCTTCTTCACATATCTTTCGATGCTGATATGGCCGATGATCGCCTTCGGATGGGTCACGAATATCATCCAGCAGGGAGCGGCGTCGATGGAGCGGCTTGCGAAGATTTTCGACACTGTGCCGGAGATCCGCGATACGGAAGAGACAGATATCTTGATCAAGCACATCGACGGAGAGATCGAATTCAAGAATGTTTCTTTCACTCATAAAGGCGCGGCAAAGCCGACCCTCAGAAACATCGACCTCAAAATCCCGAAAGGTACGACGCTCGCCGTTGTCGGCTACACCGGCGCCGGCAAGAGCACGTTCATCAATTTGTTGCCGCGGCTGTATGACGTGACGGAAGGGGAATTGCTTATTGACGGCATCAACATCAAAAAAATTCCCCTGGAGGTTCTGCGATCACACGTTGGATGTGTGCCGCAGGAAACATTCTTGTTCTCGGAAACGATCTCCGAAAACATCAGCTACGGTGTGGACGGAATGACTCACGAACAGGTCCGCGAAGCCGCGGAGATCTCACAAATTGCGAAAGACGTGAACGACTTTCCGCAGCAATTCGAGACCGCGCTCGGCGAACGCGGGATCACGTTGTCGGGAGGTCAGAAGCAGCGCACAAGTATTGCCCGTGCCATCCTGCGGGAGCCGAAAATTCTGATCCTTGACGATGCACTTTCATCGGTGGATACGTACACCGAAGAAGCGATACTTAAACGACTTCGCCGCGTCATGGAAAACCGGACGAGCATCATCATCAGTCACCGCATTTCGACCGTCAAGGATGCCGATATGATCATCGTGATGGACAAAGGGGAGATCGTAGAGCGGGGACGTCACGATGAGCTTGTCGAACTCAACGGCATCTATGCGAACCTGCATTACAAGCAGCTGCTGGAAAGGGAGCTGGAACAGCTCAATTGAAAATTAAAAATGCAAAATTAAAATGGCACACGAGGGGGATATTCTTGATCGTACATACAAGTTTGCCTTGCGCGTCATTGCACTATCTCGTCAGTTGCCCGACTCAACGGATAGCCGGGTTCTGATTCGACAACTTGTACGCTCAGGCACCTCTGTTGGGGCGAATGTGGAAGAAGCAACGGCAGGTTCGTCGAGAGAAGACTTTATATACAAAATGAATATTGCGTTAAAAGAAGCGCGTGAAACTCACTATTGGTTACGCTTGGCAAGAGATAGCAAATACGTCAGCCCGAAAAAATTTGATGCAATTATTCAAGAGGCAGATGAACTTCGAAGGATATTAGGCGCTATTGTTAGTAAAAGCCGAAGCTCGGGGAAACAATAATTTTTTTAATTTTACACTTTTAATTTTTCACTGATACAATGCACGAAGAAGAAATTCTCGGTAAAGCGTACGACGGAAAGCTGATGAAGCGGCTGCTCCATTACCTTCGTCCGTACAAATGGTACGTTGTGCTCGGCATCGTGCTGAGCATGGTGGTCTCAGCGCTCGAGGCAGTGCGGCCGTACTTCACGAAGATCGCTGTCGATGTTAACATCAAAAACCATGACGACCATGGACTGCTGATCACGGCGTTGATGTTCCTGAGCGTCCTGACGCTTCGCGGCGTGATGCAGTATTTTAATTCCTATCTCACGCAGTGGATCGGGCAGCGGACCATCTTCGACCTGCGGATGGAACTCTTCAGGCATCTCCAGAATCTTTCGCTGAAGTTCTACGACAGGAATCCGATCGGCCGGCTCATCACGCGCGTCACGAGCGACGTCGAAGTACTCAACGACATGTTCTCGTCGGGCATCGTGATGGTGTTCAGCGACGTCTTCATGATCGCAGGAATCTTATGGTTCATGTTTTCAATGAACTGGGGGCTCGCGCTGGTGTCGCTCAGCGTTCTCCCGTTCTTGTTCTACGGTACATTCCTTTTTCGAAAGAAAGCCCGTGAAGCGTACCGCGACGTCCGGATACAGATCGCTAAGATCAATACGTTTATGCAGGAACATATCACGGGGATGATCGTCGACCAGATCTTCAACCGTGAGGAGAAGGCGTACGATCAGTTCACCGGACTGAACGCCGCACACCGCGACGCCAACATCCGTTCGATTTTCTATTATGCTGTGTTTTACCCCGCCGTCGATATTATCGGAGCGATTGCAATAGGGCTGATCGTTTGGTATGCCGGCGGAAAGACGCTCGAGGGAAAAGTGACCATCGGAACGATCATGGCGTTCCTTCAATTTAACGAAATGTTCTGGCGGCCGATACGCGATTTGTCGGAAAAGTACAACATCATGCAGACGGCGATGGCTTCATCAGAGCGGATTTTTAAGCTCCTCGACGATCAAAGCATTCTACAGAATCCTGAGAAAGCGGTTCCGCTGCCGGCCATGAAGGGGAAGGTTGAATTCCGCAATGTCTGGTTTGCCTACAGCGACGAAGATTGGGTGCTGAAAAATGTTTCGTTTACGATGAATCAAGGCGAGACGATTGCGTTCGTCGGACATACGGGAGCTGGTAAAACCACAATCATCAGCCTCCTCTCGCGTTTCTATGAGATCCAGAAAGGTGAAATACTCGTCGACGACATTAACATCAAAGATATAAACGTGGCGGATTTGAGGGCGCATATTGCAGTGGTACTCCAGGATGTATTCCTCTTTTCGGGAGATGTGAAAGGGAATATCAGTTTGGGGAACGAGGCCATACCGTTCGAACGTGTGAAAGCAGCCGCCGAGTTTGTGGGAATTGACCAATTCATCCAGACGATGCCGAAGCAGTACGACGAAGAGGTAAAAGAACGGGGCTCGACCCTTTCCGTCGGTCAGAAGCAGCTTCTTTCATTTGCCCGCGCACTCGCGTACAATCCGAAAATCCTTGTCCTGGATGAAGCGACGTCGAGCGTCGATACGCAGACGGAATTGCTTATCCAATCCGCCATTAAAAAATTACTTGCCGGCAGAAGTTCTATCGTCATTGCTCACCGGCTCTCCACGATCCAAAGTGCGGATAAGATTATCGTGATGCACAAGGGAGAGATCCGTGAGTCCGGCACTCATCAGCAGCTTCTTGCACTCGGAGGCATTTACTATAAACTCTATCAGCTGCAATACAGGGAGCAGGAAGTAGGGGAGTGATGACGAAGATTACGATGAAAGCTTTTGACCTCGTGTTGACTGCAACGCTTCTAATATTTTCTCAATACACTTATCCGAGTCAGAATTAATTTGATGTTCCCAAAGTCCGATGATTTTTCCCCTGTGAACCATTATGACTAATTCAGGATCCCAAAATAAGAATCAACATAAAAACTATGAAATTCTAAATTTGATTGGATACGGGTTGGCCAAATTTGATTTGGCTTTTGTTAAAGCATTTGGGTATAAGACAAAATCTTCTTTTTATTCCCATATGATAAAGATCGGGATTGCCGAAACCGTAGGCACGGTGAAAAATCGACAAGATTTGTTCGACCCTTTCTTTGCAAATACAAGAAAGGGTTGGTGGCAGAAAGGAAATGCATATATTCATCGGAAAATTTTTATTGATTCATTGTTTGGCAATCTTGATGTTACATCTTATGCAGATGTTGTCAAATTGTACCTTAAAGCCAAACTCAAAATAGATTTGGGAGATTTAAGGATTACGCCAATTCTAAAGAGTAGATTCAAACAACTGCAAATAACAGGGCAAGAAGCTGAGCTTTATTTTCTCAACAACTATTCATCAATAGACGAATTCAAAGATGGTAAACTGGAAGATGCTAGGCTTTTCGGAGACGGGTATGATTTTCAGGTTGAAGTTGAATCACATTATTTTTTAACAGAAGTAAAGGGCTTGCGAACCCAAAGTGGAAGTATTCGATTCACGCAGAACGAATATAAAAAAGCTAGGGAAGACCGAGATGACTATGCTCTTATTGTAGTGAGCAATCTTAATGAGTCTCCTAAAATCAGTCCGATTTTCAATCCAGTTAAAATCCTGGTCTTTAAAGAACAAACAATATCTCAGTCGCCGCAATTAACTTATAATACTGGTTCGATTTTATGGTAAACGGACTTAATATTAGCCGGTGGGAAGTAAGAGGGGGATTAGCTGGGAATAAATAAGGTTGTTTTTAAAAAAGGATATTACTTCTTCTATCTACTCCTGTCTATTTTATCCACCTTACTTTAATCTTGCTTTCCACCTGTTTAAACTCTTTATCGCCGGTCACAAGTTCGCACTTCTTTTTCATTGCCAGAGCCGCAGCAAAACAATCTGCGAACGACATTTTGTTGAAAGCCTTTAGTTCTGCAGCGGTTCGGGTCAATTCTTTGTCTGCATCGACCACCTGGATCGGCAGCGCGTGCAAAGTGTCTTCTGCCAGTTTCGCCGTCTTTTCACCGCCGGTGCGATAGCCGTGATATAGAACTTCTCCCCAGTTGACAACGCACATGTATGCTATGCGGTCCTTTAAAACACATTCGTCGAGCACGGCGGAGACCTCGTCGTAGCCTTCTTCGCGTTCCAGAAAAGAAATCAAGGCGTAGCTGTCTAATACTGTTGCTTTCATAACTCGCGCTCCCGTTTCTTGTCATCCATGAGCGACTTGAGCATTTTGCCATCTGTCCCCAAAATGCCAGCAAGGCTTTCAAAATAGTTTTTGTCGAGGGGCTGGATGATAAGCTTCCCGTTCTGCTCGATGAATGCGATCTTTGTCCCCTTTTTTATTCCGAACTTACGGCGGATGCTCGCCGGAACGACAACCTGTCCTTTAACGGTTACAACTGATGTTTCCATGGGTATCCTCTTTGTTTTCTAAAGGATACAACAATCTTATATGTAAGTCAAGAAAAGAATAGACTTACTTTATCTTTTTACTTACTACCTGTAGATTTCTCAAATTAGTGTTTACGGAGGTTTTTCAGTCAACAGTCTGCATGCTGTCTGCGTAATTGCTTGGAATTTTAACCCGTTTTCCCTACTTTCATTTCAGCAGGTCTTTTTCCTAATCTCTGCAACCTGAGTAACCAATGTCTCAAAAAGTCGTCACCATTGAACGGTATATTATTGAAGGAGAACGGCAGCATCCCGGAGCGACGGGGAATTTCTCCGCCGTCCTGCGGGATTTGACGCTCGCGATCAAAGTGATCTGGCGCGAGGTGAGCAAGGCAGGATTGGTTAATATTCTTGGATTGGCCGGGAAAGAAAATATCCACGGCGATGTTGTGAAGAAACTGGACGTCTTTGCCGACGAGGCGATCTATAAAGCAATGGACCATGGCGGTCATCTGTGCGTCATGGCGTCGGAAGAGAATGAAGATGTCCTGCACATCCCGGACGACTATCCGAAAGGAAAGTACGTTCTCCTCTTCGACCCGCTCGACGGTTCGTCCAACATTGACGCGAATGTCACTATCGGGACTATCTTTTCCATCTACCGCCGCGTGTCAATTTCAGGCAAGGGAACTCTCGCCGATTGCATTCAGCCGGGCTACAAGCAGATTGCAGCAGGGTATGTTGTGTATGGATCAAGTACCATGCTCGTATACACAACCGGCGACGGCGTGCATGGCTTCACGCTTGACCCCAGCATCGGCGAATTTCTTTTATCACATGAAAACATCCAGGTTCCGAAACACGGGAAGATCTACAGCGCGAACGAAGGGAATTACCGCTATTGGGATGGTGGTGTCAAACACTACATCAAATATCTTCAAGAAGAAGATAAAAATACGGGACGGCCGTATTCCGGGAGATATATCGGGTCGATGGTCGCGGATATTCACCGCACGCTGCTGTACGGAGGGATCTTCTTATATCCCGGAGACACGCGGTACCCTCATGGAAAACTCCGATTGATGTATGAGGCGAACCCGATGTCCTTCATCATCGAACAGGCGGGCGGGGCGGCGACCGACGGCAGCAGAAGAATCCTTGACATCGTACCTGAATCGCTCCACCAAAAGACCCCTCTTTTTGTCGGAAGCGAAGAGGACGTCGCGCAATGCAGTGAATTTCTTCGTGGGCGCTCGCATGCAGATTAATCCCGCAGAGATCCTGAATCAGTCCATTGCCGCGACAACGTTCGTTGTCATCGACGTAGAAACAACCGGCCTGTCTCCGCGGGACGGCGGCATCACGGAAATTGCAATGATCAAAGTTCGCAACGGTTTGTTGTGGGATGAATATACTACGCTAGTCAACCCGCTCATTCCGATTCCCTATGAAGTCACGGAATTGACAGGGATTGATGATGCCATGGTCGCGGACGCTCCAGCGGCGGATGAGGTGGCTCCCGCGATCGCTGAATTCCTCGGCGACGGCGTCTTCACCGCGCATAACGCACCGTTCGATTTAGGATTCGTGAACAGTACTCTGTCGAGGGGAAAGATCGAACGCATTCAGAATCCTGTGGTCTGCACGTGCAAGCTGGCCCGCCGCCTGCTTCCGAACCTGTACAGTAAATCGCTCGGTCCAGTGGCCAAAGAATTGGGAATCCGTAACTCGCAGCGTCACCGGGCTGCCGGGGATGCCTACGCAACAGCTCAGGTGCTGATTCATTTTTTACGCAGGCTGGAAGAGGAATTTGACGTCGTTGATTTGAATGGAGTGATGCGGTTTCAATAGAGTTAAGGCGGAAAATGAAAAGGCCGGCATCGATCAATGAAGCCGGCCTTTTCCTGTTCTATCAATTCGTTACTTTATCTTTGCCTGTGCTCTTTGCAGGTACTCGCTGTTGGGGTACAGCTCTACAAATTTCTTGTACTCGACCTGCGCTTGCTGACGATTTCCCATCCGTTCATAACTTTGCGCGATCATGAACTGAGAATCGTCTTTCTTCTCCGAAATCCTAAACTTCAGCACTTCGTCGAAATGCTGTATCGCCGTTTTGTATTCGTGCATTCCGAAGTGACAGAGACCGATCCAATAGTGGCAATTATCGGCATAGTCGGACCTGATTCCGCCGTCGAGCAGTGATTGAAACTCGCTTATCGCCTCTTTGAATTTTCGTTCCTTCGCAAGCGAGACCGCGCCTTCGTAGTGCTGGATATTTGCGTCGCTCGATCTGCCCGCAGGAGCTCTCTTCATCGACATTGAACTTCCAGATGCTGCCGATGACGGCTTTGCTGCCTTTTCCTGTGCCGTGATCTGAGCCGCTTCAAGATCAGAAACTTTGGCCATGAGGTCTTTATTCTTTTGATCCGAGGCGTCGAGCTTTTGCTGGAGTTGAATATTCTCCGTCTTGATTTCCTCTATCTGCTGCTGAAGCATCTCTTCTTTGGTCGGTGGGGCTTGCTGCACCATCGCGGTCGTATCGGTAGGGGCTGCAATGGCCGTTGTGTCATGGGCGATCATCGTTGAATCGGAATGGACCGCGGCGGTGTCGATCTTTGTTGAATCCGTTTGAGTCGTCTCCGAAGAACCGCCGCATCCGATGAAGCCTGCAAACGCGATGAGTGCCACAAAACCAACTGCCTGACGAGCAGTTACTCTCGCCATGCTGGGTATCCAGGAAGCCATAGATCCTCCGAACGATTGTTCAACATATGGTGTGTCAGTGAGTAGGTTCGCAACGCATTGAATGCTAATGTATTAAAGGCTCGTTTGAAAGTCAAGTATGCGGTGAGAAATAGTTTACCCGCGCCCTGATGTGACCTAGAACTCCGAGAACTGCTCGCTTGTGCTCGGCGAATTTCAAAGAAGGCTTTGAAAACGTGCATTTAATTGACATTCTGGCTAAAAACATTTATTTTCGAAATGTATAATTAATGCCGAAATGTGAATTACTGTAAATATCCTTGCCGATCAGGTCTTGCACATATTCGCCCACCTCTTGGTCTTTACACTCTGATCGGCAGAGGTATTTTTTGAACGAACCACCCTCTTACGATGTAGTGCGCAGCATTCGAAGATCCCTCCAGCCTGAACGCCGATACCCGCGACTTGAAGATTCTCATTGAAGAAACGCCGCATCGTATCCTTTGCTGAAAATTAATTTTCAATTATTGTCCTCTCATCATTTGATGGAGTTAGCACTATGAGCGATCAATATAAATTCTTGCTTGATGAAAGAAAGATTCCCAAGGCGTGGTACAACATCAACGCCGATATGCCGGTGGCTCCCGCCCCCGTTTTGCATCCTGGAACAATGCAGCCCGTCACTCCCGATTTCCTCAGCGTTCTCTTCCCGATGAACCTAATCATGCAGGAAGTAAGCACGGAACGATGGATTGAAATTCCGGATCCTGTGCGGGAAGTTTACAAATTGTGGCGGCCGACGCCCATGCATCGCGCGGTGCGCCTGGAAAAGGCGATCGGAACGCCCGCCCATATTTATTACAAATATGAAGGCGTAAGTCCGGTCGGCTCGCACAAGCCGAATACTGCCGTTCCTCAGGCTTTTTTTAACAAGGACGCAGGGACAAAAGCGCTGACTACGGAAACGGGCGCGGGCCAATGGGGATCAGCCCTCGCGATGGCGTGTAATTTTTTTGGATTGGACCTGGAAGTATACATGGTAAAAGTATCGTACCATCAGAAGCCGTACCGGCGGATTATCATGGAGAATTTCGGAGCGCGGGTCTATGCAAGTCCAACCGACAGGACTCAATTCGGAAGGAAAGTATTAGCTGAACATCCCGATTCGCAGGGATCTCTCGGAATGGCAATATCTGAGGCGGTTGAAGTTGCCGCGACAAGCGGCGGGACAAAGAAATACAGTCTCGGATCCGTACTCGGGCATGTTCTCATGCATCAAACAGTGATCGGCATCGAGGCGCTTGAACAAATGGAAATGGCCGGCGAATATCCGGATATCGTCATCGGCTGCGCCGGCGGCGGGTCGAACTTTGCAGGATTTGCGTTCCCGTTCGTCCACCAGAATCTTACCAACGGCAAGAAAGCGAGAATTATCGCCGTCGAGCCCGCATCGTGTCCGAGTCTGACAAAGGGCAAATATACGTACGACTACGGCGATGCCGCGGCAATGGCTCCGATCGTCAAGATGCACACCCTCGGGCACACATTTATGCCGCCGGGAATACACGCCGGCGGACTTCGCTATCACGGAATGGCGCCGAGCGTCAGCGCGTTGGTCGACCACGGCGACATTGAGGCGCAAGCAGTGAATCAACTGGAAACGTTTGAGGCTGCGGTGAAGTTTTCGCAATCGGAGGGGATCATCCCGGCGCCCGAATCAGCCCACGCGATACGCGTCGCCATCAACGAAGCGTTGAAGTGCAAACAAACCGGCGAGAAGAAGGTGATCGCATTCAACCTCTCGGGCCACGGGCATTTCGACATGACGGCATACGAACAATATCGATTGGGAGAACTCCAGGACTTTGAATATCCTTCTGCTGCGATCGAGGAAGCGATGACTCACCTTCCCAAAGTTCCTGCGTGATGTGTACTTCGTCTCACGCGAAGGCGCGAAGATACCACTTAGGATCATCTTGCGACTTTGCGTCTTTGCGTGAGCATTTTTTTAGAAGGACGAATTGCGCCTGGCTTCCTCAGCGATCAGCTTTTGAATCATTTGCACGACATCGTCGGGAACCCCGTCCGCATGTTTGGATTGCAATCTCATGTCGCACACCTCGTTCACATAATCGACGACGACGAACGTATTGCCTTCGGTAACCGCGATCTCGGATGAAAAAAAATCGAGGCCGCATATTTTCTGTATTTTCTTCATTGATTCTCTCAGCGCGGAGAGGCCGTAATGCTCTTCTTCATCCGGGCCGACGCGCCGGTAAATATGCGTGACGTCGTTCCACCAGCAGGGAATAATTTCGCCGAAGGCGTAGAGCACGCGGAACCACGCTTTGGTCTCGCCCAGGAATCTCGGTTTTACGGTTTCCTGCAAGAGGTATTTGTCGTTCTTATGATGCTGCCGCGTTTCAATGACGTCCTTCAGGGACTCCGCTCCAAGAACTACTCCGATACCGCCTCCCGTTGTGTTGGCAGGTTTAATGATAAACGGTCTGCCTAACCTTGCGAGTTCAGAAAGACTCAACTCCAGTTCTTTCTTCTTATTGAACGGCGAAATAATGATTGTGTACGGCACATAAAGCCCGTTCGTGATGAACTCCAGGTGCATCGTTGCTTTGTCCTTTGCTCGGTCGACTTGTTCGTCCATGTTAAAGAAACGCGTTGAGGTTTTGGTCAGGAAGCGGACGAGCGGCTTATACGTTTCGTCGTCGTCCGATGCCCGGTCCAGAAAGGAGCGAAAGGCGATTTCGCCCGCCCGCAATCGTTGAAGAGTCTCCAAAACATTGGCAGGTTCAACCCGGTACGTCGTCAACCCCAATGCCGCACATGCACGTTCGGTACCGGCGACAAAGTCGGCATCGTACACCCAATTCCACGCAAGCCCGAGAGAGAATGTTTCCATCGTCCAAAATAACCAAAAAGTTTTATGAAGGCGCAAGCCTGAGGTGCGAAGCTTTGGTGAATCTACGACCTTCGCCGTAGAGATTGAAAAGTAATGTAATACATAATCGCAATTCAGCGGATGCCATGGCATCACGACATGCGAACAACTCTAGAGAGCTTTCAATGCCCGCTGCCGCCTGACTTCGTACATGATGACGGCGCTCGCACTTGCGACATTGAGCGAGTCCACTCCGGTCATCATGGGAATTGTGGCCTCGACATCGCAGGCGGCGAGCACGCGCTCAGAGATGCCGTGTCCTTCGCCTCCCAGTACGACGCAGCAATTTCCGGAAAAGTCAACGCTGTCGATCTGGATGTTCGTCGGCCGGGGATGAGCGGCTATGATCGTGACGTTGTACTCTGAACGGATCCTTCGCAAATCGCTGGCGATATCCGTGAGATAGATGATAGGTAATGAAAATATATTTCCCATTGAGTTCCGGACCGACCGCCGGAGGTAGGGGTCGCACGATGTCTCCCCGACGAGCAATGCGCTCGCGCCAAACGATGCGCAATTGCGTACAATGACGCCCAGGTTTTCCGAGTTCATAATCGCATCGGCCGCCGCAAAGAAGAGAGGGCGTTCCGCTTCAGCGGCCACCCCCTCGAGCGTTGCTCGTTCAGGGACTTGTGCCACAGCCATGATTCCCTTGTGGAGCTGGAATCCTACAATTGCCTCCATCAATTCTTTCCGGGCGATATAGACACTGATGGTTTCTTTCCGTGTCTCTAGCAGCGTCCTGTATTGTGAAAACCACTCTTCGGTCAACAAGATGGAAATTGATCTGACCGGGCTGCTGAGTAATCGTCGGACGACTTTTTCTCCTTCAGCAACAAAGATCCCTTCTTTCTGATGTTCCAGAGGCCGTTTGAGCGTGCGGTAGGTCTCAAGATGAGGGTGCTCAACTGAGCCGACATATGTGATGATTAACGGCATTAAATCAGGGCCTATTTTTTGGATACATTTGCCGGTGCGGGTATTGTTACAGTTTGATGTTTTGAATTTTGAACACTGGATTCCCGATAAAAACGTTCGGAAATGACGCAGCCTCTAACTCGTCATGCCCGCATGATTCTGGCGGGCATCCAAATTGTAACAACACCCCGGTGCATGAAAAATTGACTTTGGGGAATCGATTATATTGTACATCAATTTTCTGTTCTTTCAAAACGATGCTCAACTCCTTTCGTGCAAATGCGCGTCAATGACTCATATTGCTGGATTTCGCTGCATCAACAGTCATCCTGCAATTGAATCACCGTCATCCTCTCAGTATTTTGTAAAATTATGCGAATAAGCATTAATGCATCCATCATGCAGCAATCAATTCCCGGCTTTCACAATACATGGGTCTGATTGATTAAGAGAGAGAATACTATTTGGGTTGATGCGATCCAACTAAGCATTTTCCTCCACAAGTAGCGTAAACCATTACACGAGGCATCCTTGCCTTCCCCTTCAAAGTTTTGTATATTTCACGTCGAAAATCGCACCCATAGCTCAACTGGATAGAGCATCAGACTTCGAATCTGAGGGTTGGGGGTTCGACTCCCTCTGGGTGCACGACAACGCCGAATTTCAAATTCTCCAAAAGCTGTCCTCTCATTTTCTCGTTGTCACCAATGCAGTGATCAGATGGCATGAAGCGTAAAATTCAGAGAAACATTCGAAGGAGATGAGTAGAACGCCGCCTGAAAAAAGGAATAGCTATTTAACTCTTTGACGAGCAATCCGCAAAATACCGCCATGAATTCTCCTTCGGGTGCCCCCGATAAAGCCGCGGCAAAGCAATGCCTTCTGGCAGCAGATCGCTTTTTGAAGGAGTCGCGATTTCAGGAAGCTCGAACGGAGATTGAGAAGGCGAAGAAGTTGGATCCGGCCAATGTTTACGTCGTCGCGTTTCTGGACCGCATAAATTATTTCGAAGCTCAGAAGAAAAAAGAAGCCGGTCCCGTTGCTGCTGCACCTCCGCCTGTTGCTCCACAAGCTGCAGCACCAACACCCGTTGCTGTTGCGCCAGCGCGGCCAGCCGCACCGACCGCTTCAGCACCGCCGGCCATGAAGCCGGCACCGGCGGCGGCTCCGCCCAAACCGGCCGCTCAAGTTGTTCCGCCGCAGCCGCCCGTCGTAACTCCGCCGCCAGCTGCAATTGCTTCGACCCCTCGACCAAAAGAAGTTTCTGCCGACCCGGTGCCGACACCTGCAGAGCAAAAGGCGATGGAGGCAACGCTGGAGGAGATGAAGCGCCAAATTCAAATGCTATCGCATTCACTCGAGGTGGAAAAGAAGGCTCGGGAAGAGATGACGAATCAGCAGCTTGAATCGAACGTCAGGCAGTTGAGGAATTCTTTCGAAAAATCCTGGATGAACGGTGCACCGAACGACGCCGAAGCCGCAGAGCTTCATAAGCTTGCGGTATCCCTCTCGATACCCGAGAATGTCGAACAATCGCTCCGTCGCGAGGTGAAGTTGAAGATGTACAGCAATGCCGTGAAAGAAGTTATTGCCAAACGTCAGCTCTTGCGGAGTTCTTCATCCACGTTTGAGTGGCTGCGGAAGGTCTACCAGGTAACGATGGAAGAGTACCTCGAGTATGAAACGAAATTCCTCCTCGACCTCGTTGCCGACCAGTATAAGGGGACGGTTCTTTATGTTTCGCCGAACGTCAAGACGAAGGACGAGCTGATCCCCCGGCTCAAATCCGCTGGTTACGCCGTGGTCTTATCCGGTTCGCCCGAAGAGGCGCTCGAAAAAATTGAGAAAGTGAACCCCAATCTCATCTTATGCCACACGGAATTTTCTGCGGGCAGCCTGAGCGGGATAAAATTCCTGCACCTGCTCCGAGCAACAGTAAAATTTAATTTTATCCCGTTTATTCTCTTGTGCCAGGAATCGGAAGTGGCTCAGCTTCAATCGTCGGAGCTGCGGCATCACGAGGGATTCTTGAAGAAACCGGTGGATGTGGAAGAACTGATGATTGCCATGAACGAGAAGTTGGCTCATTTCCGCGATTATGTTTCGTCGCTGAGCTAAGAAATTCTGACCATTGAAAGGGATGTGAATATGAGCAAGAAGATTTTGTTGGCAGAGGATGACGAGGACAACCGGGATTTGGTTTCATTCGTCCTTCAGCGAAGCCGTCTCGGCGCCGAGCTCGTCATTGCTGAAAACGGCCAGGAGGCCGTGGACAAAGCGATCGAGCACCTGCCAAGCCTCATCCTTATGGACATGCAGATGCCGGTGATGGATGGATGGACGGCGATTCCTATTTTGAAAGGAGATTCGCGGACGAAGCACATTCCGATCATCGCGTTCACTGCCCAGGCAAAGCCCGAGGATAAGTTGCGGACGCTTGAGATCGGATGCGCGGAACACTACTCGAAGCCGATGGATCCGGAAGAGCTCATCGCTCTTATCAGGAAGTATCTTGCAGATTAACTTTTGGAGCGTATGACAATGAAGTTCCTGCTCAATAGCACTTGTCGTGTCTTATGCTCTATGTCGAGGAGAAGACTATGCTGAAAAAATTATACTGGAGAGTGCTCGCGAATTTCGCCTTTCTGCTTATTATCCTGACGGCGATGACGATGCTGACGCTGTATCTTCTCGCGGAGATCGAAAAGAATTTCGGCTCGACATCGAGCGAGATAAGAACGCTCACCAACGTCGAGAATGTACGTCATGTCTTGGCCGACGCTCCAGACGAAGCGAATCTCTATCTCGTTACAGGAGACGAATCCGCAAAGGCATCGTATGAAAATGCAATCAAAGAATTTGACGACGCAATGACCGCCGTCGACAACAGCATGAGCGACAGCCTTCTCACGCCTTCGTTCCATGCAGTGAAGGCGTTTACTTATAAATGGATCGGAGAAATAGGAGAGAAGAAGATCAAACTGGGGGCAGATCGGAAAGCCGGGATCAACGTCGACGCAGATGTGGCGTTATTGGGATATCAGGAGGTGAAGGCGGGGTACCTGAGCAGTGCCCGGTCGATCGTAAACGACATGTCGAAACAGCTCTCGATGTCTCAGCAGCATAGTCTCGATCGTGCAACGAGCCTTGGAAAGGACCTTGCCGAGTTCATCGGTTTAGTTAACATTTTGCTCGCCGTCTTCGCTATTGCGCTGGGTTTTGTGCTGACGCGTTCCATCACAAACCCCGTCAGCATTCTGAAGGAGGGAACCCAGAACATCATGGCTGGCAAGTTCGACCCGATAAACCTTAATCGTTCGGACGAGCTGGGGCAGCTTGCCGCCGACTTCAATAAAATGTCGACGATGCTGGGAAATAATTATACCCGGCTCAATGCTTATTCCGAACTGGTGACGGCCCTGAATGCCTATGCCGACATCCATACCGTTCAGCGAAGCAGTCTGCAGTTGTTGTGTCACCACTCAAAGGCGACAGTCGGTGCGCTGTACCTGATGAATGAGCACAAAAATATCCTCGAGCTCTCTGCCGGTTATGCGCTTAAGGAAAACGGTGAGAGTGTTAAAACGTTTGCGATGGGAGAGGGAATCCCGGGGCAATGCGCAGCGGAACAACGGGTCCTCGAGGTCAAAAACATCCCCATCCTCTCAGGCTTTTCGGTCGATACCGGGCTTGTCGAGGTGGCGCCGTACTCGGTGCTCGCAGTACCGATCTTGTTCCAGGATAAAGTCCTGGGGGTTCTCCTCCTCGGCTCGATGAACCGCTTTGATGAATTGCAGAAAGAGATCATTAACAACTCTGTTCCGCAGCTTGGCGTCGCGATTACGAACGCGAGGAACTTTGAAGCGTCGCAGAAACTGACGCGCGAAGTTGCCTTGAAGAATGACGAATTGAACTCGAAGCACATGGAACTCGAAAAGGCGTACCGGGTGAAGTCTGATTTCCTAGCGAGCATGTCGCACGAACTCCGGACTCCGCTGAACTCGATCATAGGCTTCAGTTCGGTGCTGCTAGGTCCCAACGGCGACCCGTTGACGGCCGACCAGCATATGGCTCTCGAAAAAGTGCTGCGCAACGGAAAGCATTTGCTCCAGCTCATCAACGACATTCTTGATTTTTCGAAACTCGAATCGGGCCGGATGTCTGTCAACGTCGAGATGGACGACGCCGCCAACGTCGTCGCCAATTCCGTGATGGCAGTCGAAGGATTGCTGAAAGGAAAAGAGATCGTGCTGAAGCAGAATATCGGGCCGAATCTCCGGGCGCTGCAAACCGACTCTTTGAAAGTCAAACAGATTCTTGTCAACTTGCTCAGCAACGCGGCAAAATTTACGGAGAAGGGCGAAATCGTTGTTACCGTTGCACAGAAGAACGGGATGGTTTCTTTCTCGGTAAAAGATTCTGGCATCGGCATTGAAGCAAAGAACTTCAGCAAAGTCTTCGAAGAATTTCAGCAGATCGACAACAGCAACACCAGAAAGTATAAGGGGACCGGGCTGGGTCTCCCAATTTCCCGCCGATTGGCGCTCATCCTCGGCGGTGACCTGACAGTGGAGAGTGAATTCGGCAAAGGTTCGAACTTTACACTGACGATCCCGTCAGTGTTTCCAGAAGAGCTCCGCGAAAAATTAGAACGACCTGCACCTCCAATCATCTCGCGTCCTACGGCTGCACAGTCCGCGCCCGCGATTTCAATATCACCCCCGTCAGCTTCGGCACCGCAAGTGCGGTACGCGCTCCCCGTTGCCGGGACAGGCACAAGGGTTCTTTGTATTGACGACGACCCCGATGTTATCGAGATCCTTACAAAGTATCTTGTGCCCGAAGGCTATTCGGTGATGGGTGCAAATTCAGGAGACGAGGGGATCAGGCTCGCGCTCGAACATCCGCCGGCGCTCATCACGCTCGATATAATGATGCCGCATAAAGACGGATGGCAGGTATTGCGGGAGCTCAAAGCAAACGACAAATTGAAAGACATTCCGGTGATTATTCATTCGATCATCGACAATAAGCCGTTGGCAATATCGCTCGGCGCGATCGACGTGATCGCAAAGCCTGCGGAGCCGAAACGTCTTCTTTCCCTCGTTCAACGGGCTTCTGGCTCGGGCGAGCATTTTGTTCTCGTCGTCGATGACGATCAAGATTTTACCCTCGCGGTGAAGCGGCTGCTCAATGTGGAAGGGTACAAAGTCGAAGTGGCGAATACCGGCGCGAGAGCATTCGAGATTCTCAGCACGTCAACGCCATCCATCATCTTTTTAGACCTTGTGATGCCCCAGATGGACGGCTTCGACGTTATTCAGCGGCTTCAGCATGACGAAACGTGGAAAAAAATCCCCGTAGTTGTTCTCTCCGGCAAGGAATTGTCGTCGGAAGAATGGGATAAACTTAACGCATATGCGAAAGACTTCGTGAAGAAGGCAGAGTTCACGCAGGGGACTCTTTCAAACACAATCAAACAGATTCTGCGCAAGACGTAACAACAGCACTACTTCGAAAGGTGGGAAAATGGAAAATCCAGAACCGACGTTGTTAGTAGTCGATGACACAGAAGATAATCTTGATCTCCTGGAATTCGCGTTAAAGCGCAAGCCGATCAAGATGCTTCGTGCTTCGAGCGGGAGGCAATGCCTGGCGATCGCCCAGGAAAAAAACCCGGACGTTATCCTTCTCGACATTCAAATGCCCGAGATGGACGGTTTCGAAACGCTCATGCATTTGAGAGCCAATCCGATAACGACAAAGATACCGGTCATCTTCTTGACGGCCCAGCGCAAGGACGCGAGCAGCATTGAACAGGGGCTGGAACTGGGGGCCGACGAGTATTTGACGAAGCCGATCGACACTGAAGAACTTCTCGTGCGGACAAAAATGCTTGTCAGATTGAAACGGGCGGAGTCGGAGCTTGAGCGCACAAAAGCCGATTTCATGGCGATGCTGGTTCACGATCTGCGGAGCCCGCTGAACGGAATCAAGAGTGTCATTGATTTCTATCGTGAAATCAGGGATCAGAATAAGCAGTTTTCGGCTGAACAGCTCGGTCTACTTGATACCGCCGGCGACTCGGCGCGGCGAATGCTCGAGCTGATCAACGACATCCTCGACCTTTCAAAGTTTGAAGCCGGGAACATGACTCTAGACAAACAGAAGATCACTGTGTCGGTCATCCTCGATACGGTGTGCCGGGAAACGGCCCTTCAGTTCAAGCAAAAGAATATTTCCATCATCAAACAGTACGGAGAGAAGTTACCCGAAGTGTTCGTGGACGCCGAGAAGATCGCGCAGGTGGCCATGAACCTCCTCAGCAACGCGATGAAGTTCACGAAGAGCGGCGGATCGGTCACAATCACGACCTCGCTGGTCAACGATACCGTGGGCCCTCTTGCGGAGAACAAGCCGTTCGTGAAAGTGAGCGTTACCGATACCGGCGTGGGAATACCGGCGGAGGAAATTCCGCAGCTCTTCGAGCGTTACAAGCAAGTGTCAACGGCGAGAAGGACCAAACAGAAAGGAACTGGCCTCGGGCTGTCGATCTGCAAGCTGATCGTCCAGTCGCACGGGGGGAAGATGAGCGTAGAAAGCGAAGTAGGCAAGTATACGACATTCTATTTCTCGCTGCCGATCGAATAGACAACTTTATCCCCTCAAACTATGAGTGAACCTGTATGAAAGACAAAATCCTTGTTGTAGACGACGAAGACAGTCTTCGGATGACGGTCAAACTTCGTCTTCAGACTGCTGATTTCGATGTCCAGGTGGCGCAGGACGGAGAAGAGGCTCTCGAGATCCTCAAAAAAGGACCCATCGATCTCGTGCTCCTCGATATCAATATGCCGAAGATGGACGGCATCGAAACGCTCGGGCATATCACGAGGGATTATCCATGGACGGAGATCATCATGCTGACCGGGTTCGCGGATTTTTCTACGGCGATCGAATGTCTCAAGAAGGGAGCGAAAGATTATCTTGTCAAGCCGATTGAAATGACAGAGCTTGTCACGCGCGTGAAAGCAACCCTTCGGGCCAAAACTTCGGAGCAGGCATTTCGCGATCTTCAGCAGCGCTATATGTCAACTTTTTTTCATGATCTCCTGGGACCGCTGACCACGGTCGATTCGACCGTGGAACATCTCGTTGAAGGCAAGTCGGGAACAGTGTCGAAAGAGCAAGCGCTGCTTCTCCGGTATGCCGGGGAACTGACAGAAAAAATGACCCAGCGGGTGAAAGAAATGATCGACCTTTCCCAGTTCGAAGCGGGGCTGGTGGTCATCGACCGAAAACCATTCGACATACCGGTCTTTGCCGAAATGATGTGCGCCCGGTACGAGATCCTTGCGAAGGCAAAAGATATCAAGCTCGCGAAGAAAATCGAGAAGGACCTTCCCGCCGTAAGCTTTGATTTCGACAAAGTTGCGCAGGTGTTCAATAACATCTTTGACAACGCGATCAAGTACTCCCTTCGCGAAGGAGTCATCTCGATCATCGTTTCCAAGAAAGTTGAAACAGAACTCGGCCGGAAAAAAGAGTACATCGTCTTTTCGGTCAAAGACAACGGAGTCGGCATTCGGCCCGACGAACTTCCGCTTGTGTTCAACAAGTACAAAGAGCAGCTCACGTCAAAACCCGCCGACCTGAAGACCACGGTACTCGGCCTCGCAATATCGCGCCACATCGTGGAGGCGCACGGCGGCAAGATCTGGGCCGACTCTGAAGTCGGTAAGGGGAGCACGTTCAGCTTCTCTCTGCCGGTGAATGAGTGATCGAAGAGGCGGGAAGAATTTGCAGGTCGGCAGTGCACTCTCGCTTGTAGGGCGACAGACAGGATATCATGGCTCAAAAAAAAAATCCAGAGACTGTCCAGTTCAGGTACACGTTCGAATTTGAAAACGGAAATGCAAAAATTTTCGAAATCACGCTGAACGGAACAACGCTGGAACTTATCCAGGACAAGAATCTTCCGAAGCCGGATTGGACGAGGTTGAGTTTCTATCCCTGCGAAAATTGCCCGCTTGCGCAGCACACCGAATACTGTCCCGTCGCCGTGAACCTCTCACAGATTATTACCGAATTCGAAGATTCTGTTTCCCATGAACGGACGCGCGTGACGGTCGAGACGCCCGAGCGGACGTACATGAAAGAGACCACCCTGCAAAAAGGACTGAGCTCGATCATCGGCATCTACATGGTGACAAGCAATTGTCCGGTAATGGATAAGCTCCGTCCAATGGTGCGGTTCCATCTGCCGTTTGCCACCCCTACTGAAACGCTCTTCCGGACCGTCTCGACGTATTTGACCGGTCAATTCTTGCTGATGAGGGATGGGAAAAAGCCCGATTGGGATCTCGACAAGCTCGTTGAGCTCTACAAGTCTGTTTCCGCAGTCAACAAAGGAATGTCGCGCAGAATCTCGAATGCGTCGATTAAGGACGCAAACGTTAATGCCGTGATTATTCTGCACTCGTTTGGCGATGCGGTACCCTATTTTGTCGAAAACGGACTGGACGAGATCAAACATTTTTTCGATATTTATACGAAGGACAACCACTGAGAAGTTCGCTGAACGCCGACGTCCGCTGATCGAAGCGCCTGGACGAGGCTGAAAAAGCAACGTAGCATCTTCGTCCACGGTTTCGTATATTTTTTCCCACCCTGTGCAGCGTACCATCATCCACTAATCGGAGCGTACTGAATGGCAAACAATCTTTTTGCAAAAAAACCTCTCGCACTCCTTCTTGAAGAGATGAAAGGGGAAAACAGGCTGCGCCGTGTTCTCGGACCGGTCACGCTTACGAGTCTCGGTGTCGGTGCGATCATCGGAACCGGGATTTTTGTCCTCACGGGTGTGGCGGCCCACGACAAGGCAGGCCCAGGGCTCATACTCTCTTTTGCGGCAGCAGGCGTTGCCTGCGTCTTTGCAGCTCTCTGTTACGCTGAATTCGCGTCGATGGCGCCCGTGGCAGGCTCCGCATACACCTACGCGTATGCCACGCTCGGCGAGCTTTTTGCCTGGATTATCGGCTGGGATCTCGTCCTTGAGTACGCCGTCGGATCGTCGACGGTCGCACACGGATGGTCTGCGCACTTTCAAGACCTTCTGAAAAGTTTCGGCATCATTCTTCCGTATTCGTTTGCCAACGCCCCGTTCGATTTTAATCTCGACACGGGGCATTTTATCGCGACTGGTGCGTTCTTTGACGTACCCGCGATTCTCATCACTGCCGCGATCACCACGATTCTCGTTATCGGGATTAAGGAGAGCGCAGGCTTTAACGCAGGGATGGTCATCGTGAAGCTCGCAATCGTCTTATTCGTGATTGTTGTGGGCGTGTTTTACATCGACCCGGCAAATTGGCACCCGTTCGCTCCCTACGGTTACACGGGAATAGGTTTTTTTGGACATACATTGTTCGGACAAACTGGCCCAAGCGGAGCGCCCGTGGGTGTGCTTGCGGGGGCGGCAATTATTTTCTTCGCCTACATCGGGTTCGATTCCGTTTCCACTCATGCTGAAGAGGCGAAGAACCCGAGACGAGATGTTCCCATAGGAATTATCGCTTCATTGATCATCTGCACAGTTCTCTATATAGTGGTGTCTGCGATCCTCACTGGCATGATCCCATCTGATAAGATCGACATCAATGCACCCGTGGCCAATGCATTTGCTCAGAAAGGATTGCCATGGGCGAGGCGCATAATTGACGTGGGTGCAATTACGGGCATTACTTCCGTTCTGCTGGTGATGATGCTCAGCCAGCCGCGCGTGCTGCTTGCCATGGCTCGTGATGGTTTGGTGCCAACGAGTTTCTTCGGCGCAGTCCACGAGAAGTTCCGAACGCCCTGGAAAGCAACGATTCTCACTGGTGTTTTCGTGGCGGCGATGGCGGCGTTTCTTCCTCTCCGGATACTTGCCGAGTTGACGAACATCGGTACGCTGCTCGCGTTCGTTATTGTCTGCACGGCGGTGTTGATTATGCGGCGAACCAACCCGAACGCCGAACGACCGTTCCGTGCACCGTTTGTCCCTCTTGTTCCGATTCTCGGTATCCTTAGCTGCCTCCTGTTGATGTTCTCTCTTCCTGTTGAAAACTGGTACCGGTTGTTCATTTGGCTCGGGCTTGGTTTCATCATCTATTTTAGTTATGGACGGCACAACAGCGTAATGGCAAAAATCCGTGCAGCTGAGGCACGAAAGTGAACTTTAATCAACCTTTTATTCATTCAATAGCTTGGTAAGGAGAATCATCATGACACAACTGCACTTGCTCTGGCTCCCCATTTTGCTATCCTCTGCTATTGTGTTTATTGTGAGTTCCATCATCCACATGCTTTCACCGTGGCACAAGAATGACTATCCAAAATTAGCGAACGAGGAAAAGGTTATGGATGCGCTTCGGCCGCTTGACATTCCGCCGGGAGAGTACATGATGCCCCGTCCAGCAGACCGAGAAGAGATGAAATCGCCCGAGTTTGCCGAGAAGCTGAAGAAGGGTCCGGTGCTGCTGATGACAGTCTGGAAGGGCCATCTTTCTATGGGGAAAAACCTTGTTATGTGGCTCATCTACACCGCAGTCATGGGCCTGTTCGCGGCGTATGTCACCGGACGCGCTCTTCCCGTTGGAGCAACCTATCTTCATGTTTTCCGGTTTGCGGGCGCTACAACATTCCTCGGCTATTCCGCCGCACTCTGGCAATCGTCGATATGGTATAACAAACCGTGGAGCATTACTATCAAGTCCACTGTGGATGGATTGATCTACGCGCTCCTGACCGCAGGTGTTTTTGGCTGGCTTTGGCCGCAATAAGGTACCACGGTACCTACTTCATGCCGTGAACAAGCGAGCTTTTCGATTGGCCGAACAGAGGAGTGTCTAGGGTTTGGACATGACATTGTCAAAATTCCCAGCATTCCGCTCTTTTTGATCTTTGCTGCTCTTGCGCTCGTTGTTTCGTCGGTCCTTGCGCAAGAGCGGCCAATCGATCAAGCAATGGCGCAACCGGATTAGTGAACGCATCGCATCGTCGACGAACGATCATCAGGTAAGAACCCTTCATCAACGCGGCCTTCTGCAACATTTCCACCCAACTAACCGTATTCATATCGAGTCCAACTATGAGGACTTCCTCTAACCGGCACAATTGCAAGGATTCTTCATGAAAAAGAAGATATTCATTTCCTCATTTGCGGTGGTCGCGCTAACCGCTGCGGGATTTCTCTTCTTCGGAAATTCCAAAAGTTCAAAGGAAACAGAACTCCCGAAAGTAAAAATTTCGCGGGGTAACATTGTCGACAAAGCTCTTGCCGTCGGTACGATCGAGCCGGAGAATGAAATTTCCGTGAAGTCGAAGGTCGGAGGCGTCGTGAAGCAGATCTTCGCCTATGCCGGAACGTTCGTGAACGCGGGAGAGCCATTGCTTGAGGTAAGGCCCGACCCGGCGCCGCAGGAACTCGCGGACGCAAAAAGAGGAGTGCAGCTTGCAGAGGTTGAAGTTGAAAATGTGTCCAAGGATCTTGCCCGGGAAGAGGTAATGTTCAAGAAGAAAATGATTTCGAGCAAAGAATACGAAGATGCACAACGTAAGTCTCAGGAGGGCGACCTCCATTTGAATATCGCTAAAGAGAATCTTGCGCTCCTTGAAAGCGGGCGGGTCGACATCGGTAATACCAAAATTGAGTCTATTGTCAAAGCGCCCATCAGCGGATATGTACTGAGTGAATCCGTCCAGGTCGGCGATCCCGTAACTCCCCTGACCACGTACCAGGAAGGAACGATCTTGATGAAGATGGCGAGCATGGAACGGCTTCTGTTCAAAGGTACCGTGGATGAGATTGACGTCGGTAAGCTGAAAGAAGGGATGGCGACCGAGCTGAAAGTCGGCGCACTTCCGAACGATACAATCCAGGGAACGCTCAAGAAAATTTCATTGAAAGCTGACAAGAAAGAGAACGCCACTGTTTTCGCCATTGAAATTCTCATTCCGAAGGCGAGCAACGCGACGCTGCGAGCCGGATATTCTGCGAACGCTAACATCATTATCCAGAAGAAAGAGAACGTCCTGATGATCCCGGAGCGCGTAGTGACGTTCAGGAACGATTCGGCGATCGTGAAACTCGCGCTCGGGGCAGGCAAAGAAGAACAGCGCGTTATCAAGACCGGCCTGAGCGACGCGATCAACATCGAAGTGATCGACGGATTGAAAGAAGGAGATGAAGTGTTCGAGAAACCGGTCAAAAAAATCGATTAACCATGGATCAACTCCGCACGATCTTATCGGAATTTATTCTTGACCTGCGCATGCAAAAACTGCGCGTGTTCCTGACGGTATTCGGCATCACCTGGGGAACAGTCGCTATCATCGTTCTCATCGCATTCGGGCTCGGTTTCAAAAAACAGCTCAGCACCAACATGCACGGCATCGGCGAAAGTATCTCCATCATGTTCCCCGGAAAAACGACGAAAGCGTACGAAGGGTTCGGTACCGGACGGCAAATTTCATTTGTGGAGGAAGATGCAAAGCTGGTCGCATCCCAGGTGCCGGGGGTTCGTGCGATCAGCCCGGAGTATATTAAATGGCGTGTGCCGGTACATGTCGGCGAAAATATTTTGAATCCCGCGATCACGGGGGTCTATCCCATCTATGCGGAAATGAGGAATATCATTCCCGAACCGGGGGGAAGATTCGTCGACGACCTCGATATGAAAGAGCGCAGAAGAGTAGTGCTGCTCGGCAACAAAGTGAAAGAATTTTTATTCGGCGAGACCGATGCAGTGGGAAGATTAATCTATGTCGCCGACGTCCCGTTTACGGTTATCGGCGTCATGCAGAAGAAGACGCAGAATTCTTCGTACCAGTCCCGGGACCAGGATCGGATTTTTATTCCAGCGTCGACCTACTCGTCGGTGTTCGGCGAGATCCATCTTAAGAATATGATCTTCCAGCCGAAAGATCCATCGAAAGCGGAGGAAGTGGACGACCAGGTGAGGGAGGTGCTTGGCAAACGATACCGGTTCGACCCGACCGACCATGACGCCGTCTGGATCTGGGATACGAGCATGTTCGACAAGTTTCTTTTCTACTTTTTCCTTGCTTTCAACTTGTTCATGGGATTGATCGGGAGTTTCACGCTGGCGGTCGGAGGTATCGGCGTTGCCAACATCATGTACATCGTCGTGCAGGAGAGGATAAAAGAGATCGGCATCAGGAGGGCGGTCGGCGCGAAGCGATCGAATATTCTCTTTCAATTTTTTATGGAAACATTCTTCATCATCTCGATCGGTTCGTTTGCCGGCTTTGCGATCGCCTATGGCATCATACAGGCGATGCAGTTTATTCCCATCCAGGAATTTGTCGGAACACCGGTGCTCTCTCTGGAGGTGACGGCGGCTACCATTTTCGTCCTCTCCGTGATTGGCTTTACGGCAGGAGTTATGCCGGCGCGCCGCGCTGCGAACCTGGATGTTGTGGAATGCCTGAGAACCTGATTTCATGTTGTGAATGTTATTCGACCCCACCCTTAGTCCCTCTCCTTGCAGGGGAGGGAAATTTTTCTCTGCCTTTTAGGAGGAGATTAAGAGGGGGTTGTGAGAAGTTGCGCCTTCTGGATTAAACGGAACCAAAAGTATGTGGCTAGAACTTCTAAGGGAATTCTTTTACGACCTGAACGCGCATCGAACCCGCGCAATTCTCACCCTCGTTGCCATTACGTGGGGGACAATTGCGGTTGTCCTTCTCCTTTCCTTCGGTGAAGGATTGACGGACAGGCTGACGAACGGATTGGTCAACGCCGGCAATCGGATCATGATTGTTTACCCCGGCGAGACCGGCTTGACCTTTGAGGGACTGCCGAAAGGACGCCGCGTGCGCATGGTCGAGGAAGATGTCGATATGCTTCGCCAAACGATCCCCGCGATTGAAACGGCGAGTCCTCAATACCGCACCAATATGACGCTCACCTACAAAAAACTCTCGATGACGACGGAATGCGAAGGAGTGAATGCAGAGTTCGAAGAGATGCGGCGCATGTATCCGGCCGGGGGAGGGCGATTCCTGAACGCCCTTGATGTCGTTCAGGAGCGGAGGGTGATCTTTCTCGGGGCAAAGATCGCAAAAGATGTTTTCGGCGACGAACAGCCCATCGGCAAGCTCCTGCTCGCGGACGGCGTTCCGTTTACCGTCGTGGGCATCATGCAGGAAAAACTTCAGACGTCCATGAATAACGGCCCGGACGACCGGCGTGCGATTATTCCGTATACCTCGTTTCGCACGATGTACGGAAACCTGTATGTAAATTCGATCGTAGTGCGTCCGAGCGATCCGGGAAAACAGAAGCTCGTTAAGAGCGAACTCTACCGCGTTCTGGGAAGGAAATACCGTTTTGATCCTTCCGACGAACGCGCTCTCGGCATCTGGGATTTTATCGAAGACGAAGCCATGAACAGGAAAGTCGGTTTCGGCATCTCGATCTTCTTAGGTTCGGTCGGTTTCCTCACGCTGCTGATCGCGGGGGTCGGCGTTGCCAATGTGATGTATGTTGTCGTGAAGGAACGGACAAAGGAGATCGGAATCAAAATGGCGATCGGTGCCAGAAAAGGTTACATCCTTTTCCAGTTTGTGTTCGAAGCACTTCTAATCTCTTTTCTCGGCGGATTCATCGGCATGATGTTCTCGTGGGGAGTTGTTTCGCTCGTCCGGACAATCCCTGCGGACGACGGGCCCATGCAGTTCCTCGGCCGTCCCATCCTTTCGCTGAACATCATGATGCTGACGGCGGGTATCCTTGCCATTATCGGGGTGCTGGCCGGATTCTTCCCTGCACGCAAAGCGGCAAATGTCGACCCAGTCGAATCGCTGCGGTACGAATAAAATTGTTCTATCGGAATTTCCAATTGCCAGCCTTTTTTCATTGACCAAAACTATTGCTGTATGGTCTGTTCAGCAATCCCGGCGAGGACAGCCATGCAGCTGCTGACATCATATCGACTGTTCATTTCCTTGTTCCCCTTGAATCCGTTAGACTAGTTTATTATATTTTCCGCAGTCTTATTTGGCGATAAAGTGTGCGTTACAAACTCCCCGCTAGATTTTACCACGAAACTAATTCTACCGAAATATATTCACAAACGCGAGCTTTCACTATGGGGTGGACAATGAAAACTGCCTGCGCAATTCTGTTGTTACCTTCTCTCTTGTTCGCATTGGCGATCGCACAAGAGGAGAACCAGCCAATGCCGACCATTCTGCCGACGCCGCACCAGATCGTTTCTAAGAATTCTCGCTTCAAAGTGGCGCCGGGAACAAAAATTATTCTCGGTGCGAATTCGAAGCAAGAGCAATTCGCCGCCCAGCAGATCAACGATGCCATTGGCGGGAGCAAAGGCACGCCGTTGAAAATTGTTTCCGAACATCAGATCCGGAAGCTTCCGGCAAGTTTCATATTTATCGGAAGCCCAGCCTCGGAATACGGCCGGCAATTCTTGCGGGAGAGAAAAGAAACGCTGAAGCCGGAAATGAAGGAGGAGGGATATTTCCTCGACGTTGACGCGAACGGCATCATCATCGTCGCGGAATCCGAGAGGGGGAAATTTTACGGCGTGATGTCTCTGCTTCAAATGATGCACCGGGAAAAGAAGAGCATGTTTGTCGAGGGTGCCACGATCGAGGATTTTCCGCTCGAAAAGATCAGGGGCATCAGCGACGATATCAGCCGCGGTCAGGTCTCAACGGTTGAGAACTTTAAGAAGATCATCCGTTTCCTTGCTCGGTATAAAATGAACACCTACAGCCCGTACCTTGAGGATATGTTCGTTTTCAAGAACCACCCGCTCATCGGAAAAGGGCGCGGAGCAATGACGCCGCAGGAGGTGAAGGAGCTGGACGTCTACGCGAAAAAATACTGCATCGACATGATACCGACCTTTGAGACGCTCGGCCACTGGGAAAATATTCTGGCCAGGCCGGAGTACATCGGTCTCGCCGAATTTCCCGGGGCGCAAACACTCAATGTGTCAGATGAAAAAGTCTATGCAGTGCTGGATGAGATGATCGGCGAATTGTGTGCCGCATTCAGCTCACCCTACTTCAACATGGGAGCGGATGAATCGTGGGACGTTGGCTTGGGAGCGGACAAAGACCGGGTCGCAAAAGAAGGGCTTGCCTCCGTTCACGCCGAACACTACAAACGCGTAGCCGACTTAGTCAGAAAGCACGGCAAGAAACCGATGATGTACGGGGACATTATTCTTAACCAGCCGGAAATACTCGGCAAGATCCCTAAAGACATTACGATTGTCGATTGGCACTACAATGCGTCATATTCGTACAACAGTACGGAGGTATTCCAAAAGGCGGGGTTTCCTTTCATCGCCTCGCCGGCGGTCTGGACGTTCACCGGTCCCTTTCCTAACTTCTTTAACACGTTTGTAAATATTCAGAATTTCAACCGTGATGGGTTTATCAGAGGTTCCCTTGGGCTGTTGACTTCCAACTGGAACGATTACGGCGGTGAGGAATTACGCGAACTGAACTACTACGGATACGCCTGGACCGCCGAGTGCGCATGGCAGCCGTTGAATGCTAGCGCCGATTCATTCAACAAGGTATTCTTTAAGGACTATTTTGGAGCGGATGATTACAGCGATCTTCAAACAGTGTACTCGATTCTTTCCAGTCCCGGCAACGACATTAGCTGGCAGGAACTCTGGCGCCATCCGATGCTCCCGTTTCGAGGACAGTCTCAGGAAGAAGGATATGTGCCGCTCGCGGTTCGTTTGCAAAGCATAACGTCGACAATGCCGGTTGTCCTTTCTCTGCTCATGAGAGCGAGGAGTGAAATAACAAAGAATGAAGACCAGCTTCGGTATCTTGAATTTGTGGCCCGGTTGAATCTATGGTTCGCCAAGAAAATCGAAGCCCAGGAGAAAGTCAAAGGGCTGAGTCTCTCGGCGAACAAGGACTCGGCTGCGGCTGTCATCATCGATTTGTGTACAGACGTGATGAAAGATCTCGCCAACCTGAAAAGTGAATATGAGAGGTTGTGGCTGTCAACGAACAAGTCAGCGGGGCTTGATTTGCTCATGATGCGCTATGACCGGCAGACCGCTTTTTGGCAAGAAAAAATAGAGCAGGTGAAAAAGGGTAATTTCACTATGGATCCTGAATTAGAGAGTGCATGGATCTATCATCCGAAAGGGCACCCGGGAGAAAAGGATTCTGTGCAAGTGCAGAAGGCATTTTTCAGAAAATCGTTTGTTGTGCCGAAGGATGTGCATTCGGCAACGCTGCAGCTGATCGGGGACACGCATGCAAAAGTCTCGGTGAATGGCAAGAGCGTTGGCGAGGTGAACGTCCGTTCGTCTAATTCCCTGAGTGTAGAACATCAGCGGGTCAAGATGTTTGCTGTCCTGCCGCTCCTCACGGACTCGGCGAATGTCATCTCGGTGGAGGCAGAAACGTTTTCCTCTGCCGGGTCGGCGGGTGTGAACATCTATTGCGAACTGGAACTTTCTGACGGTTCGGTGCGTAAGATCATGACCGATGGAACATGGAAGGTTACGGAATCCGCGATAGGAAATTGGACGGGCACAGCATACAATGACTCTTCATGGTTCGATGCGGCAGTGAATCCGTATCCCTCCATTGTTGTTCGGCCCAATTTCGCAACCGGGAGAGGATCCTGGATAGAACGATAGCGGAATTATTTGTGCTTCCGCACGTGTTAAAGGTTCCGAGTATATCATAATTTCAAAGGAGGTTGTGTGCCAAGGATAATTTCTGCGTTGGCGGTGCTTCTAAGTCTGTTTGCCGGCATCTCACTTGCGCAAATCGAGCCGGCAGTCGGAATTCGCGAGAATACTCTGGCTGTTCACGCGCTGAAGAATCTTACGATCATCGTTGCACCGGGGAAGAAAATTGAAAAAGGTACGATCGTCGTTCGGGACGGCATAATTGAATCCGCAGGCGCGAATGTCACGATCCCCGGTGACGCCAGAGTATGGGATTGTTCCGGACTTACTGCGTATGCAGGCCTCATCGACCTCTATACCGACATCGGCCAGCCGAAGCCGCCGGCGCAGGGGGAGACTCCTCCCCCCGGATCGGCTTCTCAACCGCCGCGCGGATCTGCGCATTGGAACTCACAGGTCCATCCGGAAACATCCGGGGCAGAATTCTTCCTTCCGGATAAAGAAGTTGCGGAAAAGTTTCGGGCGCTCGGTTTCACGACCGTCCTTTCCGCCCCATCAAGCGGAATTTTTCGCGGCTCCAGTACTCTTGTTGCTCTTGGAGATGGACGTGCGAACGCGCTGCTTGAAAGAGACAATGTGACGCAAAACATTTCTTTTTCCCGCGACCCTTTTGGGGATTCCTATCCTACTTCGCTTATGGGAGCGATCGCTTTGATCCGCCAGACCTTCATCGACGCCAACTGGTACGCCGATGCATTGAAGGTGTTCGCAAAGAATCCGGCGCAAGAGCGTCCCGAAGAAAATAGATCCCTGTCGGCTATTGAAAAAGCCGCGTCGGGAAAACAGGTTGTGATATTTGAAACTTCCGGCGAACAGAACATTCTGCGGGCTGCCAAGATCGCCAAAGAATTTTCTCTGGTATATTGGATCCGCGGCAACGGCTACGAATACCGGCGGCTCGACGCTGTCAAGGCGACGGGCGCACCGGTTATCCTCCCCGTAAATTTTCCCGACCCGCCTAATGTCAGTACACCTGAAGAGGCACTCGATGTCAGCCTCGACGATCTGCGCCATTGGGATTTTGCGCCGGAGAATCCCGCGCGGCTGAAGCAGGCGGGAGTGACGTTTGCTCTGACGGCGTCGACGCTGAAAGACGTGACAAAATTCAGGATGCATGTCCGCACGGCGATCGACCGCGGGTTGAGTGCTGATGATGCACTCGCAGCGCTGACGACGACTCCGGCAGAGTTGCTGGGAATGGAGAAACGATTGGGTACAATCGAGCCTGGAAAAGCGGCAAATCTTGTACTTACCGACGGTGAATTATTCGGTGAAAGAACAAAGATCAGAGAAACGTGGGTAGATGGGGTACGGTATGAAGTGAAAGCACCTGTGCAGGCGGAACCACGTGGGACTTGGACTTACACGCTCAATATCTCCGCTGTCAAAAAAGACACTGGCTCTCTCGTCGTCTCGGGCGAACAGGAATCGCTTTCCGGGACAGTCTCGCGCGGTGCGGCCAACTCGAAGTTGTCGACGATAGGGCTGTCCGGAAAAAATATTGCACTGATGTTCGCGGGCGATTCGCTCGGCTACAATGGAGTATTCCGTTTGACCGGAGTCGTTCAGGACTCGACGATCAGTGGGTCGGGTGAACTGCCCGATGGTATGAACATTACCTGGTCCGCACGTTTGATCAGGCGGTTCGTTGACCCTCCTGACACGACGAGGGAGCCCGAATCAGTGCATGCGTCGTTCGATGTCGTCTATCCCGACGGTGCGTTCGGCAGAAAGACACTTCCTGAACAGCCGGAGAATATCCTCGTCAAAGGGGGATTTGTATGGACGAGCGGCGCGGAGGGAAACCTTGAAGGCACAGACATCCTTTACACAAAAGGAAAAGTGGCAAAGATAGGTAAGAATATTCCTGCTCCGAAAGGAGCGATCGTCATCGATGCGACCGGAAAGCACGTTACTGCCGGATTGATCGACTGCCATTCACACACAGCGATCTCGGATGGAGTGAACGAAGCAGGCCAGGCGATTTCCGCCGAGGTTCGCATCGGGGATGTTGTGGACGCAAACGACGTCGCGATCTACAGGGAATTGGCCGGAGGATTAACGGTTGCCCACCTGCTCCATGGTTCCGCAAACCCCATCGGCGGTCAGAACCAGGTTGTCAAGCTTCGATGGGGGATGCTCGCAGACGAGATGAAGTTCGAGGGGGCTCCGAAAAGCATCAAGTTTGCACTCGGCGAAAATGTCAAACAATCGAACTGGGGAGACCGTTATACAACGCGTTACCCGCAAACGAGAATGGGAGTTGAGCAGATCATCCGCGACGAATTCAGTGCTGCGAGGGATTACGAAAAGAAAATGAAGGAAGCTAAGAACGATCCGGACAAGATCCCGCCGCGAAGGGACTTGGAGCTTGACGCTATCGTGGAGATCCTGAACGGTTCGCGGCTCGTCCATTCTCATTCGTACCGGCAGGATGAGATCCTCATGCTGATGCGAATTGCCGACGATTTCGGCTTCAAGGTCGCAACGTTCCAGCATGGGTTGGAAGGATACAAGCTCGCCGAAGCGCTGGCGGCACACGGTGCCGGCGTTTCCACATTCAGCGATTGGTGGGCGTACAAGTACGAAGTGATCGATGCGATTCCGTACAATGGCGCCCTCATGCACGACGTCGGCGTGGTCGTGTCGTATAATTCCGACAGCGACGAACTTGCGAGACGCTTGAACACCGAAGCAGCCAAAGCGGTGAAATACGGCGGAGTGAGTGAAGAAGAAGCGCTGAAGTTTGTGACGATCAATCCCGCCAGGCAATTACGCATCGACAACCGCGTTGGATCAATTGAGGCGGGGAAGGACGCCGACTTTGTTATCTGGAGCGGATCCCCGTTGTCGCCGTATACAATTTGCGAGCAAACGTGGATCGACGGGAGGAGATATTTTGACAGAGACGAAGACCGGGCGATGAACGCCGAGGTCCAGAAAGAGCGGACCGTGCTGATCCAAAAGATTCTCACGGCGAAAAAAACGGGCACGGGAAACGCACCTCCCGCCGCTCCGGTTAAGAAATCTGCATACTCATGCCATATCGACGACGGAGGTGTGCAATGATGAATACGGAATATAGAATGCAGAATACAGAATACAGAATTCAAAAGAAAGTGCATCGTCATCCACAGTTGAGGTTGTGGCTTTTACTGTTCATTGTTGATTGTTCATTGATGATTGTTCATTGCTCTTCGTTCGCTTCGGACCCGGTCCCGGCGAAAAAACAAGACCATCCGATCGCATTGACGGGTGCTACTATCCACCCCATCAGCGGTCCCGAAATTCCCAGCGGAACGATTCTTTTTGAGAACGGAAAGATCACCGGCATTGGGGCCAACATTTCGCTGCCTGCCAGTACGGAAAAGATCGACGCTGCAGGGAAACATATTTATCCCGGTCTCATCAATGCCAACTCGACCGTCGGATTGACGGAGATCGAAGCAGTCCGCGCCACGAACGATTATGCCGAAACGGGTCAGATCAAACCGAACGTGCGGAGCGAGATCGCTGTGAATCCGGAAAGCGAATTGATCCCAACGCTCCGTGCAAATGGTGTTGTTATTGCCAATGTCATGCCCCAGGGGGGGCTGATCACGGGACGCTCAGCGGCAGTTATGATGGACGGCTGGACGCAGGAAGACGTTGTTCTGAAGGCGCCCATCGGACTGGTCATTAATTGGCCTCAAATGATTGTCTCGCGCGGTTGGTGGATTCGTCAGACAGAAGAGGAACAGAAGAAAGAGCATGCAAAACAGTTGAAAGATCTCAGCGATGCATTTGCGGATGCGCGGGCATACATGGCCGCAAAAAAAGGAGAGGCCGCAAAAGGAATTCCGTACCATGCTACCGATCTTCGGTGGGAGGCGATGATTCCTGTCCTCGAAAAGAAAATCCCGGTTCTCGTTAATGCAAACGAAGTTCAACAGATCGAGGCGGCAGTGCAGTGGGCGAAGGATGAAAACGTCAGGCTTGTCATCGTAAGCGGAAGAGACTCATGGCGGGTTGCCGATCTTTTGAAAGCAAATAACGTTGCCGTCATTGTCGGTCCAACCCTTGACGTACCGAACCGCGATTGGGAGCCGTACGATGCAGCGTTCATCGTTCCGTCTCAACTTTACGCTGCCGGCGTCCAGTTTGCGATCTCAGGTGAGGGAGAAGCGTTTGCCGAAAGGAACACCCCGTACCATGCTGCAATGGCAGCGGCCTACGGTCTTCCAAAAGAAGAAGCGCTGAAGGCGGTAACTATTTACGCGGCAAAGATTCTCGGCATCGATGCTCAAGCCGGTTCGCTGGAAGTTGGTAAAGACGCGACACTCATCGTAACGAACGGGGATCCGCTTGAGATCGAGACGAATGTGCAGATGGAATTCATCCAGGGAAAGAAGATCGACTTGCGGAGCCGCCATACGATCCTTTACGAGAAATACCGCGAGAAATATAAACAGCTTGGGATACTGAAATAGGCCGATTCATTGCTCCTGACTCACCGCCGAAAGGCAGGCAGAAGAGAGCGTCGTTTATCATTGCGAGGAAGAGTGGAAGGCAAAATCATACGGGTCGTCACGTTATATCCTAGTCAGCGGCGAAAGCGTGCGCGTCTGATCAACGATATATATCCCGGAATCATCATCGTCGTGGCGGGTATCAGTATGCTGGGGAGCGGGCAATTTACTCTCCTCGCAATTGCGAATATCATTGCCGGTGCTGCGTTGGTACGATTCGGCCTTAAAGAATGGCGGTCGTCTGCCAGAGAAGAACCGCACGGAATTCAGTGGTTCGATGTTTTCGGCGGAGTGGTAACGATACTCGATGCGTTGACGATATACAAACCGTGGAAAGGATTTCAACCGGCATGGCTTTATTTCGCAGTCGGCTTAGCCGCGATCACAAAAGGAGTGTTCAACATAAAAATTCCGACCTTCCGGCACCTCACTATTTTTGCGGATGGGTTTAAGATCCGTATTTCCCCCTTTTCCGTCTTCAGCAGTAAATGGAGCGACATGCAGTCCTTAGAATTCGCAGAATCAAGAATTAACCTGACGCCGAAGAATAGCAAAACACGGCTACTAAAATTGCACGGGATTGAGAACGCAACAGAAGCAGCCGAAGTGTTGATGGAGGCGGCGCGGAGCAACGAAGTTCAAGTTCTTACAGATGATAAACTAAGCATAGTTGCCGTCAGACCTGGAAAGCACCGGTTCACGCAATTCTTTACAATGAGGAGAAAGCTACGATGAAAATTAGGGCCATTGTTTTTGGAGCCACGGGGATGGTAGGGGAAGGAGTTCTCCACGAAGCGCTCAACCACCCTGATGTGGAATCAGTGATTGTGATAGGAAGGAAATCGTGCGATGTAAAGCATCAAAAATTAAAGGAACTGGTCCATGCTGATTTTTTCAATTACTCGTCTATAGAGGAACATCTCAAAGGCTATAATGCGTGCTATTTTTGTCTCGGGATATCTTCTGTGGGTAAGAGTGAAAAAGACTATACCCGGATCACCTATGATCTGACGATGCGGGCCGCTGAGACGTTATCGCGGCTTAATCCCGGCATGACGTTCTGCTACGTATCAGGTGCGGGGACCGACAGCACAGAAAAAGGGCGGGTCATGTGGGCAAGGGTAAAGGGGAAAACGGAAAACGACTTGACGAAGCTTCCGTTCAAAGCTGCATACGCATTCAGACCTGGTTTTATCAAACCCATAAAGGGCTTAAGGAACGCCTATAAAATTGCCGAAGTACTCGGAATACTCTACCCGGTCTTGAAGGGGCTCTTTCCGAAATATGTCTGCACATTGCACGACCTCGGACTCGCGATGATTCGTGTAACCCTGTCGGGGGATTCAAAAAAGATAGTGGAAAATCTCGATATCGCCCGTCTTGCTCAAACGTTCTCCTGAAAATTTGCGGTGTGACAAAATGGCTATTTATGTTGCTTTGCTGCGGGGAATCAATGTCAGCGGGCAGAAGATCATTAAAATGGAAGAATTGAAAAGGGCTTTCGAAGCGCTGCACTATAAGAAAGTGACAACATACATCCAAAGCGGAAACGTTGTCTTTGAGTCGAATGAGAAAAGTGCCCCACTCATCAGATCGCTCATCGAAAACAAACTCCTAAAGACTTTTGGATATGCAATTCCAGTAACTGTAAAAACTCCGAAAGAGCTGGAGGCGGCAACAAGGCGAAATCCTTTTAAGAACGTTAGAACGGAGAAAGGTGAACGGCTGCATGTATCCTTTCTGTCAGGAAACCCGTCTAAAGCTGCGGCCGAGAGTCTGGCGGCTGTGAAGAGCAATATTGACGAGATCCGTTTATCGGGGAGCGAAGTATATATTTTGTGCCGAAAAGGATATGGCACAACCATCTATTCCAACACCTTCATCGAGAAACGCCTCGCCCTCTCGGCAACGACCAGAAATTGGGACACGGTACAAAAACTCTTAAGCATTTGCAGTACCATCACTGATGATTAGGGAGGAACAGGAGCTGCCTATCCCTGCATCCACCATTGTTACTTCACCGGTCTCCGTTGATATTCCTTCTTCATATTCTTCTTGATTCCCGACTTACAATCTACTAACTTGACGCCGTATAACGTCACAGAATCTGCACGAACCATCACCCGCGGGGACCTGGGTGGCAACAAACAACTGAACGAAGAAGTGAATTTAATTCATTGTGCGCACAGCACAAGCAAGAGATATTGATTCATTTAGCAGCGTTGGAGTAAACATTAACGATCGCGCGGCATCAATCAAATTATCTGAGATCTAGTGTATTTGAGGGTAATTGAAATGCTAGCAGAATGATCGACTTGATCACATTTAGTATCGCTTCTTAATAGGACACAATTTGCTCACCCGACATCCAGGTAATAACTTCGACTTCTTCTGATCATTTCTTCATGCTTCATTGGAAGCGTCCCCGATATACGTTTGCGCCATGAACGAACTCGATCTCGAATCCGCGAGTTTACTTTGTTTGTGATCTACCCATCTTTGACGCGTAACCAGTTTCAGTGAGAATGGTCGAGCGGAGACGCGGCCAAAGGGAGCATGTTTTTTGATCCCGCAATAGGTTAGGCCACCTATCATATCTTCGAGAAGCACACTTGAGGGTTTCGTATGCACTCCCCACAATGAAAAGAATTGTCAAATGAATTTAAGAGCGCTCGTTTTATTGTCCGTTGTGTTGTTAGTTTCAAACAGTCACGCACAGACTTCTATAGTGAGAGGAATTGTTATCGATGGCTCTACCAGAGAACCGCTCGTCTTTGCGACTGTCCAGGTCGAGGCGGCCCACCGAGGCGCTGTGACGGACGGCAATGGAAGATTCTCCATCGGCACGGATACTGGCGAGTGCCGGCTGCAGTGCAGTTATGTCGGGTATAGATCGGCAGTCACTGCATTCGCACTCCACCACGACACTGCAGTTGTTATTGCGTTGAGCCCCCTCGATGTACTTTTGCAGGACGTAACGGTCTATGCGAATAATGGGAACGACGAAACAAATCAAAAAGAGATAAGTGCACTCTCCCTACAGAGTGAAACGATCGGAAAGATCACCGGTCTCATGCCGGATGTCCTCCGCAGCGTACAGATGCTTCCCGGTGTTTCGAGCGACAACGAATTGAGCGCAAAGTTCAATGTCCATGGAGGTGATTCGAACGAGAATCTCGTTTTGATCGACGGGACCGAAGTGTACGACCCGTACCATGTCAAGGAGGCTCCAAACGTAAGCATCGGTATTTTTGATGTTGACATGATCAAGAAAATGGACCTTATAACCGGCGGTTTCAGCGCGCGGTACGGCGACAAGATGAGTTCGGTGGTCGATATTGAATACCGGGAAGGCAGCAAAGACCGGATTCGCGGGGAGGTAAGCGTGAGCATGACCGACGTGGATGCGCTCCTCGAAGGACCTGTCGGCAGCGATGGATCGTTCATTGTCGGTGCGCGGCAGAGCTATTTACAGTATGAAATGAAGTTTCTTTCGGTCGCGCCGCAAGTGCATCCGTCGTATGACGATATTCAGGGGGTGCTTGCGTACCAACTCGCCCCTCAGGATAAAGTACTGTTGAAATTCATCCATGCCGGCGACGAATATCAGTATGACCCGACGATCAGTTCCGGCGGATCGTACGCAAGCTCATATTACACCGGTTCCTACACGGGGTCCTTATCGCAAACATGGCATGATTCCACCGAGGAACACGCTTCCTATTACAGCAACATGCTCGCGATACAAAACACCGATATACTTTCTTCTGTTGCTCTTCTGAAATCGGAGGTATCATATTACGATGAGATCGAGTCGGAACATTCCCAGGAACTCAACCTTTACGGAAACACCTTCCATGCAACTCCCGCCGCCGGGCCCATTAACGCATTCTACAACAGCACATCCAATTATTATTACAACAACGACCTCCATATACGAACGCTGGAAGCCAATTCGTCGTACGGTATGCAAGTCATCCCCTGCTACAGCATCAATGTCGGAGCGAGTTATCAGCGGATCTACTATTACCAGGAACTGATCAATCAGCGGACGTTTTCATACTCCACCAACGATTACTATTATCCGAGGACGACCGACAGCACCTGGAATGTCAACGCCCTCGACAATGCGTTCGGCAGCATTGATGCGCAGTCGTACAAAGGGGCAGGATATCTTGAAAATGTCTTTCAACTCGGAGAGCGTGCGATCCTCAACGCCGGCGGAAGGTTCGATTACTTCGATCTAGACAAGCAGCTCACGTGGAGCCCTCGTTTGAACTTTGCCTACAAGGCGGCGCGCGGTCTCACGGTGCGCAGCGCATGGGGATATTTCTATCAATCACCTATTTACCAGCAGCTGGCATACTCCGCAGCATCGGATACGAATACGAAATCACAGCTCGCGATCCACTACGTTCTTGGAGCCGATTATGAGCTCATCACGGACGAAGAGAATCATGACTTCGTTAAGCTAAAACTGGAAGCATACCGTAAGACCTACAGCGATCTTATTTCATCGACGGTCTCGAGTTCCGGCAGGATAAATTATTCGAGGAAGAATGACGCCATCGGGAGAGCATCAGGTCTGGATGCATACGTGATGTATTCGACTTCGGGTTTCTCCGGATGGATAAGTTACAGTTTCTTGAACGCTGACCAAAAGATGATCATGCAGGACAGCGCCGGCTACTTTCCGAGGAATACCGATCAGAGGCATACTCTGGCGGTGGTTGCAGATGTTGATCTCGGCGAAGCCTGGAGCCTGAATACGCGCATTGTGTACGGGAGCGGGTACCCATTTACACCATCCATTGCAGTCTATAATAGGTCGGCCGGTGCATGGGAATGGCAATTGGGGGGGCCTAATTCGGTATACCTGCCGTCATACAAACGAGCGGACCTTCGAGTATCCAAAACTTTTTCGATGCTCGGATTGACCTCGTCGCTTTTTCTCGACATCAGCAACATATTCAATTTCAAAAATGTTCAGGCATACAGCTATCAATTCAATAATCAGGGCTATCCGGAAATAGTTGCAGAAAACTTATGGCCGATCCTGCCGACACTCGGCATGTCGGTGCGGTTTTAAGTTCAGGATAATCTTTCGGTTAGCATTTTTTTCTCCTTGATTCCCACTTTTTCACTCGCTACCTTGACCGCGAATAACGGTTCGAAATATGTTGTAAGAAAACATCTCTAAAATTCTGGTAAGGACAAAGTCGGGGAAGATGTAATAATACCTTTCGATTTCTACTCCGCTGGACGGAGGAAGTTCTTCTGTACGGTGCACATATGTAGATTGATTTGTTCCTTCCAATCAAAAGCAGAACCTGCCGACACGATCATATGATTGAACACATCTTGCCCTGCCTAATGGAATAAAACATGAAACACGATCCGCACGCGAATCAATTATCTCTTTCGACGCTGCTCTTTTGGCTGACGATTCTATTTGGGTCTCAGCCGTTTGCCTTTTCGCTAAATGCAATAGTGTCGGCTCATGCCATTGGTCCGGAACCCGCGCCCGCGGATAAGCCGGAAAACCCCGTCACGTTGTATAACACGGCGTGCAGCCTTGCAGAAAATGGAATGAAAGAAAGTGCCTGGGCTTGTCTTGAACGCGCGATTGCTGCGGGCTTCGATGCGGCAGACCACATGGAGCGGGACTCAAGCCTGATTAGTTTGCGGGGAGATGCACGCTGGAAACCGGCCCTGGAAACGGTTAAGAAAAAGGAAGAGATACGGATTCAATATCAAAGCCTTCATAACGATATGACGGAGATTTACGGCCTTGCGTTGGACTACAGAAATACACCTTCTCGAAAGAATGCCAACCGTGAGACGTACGAAGGATTCCAATTGCCAAAACTTCTCGTCACGGAGTCTGAAGGAGTCATCACCATCAATGCCGCCTCCAAAGACACGATGAATGTCACTATGGTATCCAAAGACGGGCATGGCACGATAAACTTTTCGCTCTACTCCGAATGGGGCAGAGGCATGCACATCTGGCGGACCACGGGAGATTTTGCCTCACTTTCACCGTACCTCGTAAACATAGAACGAAAAAGGCATCAAAAATTTTTCGATAGAGTCGCTGCGTTTAAAGAGAATTTGGAAGCCTATAAAGATTCAAACGATCACTACGATCTTTCTGTGCTTCTTCGCAAAATTCCAGGAGTTCTCGACACTCTGGACTTATATATCCATAGTGAAAGCGATTTTGGACAACAAACAGCGGTAGAGATTGCTTCAGAGATCATACCGCTCACTGACCGGATTGTCGATATCCTGATCGCATCAAAAAATTCCTATAGCACCAGTTTACGATATCGAGTGATTGACCCTCTGGAACGCGCTGGTCTTGCATATCCCAAAGTGCTTCCGGCGCTCATTGATCTCGCCGAACTCGATTCGAGGAATCCAGCGGGCTCAGCGATAGAAAGATTGTGCCGTGCCGAGAAAGACTCCATCCCGATGCTGCTCCTGACCATAAAATATTCGTTGTATAGCGCCGGCCAAACCATTCGGCGGCTCGATACTATGAATTATTCTGATCCCAGAATCGTTCGGGCATTCATTGGAGCATTGCACCATGATGATCCGAGTACACGTCAAGCTGCGATCGAAGCACTTGGCCGGCGAAACATTGTGCTCGACGAAATCATTCCAGCGCTCGCGAATGCAATGGGTGACAGCGTAATGTTTGTGAGGTCAACTGCAGCGGAAACATTGACGAAGTTTGGCGGAAAGGGAATATACGTTCTTGTTGAATCCCTGAAAAGCAAGGACATGTACACACGAACTTCTGCAATTGATATATTGGAACGATCAGAACTGCGGACAGCTGAAATCGAGAAGGCTTTTATCCAATGTCTTAAAGATTCCAACAGCGCCGTCCGCGAAACTGCAGCAGCCGGGCTTTTGAGGTTTAAGACCCCCGAGTCACGCAAAGCTCTTGATGTCTATGAACAGGACGAAAAGCTCCGCGAAGAGCAGGACGCCAACGACGTTGAAGCCCAAAGGAACAAAGTCTTTTCATTGGAAAATATCTTATCGGACATCCCTCCAAACGCAGATTATCGTGATGCGCTTCATATACAGGATACTGTATCTGTCACAATCAAGAATGATACTCTCTTTCTTTTGACGGTTCATACTGACAGAGACCGACCCGATCAATTGAACATCTGGAAAAGATGCAAGGGAGGGTTTCAGCATCTCGAAACATTTGAATCCGAGGCCGGCGACTATCACGGCAATTTTGACAAACCTGTTGTGTTCCATTTGAACAGCGAGACGTTCATTTACATTCAAATCAATTCTTCAGGGAACGGCGGTTATCATGACGATTCAGTCTACGTCGTAACGGATCGCGGGGAATTGCAGCACGTTGAGTTCATTCAAATAGAAAATGAATGTAACAACCTCTTGAAGCAGGATGAAACAATCATGAACGGTGTGATGAACACCATCGTTGACGATACCTTGTCTTTTTCCCTCGGCATATGGGAAAAGGGAGATGCACATTGCTGCCCGACGGGAGGGAGCATCGAAGGGATGTACAAACTTGAAAAGACAAAGATCGATGACCCGGCCACGCGGAAAGAAACAATGTCGTATAGAATCATTCTCGGCGACTATGAACGAATTCCGGCGAAGGAAGAAAAAGGCGATGAAAAATAACGTGGTACTGCGATATCTTTGCGTTCCATTCTTTGTATGTTTTGTAGCCGCACCATCGGTCCAATTCCATTCGGAAATTCTTGTTGCTTCCTCTCTTACCTCGCCGGATACGATTCAAGGGCATATCGCACGAGAGGAAGCGCTTCCTTTCCATTCTTTCATGGGTAGCAGCGTTTCGGTCGGAGACACGATAGTGATGTACCCCAAACGAGAGTTATCCAATGGTATGATTGTTGATTTTCCGCCAACACAGCGCTACGAAATTCGAGTTGTCAAAGGGAAAGAGATTGTCCAGTTTCTCTTCCCTGGCGGAATGACGTCGACCGATACCAGCGGCGTAACGATGCCCATCAAGCTTGTGTTCAAAGGGGGGGGCATCCAGATTCAATGGGAAATGTTTGCGCTCGACGTCGATACTTCAGCCGATCATCTTTTGCGGTCGATGGATAATCATGAAATGATCCAGAGACTATCGGCTCCGACAAATGCGGTGAAAAGTTTGATGGCACAGTTTGCGGGGTACTTTCAGCTTAAGATAAAAAATTTCGAAGGCGCCCGCGAATGTTTTAGGGAAGGCGTATCGCTCGATTCGACGCGGAAACCGTCCTTTAACTACGACGTTGCCTGCACGTATGCCCGAGAGAACAAAACGCAGGAAGCGCTCGCGTGGCTGCGGCGCGCCTTCGACAGCGGCTATGATAAGTACATTCATGCCTTGCGAAACGATTCCGACCTGACCTCGCTCCGCTCCCTGCCTGAATTTCATGGGATTGTGGGATCGCCGCTCGTAAGAAAGAGAGCGCTTCTCCTTGGACAAATTAAAGATCATCCGGGTGATGCCGGGCGGATCTATTTTGATGTTAGCAGAAGCTATCTTGAATTGGCGGACGTCGACAGCTTCTATGTCGCCTTTGAGGTCTCGTTAAAAAATGGTTATTATCCGCGATTATCAACATTCATCGGGGAAGAGTACTCATTGGTCGACAAGGACCCGCGGCTAGAATCACTTCTTGAGAAGTACGCCGATCAGAATCCGTTCCGCATTTCCTCGGAGTTTGATGCGGGTCTGCGGCCGATGACAGTGCGGCGCGTCGAGCTGGACCAGGACATCAATGATTTCACACAATGTCCGAATCTAGTTGAGATAAGGATCATCCAAAATACCGAAGGAGAATTGTCGCCCGAGATTGCGGAGCAGAAGAGATTGCGGATACTCCGGTATATCAGCGGGGGTTTTAGATCTTTCCCAAGCGCGATTACACAATGCACTGCCCTTGATACACTCACTGCGGAAAGAGGGTTGTCGAAACGTCTGCCGGAGAATTTCGGCGATCTTGTGAACCTCAAACAGCTCAAACTGTGCAATGGCCGGCTTGAACTTCTCCCGCATTCTTTTCGCAACCTGGTGCAGCTCGGTGATCTTTCTCTCAGCAGCAATTCTTTGTCAGCCTTCCCGCCGGAGGTGTTGAGTTTAGCGAATCTTGCATCGTTGGACATTTCCGGAAATTCGATAGCCGAAATACCGGCTGAGATCGAAAACTTTTCATCCTTGATAGCGCTCAACCTCGCCGACAATCGCATTGTCCGATTGCCGCACTCAATCGGAAAGTTGAAACAATTGAAACAGCTGGACCTATCACTAAACTCCCTTTCCGACCTTCCACAGGAAATAGGCGACCTTTCGCAGCTCGAGCAACTTGATCTATCCTTCAACGAATTGAAAAAGCTTCCGATAAATCTCCGCAATCTGCACTCGCTTCATACGCTTATTGTCTATGGGAACCAGCTTGATTCATCGGAGATCGCGACGCTCCGGATTCTTCTCCCAAATTGCAACGTTATAGGTGATCAACAAAATGTCTTTGAAAAACACATAAACGTTCAGGGAAAAACATTTCGTGATTCGACGTTAGGTATATCGTTCAACTATCCCGCCGATTTGTCTTTATCTACAAAAAAAGGGGACAAGGATAGTTCGGAAGTCATTATTGAACTCTCACACCGGGTTGTCTACGAACAAGAGATAGATTCGACCACCTACAAATTTCCGTCCGATGCAGAGTTGACGATCAGGTTTTCCCGAGACCGATTTGACAATGTCGCTGAGGAAGCGGGTTTTCAAAAAAATGAACGGCTGAGTGATACGACAGAGGATGATGAAAGCGACAACACTCCTCCCGCACTCTGGGTCAGCGTGGGAAGACAGGGTATGGAGCAAGACGTCTCAGTGATCAGTTATGAAGGCTGGCGGGGGTTCTATGGAACAAATTTCACCGGAACCTTTGGCGAGTCGGACAGCAGCGAAGGAAGCGGCTATCAGGGGCTGCACGAATTTTATACTTCGTTAGGACGAAAAAAAATAGACGATGGAATCTCTGTTTCAGTATCGTTCTTCAACGAAAATTATGAGGATGAAGATGCATTCCACGCGGTGGTATCATCATTTCAATTTTACCCGGCAAGAGATAAATAGACCGGCGCAAATTATATGCTTCGGTTCTATGTAAGGGATGGCCGAGCAATGGCCGCCGATGGCAATCATTGAGACGGAGTGCGGCTTTGCCCGGGAGAATCGAATAACCATTTCGTTCCTGAACTTCCTTAACAGCACAATGAATCACCGTCTACCTGGTTTCCCAATATGTTTAAATCTGAGAATGAAAGGATCATATCATGACGACTGCCGAACGACTCAACCTGGTTGCACCATGCGGAATCGATTGCGGGATCTGTGAATTGTATACATGCCGCAGCGATGCCCGGCTCTTCAGCGCTTTGATGACTAGAGGAATACCGATGGATAAAATCCCCTGTGACGGATGCAGGTCTATCGAAGGTAACTGCCCGGTCATCAAAGAAGAGTGTGAAACATACAAATGCGTTGCAGAAAAGAAAGTCGAGTTTTGTTCCGAGTGTTCGGATTTTCCATGCACAAAACTGCACCCATCCTCAAAACGGGCCGATGTACTTCCTCACAATATGAAGGTATTCAACCTCTGCACGATCAAACGCGATGGAGTCGAGAGCTTTGTCGAAAGATCTCAGGGGATCAAGAAACGATATTATGCAGGGATCATGGAAGTCGGCAAAGGACCGCAACTCGTAGACTGAGTGTCGATTCGCAGACAGCGTGATTGCGACAGGAAAAAGGCTTGAGAATGAAAAATCGACCCAGGGAAAATATTCTCATTTGATCTGATCCCCAAAGGTATGTTGGGCGCAGGAAGGAATGAGACCTAAGAATCATCCGGCTTGTTGGCATAGAGCTGGCCGGCCAGAAATTGGTCACCAATATGCCGTATCATTCTGCGATCTGCGCGGCGTCGTCAGTGCTCTTTGTTGTGTTTCACTCGATCCATTCCTATATTGTCTGCACACGGCTGCTACGAGGAAAAACCGGCAGCATCGACCGCTTCAATGAACTCCTAAGACCTGCAACGATATTGTTTCGATTTCGATGTTCATTCAATGATCGAGCACGATGAACGACGCGACCTCAGCACTTCCAAGTTCTCATTCCAGGTGTTCCGCATCCCGTTCATGTCTCGGTTGCATTCTGAGGCAGCGCTGCATACCGTCAGGAAATAAGCAGCATCGCATCCGTAAAGATTGGTTGCGGACGAGATTGAGCTAAAGTCATAGGATTGAGCCTCCTGCGTATATCTATGGAGAAATATGATGCACGATTGAAAAAGATTTCATGGAGGATAGAATGGAAAACACGTACGAACGTAAGATTTCATCGGAAGAGGCGGCGCAAAAGTATTTTCTTGTTCTGAAGAATAAGCTGCAGTTTTTTCCATCGATTGGCACTCCGTTTCTAGTGAAGGTCGGAGCCAAGGAAAAGAGAACCTTTGTAGAATCTTATCATTGTGAATGCCGCGGTCCGGAAGAACCTCATGAACACTTTTTTGTGCGTTGGTCCGGTTTAGCAAAAGGAGACAGGGTCGTCGTTCGAAAGAATGCTAAGAGGGAAAAGCGCTATTCGATCAGAATTGAGGAATGATAGCGTGACTCTTCGCTCTGCCGCAATTTGGTTTCCTCGGAACGAGAGAAGTAGCTGCAGAATCCTTCGTAACTTGCGCTTTGCATCCACTTGCAACAAAGGGTGAATCAGCGCGTAATTACCGAAAGACCCGGCGCGCTGCCTCGTTGCTCGCTGCACTAACCGACACATAATCCTCTAGAAATTATGAGACACAAGCGTGCTGGAAGACTCGACATACTGAAAGCCATCCTATCCATTCCGCAATTCTTCCGGGTTAAGCTTTCGCTCGTTTTGTTTTTCCTCCGGTATTTAAGGAAATTTGCAGTCGCCGATATCGGGGGACAACTCATCGTCCATTCACATCTTCCCCCCATCAACAGCGCAGCGTACAAAAGATTTGTCAGAGAACACTTGCTTAATAGGAACGCGGGACCGTCGCACGCCCAGATCGGATTGACGAATGCTTGTCCGCAGGATTGCGAGTACTGTTACAGTAAAAACAAGAAGGGGAGAGTGTTGGAGACAGAAACCATCATCAATCTGATCCGGGATCTGAAAAGCATGGGAGTGTTTTGGTTCGGATTCACAGGCGGCGAACCGTTATTGAATAAGGATATTGTGAAGATCGTAGAATCGATTGGCAGCGAAGGGGCAGCTAAACTATTCACAACGGGATGCACGTTAACGAGGCAAATGGCGAACGATTTGAAAAACGCCGGACTTTTTTCTGTCTCTGTAAGTCTCGACCATTGGTCGGAGGAAGTGCACGACAGCGTACGCAGGTATAAAGGGGCCTATCGAACAGCGCTCAACGCCATAGATATTTTTAAGGACCTCGGAGGTGTTCAGGTCGGCGTTTCAGCGGTAATCTCGAGGTCCATGCTCCGAGAGAACCAAGTCGAAAAATTCTTGGAATTCCTGCGGGAACTCGACATCGACGAGGCGTGGCTGAGCGAACCGAAGCCGTCAGTCGAAAGCTGCTGGAATGATGATTTTGTAATTACAGAGCAGGAGCGGCTTGAACTATGCCGTCTGCAGGACCGGTACAATAAACATGGAGCGATGACGATCAACTACCTCGGCCATTTCGAAGGACGCGAACATTTCGGCTGTTCGGCTGGCAACAAGATGGTCTATGTTGATGCCTGCGGCAATGTCAGCCCGTGCGTTTTTCTTCCTGTTTCTCTCGGGAATGTCCGTGAAAAATCGATTCGTCAGATATACTCTGAAATGAAACCGCACTTCCCGACAATAGATCGGTGTTTTGTGAACACGAACTTTCATTTGCTCCAAAAGTACTACCATAACGAATCTCCCATCGACATTGACAGCACCAAGAAGATCTTTGAGGAGGCCTCGTTGACGCCGTTTGCAAGATTCTTCCAGCTCTATAACAACTAGGTTTACGTGTGAATCTCCGGATATACAGATTCATTAGCATGAGCCTGACGGTCATTTTTGGATTCGTCGGCCTCGCCTTCTTGCTCTTCAGTGCGGACATCCTTCGGTTCTTTAATATGGTGTCGGCAAGGTTAGGAATGCAGGAGGGAGTTGCTGCGGGTGCAAACCTTTATGTGGCTCTCGCTGTCTCTTATATGTATCTGGTTACACTCCTGGCGTGCCTCATGTATCGGAATCCACAGCATCGCGAGTATCCTTTACTTCTGATGAACGCCAAACTTGCGAGTGCGGCAATATCGGCCGGACTTTTTGTGGCAGTTCAGCCATTGTTAATATATCTTGTTAACGGAGTCGTCGATGGGTCTATCGGGGTGTTGGCTGCGATGATGTATAGCCGTGCAAAGAAGGGATAACCCATGAACCTGCGATTGAAGGCCCTCGATATTTTTTTCCCTCCTTCCATCAGAAATGAACAATTCCGGCAGTTGGTGAGGTTAACAGCGAATGCATTCCAAAAAGAACCCCCGGATCTTTCTGGACTTGCATTTGACGACGCCTTACGTACTTACGCACTCTTCACTCGAGATGAAGTGCTGAGATCTCCCGAAAAATCACCTTTGATCAAAGATCGCTTGTTCAATGGGGGATGTGACCTGGGCCGGAAAGCTCGCAGCAGTCTTAAGCTCCGTACAAAAGAAGACGTTCTTAATGCAGCCCGGATCCTGTATCGTACGATCGGTATCGATTTTTGCGGGCACGTCTCGGGAGATATTGTTGTCACTCAATGCTTTTTCAGCAGTTTCTATACGTATGGAGTTTGCAAGACGATGGCGTCTCTCGATGAAGGGGTGTTTGCCGGATTGTCCGGCGGAGGGGTATTTAGATTTTCACTGACAATAACCGAAAAAAATGATTCCTGCAGAGGAACCTTGACGTTTGAGGAAACCAAGAATGAAACGCGCAATAGTCGTGGGTACCGGTGCTGGTGGTGCAACAGCCGCTAAAGAACTTCAGGGGGAGTTCGACGTTACCGTCTTGGAAGCGGGGGGACCATTCCGCCCGTTCAATACGGATATTTCGCTCGTTGAAAAAATTAAGCGCGCCGGTCTTCTTTTTGATGAAAGAGAAATTCAACTTTTGTTTCCCGCAATGAGAATTCAAAAGACGGCAGATCACATGGTGTTGGTGAAGGGAATTGCATCGGGAGGGACAACGACAATCGCGACGGGCAATGCTCTGCGTATGGACACCGGTCTAAAAGCGATCGGCATCGATCTGGATCCCGAATTTGAGGAGCTGTTCGCTGAAATTCCCGCCAGCACGGACCACCAGCGGCGCTGGCGGCCGGTCACGAAACGTTTGTTTGAGATTTGTGAGGAAATGGGACTCGATCCGCGGCCGACTCCCAAAATGGTCGACTATGCAAAATGCATCCGGTGCGGCGAGTGTGTGCTCGGATGTAAGCAGGGGGCTAAGTGGGACAGCCGAAAATTCTTGAACGCGGCGGTGGGCAAAGGAGCTCGTCTTGTAGAGCGCTGCATTGTCGAGCGATTCATTACCGAAAACGGTACCGTCAATGGTGTCGAGACACGGCGGGGATTGAAGCGGCAATTTTATCCCGCTGATCTTGTTGTCCTGGCTGCGGGGGGATTGGGAACGCCGGTTATTCTTGAAAATTCCGGCATTGACTGCCAACCTTCCATGTTTGTTGACCCGGTCCTGTGTGTTGCGACGGAATGGAACGATTCATACCAGAACAAGGAAATTCCCATGCCGTTCGTCGTTCAGCGCGACCATTTTATCATTTCTCCGTATTTTGACTATCTTAGTTTCTTCTTCAACCGGGACTGGAAATATCGTCCGCACAATACGCTCTCTCTTATGATAAAGCTCGCGGACTCGAACGCAGGAAACATAACAAACAAGGTCGTTGATAAACGACTTACCGGTACGGACAAAAAACATTTGCAAGAAGGAGTGGATATCTGTACTGAAATCTTAGGTCGCCTCGGCGCAAAAAGGGAGAACGTTTTTCTTGGATCCCTTAATGCCGGCCACCCCGGCGGCATGCTGCCGTTGACGGAATCCGAAGCCGCATCATTCCATCATCACCGGCTTCCCAGGAATCTCTACGTTGCTGATGCCACATTATTTCCGCAGTCCCTCGGGAATCCCCCGATATTCACGATCATGGCGATGGCAAAGAGGATAAGCAAGCTCTGCAAGTCTGGCGGTATGTATTCAAATAATTAAATTTCATAGGGGGTTGAAAGGTTCGTGCTGATGAAATCACCTGCATTACGTTCGATTCAATGGGTGCGTCTGATCGTGGTATCGCTTGCAATCGTTTATGGAGCCTCTACACTTTTATACAGCGTTTTCTGGATGGTAGACGCACGGGCAAAATCCCTGCTTCCCGCCGTTGAACTTGGTTTTGATACTGACTTTCTCAAAACTAAAGGGGTCCAGAATGTAAAAGGCGTTTATCGGGGAAGTCCGGCAGAAGCGGCCGGATTGCTCAGCGGCGATGAGATCTTCGCCTTCAATGGCCAACCCATTATCAACGAAAGCTATCTTAACACAGTGTGGAATCAACACCAGCCGGGAGACTCCATCGATTTGAGCGTCTACCGTTCGGGGGTTAAGTCCCCCCTTCATGTTACAGCAGTTTTTCGTGTGAGGCAGTCGGCAAAGAGCGAAGGAAGTTTGGAGCACCTAGCCGGCGAAGTTATCTCGTCATTTCCGATTCCGTTCGTTGTTGTCGGCCTGATTGTCTTGTTCCTCCGTGTCGAAAATCCGGTGGTATGGCTCTTAGCTTTGATGTGCGGAAGCTTCATTGCGTCACCTTCACTTACAAATAACCTAGCTGTAGCTCCGTCACTACGTCCATTTGTCATGGGGTACAAAGCGATTTTCAGCAGCGTACTTGCTCCGCTTTTCTATTTCTTCTTCGCAGTTTTTCCCGTCCGGGCTCCGATCGATCGCCGTATCCCCTGGCTGAAATGGACGTCGCTCATCGTTGGGATGTCTTTTGCGGTATCCGGTTTTCAGACCGGCCAGACGTTTCTTCCGCCGCCGTTTCACGCTATCGCGGGAAATGTTTTGTCGGGGAAGATTACCTTTGTTGTCTTGATAATCCTTTTCGTATTAGGAATGCTTTCATTGGGCATGAATTTTGCTCAGGGGCACGATCCGGAGGTGCGGAGAAAAATTCGTGTTATTTTTTGGGGCTCGGTGTTTGGCATCATTCCAACTCTGCTCCGAGCCGGTGCGGAGAATTTTTTTGGATTTCAAACGGGTATTTTTCTTGCCACCGTACTTGTCTTGCTTCTCTTTCTCTTCCCCCTCTCGTTTGCGTACGCCGTGGTCAAGCACCGCGTTCTTGAGATTCCCGTTCTGCTGAAAAGAAGCGCGAGGTACCTCCTGGTCCAGCGCGGCTTCACTTTTCTTCTTTCTATTGTGAGCATCGGGTTTATTCTCCTGTTTGCATTCTCGCTGTCGACGTATCTGCAGTCATCGACTCAGCTCGGCCCGGCGTCTGCGATCGTTCTCGGTTCCGTGTTCGGCACGGTGCTTCTGTGGGGAGGGACTTCCGTTCACAGGCAGGTGAGCGGCAGAATTGATCGCGCATTTTTTCGCAGCGCCTACGATGCTCGCATTATTTTGGAAAATCTTGCGGAAGAATCTGCCGCTGCAATGGATCGCCGCGAACTGGCTGATTTGCTGGAGCAACATCTTATGCAGGCGCTTCATGCGGAATCGCTCGTCATTTATCTTCGAATCGCCGGAGGTTCGCTCGAAGCCGTGTCCGGTAATGTACCGAAAGAAATCCAATCACTCCCTGCAGAGCTTCCGCCGCTGGCCGGGTTGTCCGGGCATGGCCGGATTTCAGCGTCCGCCGGGACGCAAGCAAGCAGTATCCCGGGTGTTCCGGTACTGGCTCCGCTTCACCCCGAATGCATCATCCCAATGACAGGGCGGGGAGGACGCCTGGCAGGCTTGATTGTTTTGGGTTCTCGACTTTCAGAAGAGCCGTATTCAAGTGAAGATCTGCGGATGTTGACATCCGTTGCGACCCAGGCTGCTGCTGCTCTCGAGAACATTTCGATGGCGGAAGAAATTGCCGAACGGATAGCAACTGAGCAGAGGGTTGTACGTGAGATGGAAATCTCGCGGCGTGTGCTTGAAGCCGACAACGTGCGCAAAACAAAGGAACTCGAGGAAGCTCGTACCTTGCAGTTGTCGATGCTCCCCGGGACCGTGCCTGCCGTCCCGGGACTTGAGATCGCAGTCTACATGAAAACTGCGACAGAGGTCGGAGGCGATTATTACGATTTTGCTGTAGGCACCGACGGAACTCTTACAGTCGCGCTCGGCGATGCAACGGGCCACGGCGCAAAAGCAGGGACCATGGTTGTTGCTGCAAAAAGTTTGTTCAACGGTTTTTCGCAGACTCCGAACCTTTTGGAAATTTTCGAAAAATTAACCGACAGCATCAAGCGGCTGAATATGAGGTCGATGTTCATGTCCATGCTCCTGCTGCGCGTAAAAGAAAGAACGGTCGTGGTGACGTCCGCGGGAATGCCCTCTCCGTTGATCTATAGAAAGGCGACTCACACCGTCGAAGAAGTGACGCTCAAAGGAATGCCGCTCGGTGCGTTTCTCGACTTTCCGTACGAAGAAAGAAAAGTTGACCTTGCAACGGGGGATTCGATAGTTCTGATGAGCGACGGCTTTCCGGAGTTGTTTAACGATAAACAGGAAACGTTCGGCTACTCTCGAGTTAAAGAACTTATCGCTGAAGCAGGAAACAAGACGCCGCAAGAGATGATTGAGTATTTTTCAAAAACAGGAGAGCAATGGGCGAACGGGAGGCCCCAGGACGATGACATCACGTTTGTCGTCATGAGAATTATGTAGGGCGCATCGAAAACACCGAAGACGTATGGTGCTTTTCCCCGCCCTGAACTTCCATATGATACAGCGCACATCTATCATTCCATTGAAACTTTTTTAGAACTGTACCTGTTGATAAAATTACCATTGCCGTGGTAATTTGGTGGTCTTATTTTCCCCTTTGATATTCTCATGGACACAAAAATATATTGTGGCGGGAGTATGTGGTTTCCGTTTTTCCTCATGACTCTGACCTTGATAGAAAAGATCTTTTAGTTTTCCTAACAAACTAATTCCATAAATATAAACAAACGTGAAGGTGGGTCTATGAAGAGATTTCTACTCGTGTCACTGCTCGCACTATCGACCATGGGCTCTGCGGCCTATGGGCAGATATTCTTCAAAGCGAAGATGGATAGTGCTCAAGAGATTCCTGCGCCGGCAGGCCTCGTTCCAGGTCACGGAACTGGTGTATTTGTCCTGAATTCTAACGCAACACAATTATACTACAATATCACCGTCGATGGAATGAGCGGACCTCTTTCAGCAGGACATTTTCACAATGCCGCAGCCGGAGTTGGCGGAGGCGTTGTCAAGACTCTCAGCTTTGTGAACAACCATGCTGTGGGTGTATGGTCGTCGACAGACGCGACCCAGCCTCTCACAGACTCTCTTCTCAGCGAGCTGCTCGACGGTCGCTTATACATTAACGTTCACACTACCGCAAATCCAGGCGGAGAAATACGCGGCCAAGTCTTGTTGAAATCAGGCGTAGGATTCACTGCCATGATGGACAGCGCTCAAGAAATTCCTGCGCCTGTCGGATCTGTACCGGGCACCGGTACGGTATGGGTGACTCTTGGCACTAACGGTCAAATCACGTACGGTGGAACCGTTGCCGGACTGAGCGGCGGAATCAACGCTGCCCATTTCCACGCCGCAGCTGCCGGAGTCGCAGGAGGAGTTGTCAAAGGTGTTTCGTTTGTGGGCACGACAGTCTCGGGTACCTGGACAACGAGCGATGCCGCACAGCCCCTCACGGATGCCCTATTGCGAGACCTGGTCAAAGGAAAGTTATACTTCAACGTTCATACCGCGGCCAATCCCGGTGGCGAAATTCGAGGTCAGGTTCTCGTGAACAACGGGTCGAGCGCGTTTGCGAACATGGATAGCATTCAAGAAATTCCGGCACCTGCTGGGCAGGTTCCCGGAAAAGGAACCGGGTCCTTCTGGCTCAATTCTGCAGGCACAGCTCTAAACTACAGTGTTACCGTGAACGGATTGAGCGGACCTTTGTTAGCGGGACATTTTCACGACGCGGCGGCAGGGACTGCGGGCGGAGTCGTCAAAACGCTCTCTTTCGTTAATAGCACTGCAACGGGCACGTGGTCAAGCACCGATGCATCTCAGCCATTTTCGGATTCCATGTTGACTGAATTTCTCGACGGAAGACTGTACGTCAATGTCCATACGAGCGCGAATCCAGGCGGAGAAATTCGCGGCCAAGTAATGCGCTCAACAGATATTGGCTTCTCCGCGGATATGGATAGTGTTCAAGAGATTCCAGCCCCTGCCGGGCTTGTTCCTGGAAAAGGAACATTCTCGGTCGGATTATTAACGGATGGATCTATTTCGTTTGAAGGGACAGTGACTGGATTGAGCGGACCTCTAACAGCGGGTCATTTTCACGAGGCCCAGCCTGGAGTAGCCGGTGGAGTTGTCAAGACCATCACATTTGCGAACGACACGGCGAACGGCGAATGGACGACCGGCGATGCAACGCAACCGTTGACCGATGCGCTTATTCGGGACCTCGTCGCAGGAAAGTTGTATGTCAACGTTCACACTACGGCAAACCCCGGCGGTGAAATACGAGGACAGGTCGCAAACTCCGGCGATGTCGTTACGAGTGTCATTGAGCAGATCTCGAAACAGACGCCGGCTTCGTTCCAGCTTGACCAGAATTATCCGAATCCTTTCAACCCGTCAACCACGATCTCATTCGCTCTCCAAACCAGCGGGCGGGTTTCACTAAGGATCTACAACATTCTTGGACAGCAGGTTGCTGCTCTGTTTGACGGGGTAAAATCTGCAGGAGTGTACAAAGTGACCTTTGATGCAAGCGCTCTATCTTCGGGAGTGTACTTTTACCGTCTTACAACAAGTGCGGGAATTTCAGAATCGAAGAAGATGGTGTTATTGAAATAGTAATCTGTGCTCGATCGTTCAAACAAAAAAGGCTTCGGAATATCTCCGAAGCCTTTTTTTGTTGGCCTCAATTTTTCTTTGCTCCCTGGTCGATCCATTTCTTAATAATCTCGATCTCTTCATCCGTCAGTTTTTTCTTCGTCATCAACGGCATCTGTTCCCCGAACGGAGGGGAAGGCTTAAGTTTCTGCACGATGATGCTTTCATCTCCTTTTTTGGGAATGATCGGCGATCCGTGTTTTCCTCCCTTCATGATATCGGGAAGCGTCTCCATGAACAACTCGCTCGGATTCTCACTGTCCGATGCGTGGCATGGCATGCAGCGTTTTTTGATTAGCGGGAAGACGTCGTTCGAAAACGAGACAGGCTTATTTTTCCCTCGCGAATTTTCTTGAGCATCCAGCAAAGAAAGACCGCCGATGAGCATCGCGAGTACCACTGATACGTACAACTTCATTCTGAAAAACCTCCTCTTTTGTTCAATGAGAAATTAATTATTAATGGCCCCCTGAACAATCCAGGTGCCGATTGTTACGATCATCGAGTCGGGCAGGCCGGTTGCAACATATTGACCCTTCTGCGGCATACGCAGGTTGTACAAGTTGTTTGTCCCCCGAATCATTTTCATTAGCCCGCTTGTGGTTGAATCGAACGGTATAACAACGCTCGTGCCGTAAGAAAATCCTCCTTTGCGCAATCCTGCATATGTGGACGGGTCGAAATTTGCAATGGGAGAGCTTCCGCTGTGGCATCCGGACACTGCGCAATTGGCCAGCAAAATAGGGAGAACCTTTGCGCTGAACGAGACAGTTGTATCTGCTGCTGCCGTCGTTCTAAACTGTACCCCGTTACTTTCCTTCCCGTTCACCGAAATGGACAGAGTGCCAGTAACGGCCCCGACCGGGACTTTGGCGATAATTAACGTATCACTCCATACTGGGATTACGGTAGCAGCGATTCCTTGTCCAAATAAAACATTGCTTGATCCCTGAGTATCACCAAAATGACTTCCACTGATCCTTACGGTATCACCGACCGCAGCCGAATCCGGCCGAATGGCTGTGATTGTGGGAGCGAGTGACGGCGAAACATTGCTTCCCATGTCTGTGCAGCCGTCGATGCTTGCGCAGACCATGACAATGAATACCTCCACGAAGGCAACATTCTTCATACTGAATCGATCTCCAAATGGTTATAGGAAGAAATGGAACATTAAATCAAACTCGTCGTTGTTTATTTCCGTGGGCTGTTCCATGTTAAATCGGTACAATGGACGAACTTCGACGCCGCTCATCAGGAAAAACTCCGCGCCGACGTTGAGTCTTGCTTCAGACCCCGTTTTAAGATTCTTGTCGGGATCGTAATAATCATACCCGAGTTTCAGATCGATGCCGTTGACGAGTACATAGTTTAGTTCGGTGTAGGTCATCAACCCGGTAGTAAGGACACCGGCGACGGGTGTTTGGATGTAATCGAATTCGCCGTTCAAGGTCAACGACTTCAGAACCGTGATTGAGCCGAATCCGCCGTAGAACGTTGCTTTTTCAGTCGGGTCCGGGTTGGGATCGTTGTAGAATGACCCTCCGACATTGATGTTGATATGTTCGGTCTGAATGGTGGCATCTCCGCGGACAGAAATGGTTTTGAATTTCGTCGCGCCGGTTCCGTTCAGCCCGGCGTACGGTGCTCCGTTGAACATTCCTACTTGCAGTGAAAAGATGCTCGGCGAAATTCCCGCTTCGATCCCTGTTTGCTCTGACCGCTCTCCAAACACCAGTCCCTGCCGGTACAAAGAAAGAGCAGGGTTGAGCGGGAAGTAGGGTCCGCCGCGGATAAATGTCGTGTGGTCGTCGACCTTCGTACCGTACGATGGGATAAATTGGCCGGCTTTAAGATAACCGTCCAACGGCAGGACTTTCGCCAGCCCGAAGACTTCGAAACCGGTATACAATCCTTTGTCAACATAAAGAAGGAATTGCCGATTTATGCGGAAGTTCAGGTAAAGATCTCCCTGCATTTGAAAAAGGCTCGACGTTTTATTGTTGGCTTCATAAAAATATAATGTGCGGAAGTCCGCGCCGTACGAAAGATTCGGCGTGATGGCGGTGGAGAAATCATCGATGTTCGTGATGTCTTCTTTCGACATGGTCACTTTGCCGTCGTCGGCGGTGTCGACGACATTCTTGTAGGTTCTGACCGGAAGCTCTTCTCGCCCGTACGTGGAACCAAAAGTATTCCTCATCCCTTTGCCGGTCGGGTTTACGTGACACGCAGCGCACTTCACGCCGACCCGGCTTGCGAATTTTGGAAGGGCAGACAGTTCGGTTGCCCCTGTAAGCATTATGAACGCTGCGACAAACAGTACGGCTGCTTTATTCATTTTTTCCTCATTGCTGTTCGACGTGGTATGAAAATAGCGTACGCCAATGTAAGAATAAATTGATCTTGATTCAAAAAATATATTTTTGGATGTAACTGGAGTGATAAATTAAGAAGAAAATCTCTTACGTCGGTTCTTGATGTAATCGACGAAGATAAACTGTCCCAGATTGTTCAGTGATGAATAATATGCACGCCCGTGGTTGGCCTTCGTCAGTTCTTCCACAAAATTGATGAGATAAGGGTCGCGTGCTACCATGAACGTGCTGATCGTGATCTTCTCCCGCCTGCATGCGACTGCCTCATCCAGGGTCTTATTAACGATTTTCGGGTCGAGACCGAATGAATTTTTGTACAGTCTCCCGGCATCGTCGAACATCGCAGAGGGCTTGCCGTCCGTGATCATGAAAATTTGCTTGTTCACGTTGCCGCACCGGCGTAGGAGATTCCGGGCGAGCTGCAGTCCGGCGCGCGTGTTCGTGTGGTACGGGCCGACGTTCAAAAAGGGGAGCTCGTTAATGCTCACCAGCTTTGCATCATCGCCGAACACGACAAGAGCGATATAGTCGCGCGGGAACTTCGTCATGATCAATTCACTCAATGCAAGCCCGACCTGTTTTGCGGGAGTGATGCGGTCTTCGCCGTAGAGGATCATGCTGTGGCTGATGTCGAGCATCAACACCGTGGCGCACGTCGAAAGATTCTCCGTGTCGTACACTTCCAGGTCGTCTTCGATCAGGTTGAAATTCTCGATGCCGTCCCGTTTAAAGGCGTTCGTCATGGTCGAGGTCAGGTCGATGTTCGTCGGCATATCCCCGAATACCCATTTTTTTGTCTCGCTCAGGCGTTCAACACCAGCGCCGGTGTGAGGCGTTTCGTGGGATCCCATCGGCGTTTTCTTCAAGGATGAGAATATTTCCCGCAGTGCATCCTGGCGAATTTTTTGGACTCCCTTGGTCGTCAAGACCGGCGTGTTGTTCACCTCCTCGATGATCCCCATCTCCTTCAGCTTCTGGATGAGATCTTCCATCGATAAATTCTCGTCGAAGATGCCGTATTCCTCCGCCAGCTGGCGCAGCCACTCCATCGCCTCCTCCACATCGCCGCTCGTCTGGACCAATAAATGGCTGAAAAGCTGCATGAGGCTTTGAAGACGCTGCTCATCGGTCTTCGACTCGGGAGTCCATTTAGTGTAAACAAAACGCATGAGAGCAATTAAGAATTATGAATTAATAATTAAGAATTTGAGAAGTTCTGTTCCTGCTATATCTGAATACCTTTAATCCTTCACTTTTGTCGTCTTGCTTTTAATTCTTCATTCTTAATTATTAATTGTTCTCTTCCATCTCGAAATCCCCGGCGTTCCCTCTTCCTGTAAAGATGCTCCCCAGCATATCCTTATATGTTGTCACGTGTTCAACTTCATCTTTTGCGATCTTGGAATTCTGATGGAGGCCGTCGAGTACAAATTCCATTGCCGATGCAAGTTCGACCTTGTTGCTTTCCTCGATCTTCATATGCCGCTTCGTCACTTCGCGAAGCCCTTTCACACGGTCGAGTTCGGTAAAGTACGCAGCCAGGGGCATCTCGTCAGCAACTTCGAGCGAGTTTCCAGATTCAAACCAGCCGACAATTTTGCCATATTCGGGGTCCTCATGGACTTGCTGCTGGGGCTTCTGCCTCTTTTGCAGCGGGTCGGGGAAGTACTTCTTGAACACCGCACGCACTGCCTTTCCGATGAGTGCACGGCTCACTTTGATCGACCCTTCCTGTTCGCCTTCGAATACAAGCTCGATCTTCCCTGTCAAACCGGGAAGCACATGTGGCAGGTCGCAAATACGCGGAACGATGCATTTCTCGTTCAGCATGATCGCGCGCCGTTCAGCGTTGCTCACGAGATTCTCCATCGCTGCGATCGTCAACCGCGCGCTGACGCCGGATTTCTGGTCTACGTATTCGCTCGCGCGCGCTTCGAACGCAATGTTTTCGATAATTTCCTTGAAATAATGGGGGACCGTGGCCTCCACACCGTTCCGGCGGACCCACGCCTCCTGCTCGGTAATCGCAATGGCGTCGTCGAGCGACTTGGGATAGTGGGTCAGGATCTGCGAATCGATCCTGTCTTTCAAGGGCGTAATGATATTCCCGCGATTTGTGTAATCTTCCGGGTTGGCCGTGAAAATTATCATAACGTCAAGAGGGATGCGGATATTGAAGCCGCGGATCTGAATGTCCTTCTCTTCAAGAATGTTGAACAAGCCAACCTGGATGCGCGGTTGTAGATCGGGTAATTCATTGATGGCAAAGATCCCCCGGTTGCTCCGAGGTATCAGGCCGAAGTGAATTGCCCCCTCATGCGAGTAATGAAGCCGTTGTGTCGCCGCTTTGATCGGGTCGATGTCCCCGATCAGGTCGGCGATCGTCACGTCGGGAGTAGCTAGTTTCTCGCTGAATCGCGCATCCCGCTGGATCCATTCGATCTCTGTCGCGTCGCCGTGCTCTGCGATTTGCTCTGCTCCGAATTTACTCACCGGCGCAAAAGGGTTATCATTGATCTCGCTCCCCTTGATAATCGGGATGAACTCATCGAGGAGCGTCGGGATCTGGCGCACCATGCGCGATTTCGCCTGGCCGCGGAGTCCGAGGAGAATAATATCATGTTTGGCAAGAATGGCATTGATCAGTGCGGGCACGACGGTTTTTTCATAGCCGATAATGCCGGGGAAAAGCTGTTCATCATTCTGGATCTTTTGTATCAGATTCTTTCGGATTTCTTCTTTGACGGGAAGAACTTTATAGCCGATCTTCTTCAATTCACCGAGTGTAGTCGGACGAAACATTTTTGCTGGTACTCCTTTGGTTGATTGACGGCAGAACAAATATACCGCGAGACCGTTGGAAAATCAAGATATTCGCGATGAATGGTTTTCAATCCCCGCGATGCTTTGGCTCTTCCATCTCGTCTGCAACAGATATCATGTCACGTACACTCCCGATCGGGAGAGCAATGGCATTACTTCTTTCGTTGCAAGTGGAAAATCAAAGCAGTACTTTGAACCGTCCTCATAAATACAATTGTCGTGAAGCGTTCACTACCTAATAAAACAGTTGTCTTTCGATTAAGTTCCATTGGCGACATCGTCCTGACGTCGCCGTTGCTCAGGGTTCTGCGTGCATCGGCCGGCCCCAAAGCAAGGGTCGATTTCGTCGTGAAAAAAGAATTTGCGGACCTGGTGAAGTACAGTCATCATCTATCGGTTGTCCATGAACTCGACGATTCCAGGGGATTTCCCGCTCTTCAGGATTTGAAGGAAACGCTGCGCGCCGAGAAGTACGACCTGGTTGTCGACCTGCACGACAGCCTGCGGACGATGTATTTACGGAATTTTTGCGGTACGAAGGAAGCTGTAACGGTCGATAAGCGTTTATACGCCCGGTGGCAGTTGGTTCACTGTAAACGCAACGTGTACGGAGACAGCGTTCACGTTGTGGACCGGTACATTGAGACAGTCAATGATTTTGGAATAACCAATGACGGGAAGGGGCTGGAGCTTTTCATCCCCGATGAGATCCAGTTCGGCGTCTCCGGGAAAGTGGCAAAGCTGCGGCTCAACGAATTCGAAAAAGTGATCGGTGTTTGCCCGGGGGCTAAGCATTTTACCAAGCGCTGGCAGAAAGAAAAATTCGCAGATGTGTGCACACGCCTTGCAAGAACATATCACGCGAAGATTCTGGTGTTTGGAGGAGAGCAGGACAAAGACGACTGCGCGGTGATCGCCTCGCTTGTTAATAATAACGCGTATGGAAATGCGGCGGTAGATTTTTCGGGAGAATTCTCATTGCTGGAAGTTGCCGCGGCGATGGAATTCTGCGACATTGTTGTGACGAATGATACCGGGCTCATGCACATCGCGTGCGCCCGCCAGCGCAAAGTTGTCGCTGTGTTCGGCTCCACCGTAAAGGAATTCGGTTTCGCCCCGTACGGTACTGAGTCGGTCGTGATCGAGAATAATTCGCTCGACTGCCGTCCTTGCTCGCACATCGGCAGGGCAGAATGTCCGAAGGGGCATTTCAGATGCATGAACGATATCGGCGCGGATGAGGTGGAGCGCGCGGTAGAACGATTCATCGAAAAATAAATGTACGGCACCCTCGTCCGAAAGATAATTCGAACTGTCGTGATCGGGACATCTCTCGCGGTGTTTCCCGCCGTGCCTTTTTACATCTACACGTTCGACGCAACTCTCCGGCAGCTCGCAATTCTCGTCCCTCTGTTCATACCGGCGCTCCTGTCGATGCTCTTCGCCGATCTGCTCCTGATACGCTACTACCTCAAGCCTGTTACCGATTTTTACGTCCATGAAGAGTCCGGACGCCCTCTCGACGATCAACGCCTATTTCTTGCAAAGCAGCGCGCGCTGAACTTCCCCGTCTTTGCGGTGCTGCGGGTTTTCATCCCTCACGCGATCATCGGTTCGGGAGTCTATAATGTGTTCATCATTCTCGCGAATAACTATCTCTCCCTTGGAATCGATCCGGGGGATTTCGTCATGTACTGGGTGATCAACCTGACCGTGGTTCCTGTCGCCCATGCAGTCTATGAATATTTTGAACTCGCGAAAGCGATGGTTCCGACAGTACAAACGCTGGACGTGAAAGTTCCGCTCATGCCGGATGAATACCAAACGCGCGTTGTCAACGTGCGCCTCGCGACAAAAGTCATCGTTATTTTTATCATGCTCGGGATGGCGCCGCTGTTCATTCTCGGGGTCAGCCTGAACAAAAAGCATACAAGCCTGCTTGTCGAAAAGGAAGAGCGGCATCTCCTCGATGAAGCCCGTCTTCTCTCGTCTTTGCTTCCGACGCTGAATTCTTCTCAGCGTGATGCGATCGTCAGCTCATACAGCGGAAGCGGGACATTAATTCTTGAGGACGCAGCCGGGGGCGTTGCATTTTCAAATTCAAAGCTGGACGTTGACCAGCGTTCGCTGGTGCTTGGTTTTCTCGAGGCCAAATCTCGCCAGGGTGCTATCTTTGCCGGCGGCCGGTGTATCGCTGCGAAGGCGCAATCAGGAGATGGAAGCCTGCTGGTCTGTGTCGCGGTCCAGACGGATGAACTGACGGCCGAATCGTCATCGCTGCGGTCAGGGACGATATCAATCATTGTCGCATCACTTCTGTTGTTAGGGGCGCTCCTTGTTCTGGTGGCGAGAGATATTAATCAATCGACGAAGAAGCTCCTAGCCGGCTTGAAAGAGGTCGAAGGGGGTTCATTCGACCATGAAGTGAACATCTATTCGACCGACGAATTCTCTACGATCGGAAATGGGTTCAACCGGATGATCGCCGGATTGCGCGAAAGAAATTTCATCAAAGATACGTTCGGGAAGTATGTGGCTCCTACGGTCATGGAAAAGATTCTACATGACGGCATGAACGCTGAGGGGGGCCAAGGGTTCCGTTTGAGCGGAGAACGGCGCACGGTCACGATCCTGATGTCCGATATCAGAGATTTTACCAGACGGACGGAAGAATCGAGCGCCGAAGCTATCGTCGACGTTCTGAACAGATACCTTGAAGGCATGGTTTCGGTTGTGGAACGCTACGACGGTACGGTCGATAAATACATCGGAGATGCATTGATGGTACTCTTCGGGGCGCCGCTGGCAAAAGGAGACGACCCCGACCGTGCGGTGCAGGCGGCGTTCGCGATGCGTACCGAACTGGCACGATTGAACGAAGAAATGAAGCGTTTATCCCCGGCGAGATTTTCGCCGATTCGGATCGGCATCGGAGTCCACACGGGGGAGGTTGTTGCGGGCAGCGTAGGTTCGGCGAACCGTCTCGAATACACGGTCATCGGTGATGCAGTGAACCTTGCGTCGCGTATCGAAGGGCTGACAAAACAATTCAAAACCGATATTCTTGTTTCCGAAGCGACGGTGAATGCTTTGAAAGGGAATTACCCCCTCACCCGGCTGCGTCGAACGAAGGTGAAAGGCAAAAAGGGAGGGGTCGTAGTTTTCAAAGCTGGAAAACTTGCGAGCCGTTGAACAGAACTTTTCCATGAATCCTCCCCGTTTATTTCCTCCAAAAACTGACAGAACGTTCAACAATTGAAGTCTTTTTCAAGTTTGACGCGCCGGGAGAGCATTTTTATTGATTCTCTTTTGAAGATGCTCTATATTGAAATCATCAAAAATCACCCGTCAGCCACCTCCATACGCTGTGCATGCTCGTCAGTCAAGAAACGGCATCTTTTATATCCTCGCTCCAAAGCTATTCCCGGAGCACTCTGCACCGTGCCGCCGATCTTGCCTCTCTGATCGAACTCACCCGAATTCATAATCAAAGCCAGGTTTTGGATGACGTGTGCTTCCTGTCGAAATTCCTTGTCAACACGAATGCCGTGATGAGCCGTATCGGCAAGGATGCGGAAGGCTATGACAAACTGTCGTTCGAATTCAGCGAGAACCTTGAGAAAGCCTCGACGTTCATCCGTCTCCTTGTTAAGGAAGCTCCCGATGAGGTCAAGAGGCATTTCATTTCGACGTATTTTGCAATGACGCAAAGCGGAATGATCTCGCTCATGGAATTGCTCCATGATCTTACGTGGCTGAAGAATTGGGATATTGACCATCGCACAGCAGTCACATGAAAACATCCGCTTCTGAAAATACAGAGCACCTCCTCCGCCAATCAAGAACATTGCTTGCGCTTACGGTTCTCATGGTAAGTGCTTCGAACCTTATCGACCCGCCGTATTCGACGTTCGGCATCATACTTAATTTTCTTGCGATTGTTGTCCTCGTTTTCGTTCTGTTCCGGATTCATCGATCCGTTGTAGCATTGAGATCCCTCACTTCAATTCCATAAGTCGGTGCGAAAGGAGTTTGCGATGGCTCGCAAAACAAAAGGAAGAAAGTCCGTTAGAATGAAGAAACGGTCGCCGCGGCCGCGCGTAAAAAATAATCCGGCGAAAAGGGCGAAGAAAAGAACGGCGAAGAAAAAGATATCCGTTAGTGTCTCGAAGTCCGCGCCAGCGCAGCCTCTCCCCAGTGCGGTTCTCTCCGAGAGGCCGCTCACCGCATACGACGTCGTCCTCCATAATTTCGACATCGCAGCGGCGAAACTGCAGTTGAGCGAAGAATTGAAACAGCTCATCAAGACCCCCGACCGTGAACTGCGCGTTGAGGTCCCCATTATCATGGATAACGGAAAACTCAATACCTTGATCGGCTACCGTGTGCAGCATAACAATGCGCGCGGCCCGACTAAAGGGGGGATCCGGTATCATCCCGAAGTTGATCTCGATGAAATACGAGCGCTCTCATCGTTGATGACGTGGAAAACTGCGGTCGTCGATATTCCGTTCGGAGGAGCAAAAGGAGGCATCGCAGTCGACCCGCGACAATTCTCAATCGGGGAGTTAGAACGCCTCACGCGGGTTTTCACGCAAAAAATTGATTGCGTCATCGGCCCTTCTGAAGATATACCCGCCCCGGACGTGAACACGAATGCGCAAGTAATGTCCTGGATGATGGATCAGTACAGCAGGAGGCATGGGCACTCTCCCGCGGTCGTGACGGGGAAGCCGGTAGAATTGGGAGGATCTGCGGGGCGTGAGGAAGCGACGGGGCGCGGTGTATGCATCGCACTTCGCGAAGCGTCCAAGTCGTTGAAAATTGATATCAAGAAGGCGGCGATCGCCGTCCAGGGATTCGGAAACGTCGGTGCTCACACTGCGAGAATTCTCGAGGAAGAAGTCGGTGCGAAGGTAGTTGCCGTGAGCGATGTGAAAGGAGGAGTTTACAATCCGCGAGGCATCCGGTACAAAGATGCGATGGAACACGCTGTCGGGACCGGATCGGTGGTCGGGTTGAAAGGAGCGGCAAAAATTTCGAATGCAGAGCTGCTTGAATTAAAATGCGACGTTCTTATTCCAGCAGCTCTTGGCGGACAGCTGCATGGACGAAATGCCGACCGTGTAAAAGCAAAACTGATCGTCGAAGCTGCGAACGGGCCTACAACATACGAAGCGGATGAGGTGTTCGCCGCTAAGAAAATATCCGTTGTCCCGGATATCTATGCCAACGCCGGCGGCGTGACGGTGAGTTACTTCGAATGGGCGCAAAATCTCCAGCAGCTCCGGTGGGATTATGCTCGGGTCGTCGCGGAACTTGATAAGGTGATGTCCAAGAGTTTCGCCGATGTCATGAAGTGTACCGAGAAATATAACGTTGCCATGCGGATCGGGGCGTATATTCTTGCGTTGGATCGAGTTGCGAAGGCAACCAAGCTGCGGGGAATTTAGATTTCGAAAAGATGGAAGCTGAGGACGGGCCGGTGAACACTCAATCAGTGAACAGTAAACAGCAAATAGGTTAACAGTAAGCAGTAAACAGTTAAGAAAAAAAAATGCGGGGGTTTTGGAAGGATCGGTTTGTTATTGAACTGCCGAGTCCATAGGTCTTTCAATGATGAAGTTGTTTTTATTGTTTTTTTTTGCGTACCCTTTTCCTCTTCAAGCTCAGCATGAAACCGTCCCGCCTGTCCGGACCGGCATCGATGTACTTATTGAGAATAAATTTTCCGTCCTTCAAGGTAAACGGGTAGGTCTTATTACCAATCCAACAGGCGTGACGGCCGGTCTGTCCTCCGCGGTTGACGTCTTTGCACATTCGAACCAAGTCAAGCTTGTCGCTTTGTTCGGCCCTGAGCACGGGGTGCGCGGAGATGCTGCGGCCGGCAGCCGTGTTGATTCGTACGTCGATTCCGCAACCGGTCTCCCCGTCTATTCCCTCTACGGAAAAACAACGAAGCCTACTCAGGAAATGCTCAAGGGTATAGATGTGCTGGTCTACGATATTCAGGATATTGGAATTCGATCGTATACATACATTGCGACCATGGCAAAGGCAATGTCCGCGGCAGCTGAACACGGTATCGAGTTCGTCGTTCTCGACAGACCCGATCCCTTGACCGGAAATGCCGTTGAAGGAAATGTACTCGACCCGAAATTCAAGTCGTTCGTCGGTATGTTTCCGATTCCCTACGTGTATGGCATGACGTGCGGCGAACTGGCAACGATGTTGAACAACGAAGGGTGGCTCGAGGGGGGAACAAAATGCAAACTTACGGTTGTCGCCATGGAGGGATGGAACAGGTCAATGTGGTGGGAAGATACGGGATTGCAATGGGTTCCCACGTCGCCCCATATTCCAAACGCTGCGACCGCGCTGTTCTGCGCGGCGACAGGAATTCTTGGCGAGCTTGATGGGTTGAGCGTCGGGATCGGATATACCCTGCCGTTCCAGCTTGTCGGCGCGCCGTGGATCGATGCTGCTCAACTTGCTCATGAACTGAACGGCATTAATATTCAGGGTGTCTATTTTCGCCCTACCGTATACACGCCTTTTTACGGAGCCATGCAGGGGAAGCAGGTGAATGGAGTTCAAATCTACTTCTTGGATCGGAGCAAAGTGAATCTCGTGAACATTCAACTCTATATTGTGCAGGCAATAAACGGTTTGTATCCGGCCAGGGACATATTCAATCATTCCGATTCATCACGGATAAAGATGTTTGATAATGTCATGGGCACTGACGCGGTCCGCATTGCCCTGCAGCAAAAAGTCCCGGCAGCGTCCATTATCGCGGGGTGGAAAAAGGAGATCGATTCGTTTATGCGGATTCGGAATAAGTATTTGTTGTACGAATAATTTGTTGTGCGTCGAGTGGATGTGCGCCTTTTCAAGAAGTTGTCGGACGGCATATCGAAGACTCCTGCATAACGCGAGATCATTGTCGATCTCGAATCAAATGCTGCCCGACATATCTTAAGTATGTGTTGTTGGCGGCCAAGCTTGGTAAGTTGACGGACACCTTTCCGATTTACCCTGTTAGATTTTTCGGCATAATGTGATTTTTTTGACTGAGGTGTCCGTCACCTCTCGCAGCAAACTCAACATTGATCACTACCGAAGTTTGCAACTCATACGAAATTGTTCTAATTTTAATTGATGCAAAAGCAGAGTTCGAAAGTTTCATTGTTCATCCTCATCGTGAGCGCCATCGTCTGGTTGGGAGCTGTCAACGTCCGTGCAGTGATCGGCAACGAGCTCCTGAATTTCGGGACGCTCGACTTTAAAGACCATCTGGACGCTGAACTCGAGCGGGAGGTGTTTCGGCTTATCAGCCTTACATCCGTGATCGTCATCGGGGGCTACCTTGCGACTTTTGCAAGCGCGGTTATTTTGGTGAGGAGCACGACACTTCGTTTCAGAGAAAACGGCTGGCTGATGATGAGCGCGATTTTGTTCTTTATGTTTTCACCAGTAGAATTTTACACGCTGTTCCTCGACTGGAAAATGATCTCGCTCGATTTTTTCGCCAGCCCCACATTGACGGATTTCAGAGTATTGTTCATTCACAGGCTCGCAGCACTCGCAGGAGTGCCGATGATCGCGTTGCTTTCCTACTACACCATTGTCGGCCTGGCGATTTGGCGGCCCTTAATAAAGCAGCCATCTGTATAGCTCTTTTTTTCAGATTTGAGTATATCGTATGACGGTCGAAGAAACATTATCGGAATTAGAAATTGTAGCGCGCGACATGGGCGTCCACATTCGATACGAGAAAGGCGATTTTGACGGCGGCTACTGCCTTCTCCGGGAAGAACGTATTATCGTTGTGAACAAAAAGCTGAACCCCAACAAAAAAGCTTCAGTGCTGTCGCAGGCGTTCGGCGAACTCGGCATCGAAAACGTCTATATCAAGCCGGCAATCCGGCTGTTCATCGAAGACGAGCTTGTGCGTGCACGATAAAGAATTATCCACGAAGGGCACGAAGAGACACTAAGTAATAATTTTCCTATTTTGTTTGTGCCCCTTCGTGATCTTCGCGGAAAAAATATGAACATACTCGTCATCAACGGACCAAACCTCAATTTGCTCGGCACACGTGAGCCCGAAATTTACGGGAGCCAGACGCTAAAGGACATTGAAGATGAACTCAGGTCGTCGTTCCCTCACGTCAATCTTACGTTCTTCCAATCAAATCATGAGGGCGCCATCATCGACAAGCTGCAGTCTGCGCAGCCCGAAAAAAATGACGGCATTGTTCTCAATGCCGCAGCGTACACTCATTACTCCTACGCCATTCGGGATGCTATTGCGGCGTTAAATATTCCAGTCATCGAAGTTCATATCTCCAACATCCACCTGCGGGAGGAATTTCGAAAGACTTCGGTCACGGCGCCCGTCTGCAAAGCGCAAATTTCCGGGTTTGGATCCGCAGGCTACCGCATCGCAGTTGAAACTCTCATCCAACATTCGCTCTCTTCGAAATGATTAAAGCCGTCGTGTTCGACCTTGACAATACGCTCGTTGACTTTATGCTTATGAAGCGTCAGGCAATTGATGCCGCCATCAATGCGATGATCGATGCAGGATTGAACCTCAGCCGGGAGGATATCCAATCCCGCATCGACGCCATCTATAAAGAGCGCGGAATGGAATTTCAGAATGTGTTCGACCAGCTTCTCTACGGCGAGTTCCAGAAGCTGAACTACAAGATATTATCGGCCGGAGTGATTGCCTACCGGCGCGCGCGAGAAGCCGCCTTGGTTCCGTATCCTCACGTGTACATGACGCTCATGGAATTGTTGAAGATGGGTATCCGGATGGCTGTGGTGTCCGACGCGCCGGCACGGGAAGCGTGGCTACGCCTTTCGTATCTGAATTTTCATCACATCTTCGATCACGTCGTGACGTTTGAGGATACCGGCGAACGGAAGCCTCATGAAGCGCCCTTTCGCCGGGCGTTGGAATTGCTCCGGGTCGAGCCGGGCGAAGCGTTGATGATCGGCGACTGGGCAGAGCGCGATGTCGTCGGTGCAGCCAAAGTAGGCATGAAAACGGTCTTTGCCCGTTACGGCGACACGTTCGGGACCGTCGAATCTAATGCAGACTTCGAGGTCGATGACATCGCGGAATTGATCGATGTCGTGAGAAATGAAAACAGCGTGAGAATATAGCGTGATCCAGGGAATCGGCGTTGACCTTATCGAAATTCAAAGGATCCAATCGTCGATCGACGAGTTTGGCGAAACGTTTCTTCGGAAGATTTTTACCGATGTGGAGATCGCCTATTGCCGTTCGAGAAAAAATCCGGCACAGCATTTTGCCGCACGCTTCGCCGCAAAAGAGGCGGTAAGTAAGGCGCTGTCGACAGGGTGGAGCGGAGAGTTTGAATGGAAGAACGTTGAAGTGACGAACGAGTTGTCGGGGAAACCAAACGTCATTCTCCACGGGACGACCGCAGATGCTCTGAAGAAGAGCAGGGTGCATCTCTCGCTGTCGCATTCCGATTCGGCAGTGGCGGCGTTTGCGATCATCGAAGTTCTTGAGTCACCCTAGCTAGATGGATCTTTGCTGAACGGCTATTGCTGCTGTTGCTGGGCGGCGAGACTCTCGTCGATGAGGTCCTCCTGTTCGGGCCCCGGCTGCGAAAGGAGCCGGACTTTATTCGTCTCTTCAAATACCCGGCCGTCTTCATACCCGATCGACACGTAGACCGAAAGCTGCTGACGCGCAGGTCCTTTGAACGTTCCTTTCACCGGTGAACAGTCCGCAAAATCTCTTCCCACCGCGAGCTTCACATGTTTGTCGCCGACCCAGATATTGTTCGTCGGATCGATGCCGGTCCAGCCCCGTCCGGGCAGCCATGCTTCCACCCAGGCATGCGTTGCCCCCTCGCCCCGCATGCCGGTCTTATTCGGACAAACATAGCCGCTGACGTAACGGCTGGGGACCCTAAGAGTGCGCAACACCTGCAGCATCAAGTGTGCAAAATCCTGGCAGACGCCTGCGCGATGCTCCAGGATCTGATCGACAGTCGTCTCGATCGTCGTAATTCCTTTGATGTAATCAAAATTTTTGTAGATGTAATCATTACACCTTTCAAGAGTTGCAGCGACGCTTTTGTCGTGACGCACTTTTTCTGCGATACGATTGACCTCGTGCTGCTTCGCCACCGGGCGTGCAGCTGCGAGCTCCAGCAGCTGAATTTGAGTTTCCAGCTCCCCGTCTAACTTCTCCCATTGCTCGGCGCAGTCATCTCCGGCTCCGACCGGTATCACGCGTACGACAACGCGGCTTTCTATGACAAGCTCTTTGTGCGCCGACAGAAGGTTAAAGACGCCCGTTTTGTTCCCCCAATAATCCTGGAAAGTGTCGATGAGCGGCTGGCCGGTTACATTCAATTCGAACTGCAATGTCTCCTGCTGTTGGCACTGATACGGAAAGATCTTTACCTCATTGACGCTCTCCTGAACAGGACGGTCGTAGAGGTATTTCGTAATGTGTTGAATCTTGAAAATGGGCATGCGCGCCTATGAATATGAAAAGAAACTTTGCGCCAGTCTTTTGCTGAATTCGAGGATCCGGCTCTTAACATCCGCGAGAAACGTCTGAACGGAGTCCCTGGTGATATCGTCCACATCCGTATATCGAACATGGCTGTACAGGTTCTTAAAATATCTGGCGAGTGATACGTTGTCGACATGCGTGCTTTCCGCGATGACGTCGGCGAAATACCTGTCGATACGGCTCAACGAATAAATTACCGAACGCGTAAAGTTCTGGTCGAACATCACTTGGTGAAGAACGTCTTTGTTGGGATTAGAGGTTCGGTACATTTTCAGGTGGAGCTCATATCCCGAAAGAGAGAGAAGGAGGTATTTCCATTGCAGGATATCGCGCGGAGTCTGCAGATCGTACTGAATCGCCGCAAATTGCCGGTCGGCCATCTCAATAGTCAGCAGCGATCGCTCGATATAGCGTCCAAGGTTCAGAAATCTCCACCCGAGTGCGCGGGGCATGGTCGCTTCGGTAATGCCGTTATACAGCAGACTGTGGCGCATAAGGCCGTCGATCGACTCCAGTGCCTTGTAGCCCATAATATCATTGGCGAATGCCGGCTGGTTGACAAGATGATACATTTGGTTTAATTGTTCCCAGACTTCTTTCGTAATGTGATCCTGCGCGCCCCGTGCGTTCTCCCGCGCACGTGTCACAATCACTTTCAGCGAATTGACATTTTCTCCCTCCACGAGGAGTTTTTTCAAAGCTCCGGGCGTATCGTACTCCAGAAGTGCACATTGCTCTTCGTCCAGACGTGAAAAAATATTCAGCGCAGGACGCCATGTCAGCGAGCTGTCAACGCCCTTGTCGAGAGACATAATATAATTTGTCCTTGTAACGCGCAGCAGGCCGTCGGCGCGCTCCATGTAGCGGTTTAGCCAGAACAAGGAATCGGCGATTCTGCTAAGCATCATAAGAATGTTGTGGATGTGTCATCGTTGTGTTTCTCACAGCCCAGGCAGAGTTCATAGATCGACCACCCATGTGTCTTTGCTCCCTCCACCTTGCGAAGAATTGACGACGAGTGAGCCTTCGCGCAGGGCGACGCGCGTAAGTCCGCCTGGTACGATCTGAACTCCTTCGGGCCCGCACAACGCGTACGGACGCAGGTCCACATGCCGGGGCTGGAACTTGCCGTCGATGAAACAGGGAACGGTAGAGAGTTTGATGATCGGCTGAGCAATGAATCCGCGCGGGTCCTTTTCAATGTCGCGCTTCGCTTTCAGTAGTTCTTCCTCGCCTGCCTTGTTTCCCATGATCATCCCGTATCCCCCCGATTCGTTTGTCCGCTTGATTACGACCTGGTCGAGGTGGTCGAAGACGAATTCCCTGTCGTCGGGTTTGCGCAAATCGTATGTCGGAACGTTGGCAAGGATGGGCTCTTCGTTCAGATAGTAGCGGATCATCGAAGGGACGTAGGCGTAAATCGCTTTGTCATCGGCGACGCCGTTTCCGACGGCATTGACGATGGCCACGCTTCCTTTACGGTACGCGCCCATAAGGCCCGGGATGCCGAGGGCGCTGTCCGGACGGAAGATCAACGGGTCGAGGAATTCGTCGTCGATTCTACGGTAGATAACGTGTACCTGCTCCAGCCCGTTCGTCGTTTTCATATAGACTTTATTTTGATCGACGACAAGGTCTCTTCCCTCGACAAGAGCGATGCCCATCTGTCTTGCGAGAAATGCGTGCTCGTAATACGCTGAGTTGTAGATTCCCGGGGTCAGCAGCACAACGGTAGGCCGCGCGGTTTGTGCAGGAGCGAGCGACAGGAGTATCTGATGAAGGAGAAGAGGATAATTGCTCACGACGCGGACCTTATTTACTGCCACCATGTCCGGGAAGATGCGTTTAGTGACTTCGCGGTTCTCAAGCATATACGATACACCGGAGGGAGTGCGCAGGTTGTCTTCCAGGACGAAAAAGGTTCCGGCGTTGTCACGGATGATGTCGATCCCCGCGATGTGCACATAAATGTCAAACGGTACAGCGATGCCGAAAACCTCGCGGGTATAATGCGGACACGACGCCACGAGTGCAGGGGGGATGATTCCATCCTTTAGTATTTGCTGAGTCGAATAGATATCTTTGAGGAAAAGATTCAGCGTTTTGATGCGCTGTTTGATTCCCTCTTCTACACGGCTCCACTCAGCCGCGGTGATAATGCGCGGTATGATGTCGAACGGAAATATTCTTTCGATGCCGGCATTATCACTGTAGACCGTGAATGTGATGCCCTGGTTAAGAAAGAGCTCGCTCGCGAGTTTTTCTTTTTGCTGCAATGATGCGCCGTCCAACATTTTCAGCGCTTCAAAGACCCGTCCATATTGCGGACGGATCTGTTTTTTATCGCACATTTCATCCCAATACCCAGCCGGGCATTCGTATTGATGCAATAATTCAGAAGTGGTCATGAATTGTCGTCGGCTTGGTTCGTAACCCCGGTGAAATTAAGATCGTTGAAATGATTGAGTGGATCGGCAATTCCTTGGGCGCACAACTCTTTGCGCGGGGAGAACGCTTCGCAGCCCTTGAAATTTCTACCCCTGCTGGATTTAATTTAATGCATATCAATTCCATTTTCAAGGGGTTGTCGATGCAGTACTGAATCAGGTATTACGGCAGGAGGGAAGCAATTGCCTTTTTAACCATTGCGGGATTGTCGGCGATGATCCCGTCGACGCCCGACCGGACCATGCGCGCGACGTCGCGTTCGGATTTCACGCCGTACACATATACCCTGCAATTTTCCTTGTGGGCGTCGTGCATAACGTCGCTATTGAGCTGGTATTTGCTGCAGATAAAGATGTCGGCATGCGCCCTGGCGGCAAGCTGGGACGGCGAGTGGCGGAAGTCGGCGATGGGGTTATAGAGGATGCCGGTCACAATACTGCTGTCGACGCGCTTGATCGCCTTCATCATGAGATGGTTGAATGATGAGAACATTACCCGGTGCGTCGCCTTGAATCGCGCAACCAGCCGGAGGATCTCTTCTTCGACCGAGAATCCGTCATGGCCTGTCACGTCGGGTTTTATTTCGATGTTGATGCCGATGTTCCGTTTCGTGAGGGGGAGAACTTCCTTAAGAAGAGGGATCCGTTCGCGGGAAAATTTTCTGGAAAACCAGGAGCCGTTGTCGATTTCCGAGAGTTCCCGGGCCGTGAAAGTTTTGAGCGCACCGCGCCCTTCCGATGTGCGGTTCAATTTTTTATCGTGGAAGACGATAAACTCGCCGTCCGACGAGAGGCGCACGTCGAGTTCGATCATCTCTGCCTTTGCCTCGATGGCCTTGTGGAATGCAGCCAGCGAATTCTCGGGCGCTTCCTCGGAAAAACCGCGGTGGGCAATGACGACCGGTGAAGCGCTTGAGCCGAAATTGTGCAGTATCTTTTTCGAAGAGGGCATCGAGTGATATTAATGTTCCAGCGTCGCAAGAAGGCGCTGTATGATGTCGACGATTTCTCCCATGCCGTCGACGTTGCGGAGCAATCCTAATTCTTCATAATATTTTTTCACCGGTGCGGTCTCGGAGCGATAGATCTCGAGGCGTTTCCGTATCGTTTCGGGAGTATCGTCGCCCCGTTCGCGCAATTCGCCGCCGCATTTGAAGCATTTGTCGGCGGTGCTGAAATGGTCGATTTCCGAATTATAGATTTTTCCGCAGTTTTTGCACACGAGTCTCTTGCTGAGTCGGTCGATGATCTCTTCTTCCTTCACGTCAAGGTTGATCACCTTGTTCACCTTGATGTGAAGTTCTTTGAAGATCGGATGCAGCGCTTTAGCCTGAGCGACCGTTCGCGGGAAGCCGTCTAAGATGAATCCGTTCTTGCAGCGGTCGGTCTGCAATATATCCTTTATCAAGCCGATCATGACATCGTCGGGAACAAGTTTGCCGTGACTCATGAATTCGTTGGCTTTGATCCCGAGCGGCGTTCGTTCATTGATCGCATCGCGCAGAATATCCCCGGTGGAAATATGAGGAATATGATAAATGTGTGAAAGAATTTTTGCCTGCGTCCCTTTGCCGACGCCGGGTGCTCCGAAAAGGATGATATTCATGGTCTGGTTTCGAGGATTAGGAATTGCCGAACGCCGATGCTGTTGATTGTGGGTGACTTCTACGCCGCTTCGTTCTTAACGGCCAGCTGGCCGCAGGCCGCGTCGATATCTTCGCCTGCGCTGTGGCGAAGAAAGACGGGGATATCTGCGTCGCGCAGCTTCTTGGCAAATCTGATTATTGTCTCCTGCGGCGAGCCCTTCAGCGCCGCTGAAAATCCGTGCGGGTTGGTGAAGCCGATGGAGTGGAACGGAATAAGGTTCACTCGGCACGGAAAACGCCGCGACGCTTTGATGATCTTCTTCACATCCCCGTCTCCGTCGTTGACGCCGTCAAAGAGAATATACTCGAACATCACGTTCTTCCGGGTCTTGCGGCAGTAGTATTCGACAGCGTCCAACAATTCTTCAACGGGGAATTTTTTTGTGATGGGCATGAGCCGGGTTCGCGTTTCATTGTCGAGGGAATGAAGAGAGAGTGCGAGCTTTGGCTTTCGCCCTTCGTCCGCCATCCGTTTGATCTGCTCTGCATATCCGGCAGTGGAGATCGTAATGCGCCGCGGGCTGATTCCCATGCCGATGTCGGATGAGAGAATGTCGATCGAGGTCATCACGTTCTCGTAGTTCAACATCGGCTCTCCCATCCCCATAAATACAACATTCGTGATCGGCTTGTCACTCAACGATTGCGCCGTCAAAACCTGGTCGACGATCTCACCCGCTGTGAGATTTCTGCTAAAACCCATTGTTGCTGTGGCGCAGAATTTGCAGTCGAGCGGGCAGCCGACTTGTGTCGAGATGCAGAGTGTCAGCCTCTTCTCGGCATCAACAGATTCCTTCCGCGGCGGTATGAGAACGCTCTCGATCTTCATCCCGTCCGAAAGCGCGAAAAGGAACTTTGTCGTTCCGTCGGATGCCGATCGCTGCCGCTCGGCAACGGAAAGCTGCCCAATGACCGCCTGTTGCTTGAGGCTTTCCCGGAGCGATTGCGACAAAGTCGTCATAGCGTCGAAGGACGGCACGCGGTGTTTGTACAGCCAGGCGAAGAGCTGCTTCGCGCGGTATTTTGGCTCTCCTACTGAAGCAACAAAAGCTTCCAATTGCTGCAGCGGAAGCCCTTTGAGGTTTGTCAAGCCCATCTTCCCGGAAAAAATTCTCATCAATGTAGCCATTTTTGTGGAGGGAAGCAAGGGAGAGAAAAGCGAAGCAATGTTTACGTTTGTAGAGCTGTCGGACACCTTTTCGATTTACCTTGCCAAGCATTTCTACTTATCGGGATTTATGTGGCAAGGTGTCCGACAGCTATGGATGACGGCATCGCCTGACTCTATCTTGCAAATAAAACTTTATATCGTTATTCTTCATCGATGTTTATTTCTCTCTTAATGAATCTCTAGGCATGGCAAAGAAATTACAACCGGCGATCTCTCCGAAGGAATTCAATAGTCCTCCTAGTGCGAAGAAACTTCTTAGCATTCGGGGCGCCCGCGTTCACAACCTCAAAAACATCAGCGTCGATATTCCTCGAAACAAACTCGTGGTTATCACCGGAGTGAGCGGCTCGGGGAAGTCGAGCCTTGCGTTCGATACAATTTATGCCGAAGGCCAGCGGAGGTATGTCGAAAGCCTTTCATCCTACGCGCGGCAATTTCTCGAACGCATGGATAAACCTGACGTCGACCTCATCCAGGGAATGAGTCCGGCGATCGCCATCGAACAGAAGACCAATACGCGCAATCCCCGGTCCACCGTCGCTACGACCACGGAAATTTACGATTACCTCCGCCTTCTCTTCGCTCGCGTCGGAAAAACCTACTGCAGGGTCTGCGGGCGCGTCATTACCAGAGATTCGGTTCACTCCGTTGTCGACCGCGTTTCGCAGGAAACGGAAGGGACGAAGTTTTTCATCACCTTCCCCATGCGCGAACACGAAGGTCATTCGCTGAAAGAAGAGCTCGCATCATTGAAGAAGCGGGGTTTTTTCCGCCTCGTGGTCAACGGCGAGTTGATCGATCTGAATGAGCGTTCATACACGTCGTCAAAAAAGGGGATTTTTGTTTTGGTCGATCGGTTTGTCCTTCGGAAGAATGAAAAGGCAAGTGAAACGAGGCTTGCAGATTCCATCCAGACCGCGTTCGTCGAGGGGGACGGCTATGCCATGCTCTATGACCTCGAAACAAAGGAACAGCTTTCCTTCAACCAGCATTTCGAATGCCCCGTCGACCATATACGTTATGAGGAACCGGAACCGCATCTTTTCTCGTTCAATAACCCGATTGGCGCATGCCCGAAATGCCAGGGGTTCGGACGAGCAGTCGGGTTGGACATGGATCTCATCGTTCCCAACAAAGATAAGACGCTTCGTGACGGCGCTATCCAGCCTTGGACGACGCCCAAATTCCGTGAAAACCTCCGCGACCTCTTTTCTGTTGCGGCGGAAGCAAAAGTTCCGATGAATGTGCCGTTCGCAAAACTCACTCCCGGTCAGTTAAATATCGTCATGAACGGCTATGGCCGTCAATTCGACGGCATCAACGGCTTCTTCAAAATGGTAGAGCGCAAGGCGTATAAGATTCAGTACCGTGTCCTCCTGAGCAAGTACCGCGGATATACGACGTGCGATGAATGCGGCGGAGCACGTCTCCGTAAGGATGCACTCGATGTAAAAATTTGCGGAACAACGATCGCCGGACTCGTGGGGATGACGATCGAGGCGGCGGACGAATTTTTTAAGCATGCAGAGTTCTCTGACTTTGAATTGAGCATCTGCAAAAGAATTCTTGACGAGATTCAAAAGCGTCTCCGGTACCTGGTCGACGTCGGTCTCGGGTACCTGACACTTGACCGGCTTTCATCGTCACTCTCCGGCGGCGAATCGCAGCGGATCAACCTGGCGACTTCGATCGGTTCGTCGCTCGTCGGCTCGATCTATGTTCTGGACGAGCCGAGCATCGGACTGCATCCGCTCGACAACGATCGATTGATCCGCATCCTTAAGTCTCTCCGCGATATCGGCAACACCGTGCTGGTGGTCGAACACGATTCCGACATGATGAGGGAAGCAGACGTTCTTATCGATATGGGTCCGAAGGCCGGCGAACGCGGCGGCGAGATTACGTTCTTCGGGACATACAATGAAGCCGTCGTCGATGCTTCTTCTCTCACCGGGAAGTATCTCAGCGGAAAGCTTTCCATTCCCGTCCCGAAAATGAGGAGAAAGAAAGGGAATACATCGTTGCGCGTGTTGAATGCGTTTCACCACAACCTTCAGAATATTGATGTCACCATTCCGCTGAACATGTTCGTTTGTATTACCGGAGTCAGCGGTTCCGGCAAAAGCACGCTTGTTCATGAGGTTCTGTACGAAGGGCTGAAAAAGAAGCTGCAGGGACAGAGCGGGGGAATCGTTGGGGCCGCCTCTGTCGAGGGAGTCGAATTGATTTCGGCGGTCGAGCTTGTGGACCAGTCGCCGATCGGCCGCTCGCCCCGTTCCAATCCTATTACGTACATCAAAGCATTTGATTTGATCCGTGATTTGCTCGCCAATACTCAGGCGGCAAAGATTCACGGGCATGCACCCGGCTATTTTTCATTCAACGTGCCCGGAGGTCGCTGCGAAACGTGCGAAGGGGATGGTGTCCAGAAAATTGAAATGCAGTTTATGGCAGACCTGTACCTGACATGCGAAAGCTGTAAAGGAAAGCGGTACAAGAAGGAAGCGCTTGATATCCGTTACAACGGGAAAAATGTCGACGATATTCTTTCGATGACGGTGAACGAGGCGATCGATTTCTTCAAAGGTCACGCGGACGGAAGACGCGTTGCGCAGAAACTCAAGATTCTGGACGACGTGGGTCTCGGCTACCTGAGGCTCGGCCAGCCTGCTACGACATTGTCGGGAGGCGAAGCCCAGCGCGTGAAGCTAGCCGCGCATTTGACGACGCAGTTCGAAGGACAGACGCTCTTTATCTTCGACGAGCCGACTACCGGTCTGCATTTTGACGACATCGCAAAGTTGCTGAAGTGCTTCGACGCCCTACTTGACGCGGGGCATTCTCTTCTCGTGATCGAGCACAACCTTGATGTGATCAAATGCGCAGATTTTATCATCGACCTGGGACCGGGGGGAGGCGTGAACGGCGGAAAAGTTGTGGCTGCGGGGACTCCGGAAGATATCGCAGCGAGCGCCCAATCGTACACCGGGCATTTTCTGAAGAAAATTCTTCCTTCAAAATAAAAAATCGCCCTGCAGACTCGAAAGCCGGGCGATCCTCAGACGGTCAAAATCCAAACGGCATGCTTGAGTTGCCGGAAAGTCGAGCCGCTAGAAAGGCGAACCGAAATTCAGCGTAATAAAAAATCCTCCGAAATCCTTCATCCTTTCTATTGAACCATCGTTGTTTTGCATGCTGTCGATTCCTCTCTGGAAATATTCGAAATAGTATCGAATGTTGATTCCGGTTAACGTTCCCCTGTCAGAACCGAAATAGGCTCCAAACCCGACGAAACCTCCGGCAGTATAGTGCGCTTGTCCGTATCCGATGCTGTTGAAAAATTCCCTGGAGTATGGTGTCGCAAATACCATCGACGGTCCGACTGCTGCATTGACGTACGGACGGAAATTGTCGAGGATATCGTCGGCAAATAATCGGTACTGTATCCCCACGTTTATGGGGATCAAGAGAAAACGATTGATTTTTCCAGGTACAAATGTCTGGCCGTAAATGTCTTCCTGTTCAACTTCGTTGGGGTCGTTGACTTCCGAGAATCCTATGGACAGCGTCCCGAACAGCTCATCGGTATACTGATGGCGATAAAACCCGCCGAGGCCGAATCCGCTGTTGGAAAGCAGGATATCAATTCCCCCGGCATCAACGAGAGACGCAGTCTGCTGAGCGGCTGTGTAATTCTTGTTCGGAGATTCAAAAACGATATTCGAATCGGAAGCGCTGTTGAAGTCTAGTCCATGAGATACTGAGAATGTGGTATTGACTGAAGCGGCGTCCTGCGAACAAGCCGCCGCCGCCGAGAAAAGAAGCATCGCCAATACCTGACGAGTTCGTGACGATAGAGTTGGTTCCATGCTCTGCTCCTGCAATAGACTCAACTATAGATAACAATTTTAGGAATGAATAGTTTCGGAGTTAATTGGCTATTCGACCGAAAGCAGGGCAAATTTCAGGTATTTGGTCTCGGGCATTGCGGGTAATGTCGGGTGGTCCGGCGCAGCCCCTCCAAAATGCAGCAGCCTCGCTTTCCTGCCTGCTTTGACAATACTATCATTAATTATGTTTAAAAAGGTCTCTTCCGAAATATGATGTGAACACGACGCGGTTGCAAGAATCCCGCCTGCGCAAAGCAATTTCAAGGCGTTCGTGTTGAGTTCTTTGTATCCTTTTGCCGCAGTCGCAACGGTCTTTTTATTTTTTGTAAAGGAAGGCGGGTCAAGGATGACGAGGTCGTATTCTTTCTTCTGTTCAACCTCTGCCGTCAGGGTTGTAAACGCGTCGGCGCATGTGGAATTAATTGAGTGGAGATTGTTCAACGTCGCGTTCACTTTTGATTTCTCGATCGCGAACTCCGAGCTATCAACGCTGTTAACGCCCTTGGCTCCAAAGTGAGCGGCATAGAGGCCGAATCCTCCTTCATTGCAGAAACAATCGAGGACGGCGGCGTCTTTCGAAAACGGGCGCAGCGCCGCTCTGTTTTCACGCTGGTCAAGGAAAAAGCCGGTCTTTTGTCCCTCGAGCAAATCGACCCGGAATTTAAGATCATGGAGTTCGATGATGGTCGGTTCCACCGTGCCCCGAACTACGCCTTTACGCGGCGGGAGCTCCTCGAGAGAACGGAGAGGCGACTCGTTCCGTTCGACAATGCCGCGGGGCGAAAATATAGAAACGAGAACATCGCAAATCAGCGTAAGCCGCGAGTCCATGCCGGCAGAAAAAGTCTGGACCGATAGATATTCATTATATTTGTCGACGATGAGCCCGGAGAGAAAATCGCTTTCGCCGTGGACGACCCGGTATGATGCATTCTTTGGATATAATTTTTTCCGTAACGAAAGGGCAGAAAGGATGCGCCGTTCGAAGAATTTAAAATCAATGTCTTCGTCATCCGCAGAAAGAAATCGTGCAGCGATGAGCGAGTGTGAGTTGTAAAATCCGACACCCATCCGCTTCATGTCATGCCGAAAGATCTCGACGATATCGCCGCTCTTGGGCACGCCGTTCACCGTTTGAATCTCGTTGCTGAAGACCCACTGGTGACCGGCCTGGATACGGCGCTCTTCGTTCTTCTTGAGGACAATATTTTTTTTGTGGATGATCGGCATGATTGTGAGATGATATCTCCTGTTACGTTTCCAAATCTTGACAATGTTTTATTCACACGCAAAGTATCAAGAAAGAGGTGGAATGTCAAGGAACGCTGGCAGTTGGTGGAGTCCTAATTTGAATGGACATGGAAAATGCTTGAAGAATCTTTCTCGCCGCATAGACCCTTCGCTCTGCTCAGGGTGACATATAATTGTGAATGCCTTTATCAAACTCAAGCACTCCAACCCCACAATGTTATTCTGAGAAAATTCTATAGTTCAAATGATTCAAAGCTAGAACACTACTTGGCCGTCGGTTTGCAGACACCGTTTCGCTGGAATCGCGAAAAGCTTAACCATACCGAATTGTCCCTCACCGAGGTGTCCGACATCCTCCCAGGCGCGGTGCCATCCAAAATGCTCTTGCAACACAGGCGGGTGTTTCGTATATTTTTATGAACGTAGTACCACTGAACCTGAAACTTACTCACATCGGAGATGATCATGGCTTTAGATTTAGAGAAACTATTAGGGGCTGATGCGAAGTTGCTGCTTCAGCATAAATGCACAACGATTCCGAAGGAGTCGCTTCACCTTCCCGGACCCGATTTTGTCGATAACGTCGTCGCTTTGTCCGATCGTCCGACACCGGTCTTAAAGAGCCTGCAGGCGCTGTTCGAGCATGGACGGTTGTCAAAAACCGGCTATCTTTCCATCCTTCCCGTCGACCAGGGGATCGAGCATTCGGCAGGCGCTTCATTCGCCCCGAACCCTATTTATTTCGACCCGGAGAATATTGTAAAGCTGGCGATTGAAGGGGGAGCAAACGGCGTTGCATCGACACTCGGCGTGCTCGGCGCAGTATCACGAAAGTACGCACATAAAATTCCCTTCATCCTTAAGATCAACCACAACGAATTTCTTTCTTATCCGAACACGTACGACCAGACACTGTTCGCCAGCGTTAAGCAGGCCTATTGGATGGGTGCGGTGGCGGTCGGCGCGACGATTTACTTCGGCTCGGCTGAATCCCGCAGGCAAATCTGGGAAGTCAGCCAGGCATTCCAACAGGCGCATGAGCTTGGGATGGGAACGATCCTGTGGTGCTACTTACGCAACAATGCTTTTAAGACCAAGGAAAAAGATTTCCATGTTTCCTCCGACCTCACGGGACAGGCGAATCATCTTGGCGTCACCATTGAAGCCGACATCATTAAGCAAAAACTTCCCGAGAACAACGGCGGCTATCCGGCGATCAATTTCGGGAAAACGAGCAAGCTGGTCTACGAAAAGCTGACCACCGACAATCCGATCGACCTTACACGGTACCAGGTGGCGAACTGCTACATGGGGCGTGCAGGATTGATTAATTCGGGAGGTGCTTCATCCGGAGCGAGCGACCTCGCAGAAGCTGTCCGCACAGCGGTGATCAACAAACGTGCAGGAGGAACGGGCCTCATTTCCGGACGCAAAGCGTTCCAGCGTCCGATGAGCGAGGGCGTGCAAATTCTGAATGCAATCCAGGACGTTTATCTCTCGAAAGATGTGACTGTTGCATAAATGAATTCTTTCGCGCCCTGCGTATGTGGGCAGCGCGCGGGCGCACGTTTTTGAGAAAACACTCTACAACAAGTGAAACACAATCACATTCGGACATGAACGGGCGTCCCGCCGTGGCGGGACGCCTTCTTTATTTTTGTTCTCATGGAATATTCATCGAGGCAGGAGACCGAAAAATCGACGGTCGCCTTATCGTCCATCGCCGGTGCGTTCTGTATTACCGGGCTGAAGATCGGCGTCGGCATCTGGACCGGCAGTCTTGGCATTCTCTCCGAGGCGGCACACTCGGGTCTCGATCTTCTGGCGGCAATCATTACCTACCTTGCGGTGAAATTCTCGGCGCGGCCGGCCGACAAGACTCACCTCTACGGACACGGCAAGATCGAGAGCTTTTCTGCGCTCATCGAAACGGTGCTCCTTCTTGTCACCTGTTTCTGGATCATCCATGAGGCCATTCACCGCCTTATCCACCCCGGGGTGGAGATCGAAGTGAACTTCTGGAGTTTCTTCGTCATCATTTTGTCGATCGTCGTCGATGTCTCCAGGTCGCGCGCGCTGCATCGTGTCGCAACCAAGTACAAAAGCCAGGCGCTCGAAGCCGATGCTCTTCACTTTGGCACGGATGTGTGGAGCTCAGCCGTCGTGCTGTTCGGACTGCTGTTGACGCTCCTAAAGATACCGGTTGCGGACTCGATCGCAGCATTGATCGTCGCCATGATCGTCATCGGTGTTTCCCTGTCGCTGGGTAAAAGGACAGTCGACGAGCTTCTCGACCGTGCGCCAGCCGGGATCGAAGAGAAAGTAAAACGCACCGCCGAAGGGCTGAAGGGAGTCCAAAGCGTGGGGAACGTCCGCGTGAGAAATTCGGGATCGAAGACGTTCGTTGATCTGACGCTTCACCTGAAGCGGACACTGCCGTTTGAAACGGCCAACACGCTTGTTCACGAGGCGGAGAAGGAAATCCAAAAAATCCTCCCCAACGCCGATATCGTCATCCATCCCGAGCCGACGGAAACGCCGGACGAGACTCTCGTCGATAAAGTGAAATTGATGATGTCCAAACGCGGGCTCAGTGCGCACGACGTGCAGGCGTTTCAAGTGGAAGGAAGATACCAAGTTGAGTTTCATCTCGAATTCGACCAGCAGCATGAATTCGTCAGCGCCCATACAACGGTCGATGAGATAGAGTCGAGCATTAAAACCGAGTTTCCGAACGTCGCATCGGTCATTGTGCATCTCGAAGACTCACGGGAGCGGGTCGTTGAATCGGTCGATGTTACCCGCACGTCGCAGGAACTCATCGAAAGAATCAACGAATTGGCTCGGTCACAGCAGGGCATCCAGGAATGCGTCATTCTCTCCATCCTTGATGTCAAAGGTAAATACCGTGTGGCATTGAAATGCATCGTCGATAAGAGGCTCTCTCTCGAGGACGTCCACACGATTTCAACAGCATTGGAGAACAACATCATGGTGAGGTTTCCCTACATACAGGAAGCAAATATTCACGCCGAGCCCTCGGCTGAATAAATGATATGTGCCACGTCACGATAATTATTAACAGAAGGACAAAGAACTAGACCTTTGAATCACTCGAGTAACCAGCATCGTCTGCAATGCGTCATCTTCGACATGGACGGCACACTAACTCAAACAAATCTGCTCATTTATGAGTCGTTCAATCATATTGCCGAAAAATACATTCATAAGCGGTTGAGTCCGCAGGAGATTATTGCACTCTTCGGTCCGCCGGAAGAGCAAGCGGTCGAGAACATGATCGGCTCGCAGCATATCGAAAAAGCAATGAACGAGTACTACCAGTTTTATCAATTGCGGCACAACGAGCTGGCGTCGCTTTATCCGGGCATCAAAGAACTCCTGGCGTTCGTGAAAGAGCATGGAGTTCTGGTTGCTCTTTTTACCGGCAAGGGGCGGCGCACGACAGAAATTACGCTTCATGAATTCGGCATTGAGCGATTCTTCGACATGGTGATCACCGGCGATGACGTCGACCATTTTAAACCCTCCGGCGATGGAATCAAAAAAATCATGCAGAAGTTTTCGCTGCACTCGGATGTAGTGCTGATGGTCGGAGATGCTGTCGCCGATGTCACCGCTGCCCGCGAATGCGGCGTTCCAATCGCCTCCGTCGTGTGGGATTCATACGGCAAGGAGATGGTGATGAAGACAAAGCCGGATTTCCTGTTCCACAGCGTCGGCGAGCTTCGCACGTGGCTGGAACAAAAGCTTTTACAATGAACAATGATCAATCAACAATGAACAATCAACAATGAACAATAAAGTGTTGACGAAAAAGCAATAACTATGACAAGAGA
>CAYTOA010000001.1:255513-279577 GCA_964439265.1 uncultured Chitinophagaceae bacterium
CAATCAACAATGAACAATAAAGTGTTGACGAAAAAGCAATAACTATGACAAGAGATCAGGCAAAAACATGACAGACGATGAACACCGCCTCAGAACCGGAGTTGTGGGAACAGGCCACCTCGGGTCGCTCCATGCAAAAATGTACTCGGAAATTCCGGCCTCAGTGTTTGTCGGCGCATTCGATGCTGACAAGCCAAAATGTGATGCGGTCGTTTCCCAATACCAGAATGCGAAATCCTTTTCCAGCGTTGATGAACTGCTGGCAAATGTCGATGCCGTCAGCGTTGCGACGGTGACATCGCAGCATTTCGAAGTGGCGAAACGCGCGCTCAACGCCGGCGTACACGTGCTCATCGAAAAACCGATCACTCAAACGGTCGCCGAGGCGGATGAACTGATCGCGCTGGCAAAGGCAAAGGGCCGCACGATCCAGGTCGGACATATAGAGCGCTTCAATCCGGCAATCCTCGCTCTTGAGTCGTACGACCTCAGGCCGATGTTTATCGAGTCTCACCGGCTGGCGCAATTCAACCCGCGCGGAACGGATGTCGCCGTTGTGCTTGACCTGATGATCCATGACATTGACGTGATCCTGAGTCTGGTCAAGTCGCCTGTCTCCCGGATCGATGCGAACGGCGTTGCCGTCGTCTCCGATTCCGCCGATATTGCAAACGCCAGGCTTCAATTTGAAAATGGATGCGTTGCGAACGTCACTGCCAGCAGGATCTCACAGAATAAAATGCGCAAGATGAGAATGTTCCAGGCCAACGGATATATTTCGATCGACTTCCTCCAGGGACTTGCGGAGGTATTCCGTCTTGTCGATGACGGTGCCAACGTAGGACAAACGACAATGCTCCTCGGTCAGATAGGCGAAGGAAAGAAGAAACGGAACATCGTCTACGAACAGCCGGAAGTGAAGGACGTGAATGCGCTGAAATACGAGTTGGAGTCGTTCGTCACCTCCGTCAGGGAGAAGAAAGTGCCCGTCGTTTCGGGGGTCGACGGGCGTCTGGCGCTTGACGTGGCGCAAAGGATCATGAACTCGATTCAAGTGCAGAAATTCGGCGTTTAAAATTTGCATGAGCGGAACGAAACAACATATCGAAATTCAATCCCCGGAACTTCGGTCGATAGGGGTGCTCGCAGATAGACTCCACATCGACGCATACGTAGTCGGCGGCTATATGCGGGATCGATTGCTTGGCAAGGATTCGCATGACGTCGATGTGCTGATCGTCGGGGACGGCGTAGGATTTGCAAGACGCGCCGCGGAAGAGTTCGGAAATCGGACTATTGCAACGTACGAAAAATTCGGTACTGCCATGCTTCATCTCGGAACGCTGCAGGTCGAATTTGTCGGAGCCCGAAAAGAAAGCTACTCGAAAGATTCGCGCAACCCCGTCGTGGAAGCCGGTTCGCTTCACGACGATCTTGCCCGGCGGGACTTTACCGTGAATGCCCTCGCGGCATCGCTGAACTCGGCGTCATGGGGAGAGATGATTGATCCGTTTGACGGCCGCACCGACCTCGAGGCGAGAATTCTTCGTACACCGCTGGAACCGTCGAAGACTTTTACCGATGATCCTCTGCGGATCATGCGGGCGATGCGGTTTGCCTCGCAGCTCGGTTTCGTTTTGGAGAAGGGGACGCTCGAGGCGATCTCAACGATGAAAGAACGGCTCGCTATCATCGCGCAGGAACGGATCACCGACGAATTCATGAAAATTCTTGCCAGCGCGAAACCGTCTGTCGGCCTGCGGCTGATGTTCGATACGGGGGTCATGGGCATCGTATTCCCGGAGGTCGCAGAGCTTTCCGGCGTCGATCAACGAGACGACCACCACCATAAAGACGTCTTTCTTCACACGTGCGTTGTCGTCGACAACATCTCCACGATGACGGAGAACGTATACCTTCGCCTCGCGGCGCTCGTTCACGATATTGCAAAGCCAAAAACAAAGCAGTTTCGCGAAGGGATCGGATGGACGTTCTACGGACACGAGGAGTTAGGGGCACGAATGGTGAAGCACATTTTCAGGAAACTGAGACTTCCGTTTGATAAGATTCCCTACGTCGAAAAACTGGTCCGGCTTCATCTTCGGCCCATGGCGCTCGTTGACGAAGAGGTAACCGATTCCGCCGTGCGCCGCCTTCTTTTCGACGCGGGAGACCTGGTCGACGACCTGATGATTTTATGCCGGGCAGATATCACATCAAAAAATCCGAAACTTGTGCGCGAGTATACGACGAACTACGACCTTGTGTATGCGAAAATGAAAGAGGTGGAAGAAAAAGACCGGCTGCGCGCATTCCAACCTCCAGTTCGCGGGGATGAAATAATGCAGGTCTGTGGTTTGGAACCGGGGGAACTTGTCGGCGTTCTGAAGGCCAAAATTGAAGAAGCGATCCTAGACGGTTTCATCGTGAACGAACACGACGCCGCTCTGCAGTATCTCCTCTCTATTAAGGATCCTGTTATACGGGAATTTCGGCACGTTTCCTAATAATTCTTCGATAATTGATGTTTTAAGAGAGGAGCATGCTTCTCTGGAGCGAAAATACTATATTATGCTAAAGAAATTCACAATTATATGAAACTTTCATTGAAACTGTGCGTCTACTTACAAATAATGAACGTCGGTGCATGGAATATATCGGAGAATGATGTATGAAACAGCTGTTTTTCACGGTTCTTTTTCTCTCGTTCGCGTCAACCCTTTTCGGCCAGGCAGCTCCCGCTAAGAAGCTCAGTCTAAAGCAATCAATTGGATATGCATTAGGCAAGAACGTGACGGTGGCGCAATCTCAAAATAACATCGATGCCGCACAAAGCGGTGTCCTGGCAGGATATGGCGGCTACCTTCCGTCTCTTTCTGCGTCGGGTTACTGGAGTAGGCAGCAAACAACAGAAGCGTTTTTTTCAGGCGTGACGTTTTCCCATCCAACCACGACAACGAACTATTTTAATTCAAGTGTAAATGCCAACTGGACGATTTTTAACGGATTTGCACGTGAGGCCGCTCTGAAGAAGGCAAATGCCGGGGCTCGATCGACCGACGAGATCTTTGCGAGAACAAAACAACAAATTGTTAATTTGGTGCAAGCCGATTACCTCACGGTTTTAAGGAATGAACAGCTAGTCAAAGTGAGCGAGGAGAACCTGAAACGGGATCAGCGGGAACTTGAACGTATTACGGAATCTCAGAAGGTTGGGACTCTTGCCATAGCGGATGTCTATAATCAGCAATCGGTTGTCTCTGCCGACGAACTGAGCCTTCTTCAAGCTCAGAACACGTACGATGAATCGAAAGCCGACCTTATTGCATTGATCGGATTAGATCAATCCGATAACTTTGAGGTGGCCGACGAATCAATTTCTCAGGACATCAGTCAATCGGAGCTCGGCGACACTGCAAATAGCTATCAGAACATGGCAATGATCCGAAGGACTGCGATGGCAAATCGTCCTGATTATCAAAGCGCATTAGAATTAGTAACGAGTGCACACGCCGACGAGACTTCGGCGATTAGCAAATATTATCCCGGAGTGAGCGCAAGTGCCTCATATTCTCTTAACAATACGGAACTTTCCAATCTGACGCAGAACAAGGGACTAAGTTGGGGGTTAAATATCTCCTGGACCTTGTTCGACGGTTTTTTTACAAACCAAAGCATCCAAACAGCTAAAGTTGAACAGATGAACGCAGAGTTAAATGTCCTTCAAACGGAACGCAACGTCAGTGTCGATGTGAAAAAAGCATTGTTGAATCTTGAGTCCGGACGCAAACAGTACACTGCAAGCATCAAAAGCCTTCAATCGGCGACCCAGAATCAAAAAGTTGCGGAAGAACGATATAATCTTGGTGCCGGAACGCTTGTTGATTTGTTGACGGCCAACGCCGGGCTTGTGAATGCCGAAGCGAGCAAGATCAACGCTGCCTTCAACTACATTATGTCAAAAATGAATTTGGACCTCGCAATCGGTAACGTTACATATTAAAAAGAGTATAAAGTCGACATTATTCTTAAGGAGTAGCACGAAATGGCAAACGGACAAGGGAAAAGATCCAAAAAGAAGCTTTTTATTTTTTCGGGCATTGGCGTGGTGGTGATAGCGCTGGTCCTGATTGTGCTGCTGGGGAGTAAACGAGAAAATGTGGTGAACGTGCAGACGGAGAAGGTGCAGCGAAAATCGATTACTCAAATTGTTACGGCGTCGGGGAAAATTCAACCTGAAAAAATGGTGAAGATCAATGCCGAAGTCAGCGGCGAAATTATTTTGTTGCCGGTGAAAGATGGACAGAAAGTGCAGAAAGGAGACCTGTTAGTACGCATTAATCCGGATGTCTACCAGGCCCAGGTTGACGGCGCAGAAGCAGGTCTCGTAGCGGCCAAAGCTTCGCTTGCATTAAACCAAGCCAACCTTGAAAAATCGGAAAGCGAATATAAACGTGCGCAGGGTTTGTATGAGAAGACCTTGATGTCCGAACAGGATTTTGTCGGATCGAAAACCACGTACAAGGTTGCAAAAGCCCAATACGAATCCGCAGTTTCCGGTGTCACTCAGGCGGCTGCGAACCTCAATCAGTCCAAAGAAAATCTTGCAAAAACATCTATCTATTCGCCGATTGATGGGACTGTATCTCAATTAATTTCTGAACTCGGCGAACGTGTGAGCGGGAGCAGCTTCACGGAAGGGACCGAAATTATGACGGTTTCGGATCTGACGAGGATGGAGGCTCGCATCAACGTTGGCGAGAATGATGTTGTTTTGATTGCCGTGAACGATACGGCAAACATTCAGGTCGATGCGTATCCGGAAAGAAAGCTCAAAGGGGTCGTCTACGAACTTGCAAATACTGCTACGACGACCGGCGCGGGAACTCAGGATGAAGTCACAAATTTCCAGGTAAAGATCCGTGTGCTCGACAAAGATATTGCTCTCCGTCCGGGCATGTCGATGTCGGCAGACGTTCAAACGGAAACCAGAAACAATGTGCTGGCGGTACCGATTCAAAGCGTTACGACGAGAACGCCAAAAGCCAAGGAAGGCGCCAAAGCCGATTCTTCTTCGAAATCACAGAAATCTGACAATGCAACCGCCGACGCGAAAAATGTGATGGGAATGTCGATGGATAAACCCATCGAGGTGGTCTTTATTGTGGACAAGGGCAAAGTGAAACAAGTTCCCGTAAAGCGCGGGATCAGCGACGAGACGACGGTTGAAATCATCAGCGGTGTCTCGGACAGCGATGAAGTCGTCTCCGGAAGCTATAAGGCGATCAATCGGGAGTTGGAGGACGGCTCGACGATAAAAATCGACAATACGACAAAACGCTTCGGTATGGTGAAGAAGGAAGGGACGTAATCTTCTCAGTATTCGCTGGATCCAATGAAACGATTTTTTCCGACTCTGATTGTTCCCTTCATAGTGTTGGCGTTTGCGATTCCCGCGGCCGGTCAGGTTGATAGCGCCGGCATCAGGCTGATCGATCAGCGAAAACTTGACGAGGCGCGATCGTTCTTTGAAGGAAAGCTCAAGGCCAACCCAAAAGATGATGAATCTCAGTACGAGCTCGCGCGCGTGTTTCTGTTCCAAGGAAAGATGGATGATGCGGAGGATGCGATCGACGCGGCACTGGACCTGAATGAGAAGGATGCGCGGTTTCATTTCTTGCGTGGGCAAATTTTGGGTCAAATTGCGGCGAATGCAAATATATTCAAACAGGGAATTCTTGCCCCCAAAGTGAAGAACGCATTTCTCCGCTCAGTCGAACTTGATTCGACATTTGTGGAAGCTCATATAGGTTTGTACAATTATTACGTCATGGCGCCGGGCATCATGGGAGGGAGCGACGAGAAGGCGCTGGAGCAAGCGGGTATCGTGTTACGGCTCAACAGTTATCGCGGCCACATACTGCTTGCAAATTTTCATCAAAGGAAAAATGAATTCAGCGAAGCAGAAGGTGAATATAAAAAAGCAATAAGCGCAGAACCGAAAAAAACCGGCGGCTACAAGTCATTAGGATATTTCTACGTTGGTCAGAAGAGGTATGATGAAGCGATCGGTCAGTTCAAGAAATACGTCGATCTCGATCCTTCGAACCCGGACGCCTATGATAGTTTCGGAGACGCGCTTTTTGGGCAGGAGAGATACGATGAAGCAATTGAAAAGTACAATGCGGCATTGCTTTTAGACAAGACCTTTTCCTCCTCGATTTACCAGCTCGGCGCGTGTTACGAGAAGAAAGGGATGAACGCAAAGGCGGTCGAAACGTATCAATGGTACTTGTCGGTCGCACCGACGGGGCGGTTCGCCGAGTCGGCAAAAAGAAAAATCAAAGATTTGTCATAATTCATCAACAAGGTCGAACTATGAACGTCATCAACATCAAGAACATCAGCAAAACGTACGTCATGGGAACAGAGGCAGTGCATGCGCTCCATGATGTTTCGATCCAGATTGACCGGGGCGAGTACGTCGCGATCATGGGACCTTCCGGGTCCGGCAAATCGACTCTCATGAATATCCTGGGGTGTCTGGACACGCCGTCGACCGGCCTCTACGAATTTAACGGAGTCAATGTAAGCGAGATGAACGACAACGAGCTCGCCAAGATTCGGAACAAAGAGATCGGGTTCGTCTTTCAGACGTTCAACCTTATTCCGCGCTCGGATGCGCTTCATAATGTCGAACTGCCACTGATCTACGGCGGTATCAATGCGCACGAACGGAAACGCCTTGCGGCCGAGTCGCTCCAGCACGTCAACCTTGGAGACCGAATGCATCATAGGCCGAACGAACTGTCCGGCGGGCAGCGGCAGCGCGTGGCGATCGCACGGGCGCTCGTGACGAAGCCCTCGATTATCCTTGCGGATGAGCCGACCGGAAACTTGGACACGAAAACCGGAGACGAGATCATGGCTCTCCTCGAAGAACTTCATCACAACGGCAACACGATCATTCTTGTGACGCACGAAGAGTACATCGCAGAGCACGCGAATCGTATCATCCGCATCCGCGACGGCGCAGTTGAGCGCGATGAGATCGTACAAAAGAGATTTGTCCCGAATGTTCCGGCAGCAGTGTAGTCTGGGATCATACCCTCGGAAACAGTGTTTTACCTTCCTAAAAAAATGAGGCGAGGAATTGTATGGGAATGAAAATTGCGGATTTCGCGTACGAGATCAAAGAAGGCTTGTTAATATCCTTCCAGGCGATCCGTGCGAACAAGATGCGCTCTGTACTTACAACGCTCGGCATCGTCATCGGCATTGTGTCGGTAACGTTGATGGGGACAGCGATCGAAGGACTCAGCCGAGGGTTCAACGACAGCATTTCCAAAATCGGAGCGGACGTGTTGTATGTGCAAAAATGGCCGTGGTTCGGCGGCGCTGAGTGGTGGAAATACCGGAACAGGAAGGACGTAAAGTACCCGCAATTTGAAGCGGTTGAGCGTCATGCCACCTTGATCAAATCAGTCACACCGATTTGCTGGACGCAAAGCACGGTGAAGTACAAGAATCAGAGCTCCGATGGTGTTCTGACTCTCGGAGCTAACGACCAGTATCTAGAGACATCCGGCATCAGCATGGACTTGGGGAGATTTTTCAACCAGGCGGAGTCGGACGGCGGACGGCCTGTTTGCGTTCTTGGGTCCGAAGTTGCGGACAATCTCTTTCCGAACGAAACTCCCCTCGGCAAGACAATCCGGATCGGAACATCAACGTTTCGCGTTATCGGCGTCGTAGAGAAGCAGGGGAGTTTTCTTGGGCTCGAAAGCCTTGACAACCGGATCGTTATTCCTATTGAATCGTTTTTCCGGAAGTTTGGTGCGAATCGCGGTATCCAGATTAACGTGAAAGCCGCCGACATCAAAAATCTTGATGATACGAAAGAAGAACTTCGGGGGATTATTCGTAAAGCGCGTCACGTCCCGCCAAAGGCGGAAGATGACTTTGCCATAAATCAGCAGGAATTGTTCGTCCAGACGTTCAATGCCATCGGGGTTGTGGTTGCCGGGATCGGGCTCTTCATTACGGCTCTTTCGTTGTTCGTCGGCGCCATCGGTATTATGAACATCATGTTCGTCTCGGTTACCGAGAGGACGAAAGAGATCGGGATACGCAAGGCGATCGGAGCAAGGCGGGGGACGATACTTCTTCAATTCCTTATTGAATCTGCTGCACTTTCCCTGATCGGCGGTATCATCGGTATCATTATTTCATATCCGTTGAGTTTGCTCATCAACCAGATACTGCCGACTTCGATGCCGATCAGCGTCGTTGCGATCGCTATTCTTATTTCGATCATCGTCGGGGTCGTATCAGGGTTCCTTCCGGCGAACAGGGCGTCGAAGCTGGACCCGGTAGAGGCGCTGCGGTATGAATGACAACTAAGAATTATGAATTAAGAATCATGAATTGAGGTACCGCGCGAAGGTCCGTAAGGCGAGTTCCTTGGTTCTCACTGTTTCCCTCTTGTTCATTAAAGGCTTATGCAGATTCAAGAAAGTTTCAAAATGGCGGTCAACGCCATCCGTGTGAATAAGCTGCGTTCTTCGTTGACGCTGCTGGGCATCAGTGTTGGAGTTTTTTCCATCATCGGTGTGATGACTGCGATGGGCGTTTTACAGAACGCGATCGAGAACGGCCTGAGCGACCTCGGGACGAATACGTTTCAAATACAGAAGTTCCCCACCGGCTTTTTCCGTGGTGATCGGAATCAATTCAAGAACCGCAAGGATATTACGATCGACCAGGGAGAAATTTTTTCCACAAGAATGACGCAGGCGAAGTATATCGGCCTTGAATCGTGGTTTGGGATCAAGCAAGTATTCCACAATGCCGACAAAACGAACCCAAACGTCAGTATGGTTGGCGAATCGGTGGATGGTTTTCCGACGAACAACTGGACCATCAAGGATGGAAGAGCGTTCACAACTCAGGAAGTAGAATACGGGGATTTTGTCTGCGTGCTGGGAAACGGAGTGGTTGAAAAATTGTTCGAACGTGGATCGCCGATTGGGGAGGAAATCAAAGTCGACGGGAATAAATTCAAGGTAATCGGGACGATCGAATCGAAGGGTTCGTTCCTTGGGGGTAACCAGGATAATTTTCTTGCCATTCCGATCTCGACGGCGATGGCTCTCTACGGCCGTCAGCGGTCGATCAACATCATGGTTCAAACGAGGGACCAGGAGAGCTATAACGACGTGATCGAGCTGTCCACGGCGATCCTCCGGACCATTCGCCATGTCCCTCCGGGCGCCGAAGATGATTTCGCCATCTTCTCTAATGACACGCTTATCGGGCAATTCAACGATCTCACTTTTATGGTGAAGATCGGGACGCTTGGCATTGCCTGTATCGCGCTGCTTGCTGCCGGAATCGGGATCATGAACATCATGCTCGTTTCAGTAACGGAGCGGACCAAAGAGATCGGTATTCGGAAGGCGCTCGGCGCGACGAAAGTGAATGTTCTTTCCCAGTTCCTGAGCGAATCGGTGGTGTTCAGTCAAATCGGCGGGTTCATCGGGATTATAACGGGGTCAATTCTCGGAAATATTGTTGCAGTGTTGACGGGAGCTCCCCCAATATTCCCGTGGGACGGTACGGTGACCATCCTCTCGACGCCCTTTATGAACTTTTCAGCGCTCGGTTTGAATTTTGTCGCGCTCATCTTCTGCTCATTTATCGGAATCGTTTTCGGCGTGTATCCGGCATGGAAGGCGGCGAATCTTGACCCGATCGAATCCCTCCGGTACGAATAAGGCATTTACAATTTACAATTTACAATTTTGGATTGCATTGATCATGCTCTCTGCTGTTCCCAATTGTAATTTGCAAATTGTAAATTGAAAATTATCAATCATCTCGCCAACCCTCCCGTAATACCCTCGGACAACTTCGGCAATTCGTCATACTGTTTCGTCAGAGCATCGTATTTCTCGAAGAAATCTCCGACCCCGTTCGCTATCGTCTCGGTTAAAGCATTTCTTCCCAATTTAGTGTCAATCGCGAATGCCATGAGCAAACCTGCGGCGGCGCCGTAATTCTTTTCGAATGAACCCGAAAGGTTTGCATTCATCAGCAATTCTCTTGCTCGTGCATCGGTGATCTTCGTGGACTGAAGTTCCCGCATTGCGTTATTCAATGTCAGCACTGCGTCTTTCGCTTCGTTGAAAATATATGGCGGAAGGGAACTTCCCGTCCGTTCCTGGAAAGATATCCGGTACGCGATCCCTTCGTTCTGCACAAGCTCGGCGAGCGACCAGAATGTCTCTCTGTGTGCGTTGATGTCTCTCCATATGGGGGAAGAGGATTGGTAGACCGCGAAGACTGCATGGAACGTCTCGTGTGCGAGCGTGCTGAGCGTTTCGATGAATTGTATATTGGTCGGAAGGCTGTTTCCGACGAGGCGGAGCAAATTAACGACAATAACCGGCTCGCCCTCATTCTCGCTCACAAAGATCGGGGCGTTGCCCTGCCACACAACCCGCCGGACGAACGCCGCTGCATTCTCGTTGCCAAACGCGACGACATAGACGGAGAGCGTGGCGGAGATTCTCGCATCGGAAGGAAAGAATTGCTCGACGGTAGCAACCACGCGGCGGTCGAGTTCCCCCCTTTTTATTTCGGCGAGCAAAGCCTTGATCTCGCCGAGGTGAGCTCGCGCCGGCACGAAACCGAACACATCGTCCGGACTTTTAGAATCGTCCCTCAGAAGTTCCAGCTCGTGGTGAAATATCTCCGCGGTTAACTGCCTCCGTGCGAGGACTGCGCTTGTCGCGGCCGCGAGCTGAGTTCCACGGATGTCTGCAACAGCATTCACGTTGTGCAGACGGCCTTCGCAAAGGTCGATCAGCTGTTCTGCCGATGAGTAATCGACCTGAAGATTTACGTTAAAATTTGGGTTCGATTGTGAAAAAAGGGAAATCGGGACGAGAAGCACCGAAAGGAAAAATCGTATAAGCATATTGTCTACCCTTGATGATTATCTAAAATGTATCCTATTTCCCTCCGATAGTCAAAAAAAGGCGTCCCGTTTTGCGGAACGCCTTATGAGATCTCAAAGAATTATTATTTCTTCTTCTTCGCGGGCTTTGCCGGCGGTGTTGCGGCCGGCGTTTGAGGCATGGGAGCTGCCGTTTTAGTCACGACTCCTTCCAATTCGTCTGCCAGCGGTGCCGCGTCGTACACTTTGCGCAAACATTCGATCATCGCAGCAGTATGGACGGAAACTGCGCGATTCTTTGCGCCGTCGAAGAGAAATCGTCCCGGGAGGCTTTCGATATTCCCGTCGAAGATCAATCCGACAAGTTCTCCCTCCTTGTTAATGGTGGGGGATCCGGAATTTCCGCCGATGATATCGCACGAGCTGACAAAATTGATCGGAGTTGCGAGATCCAGTTTTTCCCTTCGCTCTTCGTATCGTTTTGGCAATGCGAAATCGCCTGTGTTGCCGAAACTATAGGCGCGGTCGTAAAGGCCGTAAAGAGTGGTTCTCGCAGGTGCCTTCGTTCCGTTCATCGGGTACCCGCTCACCGTGCCGTAGGACAAACGGAGCGTGAATGTTGCATCGGGATATGTATTCTTACCGTATACCGCGAACCGTGCTTTTCCAATCTTCTCAACCGCAGCGGATTGGACGCTCGTCACATTTGATTCGACCCACTGGCGTCTTTCCCGGGCATCGGGGTCGAGCTTACGGGCCAGCACAATAAGTGGGTCTGTTGACTCCGAAACAGCTTTCTCTCCGCCTTTCACGAGCATCTTGCGAAAATCCACATCGCTGATTTTTGTTCCCGCGATCAGATCTTTTGCGACATCTGAGGGTGAACGTCCGCCGAGGACGGTTTGAACAAAGGGATCATTCGGTCCTAATTCATCGAGTGACTCTTGCAATCCGTCGGCGAGAAGCATTTCCTCCATGTCGTTGTATATAGGCGCGCGCGAGTACAGGCGGAACTCCAGCGAGGCAAGGTTGGCGTCCTGGAACTCCGCGAATCGTTTTTCATTCGGCTTTGTCACTTCCGTAACATATTGAACGATCTGCACTGCCAACGCAGCCAATCTCGACCCGCGAAGAGTCCGGTATGTATTCGGCGCCGTTACCGCTTTGGATCGTTCGGTCGAGACAATGATAGAATCCCATGCCTCGCCGTATCCCTTTTTCCAATCGGGATTTCCGTTGACGCGTGACCTCAGATCATTATCCTCTTTTCTCTTCTCTGCCATCAAGCCTGCATCGAGTAATCCCTGGTATTCTCCACGTGAGGCTTTTAAAGTGTTTTCAAGACCGAAGATTTGATTAAGGGCTCGGCGTTCCTGTTCAGGTCCAAGCTTTGAATATTTTCGTAACACCGCAAGGCGGCGCTGAAAGATCTTAAATCGCAGGGGATAGTTGTAATCCCGAAGGTACTCGAGCTGTGCTGTGGTCTGCAGCCTGTTTGTCGACCCCGGGTGTCCGGAAACGAAAACGAGGTCACCATCTTGCGCCCCTTTTGAATTCCACTTCAGATAGTGGGCAGGTCGGACCGGCTTATCGTTTTCGTACACTCTAAAAAGGGTCATATCAAGATCGTACCGCGGGAAAGTGAAATTGTCCGGATCTCCTCCAAAGTATGCGATCTGTTGTTCGGGAGCCATGACCAGGCGGACGTCTGTATACTTCTTGTACCGGTACAGCCAATGTTCGCTCCCTTGGTAAAACGCAACGACGTCGGATCGCAAGCCCGTTTGTTCAAGGCTCTCCTTCGTGATCTTCGCGATCTCCTCCTTTTGTGCATCGTACGCTTCTTTCTCAGTCATCCCGGGTTTCACTGCGGCCTGCATTCGTACGGTGACATTCTCCATTGAGAGAAGAACGTTCAGTTCGAGATCCGGACATTTAATTTCTTCTGACTGAGTCTTTGCATAAAAACCGTCGGCAACGTAGTCTTTGTCTTTTGACGACATTTTTTGGAGCTGTCCGAGCGCGACATGATGATTGGTGAGCACTAGTCCGTTCGGGCTGACAAATGAACCGGAGCCGCCGTCGTTGAAGCGAACGCTCGCGAGGCGTATGTGCTCAAGCCATTCCTGCGTCGGCGTAAAGTTGTATTTCTCCTGAAGAAGCTTTGTGGGAGGATTATCGAACGTCCACATGCCGTCGTCCGCGAATACCGGCTGAACGAGGTAGCATGCGAATGCAGCCGTAAGAATAGCAAATAATATTTTCGTTTGTCGTTGATTCATCAGTCTATGTCCTTGTCTTGAGTGAAGTAAATGATAATTGTTCATTGTTGATTGTGCATTGAAATCACGCTTTCATTCTCTTCCCTTTTTCCTCTTCTGTGAAAATCCATCCGACGATTTTTCCCGGATCGATTTCCGTGAAATTTTTCCAATATTCGCTGTTGCGCAGGTAACGGGAACTGGTTTCACTCTTCGAAAGCTGGTCCGCAATGTCGATCGCTTCTGCGAACCTGCTTTTCCACTTCTCCATGTTGCCGGTACGGAGGTCTACCCATCCATTCTTTGCCCAATCGTCGATGAGCTTGTTGCTGACTTTCAGCTCATTTTCGCCGCGATATGGCGGAATTTTTATTTCCTTCCCGCGGAGGAGCGTCTTGCCGTCGGGGAGAAGAATGGGAATTCCGATGGAGATAATGTGTGAACGGAGTGTCTGATTATCTTTGATCAGCGTCGTGAGGGCGCTCGAGAGTTCTTTGGCCGACGTTTGAACGACGGTTCTCATCGTGATAAAGGCAACCTTGAGAAGATAGGCTTCATAGAGGAGTTTCGAAAGCCGCGGCGGACCGAGTATCTCGAAGGCAACGCTGTCAACATGATGTTCCTTCTCCAGCGCCTTCATTTTTTCCAGCGCGCTGTTGAACATGAACCCTGCTCGGTAGGTCGGCTCGAGCGTTGCATTGTCGAGGGCGTTGATGATGTCGTGTCCTGTGTTGCCGCCTTTAATTTCGTAGATCACGTCCTGGGCTATTTCTTCGGGCGTGACGTATTCCATCTGTCCCGGAGTGGATATCGCTTCGAATTCACCTCGCGAAAAAATTCCGTTCTCTCCCGTATCGATGAAGACGGATTGAAGCAGCTGGTCTGTCGGTTCTGCAACGTTTCCATCGGACTTGATCTTGAACGTGTTCTTGAGAGAAATTCCTTTGTCAGGAGGGCAGTCGTAGAGTTCGATAGGCTTTCCACGTTTTGCAATCTGGCCGAAGCCGATCTTTTTCCAAGCAATCGCCCCGGTAGGTTTAATTTCCTTCGTGATGGGGGCATCGGGCGTCCGGCCCATCAAAAAAAGGAGGAGGGTATGCGCACCGGCCACGGCTGATTTGCTCAGCAGAACGCTCGACGGTTTTTCTTCGCTGTGAGTGTACGGGATATTCAACCCCATTCCGCCCGTTCCGCTCGTGCCGATCTTCACGTAGACGTTCGTTCCTGCTTCGTTCATGGACTTGTAGAAGATCTGAACATGGCGAATGAGCTGCGGAACGTAGAGCGTGCAGAGAAGTTTCTCGATCGATTCGTGCAGCCCTCGCGTTCCTGTCGCCGACGAATCCTTTAAATGCTTCATCACGTCGCGCGCGCTTTGAAACAGATCTTGGTAAGCGATAGCGGTTGCCGAGTTGATGCAGTCGATGACGACGTCCGGCTTAAAATGTGACAGGAGCTGATACAGGGCAGAACGATGGAGGACCGGCTCGGTGAGCTCATCGACAATATCGTCGATATACATGCCTCTCAATTTCGGGTCGTTGAGAATATCCTCGCGGTTCACGTCCTTCAATTCATGCCGTGAAAACACATTTCCCCACCAGGGGACGAAGAAATTCTTCGCGGCCTTCGGATATTCTTTCTTCATTTGCGCAACGGCGTCTTTCGCTTCGGATTCCTTCAGCGATGTGATGATGATGCGCTTCGGCTGTTCTTCCATCAAGGAACGGCATACTGCGGACCCGACGAGCCCCCAGCCGCCGAGCACGAGGACGGTTTTGTTCTGGATATCCATGAGATTTCCTTTGCGATGATTGTCTAAATGAGCGAACTGCGAGGCCGAACGAAGAGCCGTGAGCTAGCCGGTTTGCCGGAGCGTGCTATTGGATCCGTCATATTTTCTGCACGAGGCATGCGGTGCCGTACGCCAGAACTTCGGTGACGCCGTTCATGATCTCGGTCGCATCATACCGAAAGCCGATGACGGCGTTCCCGCCAAGCTGTTCCGCATGCTGGATCATGACCTCGTATGCGTCTCGCCGGGTTTGTTCGCACAAGCTGGTGTAGAGCGTGATGTTCCCGCCGAATAGAATCTGAAACCCTGCTCCGATATTGCCGAACAGCGAGCGTGACCTGACGATAATGCCGCGCACGACGCCGATGTTCTTTACGATCTTGTATCCATCAAGCTGGAAGTTCGTTGTCACAAGTGAATGGTCCATGGATGCTCCGAAATACAATTAAGAATTATGAATTAAGAATTGAGAATCAATGCCAACACGTCATCCCTTTGGTACGACGGTGTCATACCAGGTTTTTTTCTCTCGTTGACCAAGCTCGTCTATGTGAACATGTTTCGATTCGGTGTACTCTTTCAAACCATCAAGGCCGAACTCGCGTCCGATGCCACTTTGTTTGTAGCCTCCGAATGGCGCTTTTTCAGAGAGCAAATGCCATTCGTTGATCCATACGGTTCCAGCCCGAATCTCGCGGGCGACCTGCAATGCTTTTTCTTTGTCCGATGACCAAACACCTCCGCCAAGTCCGTACGTCGAATCGTTGGCAATCCGTATCGCTTCCTCTTCGGTTCTGTATTTGATGACTGAGAGGACAGGCCCGAAGATCTCTTCCTGCGCAATTGTTGACCGATTCTCGACATTCGTAAAGATCGTAGGTTGGATAAAGAAACCGTCCTTGATTTCAGGGGAAGTCGGAACCCTGCCGCCGCAAGTAAGTTTTGCTCCTTCGGCGGTTCCTTTTGCAATATAGCCGAGAATTCTGTCTTGTTGTTTCTTGGAAATCACCGGTCCCATATCAGTGGACATGGATTTCGGGTCGCCAAGCACTATTTTTTTTGTCTTTGTGGTCAGCTTCTCTATAAATTCATCGTGAAGCTTTTCGGGAAGAAGCAGCCGGCTTCCGGCTTCGCAACATTGGCCCGCATGATAAAAGATCGCATACAATGCACCGTCGACCGCAAGCGGGATATCCGCGTCATCAAGGACAATGTTGGCAGATTTTCCTCCGCATTCAAGTGTGCATTTCTTCAACGTGGATGCGGCAAGAGACATGACTCGTCTTCCGACCGGCGTTGATCCCGTAAACGCTACTTTGTCGACCATCGGATTCTTTGCAAGCTCTTCGCCGACGTCCTCGCCGAATCCGGGAATGATGTTCACAACTCCATTTGGGATCCCGACTTCCCCGCAAATCGCAGCCAGTTCCATGGCCGTGCATGGAGTGAGTTCGGAGGGCTTTAAGACGATGGTATTGCCCGCAGCCAGTGAAGGACCTAGCTTCCATACTGCCATCTTCAGCGGAAAATTCCATGGGATAATGGCCGCCGTGACTCCTACCGGTTCGCGAACCAGCAGGTTTTGGGAGAAGCCGGGCTTAGACAACCCCTCGACATTCTCGCTGAGATCGTTTCCAGCGATCTTTGAATAATAGTTCATGCACCGCGCGCTGAGAAAGACGTCCTCCTTTGCCTTGCGAATTGTTGATCCCGAATCATCAACTTCCAGCGCGACAAGTTCCTTCGATTTAGCATTGATCTTGTCGGAGACACCCTTGAGCAGAGCGCTTCGCTCGCTCTGCGGCATTTCCCTCCACGGCCCGTTGTCGAACGCCTCTCGCGCCGCCCGGATCGCCTTTTGCGCATCCACAACACCGGCTCGCGCCACTTTCGCCACGACCTCCTGGCTGAAAGGATTGAAGGATTCGAACGTCAATTTCGATTCGGCATCGATGAATTCACCGTTGATGTAGAGCTTGTACTCTCGCATAGAGATGAATTACAATTAGCATTTGTTGGGTTAAGATTGCTACTTCACATTTTCAACAATCATTGAAATACCCTGACCTACGCCGATGCACATGGTCGCAAGCCCATAGCGTACACTTCGGCGGTGCAACTCATGAACAAGCGTCGTCGCGATACGGGCGCCGCTGCATCCGAGCGGATGTCCTAATGCAATCGCCCCGCCGTTAACGTTGACAATATCTTGCGGAAACTTAAGTTCACGAATGACGGCAAGCGACTGTGCCGCGAAGGCTTCATTCAACTCAATTAATTCCAGGTCGCTTGTTTTCAGACTTGCTTTCTCTAATGCCATGCGGGCTGCCGGAACGGGGCCGATCCCCATGTACCGGGGGTCGACTCCGGCAACGCCCGTCGATACAATTCTTGCAAGCGGATGCAATCCAAGCGACCTTGCTTTTCCTTCGGACGCGACCATCAAGCCAGCCGCGCCGTCGTTCAACGAAGATGAGTTGCCGGCTGTGACAGTTCCGTTCTCTCTGAACGCAGGTTTGAGTTTTGCCAGTTTCTCTGTTGAAGTGTCTTCACGCGGCCCTTCGTCCGCCGTAATCAAGATCTTCCCGCTTTTCATGACTGAATCAATGGAAACAATTTCTTTCGAAAATTCCGTCCTTGCCTCAACGGCCTTCCTATGGCTTTGGAGAGCAAATTCATCCTGATCAATTCTGCTCACCGAATGCTTTGCTGCCACGTTTTCGGCCGTTTCACTCATAGATTCAAGAGGAAACATTCTCTCCAATTTTGGATTGGGAAATCGCCACCCGAGTGCCGTATCGTAGGCAGTGAGATTTCCGAACAACGCGCCGCCCGTAACATCTTTCTGAATCGCATACGGTGCACGGGTCATGCTTTCCGCACCTCCTGCGATGACGAGATCGTTCTCGCCGGACCAGACGGCTCGCGCTGCTTGAATGATTGCTTCGAGAGAAGAACCGCACAAACGATTGATTGTCGTACCCGGAACCGAGAAAGGAAATCCTGCAAGCAATAGCGCCATACGCGCAACATTCCGATTATCTTCTCCTGCCTGGTTGGCACATCCCCAAAAAACATCCTCGACGGAAGCAGGGTCGATTTTCGCTCGGTCGACGAGAGCGCGGAGAATGACTGCACTCATGTCGTCAACTCGGACAGCTTTGAGCACGCCGCCGTACTTACCGATGGGGGTACGGACCGCGTCGACGATCACCGTCTCGTGAATTCGCCTCATTAGAATCCTACATAGTGAGAACAAAACTGCTTGTTTCTTCGATCGAGAAACACATCAAACGGATCACGGCGCAAGACGCACATTTGGACTTAGCAGAACACCGACGCCATAAGCGATCGCAGCCGTCAGTAGACCGACCAGCGTCATTTCCAATCCGCTCCGCCACCAGCTGCGTCCTGTGACAATTGTTTTCAACACACCCACGAGAAAATGCGCCAGCGTGCTGATGACAAGACTGAGAATAATCGCGGCCGTGCCGAAATAAAACATGAAAGGAATGACCGGAATAATTCCGCCGGCGGCAGTCGCTGCCGTTGCCGAAAACGCTTCTTTTACCGGATTTGGAAAGCTGGATGCTGAAAGCCCCAGCTCTTCGTGCGCCAATGTCTTTAGAAATTGGTCAGGGTTCTGCGTGAGTCGCTCGGCCATCATGGCAGATTCTTCAGGTGTGAAGCCCTTCAATTGATAAAACAACTCGAGTTCCTGTTTTTCCTCCTCCGGGTTTTCTTCGATCTCTCTCCGTTCTTTGTCAAGTTCCGCTTCGTACACTTCGCGCTCCGACTTTCGCGCAAGATACGCACCAGAACCCATTGAGAGAGCGCTCGCGAGCGTGCCGGCAACTCCGGCCACCCATACGACGTGGCTTCCGCCGGTGTAGCCTGCCATTCCGGTCACGATCCCGAAGACGGCGCCGAGCCCGTCATTTGCGCCGTAGACAGCCTGCCCGATCCATCCCCCGGAGTGGCCAGCGTGCCATTTTTCCCGTTTGAATATCGCTTCGAGTTTCGCCTGCGGCTGATCGTTCTCCGTCATCGAATGGAGGATCTTTGCATGAACTTTTTCTTCTTTTTTGATCTCGTTCATGGCCGCGCTGTCGCTCTGATTGTTCGCGAGAGTCGCCTCCGCTTCGTAGCGTTCGGTGTCACGGTCCTCTTGCTCTTCGAGACGCTTTACGGCATTAGAGGTTCCGCTCCGGACGAGGAGCCATCGTCGCATTTTCTCAAATGAGGAATCGACTTGCTGCGGGGGAGCGGCGCCGAGTTCCTTCAAACGGGTTTCCCATTTCTTTGCATGCTGCTCTTCGGCCTCGGCGAGCTTGATGAGGATGGCTTTTTGCTTATCGTCCCGTTCTCTCGAGGCGAGCTCGCGGTAAGTTCTTGCGCCTGCTTTTTCTTTTTTCCAACTCGTTTGGAGAGATTGAATCAACTGCATGTTATCAGGCATAGGAAGGTCCTATCTTCGAAGGGTTGATGGCGTTCAATTTGTCAGAATCCCATGTTTGGGGATTTTATTTGTCGAAGTGAGACAGGATTAACTGCCATTAAAAAAAGATACTGGAAAAAGGTTGAAAGGGCAAATTCAAGTTATGAAGCCTCGCGTGACCTTGGCGCCCTTCGTGTCCTTGGCGGTTAAAAGAAAAAAAGCGATGGCAAGGGAACGGATTGCCTTTATATGCTCCATGCTTGATTTTCAGCACGAAAGTATTTATGATTGTGCATTACCATTTCGTTGTCCAACATTGGAGATTTGATGAGAGAATATCTTGACCTCGTCGACCGGGTGTTATCGAAAGGTGTATTGAAGAAGAACCGAACCGGCGTCGACACGATTTCGTGTTTTGCAGAACATTACATCATCGACCTGAGCGAAGGGTACCCTTTGCTGACAACGAAGCGGATGCAGACGAAATCTCTCTTTTACGAAGTCCTCTGGTATCTATCGGGCGAAGACCATATCCGCAACCTGCGGAAGCAGACGAAGATCTGGGATGCGTGGTCGGATGAAAACGGCAACCTCGAAACCGCGTACGGCCGCTACTGGCGCCGATTCCCAAGCGCACAAGTGAATACAGCCACGGGAAAGTATGAAGTAAAGGAAATCGACCAGATCGCCGAAGTGATTCATTTGCTGAAAACAAATCCGACCTCGCGCCGAATGGTTGTGAGCGCGTGGGAACCGGGGAATGCGTTGCACAGCAAGCTGCCGCCGTGCCACTACACGTTCGTGTTCAACGTCCAGGGAAATAAACTCAATTGTCATCTCACGCAGCGTTCGGGCGATATTGCCCTCGGCATTCCCTTTAACATCGCGGCGTATTCTCTCCTCACGCAGGCTGTCGCTCAGGAAGTGGGACTCGACGTCGGCTACTTCAGCCATACAATTGTCGACGCGCATATCTATGTCAATCACATTGACGGACTGAAGGAACAGCTGAAGCGGACGCCGAAGCCCCGCCCAAAACTGATCATCGCCAAGAAGCCTTTCGACCAGCTGCAGTACGAAGATTTCTCGCTCGTCGGATATGAATGCGACGAACCGATCAAGTTCGAAGTTGCCGTATAGCCGCATCATTTTTCCTTACGGGTTAATATCCGATGAAACTCATCATCATTGCCGCTTTGAATAGAAAACGGGTCATCGGCAGCAAAGGAAAACTTCCCTGGCACATTTCGGAGGATCTGAAGCGTTTCAAGCGCCTTACGGTTGGTCACACGGTGTTGATGGGGAGAAAAACGTATGAGTCGATGGGGAAGCCGCTCCCTGACCGACGCAACGTTGTCCTTTCGTCAAAAAATATCGCGGGTCTCGAAACTTATTCGTCCATCGATGCGGCGCTGGAGGCGCTTAAAGCGCAGGACAAGGTCTTCGTTATCGGAGGGGGGAAAATATTCGACCAGTTCTTAGACCGGGCCGATGAGCTCCATCTCACCCTCGTCGATATCGATACCGACGGCGACGCATATTTCCCTCCTTACGGGCATCTTATCGGAACACGTTTCGTGCTTGTGAACGAAGAGAAACATGAGGGCTATACCTTCCAGGATTACAAAGCTAAATAAAATCCGTGACAAAAGATTCATGGCAGAAGTGTTTGCCTCCGCGACGTCGAAATGTCGGATAATTATTCAAAAAAATTTCTTGCACCTTAGCGGCTATGCGAGAGAAAATTTTTTGATGTTTGTACTCAAGAGCAATTCTCAAGTGATCGTATGAAAGATATTCTTCGCTCCGGTTCAGACCGTGCGATAAAATACCTTGAAGGGCTGGACAGCCGCGGAGTGCGGCCCGATCCCGCCGCCGTTCATCGGCTGAAAGAACTCGATATTCCGTACCCTGAAAAACCGGTCGATCCCTCGGCAATTCTACAAATGCTGGACGAGCTTGGTTCTCCCGCAACCATGGCTATGGCGGGACGAAGGTTCTTCGGTTTCGTTATCGGCGGGTCGATTCCCGTTTCGCTGGCCGCGAACTGGATCGCGGGCGCGTGGGATCAGAACAGCGCACTCTATCAAGTGACTCCGGCGACGGCACATATCGAACAAGTCGCCTTGCAGTGGCTTATCGAACTATTCGGACTTCCTCCGACGAGCGACGGCGCATTTGTTACGGGTGCAACGATCGCCAATTTCACAGCGCTTGCCGCAGCACGGCATGCGGTTCTTGAACATGAAGGGTGGAATGTCGAAGCCGATGGATTAATCGGATCTCCGCCGATCACCGTCATTGTCGGCGAAGAAGTACACCCTTCGTTGATCAAGTCGCTTGGACTGTTGGGATTGGGCCGCAGCAGAGTACAGAAGGTTCCGGTCGATGGTCAGGGAAGAATGCGTTCCACTTTGATTCCTGCGATCAAAGGACCGACGATCGTTTGTGCGCAGGCAGGGAACGTGAACACTGGCTCATTCGACCCGCTGGATGAAATTTGTCGGCACGCTCACGAGGCCGGCGCATGGGTTCACATCGATGGTGCCTTTGGACTATGGGCCGCCGTTGCACCAACGAGAAAGTTTCTGATCAAAGGGATGACGGACGGAGATTCCTGGGCAACCGATGCTCACAAATGGCTGAACGTTCCCTACGATTGCGGCCTTGCGTTCGTTCGAGACCGCGAAGCGCTGCGGGCCGCAATGGCCATCACCGCTGAATACCTTCCGACAGAGACTGAATTTCGAAATCCGTCTGATTATGCGCCAGAGTTGTCGCGGCGCGCGCGGGGAGTCGAAGTTTGGGCGGCGCTCATGTCGCTCGGCCGCTCGGGTCTCGAGGAAATGATAGAACGATCGTGCCGACAGGCGCGAAGGTTTGCGGAAGGATTGACTAAAGCCGGTTATCGGATTTTGAACGATGTGGTTTTGAACCAGGTCCTTGTTTCTTTTGGGGATGCTGAAACGACAACCCGTGTGATCGAAGAAATTCAAACGGATGGTACATGCTGGTGCGGTGGGACGGTGTGGCAGGGGAAAACGGCAATGCGCATCAGCGTCTCATCGTGGGCGACAACGGATGACGACGTCGAGAAAAGTTTGAAGGCGATGATCCGGTGTGCAAAGAAATGTGTTGGATAATACCTAAAGGCTAACAGCTAAAAGCTATTAGCTGTTAGCCTTTAGGTTAGCAACTGGCTTTAGATTCTTCTGCCGCTGCTTCGCCTGCAACGAAACCCGTAGAGAACGCGGCCTGCAAATTGTATCCTCCGATCGGTCCTGCCACATCGAGAGCCTCGCCGCAAATATATAAGCCTTTCAAGATCTTTGACCTCATCGTTTTCGGTTCGATCTCGCGAAGGTCGACTCCTCCGGCGGTTACCTCACCTCGTTCAAGAGGGATTTCCTTCACGATGCCGAGATTCCAATCTTTCAGAGTTCGAACGATCGCGCTTCGTTCCTCTTTTTTAAGTTGGTGGCATTTCTTCGAGGCATCGACGCCGGCGGATTTCAGAATGTAGATTGCCAGCCGCTGTGGCACAAACAACTCAACCAGCGTTTCCGTTTTTCTTCCTCCGTTTGCGACAATCTCCGCACGCAGATGTTCCTGAAGTTCAGCTTCGATTTCGTCGGGCACGGCATCAACCGAAATATCGACGTGTGGATTTTCTTCCAAAGCAATAAACGCATCACGGCTCATTTCAAGAGTTGCCGGTCCGGAAATTCCTTCGTGAGTGAGAAGCAAGTCGCCGCGAGCCTCAGCCGTAAGTTTGCCTCCAACTTTTGCTTTCAGAATGCAATCTCGGATCGATATTCCTTGCCATTCAGGCGGGGGAGTCGGCTGCAAGAGGATTGGCGCCAATGAGGGGCGAAGTGGAACTACCGTGTGACCAAGTTCTTCTAGCCAGGGAAATGCATCTCCCGACGTCCCTGTTCTGGGGTAGGATGCTCCCCCTGTGGCAAGAATGATGTGGCGTGCCTGAATTATGCCATCTGGGACTCTCACACCACAGACGCCCTCATTGTCCCTCAGTATTTTTTCTACTGGAGTCGAAAGTCGGATCTCGACTTGTTCATGTTCCATCATTCTTCGCATAACGTGGACAACGTCGCCGGCTTTTCCGCTTGTTGGAAAAATCCGTCTGTTCTCCCGCTCGTACGTTTCAACTCCGAATTGATTGATCTGAGAAATGATGTCGCGGTTAGTGAAGCGGTAAAGGGAGTGTTTCAGGAATTTCGATTCATTCGGCTTGAATTGCCCGCACAGGTCTTCGATCTCTCCGCCGTGAGTAATGTTGCATTTGCCTCCGCCGGAGATTAGAAGCTTGATTCCGAGCTTAGGATTTTTCTCGAGGAGGATCACCTTCGCTCCGAGTGATCCCGCGCGCCATGCGGCGATCATTCCTGCTGCGCCGCCGCCGATAACCACGAGGGGGAGTGTTTGGTTACGATGCATTGGATAAGATAAGTAATTTTAGAGAGTGTTCCCAAATTCCAATTGGCAACAGTTTTGACGAAGCAGAGCTTCTTTGCCGTAACGTTCCCAACGGGACGTTGGAAACGAGATGATCTCGTTGAGATCTCGATCCCATATTCTGTTTGGGAACA
>CAYTOA010000001.1:279677-285467 GCA_964439265.1 uncultured Chitinophagaceae bacterium
GTTGGAAACGAGATGATCTCGTTGAGATCTCGATCCCATATTCTGTTTGGGAACAGATATATCGAAGCAGAGCTTCTTTGTCGTAACGTTCCCAACGGGACGTTGGGAACGAGATGAATAACATTCCCAACGGGAGCTTGGGAATGAGATGCAACTCGTTCTTTTACCGATGGGATGGCCTCGCCAGATGCGTGGAGCGAGAATACTGCGCCACTCACTCGAAACGCATAAGCTTTTCTGCGATCCATACCATCAAACAGTATATGTTCAACCTCTGCGGAGGGTCTTGCCCCGCAAAATAGCCCATTATTCTCCGTTTTTCATTGACTTTTTTTCGTTAAAAGGTTAACTTATTCTCTAGCGTTGCCGTGATTTCCCGCTATCCATATCGAGGAGTTAAAGGTTGAACAAGGGTCCCGTTCATGCAACAGGTCAGGACAAGAAACTGCAAGAGCAATTACGCCATGGCGGAGAAATCCCGCAGCACATTGCCATTATTATGGACGGCAACGGCCGGTGGGCGCAGAAGCGTTCGCTTCCGCGCGTGGCAGGGCATCACGAGGGAGTAAATTCGGTCCGGGATATTGTCGAAGTATGCGGACAGCTTGGAATAAAACACCTCACGTTGTATGCATTTTCGACCGAAAACTGGAAACGCCCGAAGGACGAAGTGTCGATGCTCATGCGGCTTCTGCTGAAGGCGCTCCGCGACGAACGCGACCGGCTCCACGGTAACAATGTCCATTTAGAGAGCATCGGCGACATTTCCGCGCTTCCCCACGACGTGCAGGATGAATTGCTCGACGCGATGGAACTTATGAAGCACAACACGGGTCTAACGCTAGTACTCGCGTTGAGCTACAGCGGGCGCTGGGATATCACGAATGCGGTGAAAAAGATCGTGACCGACGCCGGCCATGGAAAGATCAAACCCGACCACATCAACGACGCACTCATTTCACAGTATCTTTCTACAAAAGACATTCCCGACCCCGACCTCTTGATCCGTACAAGCGGTGAGCTCCGTATCAGCAATTTCCTGCTCTGGCAGCTTGCGTACTCGGAGATGTACATCACCGACCTCTGCTGGCCTGAATTCCGACGACTTTCGCTGTACGAAGCGATCGCATCGTTTCAGGGGCGCGAACGCCGCTACGGCATGGTGAGCGCTCAGGTGAAATCAAAAAGGAAAGACACGGCAACAACATATGTCGAAAAGTTTCTCAAAAGCGTTACAGGTAATTAATGTGAAGAGCTTCATGCTCACCCGATGTTTTGTTCTGTTGTACCTCTCGTTGTTTGGATGCTCTCTTCTATTCTCGCAATCGACGCGGCCGCAAGTTCAACAGTACAAGATTCTTGGCATCTCCGTTGATGGGAACAAGTCGGCCGAGACGCCGGCGATCATTGCCAATTCCGGCTTGAAGCTGGGGGACGAGATCACCGTTCCCGGCGAACAAACCCGAACGGCCATCACCCGTCTATGGGCCCTGCGGATCTTTTCGGATGTGGAGATCGACATCGAGAACACGATCGGCGACGGCGTTTATCTTCTCATCAAGGTCAAGGAACATCCCCGGCTGGATAAAACGGTTATTACAGGAAACGATGATCTGAGCGAAGATGATCTATTAAAGAAGGTCAATTTGCTGAAAGGTCAGATCCTCACGCCCGAGGAGATCAGCCGGATCATCAGGACGATCAAGAAAGCGTACGAGGACGACGGATACCTGCAGGCCAGCATCAAAGCGGATATCGTGGAGAGCACGGACAGTCTGGCACGCGGCAAAGTGATATTGAAGCTGACGATCGACGAAGGGTCGGAAGTCCATATCGGGGCGATCCAGTTCTACGGCAACAAGTCGTTCGATGCCGACGACTTGAAGGGAGAGATGGACGACACGCACGAAAAAGTCTGGTGGAAGTTCTGGCGCGGAACGAAATTCGACAAGAAAAAATACGCGGACGATAAAAAGAAGGTCATAGATTTTTATCATAAGAATGGCTACCGCGATGCGGAGATCCTGACCGATTCCACCTCGTACAACGAAAAGAAGGACCGCATGATCATCCGGCTTTTTGTCTATGAAGGGCCCCAATATAAGATCCGCAATATTACGTGGGACGGGAATACGGTCTTCAAGACGGAAATCCTTGACGAGCGCCTCGGCGTAAAGACCGGCGACGTCTATAACATGGAAAAATTCGACCGGAATCTGAAACAAAACGAGGAACAGACGGATGTCGCTTCGCTCTATCTCGACAACGGATATCTTACGATGTCGATCGACCCTGAAGAAGTCAAAGTTGCTCCGGACAGCATGGATATCATCATCCATATCCGCGAAAGAAATCAATTCCGCGTCGGCACGGTGGAGATCCGCGGCAATACGAAGACGAAAGAAAAAGTCATCCGGAGGGAATTGTATTCCCGGCCAGGAGATTTTTTCAGCCGGGCAGCGATCATGCGCAGCGTACGCCAGCTCTCCGTGCTCAATTATTTTAACCCCGATAAGATCAAACCCGACACGCGCATCGTCGACGACAAAACTGTCGACGTTATCTACGACGTCGAAGAAAAGTCGAGCGACACGTTCAACATGTCTGTCGGCTACAGCGGTGCGTTCGGCTTTACCGGTGCGCTCGGTTTGACGTTCAACAATTTCGAGTTGGCGGAGCCTCTTTCCGGCGGAGGGGGACAAATATTAAGTTTTGATTGGCAATTCGGCGAAGGGAGCACATATCAAACGTTCTCTATTTCATTCCGCGAACCGTGGCTTTTTGGCAGCCGGACCTCCTTCGGCTTCAGCCTCTTCGACACGAGACAGAATTATATTTATGACGTCGATCAAAGGGGAGGCACCGTCAGCATCGGGCGCCAGTTCAAATTTCCAGATGACTACTCGAGAGGTGACTGGATTTTCAGAGTTCAGCGGATCGACAATCTCAGCGCAAGCGATTATTATGGACCGCCCGGTGTCATCGACCAGTACAGCATTACACAGATCCTGACGAGAAACAGCATCGACAATCCGCTGTTCCCGTCGCATGGAAGCAACATCTCCCTTTCTACCGAGCTTTCGGGTCCGCCTCTTTTGCCCGGAACTGCACGGTATACGAAACACATCATCAGCCTCGATTGGTATACACCGATCCTGAACAACCCAAAACTTGCATTGTATATCGGAACTCAATACGGTGAAATCGTTACCCTCCAAAGGACGCTGGCAGCCAACGAAGTGCCGTACATCGAATATTTCTCGATGGGCGGAACCGGTCTCGGGCAGATCAACGTTACCCCGCTGCGGGGCTACGGCGACCGGGGGATTGGCCCCTTGAATTCATCCGACCAGGTGTTAAGCGGACTGGTCATGGAGAAGCATACCGCAGAGCTCCGGTACAACATCTCCATGAATCCGATCCCCATCTATGTCTTGTCATTTGCCGAGGCCGGCAACGTATGGAACGATGTGCAATCGACAGAACTATTCGACCTGAACAGGTCTGCGGGTCTCGGCGCGCGGATCATGATCAACCCGATCGGACTTTTAGGGTTTGATTACGGCTATGGGTTTGACGACCCGACGAAAACCGGAAGTCCGTCAGGGTGGCATTTCCACTTTCAATTCGGAAAAGGATTTTAATCCACAATTATTCTCATCCACTGTCCGGCGGCAGGCTTTCCGGACCAGTGAAATTTTTTCATGAAACAATAACGAGGGTACAGTGAAAGCTTCCACATCTACAACGGGACGAGTGCTGGCAGCGCTCATTCTTTTCATCATCATGTCGGTTGCAATTGGAAACGCACAGCAAAAGATCGGCTATGTCAATTCGGAAAAAATTTTGGCGGAACTTCCTGCGGCGAAAGAGGCAAAAGATTCGCTGGCAACGATCGTAAAGATCTGGCAGGGCGAACTGGACAGGATGTCCCACGACCTGCAGGACAAGTATGAGGATTACCAGAAGAAACAGGGTCTGTACAACGACCAGACGAAACAGGTGGAACAGAAGAAACTGATCGAAGAAGAACAGAAGATGAACGACTACAAGGCCCAAAAGTTCGGGCAGCAGGGGGAATTGACGCTGCAGCAAGAACGCCTGATGCAGCCGATCAAGGATAAAATTTTTGCCGCCATCAAACAAATTGCGGTGGAAAACAAGCTAGCGTTTGTTTTCGACAAAGCCGGCGACGTTGTCCTGCTGTACGGGGAGACAAGCGCAGACTACACATACAAAGTGATTGACCGCCTTAAACGAGGCGACAAGTAATTCCGTACTTCAAGGAAGAGGTTGAACATGAAGAAATATCTGTGCGTGATGGTCGTGTTGGCCGCGGCCGCGGTTCCAGTGTCGGCGCAAATGAAGATTGGCTACATCAATTCGGAAGCGATCATGCAGCAGCTGCCGGAAGCGCAGGATGCGCAGAAACAACTCGATGGAATCTCCGCGGACTGGCAGGCTGAGCTGACGAAGATGCAGACTGACCTTCAGCACCGGTTCGAGGACTATGACAAAAAGAAGCTGGTCATGTCCGACAAGCGGCGTGCAGAAGTGGAAAAGGAACTGCAGGACTTGGAAAAGAAGATGGTCGATTTCAGGACCTCAAAATTCGGCGCCAACGGAGACTTGTTCACGAAGCAGAACGATCTCATGAAGCCGATCCAGGACAAAATCTTCAAAGCGGTAAAAGACGTTGCCGACGAGGGAAGCTACGACTACGTGTTCGACAAGAGCAGCACAACCCTCCTGATGTACTCGAACGAGAAGAACGATCTGACGTCCAAAGTGCTCAGCAAGCTGCAGCAGAAATAATATTGCGCAAACAATCAAACGCCTCTTGATGACAGTCCGCGAGATTGCATCCCTGCTGGATGGAGATATTGTTGGAAATGCATCGCTCGAAATTGTCGGCATTGCAAAGATCGAAGAAGCGAAGGCTGGCGATCTGACCTTCCTTGCGAATCCGAAGTACGAAAAATTTCTCGAGTCCACGGCTGCTTCAGCGGTCATCGTGAGCCGCTCGTTGGATCTTGCCAGATACCAGAAACTCCCTCCATCGCTGATCCAGGTTGATGATGCATACGCATCTTTTGTTATTGTGATCGAGCACTTTTCGCCCCGCCCAGTTCTGATCCCGCAGGGAATTCATCCGACATCAATCGTCGATCCTACGGCGAAGATAGGAACGAACTGCGCCATCGGCGCCTACGTTGTGATCGGAAAAAAGTGCGTCATCGGTGACGGCACGACCGTTCACCCTGGCGTCGTCATTGGTGAAGGAGTTCATATGGGAACCGGCTGCCTTGTCTACTCGAACGTATCAATCCGCGAGTCGTGTCTCATCGGGGACAGGGTGATTATTCAGCCTGGCGCCGTTATCGGAGGCGACGGTTTTGGGTTTGCCCCGAGAAAAGACGGCTCGTATAAAAAAATTCCGCAGCTGGGGATTGTGGTGATCGAGGATGATGTTGAAGTCGGTTCCAACACATGTATCGACCGGGCAACGATGGGTGAGACTCGAATCAAGCGCGGAACAAAACTGGACAACCTTGTTCAGGTTGCGCACAACGTGACGGTCGGTGAAGATGTGGTGATGGCGGCGAATGCCGGTGTTGCCGGAAGTTCAAAGATCGGCAACAATGTTATGGTCGGCGGCGGAGTTTCGATCACCGGTCACGTAATTGTTGCAGATAAAATAAGCATCGCGGGAGGGGCCGGAGTCTCGAAGTCGCTGACGAAGGAAGGTGAAACATATTTCGGGTATCCTGCAAAAGAAGCCGGAAAAGC
>CAYTOA010000001.1:285567-300849 GCA_964439265.1 uncultured Chitinophagaceae bacterium
TGACGAAGGAAGGTGAAACATATTTCGGGTATCCTGCAAAAGAAGCCGGAAAAGCGCGGCGGATGGAGGGTGCACTCCGCCAACTTCCCGATTTGCTTCTTACGATCCGGGAAATGGAGAACCGGATCCAGGAACTTGAGAAAATGATCCGGAAGATGGAAGGCGCCGGATGAGAATTTTCGATACAATAAAGTAGATTTCTATGCGTCCCATTATTTGGAGGATGGATGTTAGTTCAGCAGAGAACGATTAAAAAAGCTGTGGCGATGTCCGGCGTCGGCCTGCACACGGGGACACAGTGCACCATGACGTTTAAGCCTGCGCCGGAGAATTTTGGCATCCGTTTTCGCCGCGTTGACCTGGGCGGGAAGCCCGAGATACCGGCGGACGTCGATCATGTCATCGACGTCTCGCGCGGCACGACGATTGGCATCGGCGAAGCGAAAGTCCATACCGTCGAACACGTTCTTGCTGCGATCGCCGGACTTCAAATTGACAACATCGTGATCGACCTCGAAGGGATTGAGCCTCCGATCGGCGATGGAAGCGCTAAGCCGTACGTGGACGCTCTCCTCGACGCCGGGTTCGAGACTCAGGAAGCGCCAAAGGATTATTTGGTAATCGATCAGACGATCAGCTACAAGAACGAGGAAAAAGGGGTTGAAATCGTCGCTCTTCCAACCGATGATTTTCGCGTTACGGTCCTTGTCGACTACAACAACCCTGCACTCGGCAGCCAGCATACGGGATTGTTCGACCTGGAAAAAGAATTCATACCGGAATTTTCGATGTGCCGCACATTTTGTTTCCTCCATGAAGTCGAACAACTGCGCGACGCCGGTCTCATCAAAGGGGGCAACCTCGACAATGCGATCGTCATTGTTGACCGGGATCTTTCGAAAACGGAGTTGAAAGAACTGGCCGCCAAACTTGGAGTGAAGGACTCTGTCATTCTCGGCAGCACCGGTGCGATCAACAACAAAGCATTGCATTTCAAGAATGAGCCCGCACGCCACAAACTCCTTGATCTGATCGGTGATCTTGCTTTGATCGGCGCTCCGCTCAAAGCACAAATTCTTGCCGCACGCCCGGGCCATGCGAGCAACGTTGAATTTGCCAAGAAGGTCCGCAAGCTTTATCAACAAAAAAAGATTATCAAGAAATATCAGTACGTCAAGAAGGAAGGAGTGCTGTTCGACGTCAACGCGCTGCAGCGGATCCTTCCTCATCGCTATCCCTTTCTCCTCGTCGATAAGATCATCGACTTTCAGTTGAACGAAAAGATCGTCGGCGTGAAGAACGTGTCGATCGGCGAAGCGTTTTTTGAGGGACACTTTCCCGGTGCCCCGGTCATGCCGGGAGTGCTGATCCTCGAAGGACTTGCGCAGACCGGCGGAGTGTTGCTGCTGGATGGGTCCGATCGCCAGGAGGGAAAACTTGTCATGTTCATGGCGATCAACAACGCCAAATTCCGCAAGCCCGTCGTTCCCGGGGATCAATTGATCTACGAAGTCAAGATGTTGTACCGCAAAGCGAAGGTATGCCAGGTGATGGGAAAAGCGTACGTCGACGGCGTTCTCGTGGCAGAAGCCGAGTTGATGGCTTCGATCGTCGACCGCCCCGGCGCCCTGTAATCCACTCTATTACGAAAAGCCTTTCTATGAGCAACGAGATACACCCTACCGCAATTCTCAGCCCCAAAGCCGAATTGGGCGACAATATATCCATCGGTCCCTATACGGTGATCGACGGCGATGTCGTCATCGGAAGCGGAACTCAGTTGGGGCCGCACGTGTATTGTGCCGACGGCGCACGCATAGGCAAAGACTGCAGGATCCACAATGGCGCGGTGGTCGCGACGCTCCCGCAGGATTTGAAATTCAAGAACGAAAAGACCACGTTGGAGATCGGAGATGCTACGACGATCCGGGAATTCTGTACGCTCAACCGGGGAACTGCAGAGCACATGAAATCGACCATCGGAAGAAGTTGCTTGTTGATGGCGTACGTTCATGTAGCCCACGATTGCACGATCGGCGATAACGTCATCATTGCCAACGCCGTCCAGATGGGAGGGCACGTAACGATCGAAGACTGGGCGATCGTCGGAGGGCTGACAGCGATTCACCAGTTCGTTTCCATCGGCCGTCATGCGATGGTTGGCGGCCATTTTCGGGTTCCAAAAGACGTGCCCCCCTATATTCTCGCCGGCGGAATGCCGCTTACGTATGAAGGCTTGAACACGGTAGGTCTTCGAAGACGTGGTTTTTCCCGCGAGTCGCTCGAAGCATTGACTCAAGCTTATCAAGTTCTGTACTTTTCCAAACTCAATGTGAGTCAGGCGGCACAGAAAATCCGTCAAGAATTAACGATCACGCCCGAAATCCAGCACCTGCTCACGTTCATAGAACGGAGCAAGCGGGGTATTATCATCCGTTCGACCACATGAATTTCCCTTTTGCCAAGGACCATGCCGGAGAAGAGTGGCAGTTTTTGAATTCGGCGTTCCATTCCGGAAAGTATAACATGCGCCTGGACGAATTGCTTGCAGAGCGGTTGGCTGCCGGCATAGGTCTGCCGACACTCAGGGTTTACGGATGGAAGCCGTATGCCGTCTCCATCGGGTACAACCAGAACGGCGATGACTTTGATGTGGCGCAATGCGATGCTTGCGGCATTGACATCGTCAGGCGTCCGACAGGCGGGCGGGCGATCTTTCACGCAGAAGAGCTGACGTATTCTGTCGTCATGTTCTCGCGCGGCAAGAGTGTGAACGATTCGTACTGCGAGATCAGCCGTGCATTGATTTCGGGATTACGTCTTCTCGGCGCCGACGTGGAATTCGCGAGAACGGAGCCGAACTTGCCTTTGTTGTACCGGTCGCAGGCATCTATTCCCTGCTTTGCAAGCTCTACCAGGTATGAGATTGAATATCGCGGAAAGAAAATCGTCGGAAGCGCCCAGCGGCGATATTCTTGCGCGGAAGGAGAAACCGTTATACTCCAGCATGGGTCGGTTCTTATCGGACCCGCGCACAGGCGACTCTCAGAATTCACGAGGGCTGACAACGAACGTCTTCGACCAACACTTCGCGAGAGCCTTGAGACAAGGACGACGGAACTTAATTCCGCTCTCGAAAGAGATGTTTCGTTTGGCGAAGTTGCGGGAGCCTTGAAATCGGGGTTTGAATCGTCATGGAATATTAAGTTCACTGAAATCGCTGCTGATACGTTCCACACGGTTCAAGAAACGGAACTTGTAGCTATCAATTAACGATCCAGCAAAGGGATACGGCAATGAGTTCTCATCCGAGCGACTACAAACGGATTACGACGAAGGTAATCTTGAGCATGAAGAAATCCGGCGAGAAAGTTGCAATGCTGACTGCCTATGATTACATAACGGCAAAGCTCCTCGACGAAGCGGGCGTCGATATTATTCTCGTCGGAGATTCGGTCGGCAACGTCTTTCAGGGATTGGAGACAACTCTCCCGGTTACCCTTGACGAGATAATATATCATACCAAGGTCGTTCGGCGGGGCGTAAAGAGGGCTATGCTCGTTGCGGATATGCCGTTCATGTCTTTTCAGGTAGACACCGAAGAGGCTGTCAGGAATTGCGGCCGCGTGTTGAAGGAGTCCGGCGCCGAGGCAGTAAAAATGGAGGGGGGGAAGCGGATCGAACCGCTTGTGCGGCAGTTGGTCGATATCGGGATACCTGTCATGGGACATCTGGGATTGACTCCTCAGTCGATCTATAAATTTGGGACTTATGAAGTCCGCGCAAAGGAAACAGCTGAAGCGAAAGAGCTGGTCCAAGACGCGAAAGTACTTGACCGCGTAGGAGTCTTTGCAATCGTCCTTGAGAAGATACCTACATCATTGGCAGCGAAAGTGACGCGCAACGTCTCATGCGCAACGATTGGGATCGGAGCAGGCCCGCAATGCGACGGTCAGGTCCTTGTGACAAACGATATGCTCGGCATGAATGAGCAATTTCATCCGCGCTTTGTCCGTACGTACGCGAAACTTACGGAGACGATGCGCGGAGCGTTCAAGGGGTACATCGACGACGTAAAAAAGAAGAAGTTCCCTTCGAAAGAGGAAAGCTACTAGACTGCTTCAGACCACCAGTGCGGTTGCTAGTGCGCTTAGAATTAGTGCTTGACAAGTTCGTATGAATGTGCTATATTGGAAACCATAGAAACTTTAATAGTTTCCTTGGTAGATGAAGAATAAATTCTTTTCAAATCCGTCATTAAAGATGGATTATTTTTTGGAACTTTGGAAACCAATAATACGTTAAAAGTTTCCAGAGTACCATGGAGGCGGCATGACAACAGATACAGAGGTTCGGGAACGTATCATCTCTTATGCACGGGAACACTTCATGCATGAGGGATTCAGCAAGGTAACGCTCGATGAGATCGCTACCGAACTGGGAATGAGCAAGAAAACGCTTTACAAGTATTTTGAGGACAAAGAGGACCTGCTTCGGGCCGGTATTGAAGAGAACTTACGAAATATTGCACGCGAGATAGACGCGATCTCTACCTCCGAGGGTGCTTTCGCCGAGAAGCTTGCAAGAGTGATGATGCTCATAGGTAAACAAATGTCGAGATTGAGCAGAAGCGCTATGCTCGACATGCAGAAATTCACACCTGAGCTCTGGAAACAAATTGAAGCATTTCGTCGTGAGCAGATCTTCGACAAGATCGGAAGGATGATCGCGCAAGCAAGGGAAGAGAATATCTTCGAGTCACACGTCAACGAAAAGGTCCTTACGCTCATGATCATCAATTGCATTCAGGGTATACTCAATCCGGAAGTCCTTTCCCAGAATTCTTTTTCCGCGGAGGAGGCATTCAGGATCATCTTCAGGACGATCTTCGAAGGCGCACTCACCGACGACGCGCGAAAGAACTTCCATGTTTTCGATTCACCTCTTACAAACATTTAATTTTTCAAAAGGGTCTTATGAAGCATTTCAATGTTATTGCAGCTGCACTTGCAGTCATCATCACGCTGGCTGGATGCAGCGACAAGCATGCGGGCACCATCGAGGCGAGCGGCACGCTCGAGGCCGTTGAAGTCAATGTGAGCGCAAAGGTCGCAGGCCAGATTCAAACTCTACTTGTCGATGAAGGGAGCCTCGTCAAAAGCGGCGATACGCTCGCGATCCTTGACCATGCGACGAACGATATCCAATTGCACCAAGCCACGGCCGGCGTCGATCTGGCGAACGCACAATACAAATTGCTCATTATCGGTACTCGTTCGGAAGATCTTCGGCAGGCCGAAGAGGCAGTGCGCCAGTCTGAATCATCCTACAAAACCGCGAAAGATGACTACGACCGGATCAAGGCGTTGTACGCCACCAAAAGCGTTACTAAAAAAGAGCGTGATGATGCGGATTCCCGTTACACGATTGCGCAGGCTGCAAATACTTCGGCTGAGCAAAATCTGCAAAAGTTGAGACACTTCGCGCGTCCCGAGGATATCGCTGCCGCAAAGGCCCGTCTCGACCAGGCAACGGCTGCCGCGGACCTTTTGCGGAAAGAAATCTCCGATGCGCACATCATAGCTCCCGTCTCTGGAACGGTAACGCACAAGCCCGTTGAAGCCGGTGAGCTGGTCAGCATGGGAACGACCATCGCGACCATCTCACGGCTCGAAACTCTCAATTTGATGATCTATGTGAGCGATACTGAACTCGGCAGGGTCAAGCTGGGTGGTTCGGCGGACCTTGAGATCGACACGTATCCCGGCAGATCGTTTCCGGCGAAGGTCATTTACATCTCGCCGATCGCGGAATTCACACCGAAGAATGTCCAAACAAAAGAGGATCGAACGAAACTGGTGTTCGGTGTAAAGCTTGAGGTTGGGAACAAGGAGGGAATTCTTAAAGGCGGAATGCCCGTCGATGCGTACTTGAAATGAACGGTCAATGACCATCTATGAAATCATCCATAGTTTCACCCGCCAGCGCGAATGCGATTGAATTGCGATCCGTCTCCAAGAAATTCGGAGATATTACCGCTGTCAACGCACTGTCGCTACAGGTTCGGAAAGGAGAGATGTTCGCTCTCGTAGGACCTGACGGAGCGGGAAAGACGACGACCATCCGAATGCTCTGCGGGATCACTGTCCCGACGGAAGGCGAGTTGTTTGTTCTGGGCTACGACCTTCGAAAACAAGCCGAAGAAGTTCGAAAACGAATCGGATATCTGTCGCAAAAGTTCAGCCTTTACGGCGACCTCACGGTCGATGAGAACATAGAGTTTTTTGCGGAGATCCACGGCGTGAGGGACTACAAGCCCCGTCGGAACGAATTGCTGGAATTTACGCGGCTGACGCCATTCCGTTCGCGGCTTGCCGATAAGCTTTCCGGCGGGATGAAACAGAAGCTGGCTCTGGCGTGCACGCTCGTGCACACGCCCGAGCTCATTTTCCTCGACGAACCGACGACCGGTGTCGATCCCGTTTCGCGAAGGGATTTTTGGAAAGTTCTCTCGAACCTTCTCAAGTCCGGAATCACGATCGTCATGACGACTCCCTACCTCGACGAGGCGGAACGCTGCACGCACGTAGCGCTGATGAATCAGGGAAGCATCCTGGTCGCCGACACGCCGCTGAACGTAAAGAAGGTTATGAAGGGAACGATCGTGGAAATCGTCTGCAATGAAATCCGCCCCTCGTTCAAGCTGTTGAGACAGTTTCCATTACTGCGTGAAGTTCAGGCGTTTGGCGACCGTCTCAACATTGTTGTCGACAACGCGGAACGGGACGTCCCTAAGGTGCTCACGCACATGGCAGAGAACGGAATCACCGTTACTGATTGGCGGAAGATTCCCCCCTCGTTGGAAAACGTTTTTATCTCGTTATTATCAGACCAATCACCCCAAAAAGAAAGTGAGGTCGCTGCACCGTAATGAACGCACGCTCAATTGTTTCCTTTTTTCTCATTGTCGTGGCCCCCGTGCTTCTGGCTCAGGAACGGACGCTTACTATCGAAGAGAGCATTGCCATCGGGCTCGAGAACAGCAAACAGCTGCATTCTTCTCAAATGAAGCTGCAGTATGCCGATGCCAAGGCGGGCGAAGCCGCCGCCGGCCTGTACCCATCACTCAAAGCACAGGCGTCATATCAAAAGTTAAGCGATGTCCCGGCATTTACGATACCTCTCCCCGGATTCGCCGTTAACTTTCCGGTCATCCTGAACAATTATTCAACGAGGGCAACGCTTCAGCAGCCGCTTTTCACTGGATGGAAGCTGCAAAGCGGGGCCAACAGCGCGGAGTACACGGCTGAGGCGTCGAAAAAAGATGTTGAGAATGATAAGGCCGAATTGGTGTTCAACATCAAATCGGCTTACTGGAATCTGTACAGAGCCAAGGATTTTAAACGCGTAAGCGATGATAATGTCAAGCAGATCAGTTCACACTTGGACGATATCCAAAGCATGTTTAAGCAGGGGATGGCTACGACGAACGACGTGTTGAAAGTGAAGGTGCAGTTTTCCAACGCCAAATTGCTTCAGAGCGAGGCGGCGAATAATGTGGAGATCGCGATGATCAGTTTCAACTCGACGCTTGGTATTTCCCTCTCAACCCAGGTTGGTATTGGATCGAAACTGACTCCGACATCGAAGGAATTTCCGGACGTCCAGAAGCTTCTGGAATCGGCTTTCTCCGACCGTCCTGATCTTCAGGGACTAGACTGGCGTTTGAAGGCGGCTGAAAGCGGTGTGACAGGCGCAAAAGCAGGCTGGTCTCCCCAAATTTTTCTGACCGGTAATTACTATTACTCGCGTCCAAACCAGCGAATTTTTCCGGCGGTGGATGCGTTCAAGGATTCATGGGATGTTGGGGTCACGCTCCAGTTCGACATCTGGAATAATCTGACAACGGTCTACCAGACCACGGCAGCGCAGGCGCAGTATGAACAGACAAAAGACGCGATTGGAATATTGAAAGACGGAGTGACCTTAGAAGTTACTCAGAGCTTCCTTTCGTTCAGGCAAGCCAAAGAGAATATCCAGCTTTCCGAACTTACTGTTGAGCAAGCGGATGAAAATCTTCGCGTAACGCAACAGAAATTCAAAGCGGGCCTCACCACCAACTCAGAGATGATCGACGCGGAGGTGGCACAGCTTCAGGCCAAGCTTCAATTGACACAGGCGCTCGTGGAGTACGAGCTGGCTCAGGCGAAACTTGAGAAGGCGGTCGGCGAAGTGCAGTAAGTAAGTTAAAAGTTTTAAGTTGTAAGTTATGAGTTTTACGTCTTAAGTTATTCGTTATGGGAAGGATTCAATGGAAACAAACGAAGTGACAACAAATGCAATCGAGGTTGAGAACCTCACGAAACGGTTCGGCGATTTTTACGCCGTCGACCACATAAACTTTGAAGTGAAAAAAGGGGAGATCTTCGGATTTCTCGGAGCGAACGGCGCGGGAAAATCGACAACGATCAGAATGCTCTGTGCTCTGCTACAGTCGAGCGAAGGGACGGCGCGTGTCGGCGGGTTCGATATCAACAAGCAGCCGGAAAAAGTAAAAGAAAACATCGGGTATATGTCGCAGAAGTTTTCATTATACGATGATTTGACGGTCGATGAAAACATTGATTTTTTCGGACGCGTCTATGGGCTCAATGACAGCGACCTTGCACAGCGCAAAAAATGGGTGTTGGAAATGGCGAACCTGGAGGGCAGGGAAAAGAGCCTTACGAGAACACTTCCGGGAGGGTGGAAGCAACGCCTTGCCCTTGGGTGCGCAGTTCTACATCGCCCGAAAATCGTCTTCCTTGACGAACCGACCAGTGGAGTCGATCCTGTTATGCGGCGGAAGTTCTGGGAATTGATCAACGACCTATCGGCGGAAGGCATTACCGTTCTCGTGACAACGCACTTTCTGGAGGAAGCGGAGTACTGCAACGATATCATCTTCATCAATGCCGGAAAGATTATTGCGGGCGGAAGTCCAAAAGAGCTTAAGCATAATTATATCAAATCGCCCCTCCTTGAGGTCCAATGCGACAACGTAGTCGAAGCAATGACCATCATCGAAAAGGAACCGTGGGCAGAAGAGACATCCGTGTTTGGAACCTATCTGCATGTGAGCGTCGCGGATGAACAGCTTGCCCGCCAGAAAATTCAGGAGATTCTGCGCGCTCAGAATATTGGCTGGACGAAAATTGACAAGATCACACCCTCCCTTGAGGACGTATTTATTTACTTGCTGGATCAGGAAGCAAAAAAAGCGGCGTGACAGAAGTCAACGGCATAATCAAAGAAGGATGTCCACAATGATTCGACGCCTCATCCCCATCATAAAAAAGGAATTCCGTCAGATCAGGCGTGACAAGCGTGTCCTCGCAATCTTGACGCTCGTCCCTGCACTGCTGCTGCTGCTCAACGGCTACGCTCTTAACTTCGACGTCTCGCACATCAAGATGGCGGTGATCGACGAGGAGAACAGCAAGACGAGCCGGGATTTCCTCAACGCCTTCGTCACGTCCGGGTATTTCGATTATGTGCAATACCTTAATTCAACGGATGAGGCGATGCGGATGATCGACGACGCGAAAATCCGGGCTGCGATCGTCATCCCAACCGACTTCTCCCATAAACTGCTCTCGAACGAAACAACCGATATCCAGGTGCTTGTAGACGGGATGGATTCGAATGCTGCGTCTACCATCCTTGCCTACGTCCAGGCGGTCACGCTGCAGTATTCACAAAAAATAGTACTCACAAACCTCTCGAAAATGGGGCGCGGGAGTTATCTCCCGATCCAATACGATGCCCGCGTGTGGTATAACCCGGAATTGAAAAGCGCAAAATTTCTCGTCCCCGGTCTCATCGGCTTCATCCTCGCCATTACCGCGGTCATCGCGACATCGCTTTCGATCGTGAAAGAGAAAGAACGCAACACGATCGAACAAATCGATGTATCGCCGATCACTTCGTTCGAACTTATCGTCGGTAAGATGATCCCGTACGCTCTCATCTCGCTTGTCGCTGCGACGCTGGTGATTGTTGCGGCGTATTTTCTGTTTGACGTCGTCGTCAAAGGGAGTTACCTGTACCTCTTCGGTGCTACGTTGTTATTTATCATTTCGGCCCTCAGCATAGGCTTATACGTCTCAACGATTGCCGACAGTCAACAGGTGGCGTTCCAGCTCGCGTCGCTTTTTTCCATGCTGCCCACCATGATCCTTTCGGGGTTTATGTTTCCGATCCGCAGCATGCCGTGGTGGCTGCAGGTTCTTACAAACATCACGCCGGCGAAATTCTATCTTGTCATTCTGCGGTCTATCATTCTTAAAGGGGTGGGTCTTGCCGCCTTTTGGGATCAGGTGTTGTATCTCATGATCTTCACATCATTCATGCTCTTCATCAGTATCAGGCGTTTCAAAAAAACATTAGGGTAAATCTGTGAACAAACAACGGGTCATGGCCTTGCTGAAGAAGGAATTTGGCCAGCTTTTCAAAGATAAAAAGCTGCTTCCGCTGGTATTTGTTGCGCCGGTACTGCAGTTGGTCTTCATGGGTTTCGCAGCCTCTCTCGATGTGAAAAACATATCCGTGGTGCTGTGTGATCTGGACAAAACCGAAGCGAGCAGGGAGTTGATTGAAAAGTTCACAAACTCCGGTTATTTTACGATCGAGTATTCGACGGAAGATTACAGCACGATTCAAAACTACCTTGACGACAATAAAGCGACGATGGCGCTCATCATTCCGCAGAAGTTCGGCGACGAGATCCTGAGGCACGAGCCGGCAAAGGTCCAGGTGCTCCTTGATGGAAGCGAAGGAAATAGTACTGCCATTGCAATGGGGTACGTCAACCAGATTCTTGTCTCATATTCGAACAGCGTGCTTGCCGAAGTGTCGGGAAGCGCGCGAATCGGCGGCATCAACGCGCAAACGAGAGCATGGTTCAATCCGTCGCTCAGAAGCAGGAATTACATGGTGCCCGGAGTGCTTGTCATGATCCTGCTGATCACGACAATGAACCTTACCTCAATGGCAGTCGTCAAGGAAAAAGAGATCGGCACGCTTGAACAGTTGATGGTGACGCCGATAACGCCGACGGAACTGATCCTCGGAAAGCTGATTCCCTTTACCATCATCGGGCTTGTCAACTGGTGTGTTGTGCTCACAGCTATGGTGGTGGGGTTCGGAATCACTGTGCAGGGGAACGTGTTCCTGTTGTTCGGGCTTTCAACGTTCTTTCTCCTGACGTCCCTCGGGCTGGGCCTGTTCGTCTCGACAATTTCCAACACGCAGCAGCAGGCGATGATGACTTCTCAGTTCTTTCTCCTTCAGCCGATGATGTATATTTCTGGCTTCACGTTTCCCGTTGAAAATATGCCAAAGGCTTTGCAAATTCTGTCGTTCGGTGTTCCGATGAAATATTATCTCGTTGTTGTCCGTTCGATAATTTTGAAGGGAGTTGGACTCATGAGCTTGTGGTTCGAAGCAGGGGCGCTCCTATTTATGGGTGTTACGATTCTCGTTGCAAGCGTCCTGCGATTCAGGACAAAGCTCGATTAACGGTTTTTTTAAAGATATCCGGAGAAAGGTCCATCATGGAATTAGGTTTGCGAAATAAGGTAGCGTTGGTCGCGGCATCAAGTCAGGGATTAGGCAGGGCGATAGCAGAATCCCTGTCAGAGGAGGGCGCGACAGTGGTGATTTGCGCGCGCGACAAAAAAATACTTGCCGCGGCTGCAAAAGAGATTTCGGCGAAAACGAAGGGGGAGGTTTTTCCCGTGCAGGCCGACGTCAGCAAATCAAAAGATATCGACAAATTGGTGCGCACAGTTGTCAAGGAATTCGGCAGTATTCATGTTCTGGTGAACAATGCCGGCGGACCGCCGGTTGAAACCTTTGACCGCCTTTCAGACGTCCAGTGGGCAAAGGGCATCGAACTGACCATGATGAGTACAATACGCTTGACGAGAGCCGTGATTCCGTACATGCAAAAACAACAGTGGGGAAGGATCATTACCGTCAACTCAATTGCCGGGAAACAGCCGATACAGGAACTGGTGATCTCATCGACCCTCCGTCCCGGGCTTATCGGTCTCACCAAGGTTCTTGCAAGTCAGTACGCGAAGGATGGAATTCTCATCAACACAGTTTGTCCCGGTTTTGTGATGACGAAGCGGCAGCAAGAAATATCGTCTGTTCGTTCATCGAAAGCGAACATCACCGTCCAGGAATACGTGAAACTCCAGTCCAAGGAAATCCCGCTCGGGCGGTATGGTACACCTCAGGAAATCGCGGACGTTGTCGCTTTTCTTGCATCGACGCGGGCAAGCTTCCTGACCGGGGCTACGATAAGCATTGACGGGGGAATGACAAGGGGACTGCTCTAAGCGGGTACCATACCCCGGCGGAATTTTTCACACTTCTATAACAGCGGGTATCCGAAAGAAAAGTAGGCCAACACCGGACCGAGGCTGAGCGGTTCCGATAGCAAATCCCTGCGAACGAAGAAACTTCTTCCGACGGAAAAACTCGCCTTGCCCGCGGGCGTGTCAAGCGCGAATCCGGCACCGATTCCCTGATGGAGATCCCGAAGCCTTATGTTTTGCTGCTCCGGCCAAATGTACCCGAAGTCATACCGAATCCTAAAATATGTATCCCAGAAAACCTTTACGGGGAGCAGCGCGCGGTATTCCAAGTTGACAACGAACACCTGCCTTCCGCGGGAATCGTCTTCATTGAGTCCATAGAACGAATCTTCCCCTCCAAGAGTGAACTGCTGCGAAAGCGGAAGCGTCTGGTCCGCAAATCCAAACACAATTTTCGGATGGAGCGTTTGCCCATCAATGTATGTTGAGAACCATTCGTACGAGAGGAAGATCTTTGAATACCCTATTTCTCCCGCCCCAATTGAAGACGCAGTCTCCCAGCTGAGGTTCATTAACGAGCCGGATCGCGGAAAAGGAAACTGGTCTTGCGTATCGATCGTGGATGAAAGTTTGAGAGTCTGAAGCGTGAATTTATCGGTCGAATATCCTCTCCCCGACAAAGAATTAATCTGGTCCAATCCGAGGCGATATTCTGCCGTGACCGTTCCAAGCCGCTCTACCTGGCTGCCGAGCGAGAACGATCCGCCGTCTTCTATCTGACGATATTCCCCCACTCGAACTCTGTTGAATTTCGTAGGCGATTGGACCGTAGGATCGTTATCGTAGGTGTAAATGTCTTTCAGGTCATAAAAGGAATTCAAGTCGAACGTAAAGTAGGAGTTGAATATGCGGTTTGCCTTGAATTCAAACAGGTATGTCCGATTTCGGAGACCGCCGCCAAAATAACCTCCAAGTTCTGTCGCGGTGCCAAGAAAATTCTCGTCACGAAGTTCGAGGGATGGCTGAACATTCCGTTCGTTGTCGATGCGCAATCCCACTCCTGCCAATCCGGATTTCTTCTCAGTCGCCTTGATGACAATTTCCGTTTTATCGCCGAGATACCGAACGTCAATCAAGACCTGGTCAAAGAGATTTGTCGCCATAATATTAGAGATCGCATCCTGTGCATTCGAAACCGTAAAAATATCACCAACAGTGAAGGGGAGCTCTCTCCAGATTACCCAATCGCGCGATTTCGTTGTTCCTTCTATGCTCATGTGATAGATCACTCCTTCATCGATCGCGATTCTGAGATTCCCAAGCGCTGTATCAAACTGGACAGACTGGATGCGGGCGAGCGAATACCCACGGTCACGGTACAAAGCCAGAATATTATTCAATGCGGCTTTCGTGCTGTCGGAATTTGCCGGCTTGTTTTTTAGCTGATTGATAAATGGAACCAGGTCTTCATTCACAATGAGCGAATCGCCGGTAAGCTCGACAGACATAATCGGAGGATTTGAAATGACGACGAATTTTAGGGCGGCTGTTGAATCCCGGGACACAATTTCGGCATACACATCCTTGTAATTACCCGTCGAATAAAGTGAAGAGATTTTCTCCTTAACCGCCCTAATTCTCACTTTTTCGTTTGAGGACAAACTGGTCAAATCGGCCTTGATGCTTTGGGGCAGCTCGGATCCCTGAAAGTTCACGGCAGTGATCTTGAAGGAGAGCTGCTCCACCTCTTGCTTGGGAAAGTAGGCAGCGGATTGTCTTTGTCTGATGCTGTCCAGCAACGCCGGCATCTGCGCGTCAGCGGCGTTTTCCCCCATGTCGATCAGCGAATCCAGCCCCGACAGGTCTGCCGCCATGTGTCCTCCAAGGTTTGGCGTGACAACGATCGTGGCCTTTTCGAGAGATTGTTTGTTCGCCAATTGCGCCATGATATTTATGATCTGGTCGGCAATTTCCCATGGGGCGTTCAATTGGCTGGCCTTCCGTAGTGGACTGGAAGCGTCGACGGCGATCACAATGTCCATATTCATGTCACGCGCTACTTCAACAGGAATATTTGAGATCAGGCCCCCGTCGGTCAATTCCATGGAGTCCCGTTTCACCGAGCTATAAAGAAGGGGAACCGAAATGCTTGCGCGGATCGCTTCGGCCAGGTTGCCCGACGCAAGCACTGCTCTCCGGCCGGAGATCATATCGGTGGCAACTGCACGGAACGGAATTTTCAGATCGTCAAATGAATGATTTGGGTGATAGATCCCTTGGAGTGTCAGCTGATTGATAAATGTCGTTAGTCTCTGCCCGCTTGAGAGCGCGGAGGGAATCACAGGAGTGAATCCGTCGAATCGCATGGTCAGGAGGTTGCGGTCTGCGGACTGTTTTTGCCCGACGAAGAGATCCGTACGATCCGCTTCGTCCGCAAACGAGAGGACCGACGCCCAATTCGTGGTGTCGACAAGATTCTGTAATTGTTGTGTGGAGTATCCGGATGCATACAGCCCCCCCACCAAACTTCCGATGCTTGTTCCAACGATGAGGTCAATCGGGATGTGGTATTTTTCGAGGGCCTTAAGAACCCCCACATGAGTGATGCCCCGGACTCCTCCTCCGCTTAAGACCAGAGCGATTTTCGGGCGGCTGATCTCTTTTAGCGGAACAATACCGCTTCGGTTACCATTGTATTCTACAAATCTGGGATGGACGGTAATCGTGGTTTGACTATAAGCGGCAGGAGCGATGAGGAAACATAGACAACTGCAGATTGCGTGGAGTTTCGTGAGAACAAAGCCCCTTGAGAATCGGAATATTTTACCCATATGGAAAATTAAGAAAAATACAGTGCAAAGGCAATGCTGGGTAGGGCGCCGTTATTGAGACTGACGCTTGCCCTCGAGATCTGTCG
>CAYTOA010000002.1:0-39440 GCA_964439265.1 uncultured Chitinophagaceae bacterium
TCTATGAACGACACTTATCCTCGGTCCGGCGGAACATTATTCCTCAATCTCATTTGGCACCAGCATCAACCCCTGTATCTCGACCCCCAAAGCGACCAGCTCCAGGGACCGTGGGTCCGGACGCACGGGACCAAGGATTATTACGACATGGCGTCCATCCTTGAAAAATACCCGAACGTCCACTACAACGTCAACCTGACGTCGTCGCTCTTGTTTCAGCTTGAGAAATATTATGTCGACCGGCTGCGGCCGTTCGTGGATGTGAAAGCGAACCGGGTCGACACCGCGGGCTATTTTGCGCGATGGAAAGGGAAGACCGACCCGTGGATCGACCTCGCGCTGAAACCAACGGAGGAATTCGACGAGCGCGACAAGGATTTTCTTCTGCACAATATTTGGAATGCATTCGGCATCAGCGAGGTCCAGATTTTGCGGTTTCCAGGCTATGCAGCGTTAAAAGAAAAGAACTCCCGCAAGGAACAATTTTCCGTGCAAGAGATGCGCGACCTCAAGTTTTGGTTTTACCTTGCACACTTTGACCCCGACTTTTTGGAAGAGAGAACCCAGCTTGCCGACGGAACGACGATCGATCTGACCGATATGGTCGAGATGCGGTCTGACGGCAAATACTATCTGCGAGGGAAGATCTCAGAACTGGAGTGCAATCGCATTATCGCCGAAGCGTTCAAGGTGTTGGCGAATATTATTCCAATCCACAAAAAATTGATGTATCATCCGTCGAGCTTTGAAGGACAAATCGAAGTAGTCACAACTCCGTATTTTCATCCGATCCTTCCGCTGATCTATGATTCAGACATCGCGAAAGTGTGTCAGCCAAATGACAGCATGCCCAATCGCTTTCATTACCCTCAGGACGCGAATGCCCAGGTGGCGAAGGCAATTGAATTCTACAAAGAAAAATTCGGACAGGCTCCCGCCGGCATGTGGCCGGGGGAGGGATCCGTGGCTCAGGAGATCATTCCGATATTCGGACGGAACGGAATCTGCTGGATTGCGACCGATGAGAAGATCCTTGCCCGTTCCAAACCGTACGGCCAGCCGAAATTCTATCCGTACGGAGTGAATACGGGCGGCGATGAAATGGATTCGGTTGTCGTGGTATTCCGCGACACAGAACTGTCCGACAAGATCGGCTTCTCGTATCAGAATTTCCTCGGTGAGGACGCCGCTGATGATTTTATCAAGAGCATCTTAAAGTATGCGCCGAATGCCGGAGAGCCGGATCGTTTGCTGACGGTCATACTGGACGGGGAGAACGCGTGGGAATGGTACCGGAAGGATAATGACGGAAAGGAATTCCTCCATGCCTTGTATCGGAAGTTAAGCGCGCTCTATGATACCCGGCAGATCGTTTCTGTAACGATGACGGAATACATGCAGGGGAATCCGAAACGCGGCGTTGCTCGTCATCCGATCTCATCGATGCGGAAGCTCGACTGGCTCTACCCCGGGTCGTGGATCAACGCAAACTTTGACACGTGGATCGGTGAGGATGAGGAGAACCGCGCGTGGAATTATCTTCTCGTTGCTCGGCAGGACCTGGCACTTTCTGGATTACATCAGCCCGATCCCAAAGCTGCTGAACCGAAGGCGGGAACAAAGGAAAATCTGGCGTACAAAGCGTGGGAAGAGATGTACGCTGCGGAGGGTTCTGACTGGTTCTGGTGGTACGGGACGGACCAAACCGCTCCTGCCGGAGACAAACCATTTGATATCGCGTATATTACCCACTTAAAAAACATCTATTCATTTGCTCAGCAGGCGGGGGGTAAGATGCCGAAGAGAGAATTCAAGGAAATCATCGTTGATGATACAACAGCGGCGCGTCCGGCCCAGGGGGCGATGGCTCAGAGCAGCAGAACCGATTCTGTGACAGTCGTTTTCCAGTGCGATGCCCGCAATAACTACGTGCGCAAAGGAATCTATATCGCGGGAAACCAGGAGCAGCTGGGAAACTGGAAACCGAATTTTGTGAAGATGTACGACGATGGAACACACGGAGACCGCCAACAGAGCGACAGCGTGTGGACAATCGAGTTTCGTTTTCCGGTCGGGACAGAAATTCAATACAAATTCACTAACAGCGGACCAAGCGGCGAATGGAATCCGGGCGAAGAATTTCCAAGCGGCAATCGCAAGGTCTTCCTCGACGGTACGATCGACAGGATTGTCCTCACGGACAAGTTCGGCAAAATGTGATCTTGCTGACGGAGGGCGAAGAAACAATTTCTCGAAAAGCCCCAGACGTGCAGTGGATTTTTTTATTGCGTCTTGCCGCCTTTGCGTGAGGCATGCTTTTACTAAATCAAAATTCTCTTCTTATATCTCTCAAACTCTCTAACTTCGACCATGCTCCAAATCCAGAAGAAACTCTCTCCTTCTTTCTACGCAATTATCAGCTTGCCGTCGACCGCGATGGGCTTTGCCCTGTCGGTCCAGATTTCTGCGTTAAGCTGGCTCCTCACCACGCGGTACAATCTTGACATCCATGAGGTGGGGATTGTATGGGCTGCTGGACCGCTTGCTGGAATATTCGGACAGGTCATCATCGGATTGATCAGCGACAAAGTGTGGTTCTGGGGAGGGAGGAGACGCCCGTTCATCCTTATCGGGGGAGTGTTAGCCGCCTCGATGCTGCTCGCGCTGCCAAACATCGACGCCATACGATCATCATTCGGCATTGAGGGATTGCTCGGCGTCGCGATATTTGTTGCGCTGACGCTTGACCTCGCTATCAACATCAGCTTCAACCCTACCCGTTCTATCATTGCCGACGTAACACCAGAGGGCAATCCGCGCACAAAGGGCTACACGTGGATGCAGACGATCTCCGGTTTTTTCGGTGTTCTCGCGTACGTCATCGGTGCAGTCTTCGGCAATTATGTCTTGATCTATTCCGGAGTATTTGTTGTCCTGATTTGCTCTATTCTTCCTGTTTTCTTCATCGCTGAGGAACGAGTATTGGCTGCGCCGGCGCCGTCATCATCCAGTTCCGGCGAAATTGCTGTTGTGCCGGCCACAAAGTGGGGACAATTATTTCGTCTCTACATTGCGCATGCATTTTCCTGGATCGGCGTCCAAACAATGTTTGTGTACATCATCGCCTATATCCAGCAAAAAATAACCGGCGGAACGGATTCATCCGGCATGTTATCGGGCAAGGTGATTTCGATTTCATTTGCGGTGCTAAACACTGTTGGTTTCATTCTCCCCGGGTTTGTCCTCGAACCGATCGCGGAGAAGTTAGGACGTGTGCGGACGCATCTGGGTTGCGTCGCAATTATGGCGGCCGGATATTTCCTCATCGCCTTCGTTGGAAAAACTCCGTTTGCCCTGTACGCTCTCATGGGCATCGTCGGGATAGGGTGGGGAGCGATTGTCAGTCTTCCGTTTGCGATCATGTCCGAGAATGTCGAAAAGAGCCGTATGGGGTTCTTCATGGGCATCTTTAACTTGTCCGTCGTCTTGCCGCAGCTTTTCGTCAGCCTTGGTCTCGGCGTTGTAATCCAGCATTCAGCCGATAAGAATATCATCTTCCTGATAAGCGGAGTCAGCGTGGCCCTTTCTGCATTCTTCTGGATGTTCGTCAAAGAAGATAGAAGCGGCAACGCAGCTTCAGCCTTGCCTCATGGTGCGCATTGATGATGACAGGGCAAATAATTCGAAGAATGAAGAAAAGAGGGCTCCATGTCTTTCTTTTATCACTCTGTATCGTTGCAGCGAAGATCCTTCAGGTTACGTAAGTGTGGACGCTCCCGTTAGGACTGAAGTCGTTCGGATCGAACATTGGGTTCGAGTGGGGGCTCTATGGCGCAGCTTCAATGATCGTTACTATACCCGTGGTCGTTCTCTTCCTCACACTAAGCAAATGGCTGGTTTCCCGGTCGACGCTCGGGAGCGCAAAAAGATAATGCTCTTATCGTTGTAGTCTAAGGTGTCTTACAATTGCCCGCATTCATCTAAAACACAAAGACAAAACATGGAAAAACCTAAACTGAGCTTTTGGCAAGTCTGGAACATGAGTTTCGGATTTCTCGGGATCCAATTCGGGTTTGCGCTGCAAAATGCGAACGTCAGCCGGATATTTGAAACGCTGGGAGCGAACCTCTCGGATATTCCGATACTCTGGATCGCAGCGCCAACGACCGGGCTCCTTGTCCAGCCGATCATAGGCTACCTGAGCGATCGAACGTGGAATCGTTTGGGAAGGAGAAGGCCGTATTTTCTCACAGGCGCCATTTTGGCGACGGCAGCGCTCGTGGTCATGCCGAATTCTCCCGCTCTCTGGGTTGCAGCAGGAATGCTCTGGATCCTCGACGCATCCATAAACATCTCGATGGAACCTTTTCGTGCGCTCGTCGCAGATTTGCTTCCTTCTTCTCAACGGACTACCGGTTTTGCCGTGCAGAGTTTCTTCATCGGTACCGGGGCTGTTGTGGCGTCGGCGCTTCCGTATATTTTTACAAATTGGATCGGTGTCAGTAACACGGCACCAAAAGGACAAATTCCCAGCTCGGTCCTCTATTCTTTCTATGCAGGAGCCATCGCATTCATCACGGCAGTAAGCTGGACTGTCTTTCGTACTAAGGAATATCCGCCGGAGAATATCGAGGAATTCCGACAGCACAAACAAGAACATGCGGGAACGATCGAACTCTTGAAAGGGATATTTCTGAGCCTTAAAGAGATGCCGCGAACGATGATCCAGCTTGCTGTCGTCCAGTTCTTCTCCTGGTTCGCGCTCTTCGCCATGTGGATCTACACGACATCTGCAGTAACAAGCCACATCTATGGAGCCACAGATCCGACAACTCCCCTCTTTAACGAAGGCGCGGATTGGGTCGGCGTACTCTTTGCAGCGTACAACGGATTCGCGGCACTCGCAGCATTCTTGCTCCCCGTTGTCGCAAGGAAAACGAGCAGAAAGACCGTTCACATGCTGAGCCTTTTCTGCGGCGGTCTTGGCCTCATTTCATTCCTGGTGATTCACAGCCCCGGCATGCTCTTGCTTTCCATGGTGGGGATAGGATTGGCGTGGGCCAGCATCCTTTCGATGCCGTATGCGATTCTTGCAGGATCGCTGCCGCCCGGACGAACAGGTGTGTACATGGGAATCTTTAATTTTTTCATCGTTATTCCCCAGATCATGGCCGCAGGAATTCTGGGTTTTGTCATGCGGACATTTCTAGGCAATCAGGCAGTCTATGCGCTCGTCCTGGGAGGAGTCTCCATGATCGTAGGCGGAATTCTTGTTTTGTGGGTAGATGACGTAGATGCGTGATCGCTTCGGAACCGAGTACACACGGAAACTGAGATAAGAGGGAAATTATCATCGAGGAAGACCAAAGACCGCAACATCCGCGTTAAAGATATTCCAACCGCTCGTTGGAAAAGAATCTATTTTTATTTATATTGCCCTCCGAAATTAGAAAGGCCTCCAATGAAAATTGCCGTCTTCCTCGTTACACTTGTTCTTGCTGCGTCGATCGTCTCGATCATTAGTCCGTGCGCACACGCCGAGTCTCGTCTTAGGGTCGGAATCGACGTTGCACGGTATCGTGGTGATTCAACGAAGGAATATGTTGAAATCTACTATTCATTCGATGTTTCAAAACTAAAATTCCTGCGAGTCGATACCTCGTTCAAAGCTGAAGCGGTGCTGGATATCTATTTCAAACGTTCGTCAACTGACTCCGTCGTTGCCCGGCAGACGTGGAGGATTCCGTTTACAGCGAACGATTCGTCGCTGCTGGCGGTCTCGCGCACCTACGCCGACGTGATCGGCTTCTTCCTGCCGCCGGACATCTACCGTCTATACGTCATTGGCGGCGGAAGGGACGATTGGGCAAAGCGCGACAGCTTTTCCGTTCCCATTGACCTTCAGCCTCTTGAAAGCGCACACGTTGCCCTTAGCGATATTGAACTCTGCACATCGATCACTTCCGTGGGCCATGATTCGGCCGGGCGCTTCATCAAGAATACCTACGAAGTCAAACCTAATCCTTCAAGAATATTCGGCGCCGAACAAGCGGTCGTGTATTATTATTTGGAAGAGTACAATCTATTGAGGAATAAATCACCGAATTACTACACGAGAGTGTATGTGACAAATTCTGTCGGCAAAGAGGTCATCACCCGCAGCCGTATCAAGAACCGGCTGAATGAATCGAACGTAGAGGTCGGAGCGCTGCAGATAAACGCTTTGCGGACCGGCTCATATACTTTGCATTTCAGTATTGTCGACTCGGTCGATAATTCCAGCTATACATCGTCGAAGAAAATGTTCATCTACAATCCTCAGCTTCCGATGGATTCGCTCACGACAGGAACTGAAGGGTCGGTGCTCGCGAGCGAGTATGCAACGATGACTGAGGCAGAACTCGACATCGAGTTTGCGCAAATCAAATATGTTGCCAGCCGCGCCGAACAGGCACAATACACGAACGTCAAGGGTGTCGAGGCAAAACGCAAAGTACTGTATGATTTCTGGAACAGACGTAAAAATAATGAGACAGATCCCGCCGTCGTGCAGAAGACAGAATATTTCAAACGCGTTGAGTACGCCAATGACCATTTCAGAGCCGGATTCAAAGACGGGTGGAAAACTGACCGCGGGCGTGTCTTCATTGTTTATGGCCCGCCGGATGAAGTGGAACGACATGCGAACGAAACCAACGTGAAGCCATACGAAATTTGGACGTATCATTCTATCCAGGGGGGTGTGGAATTTGTTTTCGGCGATCGGTCGGGCTTTTCAGATTACGATCTGCTCCATTCGACCCATCGGGATGAAATGCAAAACGTGAATTGGATGAACCAGCTGCAGGTGCAGTAGACGTCGCCCACGAAGTTTGTTGAGGAAAACTCCGGTTCTATTGCCGGAGTTTTTTTGTGCTCCCGCGTCGCGGATTAGTCGGAATCGTATGAAGGCGAAGAACCGGGTATGCCGGCAATTGAAAGCGATGGACGAAAGATTCCGCTCCATAGGTGATTCCATTGCATAAAATTATTCGGTGATGGTCTATTTTGCCTGATCGACCCTTCTCCCGAAAGGATGGCTTAGCCAGACGCGACTTGACAAAATGCATCTGTCGACTACTCGACTCGTTGAGGACTTGCTCAGAGTGAACACTTCCCGTTCATCCTGGGTAAGTGAGCGGAGCGAACGCATCGTCAACGACCCGATGGGCCGTCGACCCGTCGGGAGGATCATGTTGCGACTTTTAAATCAAAATAGCTCACTACCAATTATTCCAGCCCCTTGATTTAGAAAATAAGATTTCGTATACTTTACCCAGACAATGAATCCTTTAATTCTATCCGGAGAGGTAGGAAAGGAAATGATCGATCAGCGTGTCCCAATTTTATTGATAATTCAAACCAACCTCCGTTCAATCGTGAACGGAGGTTTTTTATTGTACACTCATTTCGTACATGATGCCCATGAATGACCGGCGAATAATACTCGACGCGCAAAATTTCGGCCGGACCGTCAACCGGCTTTCGCATGAAATCGTTGAACGAAACCGCGGTGCCGCTTCGCTCGGGATCGTCGGGATCAGGACCCGGGGAGATTTCCTTGCCCGCAGGATCGCTGCGGCGGTGTTTGAAATGGAAAAAGTTTCCCCTCCGATCGGAACGCTCGACATCACGCTCTACCGGGATGACCTTCGCGGGAGGCTCTCTCAGCCCCGCCTTAATACGACGGATATCCTGTACGATATCGCCGGCAAGGATATAATTCTTGTGGACGATGTATTGTTCACCGGCCGGACTGTTCGCGCCGCCCTCAACGCCCTCATGGACATCGGAAGACCGGCTTCCATCCAGCTTGCCGTTCTCGTGGACCGGGGACATCGCGAACTCCCCATCAAAGCAGATTTTGTCGGCAAAAATGTGCCGACATCCAATGATGAAGAGATTCAGGTGAAGATGGCCGAGGTGGACGGCGAAGACGAAGTTATTTTACTTCCGGTAAAACCATAACCCAAAGAAGGATGACCCATGGGATTATCATCGCGCCACCTGCTCGGGCTCGACGGAGCGCCGAAAGCAGATATTGAACTGATTCTCAATACGGCCGTGTCGTTCAAGGAGATACTGAACCGGCCGATCAAAAAAGTGCCGACCCTTCAGGGCAAGACGATTGTCAACTTGTTCTTTGAAAACTCTACCCGTACGCGGATTTCTTTCGAACTGGCGGAACGGAGACTCTCTGCCGATGTAGTAAATTTCTCCGCGTCCGGGTCAAGCGTCAGCAAGGGAGAGACGCTGAAAGACACTGCCAGAAATATTGAAGCCATGAAGATCGACATGGTCGTGATACGCCACAACTCCGCGGGCACTCCCCATTTCCTGACCAGGGTTGTCCAATCGGCAGTGCTCAATGCAGGAGACGGCTGCCATGAACATCCGACGCAAGCGTTGCTGGATATGTATACGTTGAATGAAAAATTCGGACGACTCGATGGGTTGCGAGTATGCATTGTTGGTGATATTACGCACAGCAGGGTGGCTCGGTCGAACATCTACGGCTTGAAGACGATGGGCGCGACAGTCTCGGTCTGCGGGCCGGCGACCCTCATTCCCAAAGAGATAGAGAAACTCGGTGTCGAGGTGTACCATCGCATCGACGACGTGCTTCCAAACGTCGATGCATTGAACGTCCTTCGTGTTCAGATGGAACGGCAGTCCGGCGGCCTTTTTCCCTCGCTCCGCGAGTACCACCGCTTTTTCGGCGTAACCAAAGAACGGCTCGATAAGGTCGATCATCCGATCACTATCATGCACCCGGGACCGATCAACCGGGACGTCGAACTCTCCGCCGATGTCGCGGATGGACCGCACTCCGTCATCCTTGAACAGGTATTGAACGGGGTTGCGGTCAGAATGTCGGTGTTGTATCTCCTGGGGACAGTCAATTAGTGATCACTAACTCACACAGAGAATTAGGATTTCCATGGCAAAGAAATATCTGCTAAAAGGCGGACGGCTTCTCGACCCGTCAACACATATTGACACTATTACGGACATTTTGCTTGTCGACGGGGTCATCGAATCAATGAAGCCTTCGATCGCTCCACAGGCCGGGTATGAAGTGATCGACCTGAGAGGGAAAATTGTCGCTCCGGGATTTATCGATATGCATGTTCACTTGAGAGAACCTGGCTTTGAACACAAAGAGACGATCGAGACTGGAACTCTCTCTGCCGCGTACGGGGGTTTCACATCCGTGTGCTGCATGCCCAACACGAACCCCGCCATCGACGATGAGTCGATTGTCCGTTTCGTTCATTCGCAGGGGAAACTTGTCAATAATGGCATCGTCGACGTGTATCCGATCGGGGCGGTAACAAAAGGGCGGGCCGGCAAAGAATTGTCCTCTATTGCAGAGCTTGTGCAGGCCGGGGCTGTCGGGTTGAGCGACGACGGCGCTCCCGTATTTGACGCTGAGATCATGCGCCGGGTGCTCGAATATGCGGGAATGTTCGGCGTCCCCGTCATTCAACATTGTGAAGAACCCTCTCTCGTCCGCGGCGGCGTAATGAATGAAGGGTTTGTGGCGACGGAATTGGGGCTGCCCGGGATTCCCCCCGTTGCCGAAGAGATCATGATCGCCCGCGACATTCTCTTGACGGAATACACGAAGTCCCGTTACCATGTGGCGCATATGAGCACTGCCGGTTCAGTGAAACTTGTCCGTGAGGCAAAGCAGAAAGGAGTCGCGATCACATGCGAGGTCACGCCCCATCATTTTACGCTTACCGACGATGCCGTCCGGTCGTTCGATACGAACACAAAAATGAACCCTCCTCTGCGAACCCGGGATGACGTCGAAGCGATCAAACAGGGGCTTCGAGAAGGAATTGTCGATGTCATCGCGAGCGATCATGCTCCTCATTCATTGGATGAAAAGGAGGTCGATTACTTGCAGGCGCCATTCGGGATCGTCGGATTGGAAACTGCGATCGGCCTCGCGATTACGGAGCTGGTCGCGCCGGATATCATCTCGATCTCGCAAATGGTTGAAAAATTCTCTACAAACCCGCGCAAAATAATCAAACGACCGGCCGATATCCGTGAAGGGAGCGAGGCGAATTTTACGTTTCTCGACCCTGATCTTCGGTGGAAGGTAGAAGTCGGCAAATTCAAATCGAAATCCAAAAATTCGCCTTTCGACGGGAAAATTTTGCAGGGAAAGGCAGTCGGTATATTCAATCACGGGCAGATCTTTCTCGTTTAAGAAGCGGCGCTCTGACTTAGGCCCTCTAATGCGCATGCATCGCGAATGTTGTCTCGTATGACAGAAAATATCGCGCAAAGACGCCAAGCCGCGAGGGAAAATATATCAATTCTCTTTGCGTCTCAGCGACTTTGCGCGAGCAAGTGTCACACCATCCTAAATTCATGCATTACCCGAATTTGATTTTCATTCCAATTTTAACGATACTGTTTACCAAATGGAGATTATTCGCTCCGAAGCCTTATCCCGTTATCGACAAATCGTTTTTGGAATGAGCACTCGCGGCGGAGGGCGGAGCCCCGGCGGGTTGGGGATGAATTTGAGTTTCAATGTCGGAGACGATAAAGTCAATGTTATTGAAAACCGGAGGATTTTTTTCGGTGCGCTCCACATCGGCCTGGATGAGCTTGCGTTTCCAATGCAGTGCCATTCAAATACGGTTCGTTCTATTCAGACCTGGGGAGGTTACGAAGATTGTGACGGGTTGGCCACGAATGATTTCGGCGTCTTTATTGTGATCAGTGTTGCAGACTGTGTCCCCATTTTTCTTTTTGACCCGGTGACACGGGCGGTTGCCGGAGTGCATGCGGGATGGCGCGGCACAAGTTCGGGAATCGCGAAAAATGCGGTCGCGGTAATGAAGGACACCTTCGGCAGCGATCCCCGGAATATCACAGCTTTTATCGGTCCCGCCGCCGGTAAATGCTGCTACGAAGTAGGAGACGAAGTCGCCGAAAAATTTGACGATCGTTTCGTATCGAAGACGGAATCGGAGAAATGGAGGGTTGATATGAAGGGAGCAAACCGGCAGCAATTGGAGTCGGAAGGTATTCTTCAGGAGAACATAGAAGTGCATGAAGGGTGTACCATTCATGAGTCAGATAAGTATCATTCGTACCGTCGCGACGGAAATTCGTCCGGGCGGATGATGGGTGTTATTGGAATTGTTCGATAAACTCGGGAATAATATATGTGTGGAATAATTGGTTATGTCGGTGCGTCAAATCCGCTTCCAATATTGTTGGATGGCCTGAAACGGCTTGAATACCGCGGCTATGATTCCGCCGGCGTGGCTCTTCTTGCAGATAATTCGATGATGGTCTACAAGAAAGTAGGGAAGGTCGCAGATTTGGAAAAGTCGATCCCTGCACTGAACCTGAATACAACCGCGGGTATCGGACATACTCGATGGGCGACTCATGGTGTTCCAAGCGACGTCAATGCCCACCCGCATACCGACTGCAAGAATGAAATAGCGCTCATTCATAACGGCATCATCGAAAATTATATTTCAATCCGCAAGAAACTCGAGAGTACCGGGCACGTGTTTGTTTCGGCTACCGATACCGAAGTGTTGGTCCATCTGATCGAAGAAATGAAACAATACAGCGGCGATCTCCCGACTGCCGTCCGGCTTGCTCTTCGGCAAGTCGAAGGGACGTACGGCATTGCCGTAGTTTCGGCCCTCGAACCGGGCAGAATCGTCGCAGCGAGAAAAGGGAGCCCGCTGCTGCTTGGCATCGGCACAAACGAACATTATGTTGCGTCGGATGCGGCGGCAATCGTTCAGCATACGCGCAACGTCGTGTATCTCGAGGACGGAGAGATCGCAGTGCTTACGAGAGAGTCGTTCGAGACGCGGACGATCGACAACGTCGACATCGAAAAAGAAGTCCATCAGGTGACCATCGATATCGAAGAGATTGAAAAGGGGGGCTTCGAGCACTTCATGCTCAAGGAAATCATGGAGCAGCCCGAGACTCTGCGGAATTCGATGCGCGGACGTGTGCTGCTCGACGAAGGAAATTCGAAACTCAGCGGGCTGGGCGATGTGATGCCGATCCTTGAAAACGCTCAGCGCATTATCATCACTGCGTGCGGGACGTCTTGGCATGCGGGGCTAGTGGGGGAATATATGCTCGAGCAGTACGGCAAAATTCCCGTCGAAGTCGAGTACGCTTCTGAATTTCGTTATCGAAATCCTATCATCAAAAAGGGAGATGTTGTATTTCTGATCAGCCAGAGCGGGGAAACGGCCGACACGCTTGCAGCCCTCCGCGAAGCTAAACAAAAAGGCGCCGCCGTCTTCGGCATCTGCAACGTGGTCGGAAGCACGATTGCACGGGAAAGTCAGGGGGGAGTGTACATCCATGCAGGGCCCGAAATCGGCGTGGCATCGACCAAGGCATTCACTTCCCAACTGGTTGTTCTCTCGCTCATCACGCTTATGATTGCCCGGCAGCGGGGACTTTCTGAATCCGAGGGAAGGAAGATTGGGCAGGCGCTTCTCGAACTTCCGCACAAAGTCGAGACGATTCTTCGTGATACCAGCGAGATCGAAGCCATCGCGGAAGAACTAAAGGACAATGTCAATGTTTTGTACCTCGGAAGAGGATACAACTTCCCCGCGGCGCTCGAAGGAGCGCTGAAGCTGAAAGAAATTTCCTACATTCATGCTGAAGGGTACCCAGCCGCTGAAATGAAACACGGCCCCATTGCGCTCATCGACGAGAATATGCCGGTGATCGTCATCGCATCGAAAGACAACACGTATGAGAAGATCATCTCGAATATCCAGGAAGTGAAAGCAAGGAGGGGGAGGGTGATCGCGGTGGTGAACGAAGACGATACAACTATCGAATCGTTGGCCGAACACGTGATCCGGGTTCCGCATACCGTCGACCTGCTTTCGCCGATCTTGAACATCATACCGCTGCAGTTGCTTGCGTACTTCATCGCCGTCAAGCGGGGCTGCAACATTGACCAGCCGCGGAACTTGGCGAAGAGCGTCACGGTTGAATAGACGATGTTCCGGAAGAATGCCCGGTAACTTTTTCAAATTGGTGTTGTCTGAAAAAGTGTAACGTTGAATTCGGAGGAATTACGGCAGCTCGCTGGTGTTGAACTTGATCGCAGATCTATTTCCCATCAACTATTTATAAGGGTGTACACGTGGCAAGTGATTATAGATTTAAGAAGACCGAATGGGCGTTAATTCTCGGAGCTTCGAGCGGATTTGGCGGAGCAGCTGCCGTTGAACTCGCACGCCATGGGATGAATGTCTGCGGAGTGCACTTCGACCGCGCAATTACGCTCCCCAACGCCGAGAAAGTACAGAAAGACGTTGATGCACAGGGAGTGCAGTCGATATTCTTTAACGTCAATGCCTCCGACCCGGAAAAAAGGAATGAAGTTATTGAAGGGCTCAAGAAGGAATTCCATAAGAGCCCCGAGTCGAATCTCAAAGTTCTGATGCACAGCCTTGCATTCGGGACGTTGCGCCCTCTCGTCTGCAAAGATGCAAAAGAGCAGATGACGCAGGCCCAGGTTGAAATGACGATGGACGTGATGGCGAACTCGCTGGTATACTGGACGCAGGCTGCATTCAATGCGAGCCTTCTGAAAAAAGGGGGGCGCGTCTACGCGATGACCAGCTCCGGCGGTCACTCTCAACTCCCCAACTACGGCGCTGTCTCTGCTGCCAAGGCCGCGCTTGAATCATACATTCGCCAGCTCACGCATGACCTCGGCCCGTACGGAATCGCCTGCAACGCGATCATGGCCGGCGTTACTGATACCGCCGCTCTCAGAAAAATACCGGGTGCGGTAATGATGTTAAAGGTCGCACAGGCGAAGAGTCCGGCGATGAGAAACACCACTCCCGAGGATGTTGCAAAGGCGATCTCGCTATTAAGCCATGACGATGCATACTTCATTTCCGGCAACGTCATTGGAGTGGATGGCGGCGAAGATGTCGTAAGTTACATCGGACAAAAAGACGCGCTCAATTTGGAATAGTTTCCGCCAACGCTCCAAAAGCCGATCGCGTTCATGTGCTTGTTCGCGCAAGAGATCACGCAAGAGTGTAATGGTATTTTCCGCTGAACGTGGATTTCCGTCGACGGATTTTTATTTGCCTTGATTGATGAATACCATTTTTGTCAACAACAGGATACACATTCCGTTTTCAGATCTGCAGTTTCGATTCTCACGAAGCAGCGGACCGGGGGGACAGAACGTGAACAAGGTATCCACACGCGTCGAATTGATATTCGACGTGCGTCTTTCTGCCCTGGACCCCGTCACGAAATCGATCTTAACAAACGCGCTGAGGTCGAAGCTCGATTCAGCCGGATGCCTCCGCGTTTTGTCGCAGGAATCGCGGAGCCAGTGGAAGAATAAGCAGGATGCGATCGAGAAGTTTACCTTTCTTCTGCAAAAGGCGATGAAGCCAGTGAAACATCGTACGCCGACGTCAGTGACAAAAAGTTCTAAGAATGCCCGGCTGGCTTCGAAAAAGGGCAGAGGTGAGGTGAAGAAAATGCGCAAAATCGACTTGGACAGAGAGCTTCATTAAGAAAGTTGCACATACCTCTTGACAACTTTCGGATTTATTATATATTGTTGGTAGTTACCTCTTTGAAATAATTGATTTCATCAAGAGTGGTGGAGGGACAGACCCTGCGAAGCCACAGCAACCGGATCGCCATTCAGCGGATCGTCAGGTGCTAATTTCTGTTCCCTGAACTTTCGGGAAAAAAGATGAACTTAAGAGCAGCATCGTTCGAGACCTCTCTTGTTCATCGCAAAAGAGGTTTTTTCATTTTGGCTAATTCATGAATATTTTCAGCTTACATCTTTTCTATGCGTGCAGGCGGGTGCTTGAACATCTTTCTGCATACTTCGTCGGTAACTTCCTCTGTTGTCGCCCCTCCGCTGTGTAATTCCTTCTAGGTGGTCAAAACATTGACAATTAACCGGTCTGGAGAGCGATTCGCTCTTTGAGACTTACACATATTTCATTTATTTCGCGGAGATCAGAATGGCTACAAACGGAAAAGCACGACATTACCGCTTCGAAACCCTGCAACTGCATGCCGGCCAAATCCCGGACCCGACGACAAAGTCGCGCGCAGTGCCGATTTACCAGACAACATCGTATAACTTCAACGATGCAGGACATGCGGCAGCACTGTTCGGCTTGCAGGAATTCGGCAACATCTACACGCGCATTATGAACCCGACAACGGCGGTGTTCGAAGAACGCATCGCAGCGCTCGAAGGGGGTGTGGCCGCACTAGCGACGTCATCCGGGCAGGCGGCTCAATTCCTTGCGATCACCACCATTGCGCAGGCCGGGGAAAACATCATCTCGACGAGCAACCTCTACGGCGGAACGTACAACCAGTTCAAAGTGACATTCCCACGCCTCGGGATCGACGTGAAATTTGTCGAAGGGGATAAGCCGGAGGATTTCCGCAAACTGATCGACAACAAAACAAAAGCCATCTACATCGAGTCGATCGGCAATCCGAGGCTCAACGTCCCCGATTTCGAGGCGATTGCAAAGGTTGCCCACGACAATAACATCCCCCTCATTGTGGATAATACATTCGGTGCAGGCGGGTACCTGATTCAGCCGTTCAAGCATGGTGCAGATATCATCGTCCACTCTGCGACAAAGTGGATCGGCGGTCACGGCACTTCCATTGGCGGAGTGATCGTTGATTCTGGAAAATTTAACTGGGGCAACGGAAAGTTTCCTATCTTTACCGAGCCAAGCCCGGGATATCACGGGTTGAAATTTTGGGATGTCTTCGGTTCCGGCGGGCCGTTCGGAAATATCGCATTTGCGATCCGCGCCCGTGTGGAAGGCCTTCGAGACATCGGTCCTTGCCTCAGCCCGTTCAATTCGTTTCTCTTCCTCCAGGGGCTGGAGACGTTGTCGCTTCGCGTCGACCGTCACAATGAAAATGCGTTGAAAGTCGCGCAATGGCTTGAGCGGCATCCGCAGGTCGAATGGGTCTCGTATCCTGGACTTCCAAACCATCCCTCCCATGCAAGCGCAAAGAAATACTTGCGCGCCGGATTATTCGGATCGATCGTGGTGTTCGGGATCAAAGGGGGCGTTGAAGCGGGTAAGTCATTTATCAATAACGTGAAGCTTTCAAGCCTGCTTGCGAACGTCGGAGACGCTAAGACCCTCGTCATCCATCCTGCGTCGACGACTCATCAGCAGCTCTCGGACAAAGAACAGCAGGATTCAGGCGTTACGCCGGAATTGATTCGTATATCGGTCGGCATTGAGCACATCGATGACATTCTCGAAGATTTCGATGAGGCTCTTCGAGCAGTCAAGACCGCAGTTCACGCGTAAGTAGTAATGACGATCCCCTGCTAGTCATGCCACCCCCTCCTCAACGAGGAGGGGGAAGAAGGGGATAGCGAAAAAATATGACGACACTTATTGAAAATATCGTAGCGATGAAAGGGGTCCTTCTCTTTTCTAAAGAGAATCCTCTGGAGATGGAATGCGGGGAAACTCTCTCGCCGGTCACCGTTTCGTATGAGACTTATGGCGAATTGAACGCTGCCGGTGATAACGCCATTCTCGTCTGCCACGCTCTGACCGGGAGCGCGCACGCGGCGGGCCTGCTTGCGAACGACCCGAAGAGTGCGGGATGGTGGGATTCGTTTATCGGCGACGGGAAGGCGATCGATACAAGAAAATATTTTGTCATCTGTTCAAATTTTCTTGGAGGATGTTACGGCACCACGGGGCCGGTTTCCCCGGATCCTCGCACGGGCAAACCGTATGGCATGTCGTTTCCCCAAATGACCATTCGCGACATGATTCGCGTGCAGAAATCGTTGGTCGATTTTCTGGGCGTTAGGCGGTTGAAGACGGTCATCGGAGGATCGTTGGGCGGAATGCAGGCATTGGAATGGGGGGTGATGTATCCGGACGTCGTCCGTTCGATGATTCCGATCGCAACGGCGAGCGCGCATTCGCCCTGGTGTATCGGTTTGAATGATATTGCCCGCCAGGCGATCATGAACGATCCGGATTGGCTCAACGGCGAGTACTACGGTCACGGTCAGCCGGAACGGGGATTGTCGCTGGCTCGTCAGGTTGCAATGGTCACGTACCGCAGCGACGTCTCATTCCTTGACCGATTTCACAGGGACAGATTCAAGACGAATGGAAACGGCGATCGAACGCGGTTCGATTCCACAAATCTATTTCAAATTGAAAGTTATCTCCGTTATCAGGGGAAGAAGCTGGTAGACCGATTTGATGCGAACACATATCTCTACATCTCACGGGCGATGGACCTTCATGACGTTGGATACGGGAGGGGAGGCGTTGAAAAAGTTCTCTTATCCGCGGATATTCCAACGTTGTGTGTCGGAATTGACTCCGACATCCTCTATCCTGTTCACGAACAAAAGAAGCTCGCGACATTGCTTCCCCGAGCGCGATACCGCGAAATAACATCGCCTTTCGGGCACGATGCATTCCTTATCGAGTTCGAGCAGCTTGGCAGGTTCGTGAAGGAATTTTTAAGCGACGTCCGGTAGAGACCAATCGGTCAAGGTTCAGAGAGGTTTGCCCGGTTCCTCGAGCATTTTCTGCAATATGTGAACGTCCAGTAATTTTCCGAATTTCCGGCCCACCTGTTTCATCGTCCCGACATGTGTAAAGCCCGCGCTTTCGTTGAGATGCAAACTCTCCTTGCTTCCTTCGGCCACGCGCGCGATAAGCGTATGAAAATGCAGTTTGCGGGCTTCTTCGATAATGGCTTCCTTAAGCATTCGCCCGATGCCTCGGCCGCGTCGCTCGGCCTGTACGTAAAAAGACGTTTCTGCCGTGTCATCATACGCAGGGCGATCCGACCATCTGCTCAATGAAGCCCAGCCGACAATCTTTCCTTCGACAACCGCGACTAAAATAGGATGCCGGTCATCATGAGCCATGAACCATTCCATGCGCTCCGCCGTTGTCTTCGGTTCGGTGTCGAATGTCGCCGTCGTCGTGAGAATTGCCTCATTATATATTGTCGTGATCCCCTCGACATCATCCGAGAGAGCACGCCTGATTTGGATTGATAAGCTCATTCTTCTGAACCCTGCATCATTGAACAAGTGTTTTTTCGATCCGCTTGTCCGGGATAAGCCACATTATCGCAACGAGAACGTACATCGCGCCGGCGATCCAGGAGTTGAGGAACGAAAGTACGATTGCTGCGGCGTAGATAACGACCGAAATTTTCCCTTTGAAATCACTCCCGAGGGCAGTAGCCAGCGCCGAGTCTTTGCTGTGGATCGACAGAAGCGAACGCGTGAGGATATAATAAGCGATCGCTGAGAACAAAAGGACGAAGCCATAGAGAGCGACAGGGCCGGATGCAAATTGGTTTTCGCCCATCCACCCGGTGACAAATGGGGTCAATGACAACCAGAATAATAGGTGAAGATTTGCCCAAAGGACGCGGCCGTCAACATGCTTAACAGCCTGAAGAAGATGATGGTGGTTATTCCAGTATATGCCGAGAAACACGAAGCTCAAAGCATAACTCAGGAATGTTGAGGCAAGCGGGAACAGCGCAGTTAAGTCCGCGCCGTGAGGGATCTTCAATTCAAGTACCATGATCGTGATAATAATGGCGATGACGCCATCGCTGAAAGCTTCCAGCCGTCCTTTAGTCATTGATCGGTTGTATGCTGAGTAATTGTTGATAGTTGATGTGTACTACTGAACAAAGACTGAATGGAGATCGCAATTGCCAAGAGCAAATTGCCGCCTTGTTCATTCTTTTGATTCCAAATAGTTGAATTGGTCGTTGAACCGGATATACGATAGGAACCAAAACGACCTCGGCTTATAGAAATAGAATTCCCACACCGTCGCATTCTTCTCTTGTTTTAATACATACACAAGACGAACTATGGAAGTTCCGAAGCTCTCTTCGTGAATCAGCTCAAATCCAAGCATGCTTCCGTAGAGAGGGAGAAGTTTCTCTGTCTGATTCTTTAGGTTTGTCACTGCTTGCGGGTTTTCTGTGGAGAGTGATGAACCATTTAATAACTCGCCGTACGAAGCGTCGTACCGTCCCCGCGGAAGAGAACTCAAAAATTGTTCGACGATCGTTTTGGGAGTCGACTCGCCCGCGACAGCGGTCAAAGGCAGCATTATTATCAGCAGTAGCCCAGATATCTTCATGGTAACTCCTCATGATGAAATTGAAGTATGCTATCGTCACATTCGATCGGTGTATGCTATCATGTTTCACACAACTTAGCCAACCTGCCGTACGGCCATGAACTCTCCGTTGCCTATCGGGACCACGCTTGTCCTGAATTCGGCATCGCCGTTCACGAGCGTGATAAAAGGCGCCATTTGTTCGGGGTGAGAGGTTGCATTATCGACAACCAGCAACCCCCCGGGACGGAGCACTCGCCGAATATGCTTCCACCAGCGGGGATACTCGGCCCGTTCGGAATCAAGAAAAATGAAATCGGATGATCCGTTCTCAAGGCGTTCGAGTACGCTCCCGGCATCTTCCTCGACAAGCGTGATCACCGAGGACACGCCGGCTCGCGCAAAGTTTGCGGCTGCCAGCTTGAGTTTGATCTGTGAAAAGTCTACGGACATGACTGCCCCGCCGATGTCTCTCGCCGCCTCCGCGAGCCAGAGTGTTGAATATCCATTAGAGGTGCCAACCTCAAGCACGCGGCGGGCTGACATTGCCCGCACAAGCACTGATAAGAACTCGCCTGTATCACGCGTAATATTGAGCATCCGTTGAGAATACTCGCTATGCGCGGCGTCATTCGCTTTGCCGAACTCCTCAAGGTCAGCTTTCAATGATTGAAGTTGGTTATTCATAAAATGAATTATCTCTGTCCAAATTGTATGATCAAGCCCCCTACAACGATTACTGCTAGCCCGATCCATGTTGACGATGGAATACCCTCCTTGAAGACCAGGCGGCCGAAAAGGATGCTGACAACAGCGAAGATCCCGATATACACTCCCATCAATTTTGAGAAATCCCATTTCACACTGTTGACAACAAGGCCGTAACATCCGAGCGTCAAGATCCCAAATGCGATCAGCAAGAGGCCGGAACCCCGCAGCCCCTTGCGGATTAATGCGTCTCCGCTCACTTCCATAAGTGCGGCAACAATGAATATACCCCATGAGATGACATTGTCCATGATGAGCTTGTATTTTGTGAAAGATGTGATTGGCCTAGAACAAGACGTCGAAATTCACTCTCACGCCTCGCGCGGGCTGCGGAACGAAGTCTTTGATCACGCTAAGATTGTCGCGATAGACCTGGTTCAAAAGATTGTCGCAATGAACACTCAGCGTGTGCTCAATTCCGCCATGAGCGAAACGAATCCCAGCCCCAAGATTGACAACGCCGTACCCTGCAGTCGGAGTATCGCCGTCGCCGAGACGCGTTTGCTTTGCGGCAAGACGCCATTCAATGATGCCGGAGAACGCCGCATCCTGGTAATTCATTCTAAGGAGGCCGCGCATTGGCGGCGTGAATGGAAGGGGAACGTTGTTCCTGGTATCCTCTGCATTGACATAATCGATGCTGGCTCGTACGGCAATTTTCTGAACAGGCTGCACTACGATCAATGCTTCAAATCCTTCCAACCGCGCATCAGTTGCTGCGAATTGGCGGACGGGGAACGCCTGCAATGTATCGCCATTCAGAAATGCATAGATATAATTGTTGATAAAATTAACATATGGAGATATTTCAATTTCAACATTATTGAAAGTTCCCTTTAACGATGCGTCGATGCCGAAGCCGGTTTCGGGAGTGAGGTCAGCGTTGCCGATTGAATAAGTGGCGCTCGCTGCGTCGAGGCCGTTTGCAAAAAGTTCTTGAACGGTTGGGGGACGGAAGGACCGGGCAAGGCTCAACGATGCGGTCACCTCATTCGTCACCTTCTCAATCGCACCTGCCGATGCCGTTACGGCGTTCGACGATCGGGAAACGTTTAGCACCTGGAATACTGAATCAGTCGACGAGGCATACGGTGTCGTATGAATGCGGTTGATGTCGTAACGGATTCCAAGCTGGAAGCGTGTCCTTTCATCGGCGAGATACTCTTCATACGCATATCCGGCAACGCCAGTTGTGATCGAATTGGGCCCTAACGGCATATCCCCCTCAATAGTAAGGTTTTCAATGTCGGTCCACAATCCGACGACTCCCTGGAATTTATCAAATTGGTGTTCTTCGAGTTGAAGGGTTGCGTTGAATGCCTGTTTATGAAATTCATTCGCTTGCGGGTCGGAGATGCCGGTAGAGTCTTCGGCCGTCGGGAATTCAGAGTGCCGGTAATCGACATAATTTGCCGAAAGTCTGACTTGCTTGAACAGTGAACCGTCTAGAACAAACAGGCCGCGCATCTCGAGTGAATTCTTGTACTGGGTGATCCGCGAGGTGGCCGGCGGAACATTCATCCAATTTGCATTCGGCGGCACACCGGGAATTCCGTAATTCATTTCGTAATGTTTCCCGCCTATGCCGATCATACCGAAATCGTTTTGATAGGAATATCCGATACTTCCTTCCTGGGTATGGTCGAATGACTGCGGCATGCGGGTAAGATCGAATTCCTGACCGCTTGCAGGGTCGGCGTATTCGCCCCCAGGAATGCGTATGTCCTGGGAATGAAGTCCTCCGGCAGAGATCCCAAAAGCATGGCCGGCATCGCTGTAGACTCCGTCAAAGTAGCCGGCGTATTCATCGCTCACAGAATTCCCTTCAACTGAAACCCTTCCCGAGAACGGATCGGACGAGTACTCCGGGATCGTGTTCGTGACAACGTTTACCAACCCTCCGATCGTGCTCGGACCGTATAGAATAGCAGCAGGGCCCCGCACAACATCGATTTGTGAAATGCTGAGCGCATCGATCGGCACGGCATGTGCCGGGTCGTACGTGGAAATATCGCCGGTGCGGAGCCCGTTTTCGAGGATCAACACACGGTTGTCGGAAAGTCCGCGAAGGATGGGGCGGGAGGGAGCAGACCCGTTACCGCGAACGCTTACGCCGGGGAGATCCGATATTTTTTCGGCGAAGCTTGAGCCGGGATTATCGTGCAATTCCAGCATCGACCTCGATTCGGCTGATTGATACTGGTCATCCGCGGTGCGCGCGTACGGCGATGCCGAAACGACGACTTCTTCGATGCCGATCGCTGATTCGTGAAGCGCGAACGACGTCTCGGCAGATGGGCCGTCAACCAAGACATTATTTGTCGCAGAGGCATAGCCGATGACGTGCACGAATACTCTGTAAGTCCCATTCGGCACATTTGTGAAGATCACCTGACCGTGCGCATCGGAATGATCAACTCGATCAAGTTCCAAAAGCCGGACTGTGGCGCCAACGATTGGTTTGTCTGACGCGTTAACAACTACTGTGAGCTGCTGGGAATAAAGAAATGCAGACCCGAAAAGGACGGCGAAGAAAATGAATATCGAATGTCTCAAGAAATAAACTCCTAAAATGCATTATCATTTGAAAGCGGCTATCAAGATTGCGTCAAGGGATTTTCATTGGAAAGGATTATGCTATTTTGCCGGCGGGGAATCTCGGGGGAGATCTACGGTGTCGCCTACATGTATCCGCCCATTCTCAAGAATATCAGCGCGCAGGCCTCCTTTTTCCTTCAAGTATTCTTTTACCCGCCAGCCGCTCAATCGCTGAAGGTGTGCGCATGGATGGCACAATCTAACGCCAAGCAGCCTGATATTGCCGATCATGAATTCCCGCCCGACAAGGTCATTAATGCGAATCCCCTGCGTCAATACATTTCTTCGAAGTAGTGCCGGGTTGACCTCTTTATGAATACTGTTCTGGAGGAGGTCAACATTCTCCATTTCAATGAGAGTTACTTCACGCCCGGGTCCATGCGGCTCTGCGTCAGAAAAAGTCCCTGAATTCGTAAAATAGCGGTCGCCCACGAGGCCTCGGTGCGCGACCACTTCGACAGATTTAACCGACTTCGGTTTTTTCTCTTTCTTCCCTGCAATAAAAATTCCTACGACTTTGCCAGCCATTCTTCGTCCTGTTCCGAGTTTCTGTGGGAAATTTGTTAAGCGGGGAAAATACGCTTCATCTGCCGAATTCAATGCCAATTTAATTAGCTTTTGAAGAATATGCAAACAGATCCAAGCCAGGCTCGGATATCCTGGTTCGATGGACATGGGCGCGGGTAAGCGACGGATGCTCACTTTTCTCAATCGAATAATTTCGCGTTTCGGAATTATGCAAACAAGGTGTGTGCGGTTGATCAATAAATTGGTAGAAGTGGTACGTTTCCCATCAATTGAAAGTCTCCCCGTTTTTGTCTATTATATACATGATTATGGCGGTATCTGGCATGATACGCTTCACATCACTAAACGGGCACCAAGAATGTCGAATCATCTCATAGCAATTATCGGCCGCCCGAACGTCGGCAAGTCGACGTTATTCAACCGGATTGTCGGATCGCAGGATGCGATCGTGCACGACCAGCCGGGAGTTACGCGAGATCGACATTATGCGTCGGCCCAGTGGTGCGGGAAATCCTTCACGTTGATCGATACTGGGGGATTTGTCCCAAAATCGGAAGAGTTGTTCGAGAAGGCGATCCGCGAGCAATCGCACATTGCAATTGACGAAGCCGACGAGATCATTTTCGTTGTCGACGCAAAGGAGGGAATCACGCATATCGACAAAGAGATTGCGTCGATTTTGCGGAAGACCAACAAGCAGGTGATTTTGGTCGCAAATAAGATTGACAACGCGGCCTCGGAGTATGAATCGGCACAATTTCATTCGTTAGGTCTTGGCGATCCAACCTCGGTGTCCGCTCTCGGCGGAAGACAAATCGGCGATTTTCTCGACGTCATCACCAAAAATATTCCGGCAAACGGCAAAGATGAGCCCGACGACACACGCCTGAAGCTCGCGATCATCGGGAAGCCGAACGTCGGTAAATCATCGCTGGTGAACGCTATCATCGGCGAAGACCGGACCATTGTAACGCCTATTGCGGGTACCACGCGCGACCCGATCGATACGGTGCTGAAACATTATGGGGAAGAGATCATCCTGATCGACACAGCCGGACTCATCAAGAAGAAACGGATACGCGAGAGCATCGAATTCTATTCGACCGTACGGACGCTCAAAAGCATTGAGCGGTGCAATGTTGCGGTCGTCCTTTTCGATGCCAGCGAAACGATCGAGAAACAGGACCTCATGATCATTCAATCGGTGATCGACCGAAACAGGGGGGCCGTTATCGCGGTGAACAAATGGGATCTTGTCGCCGATAAGGACAACTCGACCACAAAGAACTTTGAGAAAATGATCCGCGAAAAACTTCGCACGTATGACTATATCCCGCTGGTCTTTATCTCGGCTAAGACGAAGCAAAGAATATTCAAGGTTGTCGAAATGGCAAAACTCGTCCATGCGGAGCGGTCAAAGCGCATTGGCACGAGCGAGTTGAACAAAATCTTGCTTGCCGATATCCTTCACTACCCGCCGTCGACAAAAACCGGCAAGGACGTGAAGCTGAATTACGTGACGCAGGTGAAGACGCTGCCGCCAATCTTTACATTCTTCGCCAGCGAACCCAAATTGGTGAGCGACAGCTACAAGCGATACCTCGAAAACAAAATCCGTGAACATTGGGGCTTTGTCGGTGTTCCGCTCACGCTTCAGTTCAGAAGGAAACATGCATGAAACGCCGGATCCTCGTTATCGGAGGATTGGCAGCCGGGCCGAGTGCCGCTGCGAAAGCGAAACGCATTGACCCTGATGCCGAAGTAGTACTCTTTGAACAGGGAGAGTATATCTCGTACGGCATTTGTGAAATACCCTATCTCGTCAGCGGCGAGATTGAGAACGACAAGAAATTGATTGTTTTCACTCCTGAGGAGTTGAAGAAAGAAAAGGGAGTTGACGCAAGGGTATTTCATTCCGTCGAAGAAATTCTTCCTTCCCGCAAAGAGATAAAAGTCCGCAACTTGCAGGATAGGACGAAGGAGCTTCATCGCTACGACAAATTGATTGTTGCGACCGGCTCGTCGCCGAAGTTGTTGAACCTGGAGGGAGACCGGAGCAGAAACGTCTTTGCAGTAAAACGCCTGGACGATGCCTACGCACTAAAGAAATATGTCGCTGAAGAATGTCCACGTCGAGCCGTTGTCATTGGGGGCGGGTTCATCGGTCTGGAGATGGCAGAGGCGTTTGTCCGGCGCGGAATCGAAGTGACGATGATCCACAAAGGGACGATGCCTATGTCCGGACTGGAAGAAGGGGGAAGAAAACTCGTGCTCGAAGAAATCCAGAGGCGCGGCGTAACATTCCTTCCGGAAACGGAAGTTGAGTGGTTTGGTGTTGGAGGAAAAGGGACTGTTGTTGCGGTGGGGACTGCTGATATGACCGTCGAAACCGATTTGGTTGTCGTTGCAATCGGAGTAGCTCCCAACACTAAACTCGCAAAAGAAGCAGGCATTCAGATCGGAACGTTCGGCGGCATACGTGTCAGCGATAGAATGAATGCTGCCAATGCAGAGAGTATCTTCGCCGCCGGCGATTGCTGCGAACTTAGAAATCTGGTTACCAAGAAACCCATGTATCAGGCGTTGGCGACGACGGCGAGCAAGACCGGAAGGGTCGCAGGGGAAAATGCCGCAGGCGGAAATGCAAGTTACGGCGGAACGATCCGGGCGATCGGAGTGCGGGTGTTCGACAAAGAAGTTGCACACGTTGGACTGAGTTTAAGAGAGGCACATGAAGCGTCCTTTGACGCCGTTTCCCATACGATTCAGGCAAAATCGAATGTCGGTATCATGCCCGGTGCGAAGGATATATTCATTACGCTAATCGCAGACAGGAAATCGCGAAAACTCCTCGGCGCGAACGTCATCGGCGGCGGGGGAGCGATTCTTCGGGCTAACACCCTGGCTGTTGCGATCCGGCACGGAATGTCGATTGACGAAGTCGAGCATTTTGACTTAATTTATACGCCTCCGTTCGCTCCGCTGTGGGATGGAATTACGATCGCTGCGGAACAATTGGGTAAAAAGTTAAAAGTGAAAAGTTAGAAGTGAAAAGTGAGGAACTAATAACTAGTGGTCAACAGCTAACAGCCAACGGCCAATAGCTGCTACTCCTAAGCAATTGACGACTGTCATCCTATGAAAAATCTCACCGTTGTCAAACATCCGATCATTCAAAGAGATGTTACGTATCTGCGCGATGCTAAAACGTCGAATGACCAGTTTCGTCATATCCTTTCGCGAATAGCGGGAATGATGGCGTTCCAGGTAACGAAAGATTTTGCGTTAAAGGAGTTTCCCGTCCAAACCCCGTTGGAAAGGACAAAAGGGTATTCTCTGAAACAGCCGATCGTTGTCGTGCCCGTGCTTCGCGCAGGGCTCGGGATGGTGGAAGGCTTTCTCAACATCCTCCCGGAAGCCAGGGTCGGACACGTTGGACTGTACCGCAACGAGGAGACTCTTCAGCCGGTCGATTACTATTCAAAATTTCCGCCGCAAATATCAAAAGCGTTGGTTATCCTCATTGACCCGATGCTGGCCACAGGGGGAAGTGCGACGGCGGCGATATCCTTTCTCAAAAAGAAAGGGGCAAAGAATATCCGCATTGCGTGTCTCGTTGCCGCTCCGAGCGGAGTGAGGACAGTGGTGAAACATCACCCGGACGTGCAGATCTTCTGCGCGAGCCTCGATCGTGCTCTCAATGACAAGGGCTATATTCTCCCGGGACTCGGCGATGCGGGGGACAGAATTTTCGGCACAGAGTGACGATTAAGATGGAAAGATCGACGGAAGTAATCAGTCATCAGTATCCCAGGAAGGAGAATGCAGTCTCTCCCGACTTGCTCGGAGTTGGGCATGTTCTCATGGTCGTTGTTGCATTTGTAATTTCCGTGCCATGCATGAGTCCCGCGCTGCCCCTTGAGGAACACAACGTCCATGAGACGCTGCTCAAGGGAATTGACCTGACATTGAAGCAGGATTATCCCGAAGCCAAGGCTCTGTTTGAATCCGTGACGAGAAACGAGCCGGAGAATCCGGCTGCCTATTTGTATCTTGCCGCCGTTCTGCAAGCAGAGTATTCAGACTATGAACTCTCATTCGATCAGCAGCTCTTTGATTCGCTGATCGCAAAAGGAGAGACACTCGCTGAGCATCTTATTGAAAGCAAAGATTCGGCCGACTGGGGGTACTATTACGCGGGAAGCGCGCTTTCCTACCGCGCCTATTCGGAATCAGAAACTGGCAGCTGGTCGAGTGTGATCATCGACGGAATGAATGCCGCGAAAATGTACGAACGCTGTTTGGAGATTAATCCTCAGTTCTACGATGCCATGAACGGCCTTGGTACATACTATTACTGGAGGAGTAAAAAAACGGAGTTCCTCTCGTGGCTTCCTTTTCTGAGCAACAAAGAACGGAAAGGAATAGACCTTCTCTCGCTGGCAGCGGCAAGAGGGACATTTGAAAAGTTTGTTGCTGTGAACAGTCTCACATTGGTGTATATGGAGGAGAAGCAATACGACAGCGCATTTTCAGTCGTACAGAAAGGGCTTGAATCATACCCGGACAACCGTGCGTTCCTCTGGTGTCTTATGGGCATAGTTGAAAACATGCCTCATCAGGACACAGCTCTTGTCAGGTCGGTAGTATCCAGAGTGCTCGCGAGCGTCTTACATTCACCGGTTCGCAACCAATATTCTGAAGCTGCATGCCGCTTGAAACTCGCTCAGTATGCGATGGAAGACCGCCATTACAAAGCCGCTATAGAGGAATGTGATGCAATTGTGAGATACGAGCCTTTCGTTGGAAAGACGAAACGGGATATCGGTAAGAAGGTCAAAGCGGCAAAAGTGATATTGGAGCAGGCGAAAGAGCTGGTAAATAGTGAATAGTGAAAAGTTAAAAGTTAAAAGTAAAGACCCAATTGGTTCAACGTTTTTCACTATTCACTTTTGACTTTTCACTCACGGGTAGTTAAGCGGCGGAAAGCATCAATTACGCAGACAGCATAAGCGATAAAAACAGATGGTTCAGGCAAAGTACAAAAAGAAACTCGACGATCTGCTCGCGATATGCAGAAAAAACCTTCGGTCGGTGAACGAAGACCTCATTACGCGGGCGTTCGAGTTGAGCCTTGAAGCGCATAAACACGACATTCGCGCATCGGGAGAACCATACTTCTATCACCCGTACGAGGTTGCTACTGTCGTCGCAAAAGAAATTGCCCTCGATGATGTGTCGGTCGCTTGTGCGCTGCTGCACGACGTTGCTGAGGATACGGACTTCAGTATCAAAGACATTCGCGAAGAGTTCGGCGATACGATCGCAGACATTGTCGATGGAACCACCAAGATCACCGATATCTTCCGGAGCCACGAGATCACCCAGGCGGAAAGCTACCGGAAACTCCTTCTTTCAATGGTCAACGACATCCGCGTGATGATCGTGAAGTTTGCGGACCGGCTTCATAACATGCGGACGCTCGAATACCTCCCGCTCGAAAAACAGCAGCGGTTGGCCAAGGAGACCCTCGACATCTATGCCCCCTTCGCCCATCGCTTCGGCCTCGCGAAGATCAAATGGGAACTCGAGGACCTTGCGTTCAAGCATCTTCATCGCAAAGAGTACGAAGAAATTGTTCATGCGATCAAAGCGAAACGGCGAGAACGGGAACATTACATCCGCAAGTTCACCGTTCCCATCGAGAGCCATCTCAAAGAAGGCGGGTACGTTTTTGAGATCGAGGGGCGTCCGAAACATCTCTACAGTATTTTCAATAAGATGTTGAAACGGAACAAGCCCCTTGACGAGATCTACGATATGTTCGCGGTCCGGATCGTACTGGATACCACCGACGACAATAAATGTTTTTCCGTTTACGGAATCGTTTCTGAGATCTATAAGCCGGTAGCGGAGCGGTTCAAAAACTATATCTCCATCCCCAAGAAGAACGGCTATCAATCCCTCCATACGACCGTGATCGGCCCGGAAGGGAAAATGGTGGAAGTGCAGATACGTACGAAGTCAATGCATGAAATTGCCGAACGAGGGGTCGCAGCGCACTGGATGTACAAAGAGAATGTCGGAACGCTCGACAAGGAACTGGAGAATTGGGTGAACTGGGTGAGAGAAATATTCGACCAGCGAACGGATGACACTCCAAAGGAGTTGATGGAGAGTTTCAAGCTCAATTTATACCAGGATGAGATCTACGTCTTTACTCCGAAGGGGGATCTGAAAATCCTTCCGAAAGGTGCAACGCCGATCGATTTTGGTTTTGAAATTCATTCCAACGTCGGATCTCACACGATCGGAGCGAAAGTGAACGGGCGCATCGTTCCTTTGAACACCATCCTTCAAAGCGGCGACCAGGTCGAGATCATCACATCGAAGAAACAAACGCCGAATGCCGATTGGGAAAAATTTGCTGTTACCCATAAAGCGAAATCCGCGGTCCGCCACTGGATCAAAGAAGAGGAAAGAAAACACATCGAAGAAGGGAGGGAGATCTGGGATAAAAAGATCAAGAAGGCTAAACTCCATATCAACGACGATGAGCTGACAAAATTTGTCCATCTCCAGCGGATCAACAACACGCAGGATTTTTATCTCGGCATCATGACCCAGGTGGTCGACCCCGATGCCATGATCGGGCTGCTTATCGAAAAAACGAAACGGCCCGTGTCGGAAGCGGAACAAAAAGGAGAGAACGGTGCCTCGGTCCTTTTCAATCGGTTTGTCAAGAGTGCGCGAAGCATTACGAGCGGAATATCTCTCTTCGGTACTCAGGACAATTTCATGCACAATTATGCGAAGTGCTGCAATCCTATTCCCGGCGACGATATCGTCGGGTTTATTACCACGGGCGACGGATTGAAGATCCACCGGAAGGACTGCAGAAATGTCGCTTCGATGCGGCTGAATGACGAAGAGAGAATAGTTGAGGTTTCCTGGCCGCCGACGGATGACGTCGATTTTATTGTCGGCGTCAAACTTTCGGGACAAGACCGCTCCGGCCTTCTCAACGAAATTACTCACGCCATCTCGACGTACAATAACACGAATATCCGGAGCGTCAATATCGCAACAAAAGATTCCCTGTTCGACGGACAGTTCATTCTCTACGTAAAAAATACGGAGCACCTTACCGGAATTGTCGACCGTCTGAAGCGGCTGAAAGGGATCACCAAAGTTGAGCGGTTTGAGGACACGAATGGATAAAAGGGTCTTAGGGATCGACTTCGGAACTGTGAGGGTGGGCGTGGCGGTCAGCGATCCCCTTCGGATTATTGCCCAGAGCGTCGGCGCATTCACGAACAACAAAGAGATTTACGAGACGATCGTGAATATCGCACGGCAATACGATGTGGGTCTTGTCGTCATCGGAATGCCGTTCACCTTGAAGGGAGAAAAAGGCGTCAAAGCAGGAGAGGTGGATAAATTCATGAGCCGCCTGAAAGAGAAACTCGGCATAGACGTCGTAGCATGGGATGAACGCTTCACGTCGCGCATCGCTCAGCAGACATTGATACAAATGGGAACGACGAAAAAGCAGCGTCGAACGGACAAAGGAAGAGTTGACGCCATGGCCTCTGCGCTTATCCTGCAGAGTTTTCTCGATCAGACTAAGCACTCGATCGGATGCTGAGAGATTTCGCGGACAACAAGCTTCTTCAAATTCGCACCGCCCTGAGAGCCGGAACACGCTCGGCAGTCGAGTGGTCGCGGCAGCATCCCTGGCGGACGGTTGCGTACAGCGTTCTCGTTTTGCTCTCGCTCGAATACTTGTCGCTTCCAAACGTTCGACTCCAGGAATTGGAAAGGGTGAACCCGCACCGGACCGCGCTCATGATGCAGCGGGAGCGTGAAGCCGCCGAAGCGGGGAAACCATTTCATGAACAACAATCATGGATTCCCCTAAGTCGGATCTCTCCCAATCTTGTGCACGCGGTGATCGTTTCTGAAGACGGCACATTTTACGAAAACGGTGGTGTGGATTGGTACGAAGTCGAAGAATCGATAAGCAAGAACATTGAAAAAGGAAAAGCTGCACGCGGTGCAAGCACGATTTCCCAGCAGCTGTCGAAGAACCTTTTCTTGTCGACGTCGAAAGACCCTCTTCGAAAACTTAAGGAACTTGTTATTACGCTTCGGATGGAACGGGTCCTCTCGAAAGAACGGATCCTGGAAATATATCTGAATGTTATCGAATGGGGCAACGGTGTGTTCGGAGCGGAAGCAGCTTCGAAAAAATATTTTGGCGAATCGGCTTCCTCGCTCACTCGTGAAGAGGCTGCCCGGCTTGCAGCGGTCATCCCCAGTCCGCTGCGGCACCAGCCCAACCAACCGTCTGAATATGTCGATAGACGGGCATCAATCATCTTGGAACGCATGACTGCTCGAGGATACTGAATGCAGGCAAATGATATCAAAGAGTTGATCATTGGAGGAGAAGGGTCTCAAGTTGAGTTCAAACGAAAGATCTCCTCGGCGGAGAAGATCGCCCGCGCGCTCATCGCGTTCGCAAACACGAAAGGCGGGACAATCCTTTTCGGTGTGGATGACGACGGCTCTATCGTCGGGGTGGAAAGCGAGAAAACGGAACTCGACCTGATCGAACTTGCAGGGAATCACTTCTGCGACCCGCCGATCGAGCCGGCCATTGCGATCGTGCCCTTTAACAGCAAGGACGTCATTGCCGCATCGGTGGAAGAGAGCGACGATAAACCGCACTACTTTCTGAGCAGCGAGGACGGAGAAGAGAACAAAGTTTTCATCAGAGTGAATGACAAGACGGTTCTTGCAAGCCGGGAGGTCATCAAGGTTCTGAGGAACGAGAGGCAGGATAGACCCCCGCTGACGATCTCAATTGGTGAAAACGAAAGACGCCTCTTTGCCTATTTTGAGACAAAAGAGCGGATCAGTGTGAAAGAGTACGCACACCTCATCAATGTATCAGACCGCAGAGCTTCGCGGATATTGACGACACTGGTGAGAACAGGCGTGATACGGATTCACACCCTGGAGAAAACCGATTACTTTACGCTGGCGTAGGTGCGTCCGGCACCGTGAGTACGCGGACGCAGTCGTACACGACGATACCGAAAGCAACTGCGACATTAAGGGACTGCTTGTTTCCGAACATGGGGATTTCGATGGCCATATCCGCTTGCTCCATGATCTCTTTTGAAACCCCGTTGATCTCATTTCCTACGACAATGCAAAGCGGGAAATCTTCCTTCTTAAGATCGTAATAGGGTTTGCTTTCGGTGGTTAGTTCGAGCGAGCAGATTTTTATTTTTTCTTTTTTCAGCCGGGCGATGACCTCCATAGGATCTTTGTGGAACTCCCATGGCACCGTCGCCGTTGCCCCGAGGGCCGTCTTGTCGATTTCCTTCCGCGGCGGATGCGGAGTAAAGCCCACAAGAAACAGTTTCTCTATCAAAGCTCCATCAGAACTCCGGAAAATCGACCCTACATTATACATGCTCCGCACATTATCGACCATCGCGTATAATGGCAGCCGGGAACGGGAGGCGATATCCTCCAGGGGGGTCCGTTTTAGCGAAATTTCTTCGTGCGTCAGTTTTCTCAAGGCAACACCAAGGTAAACGGGAAAAGCGTTTGAAACAAGCGATTTGTACCCGATTTCCAGCCAAAAATATGTTGCCTCCATTTTAGAAAATTGCTATATTTCATGTCCATACATAAATCTGAGACTTTGAAGCGCCTCATTATTGCCATTGACGGACCGGCGGCATCCGGTAAAAGTACGACCGCCAAGCTTGTCGCATCGCGTCTCGGATATTTGCATGTCGATACCGGCGCGATGTACCGCGCAATGACCCTGAAGGTGCTTGAAAAGGGAATCAACCCGCAGGATGCTCGAGAAGTCGCATTGGAGGCGCGCAGGACCCGGATTCGATTGATCCCAAAAGAGGGGAGCTTCAGAGTCGAGTTGGACGGCGTTGACGTTTCAGAAAAAATTAGGACTCCGGTTGTTACGAAAGCTGCAAGTGCCGTCAGCATGGTGCCTGAAGTCCGGCAGCTTATGGTTGAAGAACAGAGGGCGATGGGAAAGCAGGGGGCGATCGTCCTTGAGGGAAGAGATATTGGCACCGTTGTTTTCCCCAAAGCGGATGTAAAAATCTATATGCTTGCACATCCCCGGGAGCGCGCTGTTCGGCGCAGCAAAGAGTTGGCGGCAAAAGGGATTGCGACGGAGATCGATGAACTTGAGAAAGAAATGGCCGAGCGGGACAATAAAGATTCGAACCGGTCGATCAGCCCTCTGACTAGGGCCGATGATGCGATCCTTCTCGATACGACGGATCTAACCATCGAAGAGCAAGTTGAATTTATTGTGAAGAAGGCGAAGGAGAAACTGAGTTGAAAGTTACGGTCGACCAAAATTCCGGATTTTGCTGGGGCGTCGTTCGAACCATCGACATTGCCGAACAGGAATTGCAGGAATCGCGAAAGCTTTATTCGCTGGGCGATATTATTCATAATCCCGTCGAGATTGACCGGTTGAAGGAAAAGGGACTATCAACTATATCGCTCGATGATCTCAAGGATGTCAAGGATGCAAAGGTTCTCATCCGCGCGCATGGAGAACCCCCCGAGACTTTTCGCCGGGCGAAAGAACTCGGCATCGAACTGATCGATGCGACGTGCCCGGTGGTGACGAAAGTCCAGGAACGCATCAGGAAATTCTACGACAACGGCTACCAGATCGTCATCTTCGGGAAGAAAGATCATGCGGAAGTGGTCGGGCTCGTCGGTCACACGAATGGGACGGCGATCGTCATCAAGTCGGGAGAAGAGGTCGACAAACTCGACCTGACAAAGAGAACGGTGCTTTTCTCCCAGACGACGATGGACAAAGCCACGTTCTATCTCATCAGGGATGTGATAAAGTCCCGCATCAAGGCTGAGTTTGAGGTAGGAACGTTCGAGGAAATGGCCGTCGACTTCCACGCAAAGGATACTATTTGCGGGCAGGTGTCGGGCCGCGATAAAAAGCTTCGTGAGTTTTCCCGGTCGAACGATGTTATGATCTTCGTTGCCGGAAGAAAAAGTTCAAACGGAAAAGTTCTGTACGAGATCGCAAAAGAAGAAAACGCGAGGACATATTTCGTCGAAGATGAGAAGGAACTGCAGCCGGAATGGTTCATCGGTGCAGAGACGGTCGGTGTCAGCGGTGCGACATCGACGCCGCAGTGGCTGATGGATCGGATAAAAGTTTCTGTCGAAGCAATGGTTTCTGTTACGGCATAATTATTCAAGGTCATCTTAATCACTATATTCATTCACTTAATCAAACATCTTGTGGCTGGTCGTTGCGGCGGATCCGATGATCGTTCGAAGCAATAACTCGCGACAAGCAGTTCTCAGCAGTGGGATCTAAAGGAGATGTAATGTCTAAAGGAATAAACGCAGCGCCCCCGGTATTCGAAGAAGAAAAAGGATATACGGAATCGGAATTCAAGGAACTTGCGGCGATTTACGAGAAGACTCTCGGTAAAATATCACAGGGAGAGATCGTGAAAGGCCGCGTTGTCCACATTGGGGACAACGAAGTGGCACTTGACATCGGGTTCAAGTCCGAAGGGACTGTTCCGGTCAACGAATTCCCAAACATCAATGATGTAAAGATCGGCGACGAAGTCGAGGTATTTCTCGAAAGCATCGAAGACAAAGATGGGCAGCTTGTTCTGTCTCGAAAGCGCGCCGACTTTATGCGCATCTGGGAGCGTGTCACGCGTTCGTTCGAAAGCGGCGAAGTGCTCAAAGGGCGTTGTCTCCGCCGGATCAAAGGCGGTATCGTCGTCGACCTTATGGGAATCGACGCATTTCTTCCGGGGTCGCAGATCGACGTCCGGCCTATCCGCGATTTCGACGCACTGATTGGACGCGAGATGGATTTCCGCGTCGTGAAGATCAATCATCCGTCCGAAAATGTCGTTGTCAGCCATAAGATCCTTGTCGAAGAAGAAATGGCAGATCAACGCAAGGCGATCTTAAGCAGTCTCGAAAAAGGACAGATCCTTGAAGGGTCAGTCAAAGCCATTTCGGATTTCGGCGTCTTCATCGACCTGGGCGGGGTCGACGGACTCGTTCACATCACGGACCTGTCATGGGGCCGCGTGAACCATCCTTCAGAAATTGTAAAGCTCGATCAGACCATCAACGTCGTCGTGTTGGATTTCGATGAAGAGAAGAAACGAATTTCGCTTGGATACAAACAGCTTCAACCGCATCCATGGGAAAACATTCAGAACAAATATCCAGTCGGGACGAAAGTCAACGGCAAAGTCGTCTCGCTCACCGATTACGGTGCATTCATCGAGATCGAAAAGGGAATCGAAGGTCTTATTCATATCTCAGAGATGAGCTGGACACAGCACGTCAAACATCCTTCACAGATCGTTTCGATGGGTCAGATGATCGACGCCATCATTTTGTCTCTCGATAAAGACAACAAGAAGATTTCGCTCGGTATCAAGCAGCTTGAGCCCGATCCGTGGCTTTCACTCCTCCAAAAATACCCGGTTGGTTCGAAGCACACCGGCATTGTCCGCAATCTGACGAACTTCGGCGTGTTTGTGGAATTGGAGCAGGGCGTGGACGGGTTGATCCACATCTCAGACCTCTCGTGGACCAAAAAGATCCGTCATCCCGGAGAAGTCGTGAAGAAAGGTGATTCGATCGACGTCGTGATCCTCGGCGTTGATGTCGACCAGCGGAGAATTTCGCTCGGGCATAAACAATTGAACGACAATCCATGGGAGACGTTCTCGACTTCGTACAAAGTTGGTACCGAAGTCGAAGGGAAAGTCGTCCGAATTATCGAGAAGGGCGTTATCGTCGAACTTCCTCTCGGCGTCGACGGGTTCGTCCCGCTGTCGCAGCTCTCACAGACGTCGATCAAGAATATTGCCGAAGCATTTCAGATGGGCGACACCCTGCCGTTGACCGTCATAGAATTTGACCGTGACAGCAAGAAGATCGTGCTATCAGTGGTCGAGTTCTTGCGCGGGAAGGAACAGAAGCTTGTCGACGATTACGTCTCGGCACACAAGCTGCCTCCAATCACTCTGAAAGATGCGGCTCCTGTGGCTCCGTCGCCGGATGAACGGGCTGCTGCGGCAGAAGCTTCGCTTCGGTAAAGATCGGAACTGGCGTTACAGAGAGTCCCGACCATCGGGACTCTTTTTTTATAGGACGTTTTTTGTCGACGGATGAAGAAAGTATCTTTCCATACGCTGGGATGCAAGCTCAACTACGCCGAAACGGCAAGCCTGGAAAAACAATTTGTTGAGCAGGGGTTCACTATTGTCCCGTTCGGCGAGAAGTCGGACGTCAGCGTTATCAATACCTGCAGCGTCACAGAACGGGCTGACCGCGAATGCCGCCAGCTTGTTCGGAGGGCGGGGCGTGTTTCTCCGGATGCTTTCATCGTCGTGCTCGGCTGCTATGCACAGCTGCAGCCGGAGGAGATCGCTTCGATTGACGGCGTCGACCTGGTTCTGGGTGCAAGTGAGAAATTTCGTCTCTTCGATTATTCGGGGAATTTTCGGAAATACGACTCGCCGCGCGTCTTCGTTTCCCCAATCAGCAGCGCGTCCGATTTTGGGCCGGCATACTCTGGCGGTGTCGATGAACGCACACGTGCGTTCCTGAAGATACAGGACGGCTGCGATTTCAATTGTTCGTTCTGCACAATTCCGCTGGCAAGAGGGAAAAGCCGGAGCCAGTCGATCGAAGACTGCGTACTGCAGGCTGTGCATCTGGTGGATCAGGGATACCGGGAAATCGTGCTGACAGGAGTTAACGTCGGAGATTTTGGGAAGCACATCGGAACATCGCTCATCAAGCTGCTGGAACAGCTTCATGCGATTGAGGGTCTTGAGAGAATACGAATCAGCTCGATCGAGCCGAACCTCCTCACGGATGAACTCCTTGATTTTTGGACTGCCTCGAAAAAAATCTGCAACCACTTTCACATCCCGCTCCAGAGCGGCAGTGATGAGATCTTGAAAAAGATGCGCCGCCGGTATACCTCGTTCGATTACAGAAAACTTGTAGATTCGATTCGCCGCAAATCGCCGGATGCAGGCATCGGCGCCGATGTGATCGTTGGATTTCCCGGCGAAACCAACGACCTTTTCATGAAGTCGTACGATTTTATTCACGATCTGCCAATCAGCTATCTTCACGTGTTCACATATTCCGAACGTCCGAATACACCATCCCTGGAACTCGAGGGGCGTGTCGAACCTCGTATCAGATATAAACGGAGCGAGTTCTTGAGGATTTTAGGACTCCAGAAGAAACAGGCATTTTATCTCTCGCAGCTGCACACAACACAGAAGGTATTGATTGAAAATACCGTCGAGAACAATATGCTTTCGGGTTATACGGGAAATTATATACGCGTCTTTGTTCCTTATCACGATTCGCTGGAGCATTCCCTCGCAGAAGTTGTTCTTCAGCAGCGCACTGCTGAAGGATGCACTGGCTTCGTAAAGAGCGCCGGGTTCAGTGCATCAAGAGGGATGGAGGCCTCAGCGTTGGCGCGGGCTGCAGATCCTTTATTCACGGTCCAATAACGGAGGAAGCAAGAGACTTGGTACAAGTGATAGCTCTATTGTAACAGGCACTTTTCACTCCAGTACTTCAAGAGAGGAAACCGTGAAACCAATAATTATTTTAGCGGCAGCGATTGTTGCTTTCAATAGTTTTTCGTGGGGACAGACGTCACCTCGTTTGCTTCGCTTCGATCTGGCCTTAATGTCCGGGGGAGGATCGAGTACTCCGAATGTACCTCTTGACAACATTACAGTCACCAAGAAGAAGCAAACGGTAGCAGTTCTCTATTCTCTGCTTCTCCCCGGCATGGGGGAATGGTACGCCGACGATTTTGCGAGCGGGAGATATTCGCTTATTGCGGAAGCCACGCTATGGCTGACGTATGCATCGTTCCAGCAATACGGCAATTGGTACCAAAGCGACGCACGGCAATATGCTTCGGCTCATGCGGGCGCTTCGTTATCCGGAAAGAACGACCAGTTCTTTGTCAACATGGGAAACTTTAACAACGTCTACGATTACAACGACCAGAAGCTCCGCGAAAGGGACCTCGCTAACGTTTATGATCCTGCGGCAGGGTATTCCTGGATCTGGGATACCGACGCCGACCGGCAGCACTTTAGAGCGATGCGTGTGTCGAGCGACAAGATTTTGAATAACTCCAAATTTGTCATCGGAGCGGTAATTATGAATCACATCATCAGTGCCGTCAATGCTGCCCGGCTTGTCAGGCATTACAACAAGAATGCGGATCTAGGCCTTGGCTCCTGGCAGCTCGAGCCTAATTTGATCGGCGAATCTGGTCAGATCGACGGAATGCGGCTGACGTATACACAACATTTCTGATTCATGTGTATCATCCCACAAGGATCGTAAGCCCCGAACAAACCGGGGCTTTTTTTTTAGAGAGATGAAGCTATGCGAAACATCAAGATCGTTGTCGAGTACGATGGAACCGATTTTGTTGGCTGGCAGCGGCAATCGAACGGGCGTTCCGTTCAGGAAGAGCTGGAGACCATCCTTCGAATGCTGACCGACGAACTCGTGACTGTTACCGGGGCCGGAAGGACCGATGCGGGTGTTCATGCACGAGGGCAAGCGGCTAATTTCAAAATAGAGTCGACGATAAGCACGAATGATTTGCAGCGGGCACTGAACGGCCTGTTGTCGGACGAGATCGTAGTCCATTCAGCGGAAGAGGTTCCAGAAACTTTCTCAGCCCGGTACAGCGCGCGAGAACGATTCTACCGTTATTTCATATCCAGGTCGCCGACGGCTGTCGACAGGAAGTTCAGTTGGCAGCTATTCTATCCCCTGAATGTTGAATTAATGAATGAGGCCAGCAGCATGATCCTTCAAACGAAAGACTTCCAGTCATTTTGCAAGGCCAATTCCGGGGTCGATAACTATCTATGCACCATCATCCAGGCTGAGTGGGAGGCGCGCACGTCAAGAGAATTGATTTTCTCTATCCGAGCGAACAGATTCTTACACGGGATGGTTCGTGCCCTGGTGGGCACAATCGTTGATGTAGGAAGAGAACATATCAGCATCGAGACGTTTAAGGAGATCATTAACGCGAAGGACCGCCGCAGGGCTGGAATGGCAGCTCCTCCCCAGGGGTTATTTTTGGAAGAAGTGGTGTACTAAAGCTCCCCATACTGAAAATTTGGCAGTGTTACAGTTTGAGATTTTCCATTCTCG
>CAYTOA010000002.1:39540-124430 GCA_964439265.1 uncultured Chitinophagaceae bacterium
AAGCTCCCCATACTGAAAATTTGGCAGTGTTACAGTTTGAGATTTTCCATTCTCGCTCCCAAACTCTGTTTGGGAGCAACTTGCATATCTCGTCTTTTCGTCTGAAGACACCGAGCGGCAGGGTCACTACGTTTCCAATCGGAGATTGGGAACGAGAAACATCCTTGAGCCAAATGCGGTGGAGCTGAAACTGTAACACTACCGGAAATTTCCCCAAATTGATTATCTGGCCCACATACGTTACATTGTGACAAATGATACGTGAATCGATTCGAAAATTGATTGAAAAGCAGGACCTTTCGAGGCAGGAAGCGTACGACACTATGTCGGAAATCATGTGCGGGAATGCGTCTGAGATGCTTATTGCCTCGTTTTTAACGGCATTAAGGATGAAAGGCGAGGTCGTTGCCGAAATTTCAGGTTGTGCGCAAGCCATGAGGGAAAAATCGACAAAAATCGAAACGAAACATTCCAATGTTATCGATACATGCGGGACGGGTGGGGATTCTCTCGGAACGTTTAATATCTCAACTGCTGCTGCGATTGTTGCATGCGGCGCAGGGGTTGTTGTGGCGAAGCACGGTAATCGCGCCATTTCCAGCAAGTGCGGAAGCGCCGATGTTCTCAAGGCGCTGGGCGTCGACATTGAGATACCGAAAGAGAAAGTCGAACAATGTCTCGATAGCGTCGGCATGGCGTTCTTATTTGCGCCGCTGATGCACGGTGCAATGAAGTATGCCGCTCCAGTGCGGCGCGAGTTGGGCATTCGCACAGTATTCAACGTGCTCGGACCTCTCACGAACCCCGCCGGAGCCCGGCGGCAGGTATTGGGCGTTTTCGATAAGCGGCTCACCGAGCTGCTCGCCCGCGTTCTGCTTGATCTGGGCACAGAACGAGCGATGGTCGTCCATGGTGAAGGAGGACTGGATGAGATTTCTACATTGGGGAAAACGGCGATCAGCGAAGTGAAGGATGGATCTGTGACGTCCTACGAGTTTGATCATTCGTCGGTGGGAATTCCGCAGGGTACCCTCGCCGAGGTTGTCGGCGGCGACGCAGAAGCGAACGCGCGTATTGTACGGGACATCCTCGACGGCAAAAAGACTCCGCAGCGGGATATCACCGTTCTTAACGCCGGCGCTGCAATTTATGTCGCGGGCAAGGCGGCGTCGTTTCGCGACGGGGTAACGCTGGCGAAAGAATCGATCGATTCCCGAAGAGCTTCGAAAAAACTGCAGGAACTCGTTGATGCTACGAATTAGGTTATGAAAGACCAGGAACGAAGAAATATGCAGTATCAATTATACCAGAATCCGGGCAAAGCCGGTATTCCAGGAATGAAGAAGAACAAGGTTGTTGCTTGCCCACGCCTCGCTATCAGCGACCATGAGATGGAGCCGAATGAGCAACGGTGAAAAAATCGATCGTGATTCGAAACCGCATCCGTACCTGAGCTCGTTCATCGCGCGCCTGTTAAGCGCTTCGAAGAAAAAGCGTCAGAAATACTCTGAGGATGACGTGAAGCAGCTTCTCGAAGAGGGGAAGAAAAGCGGCGTGATCGATTCGACGGAGCGCGAGCTGATTGAAAGCGTACTTGAATTTACCGACACGACGGTCAAAGAGATCATGGTTCCGCGGACCGATGTGGTTGCCGTCGAACTCTCCGTGCCGCGCGACAAACTCATCCGTGTCGTCATTGATGAAGGATATTCACGTGTCCCGGTCTATCAGGGGACGATCGACAATATTGTAGGAATCGTGTATACGAAGGATCTGTTGAGCATGTTCGAGCATCGCGACATTATCCTTCTCCAGGATATCATCCGTCCGCCGTATTTCGTTCCCGAGTCGAAAAAAATAAGCGTTCTGATGCGTGAGCTTCAAACGAAGAAGCAGCACATGGCGGTTGTCATCGATGAGTTCGGCGGGACCGAAGGGATCATCACAATGGAGGATATCCTGGAGGAAATTGTCGGCGAGATTCGGGACGAATACGACGAAGACCATCGCGATGTCGAAACGTCGCTCGACGGCTCGGTCGTTGTCAATGCCGGAATGAGCGTCCATGACTTTAATGAGAAATTTCACTCTGCCGTACCCGACGATGCCGACTATGAAACGATCAGCGGGTTTCTCCACAAGCAGACCGGCAGGATACCGGATCTATACGAGGAGATCCCCTTCGGCAAGCTGAGTTTTGTGGTCGTGAAGAAAAATGAGCGGAGAATCCGCCAGGTGAAGGTGAAAATGGCCGGAGGTGCAGACAGTGAGCGGAGCGATGAATAAACTGAAGGAAATTCTGGATCACAAGCGGATAGAGGTCGCTGAAAAAAAAGTCCGCTTCCCGCTCTACGACGTCGTGGAACGCCTTGAAGGAGCGCCGCCGACGTCAAGCTTTATGGAAGCCATCCGCTCCCGAGAAATGGATGAATTCGCCTGTATCGCAGAGATCAAAAAAGCTTCTCCCTCTAAAGGCGTGATCGCGAAGACGTTCCGCCCCGAGAAGATCGCGCGTGAATACGAGGTTGGAGGAGCGAAAGCGTTGTCGGTGCTGACCGACCAGAAATATTTTCAGGGCTCGCCGGCGTACATCAAGCTCGTGAAGGAACACGTGGCGCTGCCCGTGCTGCGAAAAGATTTTATCGTCGATGAATATCAAATTTACGAATCGCGCATCATCGGAGCCGACGCGATCCTGCTTATTGTTGCAGCGCTTCGCGAATCGGAGCTTCTGAAATTTCAGAACCTGGCACGGGACCTCGACCTCGATTGCCTGGTTGAATGCCATACGAAGACCGAGATAGACCGCGCCGTCAACTGCGGGGCGACCCTGATCGGCATCAACAACAGAGACCTTCAAACATTCGAAGTGAACGTAGAAACATCGCTGATGCTGAAGCGCTTTATTCCGAATGCTACCGTCGCGATAAGCGAAAGCGGGATTCGAAACGCCCATCATGTCGATCAGCTTCGTCAGGCGGGGTTCGATGCGATCCTTGTGGGGGAGTATCTGATGACGCAGCAAAATCGCACAAAAGCTCTTCGAGATCTGCTTCAGACGGATGAAGCGCATTAGAATGGGAGACCTTTTTGTTAAAATCTGCGGTGTGACAGTTCTTGAGGATGCGTTGTCGGCTGTTGATTCCGGGGCAGATGCCATCGGGTTTAATTTCTATCAGCAAGGCAAGCGGTACATTGCTCCCGAAAAAGCCGCTGAGATTGCGGCAAGACTCCCGCTCAGGATTCTGCGTGTGGGAGTCTTCGTGAACCCCAAACGGGAAGATGTCGATAAAACGATCGTTCGCAGTGGAATTACCGCGATTCAGTTTTCCGGCAATGAGCCGCCCGACGATGTAACAGGATACTACGTTCCAGTACTGAAGGCGATTCATGTCGCTGGCAAGGAATCGATCGCAGAGATGAAGGCGTACCTCGTCGACAGTTATCTCCTGGACACTTTCCGGACCGATGAATATGGCGGGACTGGTAAGTCATTTGATTGGAACCTGGCCGTGATAGCGAAGCAGTCCGGCAAGATAATACTTGCTGGAGGACTTACACCTGAAAATATTGCAGACGCAGTTCGGAAAGTACTCCCATACGGTGTTGACGTCAGCAGCGGCGTGGAATTGCGCCCTGGGATAAAAGATCATAAAAAAATGAGCGAATTCATTCAACGTGCCAGAGAAGCGAACATCAGCAAATAGGACCATGCAGAACTCCCAAAAGACAATGTATCCAAAGGACCTTCCCGATTCATCGGGCCATTTCGGAGTGTACGGCGGCCGATATATTCCCGAGACGCTCTTGCCTGCGGTCGAGGAATTGACAACGCGATATTTGCAGCTCCGCGAGGACGAAGACTTTCAAGCAGAATTCCGTTATTATCTCAAACATTTTGTTGGCCGGGAAACCCCGCTGTACTTCGCCGACCGGCTTACGTCGCACGCAGGCGGAGCAAGGATTTATCTCAAACGCGAAGATCTTTGTCATACCGGAGCGCACAAGATCAACAACACGGTGGGGCAGATCCTTATCGCCAAAAGGATGGGGAAGAAAAGGATCATCGCCGAAACGGGAGCGGGTCAGCATGGGGTCGCGACGGCGACCGTTTGCGCATTGTTCGGACTTCAGTGCGTTGTGTACATGGGCGAGGAGGATATGGAGCGGCAGGCCCCGAACGTCGATCGGATGAAACTGCTCGGCGCCGAAGTGCGCCCTGTCTCATCGGGGAGCAAGACGTTAAAGGATGCAACGAGCGAAGCCATCCGCGATTGGGTGACGAACGTCGAGACGACGTTCTACATTATCGGGTCCGTTGTCGGCATGCATCCGTACCCGATGATGGTGAGGGACTTCCAGTCCGTCATCGGGCAGGAGACTCGCCGCCAGATCCTGGAGGTGGAGGGAAAGCTTCCCGAGGTGATCGTTGCGTGTGTAGGGGGAGGAAGTAATTCGATGGGGATGTTTTATCCGTTCTTAAATGACGTTCCGGGAGTTCGGCTTGTAGGGGTGGAAGCGGCAGGCCTAGGGATCGAGACCGGAAAACATTCGGCAGCACTTGCGAAGGGACAGCGCGGAGTTTTGCACGGGGCGATGCAATACCTGCTTCAGGATGAACACGGTCAGGTTCAATTGGCCCATTCAATATCTGCAGGACTTGATTACCCAGGAGTCGGTCCTGAACATTGTTATCTTAAGGATAATAAGCTGGTAGAGTATGTCTCTATCACCGATACTGAGGCGCTCGACGCCATGCTGCTTCTTTCGCGGATCGAAGGAATTATCCCTGCGTTGGAATCTGCTCACGCAATAGCGCACGCGGCGAAGATTGCTCCGTCCATGAAGAGCAGCGACACGGTTATCGTTAATCTCTCCGGCCGGGGAGACAAAGACCTTCAGGCCGCCCTTACGCACTTTCGCTCTCGCATTTGAATGGAATGTCCAGTTTGTTCATCAGCCGCTGCGGACCAATTTATCTCGATTAAATCTTATCGTCTCGTGAAATGCAGAACGTGCGGATTGATTTTCTGCGATAACTATCGATCCCCCGCCGAGACGACAAAATTTTACGAGCATCTCTATGACCCGGGAGAGAAATATGCCGGATATAGCAATACGGACGACTTCCGAAGGGAAGAGTTCAGCTATCAGCTTGAACAGATTAATCGATTCCATCCCAAAGGGGGACGTTTGCTCGATGTAGGGTGTTCTACGGGGGAATTTCTTGAAATGGCATCTCAGACGGGAAGATATGTTGTCGACGGCATCGACATCTCGTCGGAGGCAGCGCGGGCGGCATCGGCTCGCCTGAAGAAAAATATTTTTGCCGGCACAGTGGACAATATTCCGGTCGCGCCGGAATCGTACGATGTAGTGACGGCGTGGGAAGTGATCGAACATATGGCCGAGCCTGCGAAATTCCTTCGAACGATCCGGCGTTTGCTTAAGCCCGACGGTCTTCTTTGTCTTTCAACTCCGAACACTAACAAATTACGGAACCGGTTTCCCGGAAAGCCTCGCGATATTTTTTTTATACCTCCCGAACATCTCTTATATTTTAGCGGCAGAAATCTGCGGCTTCTCGCGACGAATTGCGGCTATTTCCCGTTAACGATCGATGCATCTTCAAGACGTTTTTTGCAATGGATTCCGGGCCGTCACAAGCTCTTGAGAGGACTGTTCCATAACGCCTTGGAACTAGCTGCGAAGGCCGGGATTGAGGGATTTAATGTCGTCGCATACTTAAGGAAAAACCTCAATGGGGCTTAAGGGCGGTTTATCTCGGGCCGTCGGAGTCGTTGCGGTGGTAACCGTCGCGGGCCAGCTTTTCAACGTTACTCAGGAGATGGTCATCGCGGCGAAGTTCGGTACAAGTACGTCCACCGATGCGTACAAGATGGCCCTCGTCATTCCCACAATGATGACTCTGGAACTAGCGACGATCATCGGCGCAATCGTGATACCGGTCTTTCATGAACAGCGCAAGTGGCTGACTCCTGCCGAGATATTCAGTGTCGGATTGAATTTCATGGGCATCGTCTCGTTTACAATTGCTGGAACGGTCTGTGTGCTTGCCCCGTTTCTTATGGATGCAGTTGCAGGTGGATTCTCACAAGAGACACGTGTGATGGCAACATTTCTTCTGCGCGTTCTTTCTCTCGGAATATTTCTTACGCTCATCTCCCTGTTTCTCTCAAACGTTCTGAACGCAAACAAGTATTTCGTCCTTCCGGCATTCCAAAGAATGTTTCTTTATGCCGGCACGCTCACGCTCCTGCTCCTGATAGGACGGTCATACGGTATTGCCGCTGCTGCGTTCGGATATGTCATTGGGATCGGTTTGTTCGTTATCGTTCAGATGGTGGTGATTCTCCGCGAAACCGGCTACTCGTTGAGGTTTAACCCGTCGCACCCGGTGATCAAGAGCATGGTCATTCTGGCCGCCCCGTTGATATTTTATTCTCTGCTGAATCAATTGAATGTCCTCATCGAGAAACGCATCGTCTCAGGTTTTGAACCGGGCAGCCTTTCTGCCCTTGATTTTGCATTCAAGCTTTCGGCATTTTTTGTCAATTTTCTCGTGGTAGGGATTAATACCGTTCTCTTTCCGACCCTGTCCGAAAGCTTTACGTCGGACAATCGACAAAAGATAAGTTCCATCTTTAACATGCTGATGAAAGGCCTCTCAGCGGTCATTGCGCCGGCGACGATGGCCTTCGTTCTTCTGGGCAAGCCGCTTGTCCACCTCGTCTTCGAGCGAGGCTCTTTCGATGCTCAGTCGACTATGATGACGAGCCAGGCATTGACATTTTATGCCGTTGGTCTTACGGGACAGGCATGCGCATCGAGCCTTCCAAGGTTTTATCAGGCTTTCAGAAAGAACTCCTCCCTGCTTAAGATGGGGGGGATGGCAATTGTCTTCAATGTTTGCGCAATGCTTCTGTTATCACATGAATTCGGCTTCCTCGGTGTTGCCGCGGCAACTTCACTCACCTCCACGCTGTACTCGCTGCTTCTTTTTCTCAACCTTCGCTCAAAGGTTAGTATGGACGTTCGGGAACTCTCGCGGACACTTGCAAAAATCTGTGCAGCCACCGCCGGATTTAGTATCGTTGTGGAATTTTCGCACCACTATTTGACCCATCTGGCGCCCCTTTCAGGCTTGCGCGAAAACCTGTTGGAGCTCGCAATCCCGTTGTTGCTGGGAGGCATGGTATATCTTATCCTTTGCAGAGCCATGAAAGTTGAGGTCGTCAATATCATGTTGGAACAAGTGAGGCACTTTGCTGCAGGAGATACTGGGAAATGAAAGTACTGTTTATTTCCCACAGCAGCGTTGTACAATCGTATCAGCAAAAACTCTGTGAGCTTGCAAAGTATCCAGATATCGAAGTTCACTTGCTTGTTCCGAGCCATTGGAACGAGGCGAATCGTGACGTGGTGGCTTCGGGGCCTCTGTGTCCGCAAATACATTTCCATGTTGAAAAAGCATATCTTGTCGGACGGGTTGGGGGATATTTCTTTAAACCGGGTTCAGTCCAACGCCTGGTCTTACAACTGAAGCCGGATATTGTACATATAGAAGAAGAGCCGTGGAGCGCGGCGTGCTGGCAAGGGATACGCGCTGCTGAAGCCGCAGGCGCTGCGAGCATTATATTCACGTGGGATAATATTTGGACGCGCTATCGATGGATCTCGGAAAGGATATTGCAGTATACTGTCAAGAGAGCCTCTTTCGTCATCGCAGGTAATGAAGAGGGGAAGGACCTTTATCGGAGGAGGGGTTTTCGCCGCGGTATAGCGGTAATTCCGCAGTATGGAGTAGATGAAAAAGTATTTGACAAAAGAGAATCTTCTTCATCAAGTCTAAGAACAGATTTTCCGGGGGGCGTTGTCGGCTACATCGGAAGGTTGGAGTCGGCAAAAGGAATCGATATTCTTCTGCGAGCAGTAGCGTTACTGGACGATCGTATAGGTTGTTTTGTTCTTGGCCAAGGAGCGGATAAGGATCGGCTCACTGCATTGGCAATGGAACTCGGGATATCGTACCGGACAATATTTCGAGAGGGTGTGCCCCACGCTCAAATTGCCGATTACCTGCATTCGCTGGACATCCTGGTGCTTCCATCGCGCACAACGCTGATGTGGAAAGAGCAATTTGGTAGAATACTTGTCGAGGCCATGGCATGTGAGATACCGGTTATCGGGTCAGATTCTGGTGAAATTCCGTCTACAATAGGGGACGGAGGGCTTGTCTTTACGGAGGGAGACCACAACGATCTTCGCCGGAAGTTAGAGACGCTTCTTGCAAACAAAACCGTTCGGGAAGAAATAGGGAGAAAAGGAAGAAATCGTGTCCTTCAATTATTTACCAACAAACGCATTGCATCCCGATTAAAAGACGTTTATACGATGCTCTTGTCTTCAGCGAACTTGCCGTGAGTAAGTACATTTTTAAAAATAGATGGAAGATTGGGATTGTCTATTGCATCGACCTTCTCGGCTCGATTGTTTTCTATTTGCTGCGATTTCGCAATGAGACGATGGATCCACAGTCTATTCTCGTTGTCAGAATCGATCAGGTTGGAGATATGATTCAGGCCCTCCCTTTTTTTACCGCTCTCAGGCAGAAATATCCGACGGCGCGAATCACAGCATTGTGCGCAAGTCCGGCGGAATTTCTGCTTCGAGGATTGTCTTCTGTCGACAGTATTATTGCAATGGAATGCTCATGGTTCTATCATGAAACTACAACAAGCATCCGTGAACTTCTTCGAGTATCCAAAGCAGTACGGGAAACGAAGGCAGACCTGGTTTTTGATCTCCGTGGGGATTTACGGAATATTATTTTTCTTTTCCTTTCCGGCGGGGGAAGAATATACGGATATGGGTGGACAGGGGGAGGATTTTTGCTGGCGAAAGAATTCCGGTATGAAAAAGACGATCATGAAATAGACAAAAATCTCAGGCTGATCGGCAAGAAATCTCAGCAATATATCACGCTGGAGTTTGGAATGAATGAGCAGGCTGAGCGTGATGCTGAACAAGTATTTAAAACTCACACCGGGGAAAGAACAGTAGTGTTGCATCCGTTTACACGAGCCTCGTCCAAAATGTGGGGGATTGATCGGTATAAGGATTTGGTCGGACGGATCGGGGAATTTTCACAAGGGACAACGATATTCGTGGTAGGGTCCCTGGAAGAACGCGACCTTGTGCGTGAGTTCCCCTGGGGCAGCCGACTGATAGATTGTACCGGGGTACTAAGCTTTGCCGGAACATTGGCCTTGATCAAAAAGGTCGATGTTTTTATCGGAAACGATTCAGGTCCGCAGTACATGGCAGCATATTCGGGAAAGAAGACGTGCGTTATTTACGGAGACACCGTCAACTATCTCCGTTGGAAACCAAAAGTCCGGGACGAGGACCTGATCGCATTTTCGAAAGATGTTTATTGCGGCCCATGCGAATCGAGTGTGTGCCTGAATAAGAAGGAGGGACATCTCTGCATGAACATTATAACGGTTCAAGAAGTATTCGATGCCGTGAAGAAATGGCTGTGAACCACCGGCCTGATGAAGGCAGGATGCCAGAGACTGGAGACATTGTTTATTGACTGTGTTCCTTAATACATTTCTGCTATGGCATTAATCGCAATCGACGTCCGAAAATATAACGATTACGGCATCGGCACGTATATCAGAAACCTCGTTGAGCAGCTCGCCCTATTGGACACTCTTCACAGGTTCTCACTCTTCGTCGCACCGGAAGATGAAAAGACTGAATCGTTTCCGAAGGGGTGGAATATTACTCCGGTTCATTATGGTAAATATTCTCTAAGCGAACTTCTTTTTTTTGCGGGCAAAGCGCGTGCACAGGGCGTTTCGGTGTTCCATTCGCCGCACTATACGCTTCCCTTCGGACTCAAAGGGAAATCTGTCGTCACGATTCATGACCTTATTCATTTGCGATTTCCAGAATACTTTTCTTTATTACAGCGGTCATACTCATACGGAATGATCTGGCACGCGCTTCGTGATGCGCGCTTCGTGATCACGGTCTCTGAATTTACCAAGCGGGACATCCTCCGCACATTCCGTGTGCATGAAGACAAGATCGTTGTCATTCCGCTCGGGGTCTCAGAACAATTTCATATGAAGGCAGACCCCTCCCGGATGGAAGACTTCAAATCAAAGTTCAGCCTCGCCCATACTTACATTCTTTTTGTCGGAAACACCAAGCCTCATAAAGGGCTTGATATCCTTCTCAGGGCGTTTAAAGAAGTCAATGTTCTCTTCCCCGATGTTGATCTAGTGTTCGCAGGGGCGCGGTCTGGTACAGACAGATCGGTGCAAGAATTAGCAATTGGTCTGGGCCTGTCAAAAAAAGTTAAATTGCTGGGAAGAATTTCAAACGAGGATCTAGCTCTTGCGTACGAGGGAGCAGAAATGTTTGTCCTGCCTTCACGCTATGAAGGTTTCGGGCTACCGGCATTGGAGGCGATGGCCAGCGGCGTGCCCGTCATTGTCTCCGACAAAGGATCTCTTCCTGAGGTCGTGGGAGATGCTGCATTGATCTGCAAATCAGAAAATCATGGCATGTTTGCGGACGCAATGATCAATTTGCTTCGGGACCCGGCGCTAAGAACCGACATGTCTTCAAAGGGGAAAAAGCATTCGAAGGAGTTCCTCTGGAGTGTGACAGCCCAAAAGACACTGGATGTCTATGAGAAAGCATTGTGAGGCCTTATGAACAAAGAGATGACGCAACGAATTGGAATCTTTGGCGGAACGTTCAATCCTCCACACATCGGACATCTTATCGTTGCTGAAAGCGTTTGTGAACAGCTGAAGCTTGAGAAGGTGATTTTTGTGCCATCATTCATCTCCCCGCACAAAAAGAAAGGAGAAGAGAGGCTCTCGTTCCATCGGCTGCAGATGGTGAGGCTCGCGATCAGATTAAACCCGCACTTTGACATCTCCGAGATAGAAGTGACGAGAAAAGGCATGTCTTACACGTATGAAACTTTAGAAACCTTCCATCGGAAATACCCCTCGTCCAAGCTATTCTTCATCATCGGTGCGGATAATTTTGCCGAGTTTCATACATGGAAGAACCCGGCAAGAATTGTGGAGTTGGCGTCGCTTGTCGTTATGAACAGGCCGCTCAATACCCCAGGCGTTAGGAGAAAAGGATTCGTTAAAGGTGCGCAATTCGCGCCGGTGCCGGATATTCAAATATCATCGACCGAAATAAGGAAGATGATCGCCGAAAATAAGTCGATCCGTTATCTGGTACCCCAGGTGGTACTCCATTATATCCAGCGTCACAAACTTTACCGTTAGATCGCGCTTTCACGTCTATTGAACGGCAAAGCCCCCGCATAGCAGGGGCTTTGTAGTTTTGTTTTCTACCGTTACATGGCCGTGGATGTCACGACCTCGCCGAGCAATGACCTTTACCGTCTCTTTTCCGATTCGATTTCAGCCACACGTCCTTGAATCATCGAGCTAATGCCTGGAACTCTCGGGTACGCTTCGACAATATGGTTCATTGTAGCGATCGCGCTGTCATAATCTTTCAACGTCTCATACGACTGCGACAGCACAATAAGAGGATTATATTGATCCAATTGCTCTGTCATTGGCCGGTTCATGTATGAGCTTAACTCATTCACAAGTTCCCGAGCATACAAACGAGCATGAAGCGAATCTCCGGCGAGTTTGTAAATCTCGCAAATATCGGACTTCGTACGGTAGTCAAGGGCGATGATGGAATGCGGCACCACTTGTTCCATCCGGTTCAGCGTTGCTACGGCCCCAGCCGATTCCCGTTTAATATTCGAGAGGTAGACCGTGAGCGCCAGAAATGCTTGCCGGTAATTCATGATCAGTCGCCGCTGGTTTTCATCGAAATGCACCGACGGATCCTGTAACCCTCTCCATCGAAAGCCGAACGACGGGGTTTGGATGGGATTTTGGATATCGGTCATGAGTTGTTTGGTCAATGAGGCTTCGTTCACACCCTCCCAGAACGAGCGAATTTTACGCGGAACAAGTTTCATCGCCAGGCCGCGCATTTCCATATGATCTTGCAGCCCGATCTTGCTGTCATCGCCCCCGGTCGTTGCGAAGTAAATCGGACGCTGCCAGCGGTTCGTGCGGATAATATCGAACACCAGGATGTCCTGCACCCGCAGCGCCTTGATGTTCCCAAACTGGAGAGTTGCCGGCATGACAAACTTCACAGTGTCGACGATTTCCGACCCGCGCGCGCGGCGAACCTCAGGATCCGACAAACGGAAGTCCGTATTCGATGAGTCCCATCCCTCTTCTGCACTGCGGGGAACCGGCAGCGAAAACATCTGCGGTTCGTACTGCACAGGCTGAATTCCCGTGATCTGTTCGTCCGTCATGCTGATCGGCACCTTTTTCGCGCCGAACGGTTCACTGTTCTTTAACTGTTTGATGTACCAATCGGTGTTGGCGAGGCTCAGACAAATGACGCGTACGTCCCGGCGAACACCCTCGACATCCTGGAGATACCACAGGGGAAAAGTATCGTTGTCGCCGTTGGTAATCAGTATCGCATCCTTTTCGGTACTTTGAAGCAGATTGTACGCATAATCCCACGCAAGATAGTGTCCGTAGCGGCTCGACGGATGAATGTTCGTTCGCAGCATATTTGCCGGTACAAACACAAATGCCGCGGCGAGCACGATATACCCGGCAATACGAGCGGATTCTTCTTTTAGCTTCTGCTCAAGAAAATTGACGATCGCCAGCGTTCCCATGCCTATCCACAGACAGAATCCGAAGAACGAGTAGACAAAGAAATAATCTCTTTCACGAGGTTGTTCCTGCTGCATGTTGAAATAGAACGCAAGTGCAAACCCGGTAAGAACAAAATAGATCGTCATGATGAATGCCATCTTCGGATCTATTTTCCAATGGTAAATGAATCCTATCAAGCCGATGAGGAGCGGTATCCCGAATAACTGGGCAAAACGGACACCGGCACCCTGCCAATCGTCCTCTTTACCGATAAAATTCCATCCGAAATATCGGAGGTACATATGGTTGATCTGGTACCGCCAGAAGTAATCTCCGTCGCTCGAATAATTCTTGAAATATTCCATCTTATCGGGTTCGTTCGACCAGCGGCGCTGCATGAGCGGTGTTTCGCCATACTGCTCGCGCTCGAGATACATGACGAGTCTCTTGAGCGTGCTCGGATCGTCCTCATTGATCGGCGGGTTCGCGTTCGATCGGATGAAAACGACGGCGTAAATTGAATAGCCGAGTAGTATGAAGAGAAATGACAGCGCTGCGATGTTGAGAATTCGTTTCTGATTCTTGATGGAGTAATAGAGGAGAAAAAATGCAGCGAGAGGAAGCACGACAGCAACGAGAATCCACAGGTCGGTCGTTATTCCGAACACCTCGCCGTTCAGCATAGAGGGGTACCACTTGACGATACCCGGATAGGCGCTGAAAAAAATTAGCGAGGCGACGACCCCGAATTTTATTATGTCGGTCGAAAAAATAAATTGCTTCAGTGAATGCTGATAGAATCGGAAGTAGACTACCAGGATCGCCACCGAAAATCCCATGAGTCCATGGATATGGATGCCGGTTGTCAAACCAACGAGGAATGTTATGAGCAGTAAATATGCATCGCTGTGCGGCTCCTCGTACTCTTCATGCCACCGCAGGACGAGCCAAATAATGAGTGCAGTGAAAAGAAGACTGGTGTTTCGAGTTTCGGTTTCGGTCGCGTTAAACCAGAACGTCGTGCTGAAGGTGAGTGCGAGGGCACCGATGGCTGCGGATCCATATACCGCTATCCGGTCGAATGGAGCCTGAGGCAGCTCATGGCGCAGCAGAATCACTCGAACGGTGATAAGATACAGGAGCGTGACCACAAATGCACTTGCCAGCGCATTGATGAAATGCATGCGGACAGCGATGTCTGAAAATAGCGGTATCATCGAAGCCACTCGCATGACAATCACCAACAAGGGAGAACCCGGCGGGTGCTGTACTTGGAGGAGAAACGACGCTGCACAGTGTTCGGGAACGTCCCAGAAAACGACCGTTGGCGGCAACGTATAGAGATACGTGATCAGCGTGATTGCAAATACTGCAAATGCTACGATGCGATTTATTTTTTTGTGTCCCATGTCCGATTCGTATGTGGATGAAGTGAATGGATCCAAAACTATATATTATATGGCATTATTTCCTCGAATTCAACCTCGATTTCATTTTCGTCTACCTCGCGACTCGATCCGGCCGGATCAGGGATTGTCCGTTAAAACGATATTGTCCTCCATTTCGGGGTCTTGCGAGGAGCCTGTACACCCGAAAAAACGAAATGCATAGACAGCTAGGTGCTCAAGATTGGACGGATAGAAAATTGAAAAATGTTTGGAAATTGAGTATATTGGTCAGTGAGAATTGCAGTTCCCCGGAGACGCGGCAGCCCGTTCATCGCCGATGTATTGATCGATATATTATTTTGAAACCGTAGATTGGCGGGCAGGACAACCGGAATATCTGAGTGTGGGAAGAGCGGGCTTTAACTACTATGAAAGGAAGAAAATGGGAAATCTTGGTGCACCAGAATTAATACTGATCCTCCTTGTTATCGTGGTCTTTTTCGGAGCGAAGAAGATACCGGAGATCGCGCAAGGATTCGGAAAAGGCATCCGCGAATTTCGAAAGGCGAGCAAAGACATTCAGGAAGATATCGCAGTAGATGAGGCCAAAATGATCTCGGGAAAGAATTGCCCGTCCTGCAACTCTCAAGTTATTGAGGGCGCGAAGTTCTGCCCAACGTGCGGGAAGTCACTGGTGGGGATCAATTGCGCCCAATGCCATACTTTGAATCCGGTCGGAAGCAAGTTCTGCAAGGAATGCGGCAGCCCACTCGCGGGCTGAGCATTTTCGCCCGAAAACATTCGACACCGATTCTAAAAAAGTTCCACTGCGTACATGATTTCTCAAGAGTTTTTAGCTAAGATACCGATCTTCGAGAAGCTCTCTTCGGCTGATCTCGAAGTACTGCGTACACTCTGGCATCCCCGCGAGTTGAAAGCAAACGAGGTGCTTTTCCGGAAAGGGGAGAGCGGTTCTTCAATGTATATCATCGAGGAAGGGACCATAGAGATCTCCGTTCCGGCGGAATTGGAGCGCAAGGACATTCGGGTGTCCCTCTTGAGCCAGGGGGAATTCTTCGGAGAACTTTCTCTCGTTGACGGCCTGCCGCGGACTGCAAAGGCGACAGCCACGAGCGACACCCGTGTTCTGGAGATGATGCGCGACCACTTCATTCAATTTGTCACCGGCCGCCCGACGGTCGCGATCTCAATGATCAGCGAGATGGGGAGGCGGCTCCGTGCGACGAACGATCTTGTGACCACGCTCGCATCGAAGAACGTGAACGTTGAGATGGAAGACCAGCTGAGTTTTGGCGACAGGCTAGCGGACAAGGTTGCTGATTTTGTTGGAAGCTGGACTTTTGTGATTTATTTCTTTGCAGGCTTTCTCATATGGATACTCTTGAATGTCCTGGAATGGTTGTTCAGGCCGTTTGACGCGTATCCTTTCGTCTTTCTGAATCTCGTGCTTGCGGTGGTCGCATCTCTTCAAGCTCCCTTGATCATGATGAGCCAGAATCGTGCACAAAAGCAGGATCGTCTAAAAGCGGACCTGGACTACCAGGTGAGCTTGAAATCAGAATTGATGCTTCAACAGCTGCACGTCAAGACAGACGAAATGCGGGCACTCGAGTTTCAAACAATGGAAGAGATCCTGAAGAAAGAACTTGCGTATATCCGGCATCAATTGGAAGAAATTCACAACCTTCCTCCAAGCGACCCTCTGGAACGAACCCGCTGAAGATTATTTCGCTGAAAAAACATCCCTCGATGTCCGAATAATCGATTGTCGACATTCTCCATTACAGCCTGACGCCTTCTCGAAAGTTGTACCCGGTTCAACAACCGCCAATCGGCTCGATCCTGTGCGACGCAATCGTCTACATTCACGAAAGACATTCTCGCACAGCTGCCAAAAAGTGCGACCTGTCAAAGGGTTTTTCGAATGTATAATCTGCGCCGAAGTGCTGCGCCATGCGCAGGTATTGTTCGGGACTTATTTTTCCCCCTCCGGAAATCGCAATGATAGGGAGAACCTTGCTTTTGCTGCGGATGGCGATAATAGTCTCAATTCCTTCTTTTTCCGGCATAACGATGTCTGTGACGACAAGGTCAAAGGATTTCGATGCCAGAAGGTTCAGCCCGCTTTCTCCGTCATCCGCCCCCTCGGCCTCATAGCCTGCTTCTGAGAGCAGCTGCACTGTCATCCCGTTCATTATTTCGTCGTCGTCGATTACCAATATTCTAGACATGCTACCTCCCTCGCTCATTATTGTCAAAGATTTTTCGGATTGCCTTCCCTATGTCATCAACTCTAAACGGTTTCATAAGTATCTGGCGGACACCGAATGCCGTTGCCCGTTCCGGATTCAACTCGGTGCTGTATCCGGTACAGAGAATGATGGGGAGGTCCTTTCTGAACTTCATTGTCTCTTTTGCAAGCTCGATACCCGTCATATGCGGCATTGTCTGGTCGGTGATCAGAACGTCAATATTGTTATCAGGCTTCTTTAGCAACGCCAAAGCATCCATACTGTCCGACATACCGATCACACCGTAGCCAAGAGGCGTCAGCATGTCAATTGCCATATCGACCATCATCTTTTCATCATCGACGAACAATATTTGTTCAGAACCGTGGAGTTCGAGCAGAACATCATCAGGTTCTGAATAGGATACAGATTCTTCCGCAACGGGGAAGAACAATTTGAATGTGGTGCCCTTCCCTAACTCGCTTTCGACAAGGATATTTCCTCCCAGCGACCGAATTACGCCCAGGACGACGCTCAGCCCCATGCCCGTACCTTCATTAACGGCTTTGGTCGTGAAGAAGGGCTCAAACGCGCGAGAGAGAGTCGCCGCGTCCATGCCGCAGCCAGTGTCAGTCACCTGTATGACGGTGTATTCGCCGGGAGCGATCTCTCCTGTTTGACCGTATGTCGTCCGATCAAGGAAATGTCCGTAGAGGCGGACCGTCATCGTCCCTTTACGATGCATAGCATGGACAGCGTTCGTGGCCAGGTTCAAGAGCACTTCGTGTATCTTTGTGGGATCAGCGAGTACGGGTTTCGTATTCCGATCGAGGTCAACGTCAATGATTACCGACGAAGGGATCGAGGCCCTAAGGAGGTCGAGAGCTTCTTTGATTAATGGCCGGATGGATACGATCGATTTTTGAGAATTGGTCTTCCTGCTGAATGTCAATATCTGGTCGATCAAGTGCTTCGCCCGGTCTGTTGCTTTCAGGACCTTAAGGAGATTTCTCCGCAGCTTGGAATCCTTTTCCGTGAGTTGAAGCGACATCTCGGTATATCCCATAATGCCCCCCAGAACATTATTAAAGTCATGGGCAATACCTCCGGCAAGCGTACCAATGCTCTCCAGTTTTTGAGCCTGACGCAGTGAATCTTCGGCATGCTTGAGCTCAGTGATATCTTCTTTCACCGCGACGAAGTTCGTGATCACGTTGTTCTTATCCGTAACGGGCGAAATGGACGCCCTCTCCCAAAAAAGCTCGCCGTTCTTTTTCTTGTTGTGAAATTCGCCGCTCCAGTGATTACCCGCCAGGATCGTTTCCCACATTGTTCTGTATTCCTCTCTGCTCATCTCTCCGGATTTCAAAATGCGCGGGTTGTTTCCGCGAACTTCTTCGAACGTATAGCCCGTAATTTGCGTGAACTTCGGATTGACGTATTCGATCGTGCCGGTTGGGTCGGTGATGACAATTGAAGCGGGGTTTTGTTCCACTGCGAGAGATAGTTTACGGAGCTCCATTTCCGCATTTTTTCGTTCGGTAATGTCGCGGATGATGACAAGTGAAAACACCTCTCCGTCGAGTTCGTACGTGGAGACGTTAACTTCGGTATCGAATTCCGTGCCGTCTTTCTTCATTCCCCGCATTTCATAGGCTTTGTCGACTTTTTCTCCGGCAGCCCGACGCTCCACGTTTCGGGCTATCTGCTCGCGATGGCTCCCGGCAATACTTTCAATGATGGAGGTTCCGATCATTTCCTCGGAATTGATAAAACCAAATAATCTGAGGTATGAAGGGTTCGCGTAAATATGGATCCCTTTCTTTGAAACACCGATCGCATCCCTGGAACTATCGAACATTGCTCGAAATTTCGCTTCGCTTTCGCGCAACGCATCCTCCACGCGTTTGCGCTCGGTGGTGTCCCGATCGATGCCAATGGTGTGAGGGTTACCACGCCACATGATGGGCACGCCAACATATTCAATGATATTGCTCCTTCCATCAGGACGAACCCATGAGAAAAGGCCTTGTAGAGGAGTGTTGCTGTCGACAGACCAGGCTTCATTGATGTTTGGCGAGTCTACCGCTGGCAGCTGAAGTGCCCGCGTATTCCCGATGGCCAACAGTTCTTCACGGCTTCGTCCTGCCATGGCGGCGTAGCGATTGTTGCATTCGATAAGCCGTCGTTTCAGGGGGTCGGGGTCCTCGCTGTAGATGCTGATGCCGTCAAGGACATGCTCAAACACAAATCGAAATTGCTCTTCAGAAGCGCGCATTTCCTCTTCAGCCCGTTTTCGATCGGTAATATCCCGGATGATCGAGAGTGCAAAAACTTCGCCGTTCAACTCGTACGAAGAGGTATTGACTTCAACGTCGAATTCCGTGCCATCGACTCTCACGCCTCGTGTTTCATAGAATTTAGGGACATCTTCTCCGGCAGCCCGGAGATGCGAATATCGGGATATGACGTCGCGGTGGGTCGGAGCAATAGCCTCAAGGATCGGCCTGCCGATCACTTGATCGCTATTCTCATAACCCAGCAGCTTTACACATGCGGAATTTACGTAGGTGTGGATCCCATTCTTCGAAACACTAAGGGCATCTCTAGAATTATCGAACATCGCGCGAAGCTTTGCCTCGCTTTCGCGCAGCGCCTCTTCCGCGTGCTTGCGTTCGGTGATATCCTCGATCATGCAGATCGCATATTGAGGAACCCCGTTTTCATCGCGTACGAGCGATGCGTCAACAAGCGTCCAAATGATGTGGCCGTCTTTATGGAAGAAACGCTTTTCAATGTGATAATGTTGTCGTTTGCCGTTCAGCAACTCCTGATACAGAGTCATGTCCGCAGCGATATCGTCCGGATGAGTATGCTCAAGCATCGGTTTGCGATTTATCTCTTCGATGCCGTAGCCGAGGATCCGCTCCATGGCTGGGTTGATTTCCAGGAAGCGTCCGGTGAGATCGCCGATTGCAAGTCCGATGTTGGCGCCTTCATATATTGACCGGAGACGTTCCCTGTTTTCATAGAGGAGTTTTTCAGTCTGTTTACGCTCCGTGATGTCTGCGACGACCCCATGCCATACCGCATCTCCATTGTCCAACAGCTCCGGTGTGGAGTCAATTCGTACCCACTTGGGTATTTCTTTGACCTCGATGCGTCCCTCCCACGCAAAGGTTCGAGGCTCTTGAATGCGCTCGTTGTTCATTTTTACCAGCGAATCGATATCATCGGGATGAATCGTTTGGAATGCGCATTGTGGGTTTGACAAAATGCTTTCCGCATCCACGCCGAGCAACTCCTCTATTTTTGGGCTGACGTAGTCGAACGACATCGCACCATCTCGTGAGGTATGCAGGAGGTAAATGCCAACCGGAATATGAGCGGCCAGACTGTCGTATTGGTTTTTGCTCTTTACTAACGCCTTTTGTGCGCGTTGTATCTCCGTAATATCTCGCACCGTAGCATGGAGAAATGTTTTCCCCTCCACTTCCATTCGCGTGAGAAGCACTGTTGCGGGGAACTCATCACCGTTAGCACGCTTGTGGGTCCATTCGAAGAAATGAGACCCGTTACGCATTGCAGTATCGATCATTTCTTTTGCCTTCTGATCCGATCTACGACCATCCGGCTGACGCTCCGGGGACACCTTTCCCAGCCCATACAAAAGAAATTCTTCCACGTTTTTCACTCTGAACATCTCCATCGTCGACTTGTTGCATGACGTGTATGACCATGAAGGAGGAGTCAACGTCATCAGTGCGTCGCGCGAGCTTTCAAAAAGTGTTCGGAATTTCTTGTTGCTCTCTCTCAGCGCCTTTTCGTCCTGCTTGCGTTGAGAGATATCTCGCGCAATGACCACGATGCTCCTGGGCTGACCGTCGATGTCCCTGATGAAATCGCTGTTCACTTCTATGTCAAAGGTGCTGCCGTCTCTTCGGAGAGCACGGTATTCGTTCGAGCTGGCAATGGACGCATTAAGCTTGAGCGATATGTTCCGCAGTGCGCGCTCGCGATCTTCGGGAACCAGAAAATCAGTAATCAACAGGCCGAGGGCTTCTTCTGGTCGTTCAAAACCGAACATAGGAATCGCGATGGGGGAGACCATGATGATGCGCCCCTGCATGTCCGCTATCGTTATGTTGTCGGGAGATGCATGGATGATTGATCGGTATCGTTCTTCACTTTCACGCAACGCTTCTTCTGTTCGTTTCCTTTTTGTTACGTCGTTGAAGAGATGGGCGAATTGTCCTTTTCGGGGAGAGAAAACTCTTGTTTCATAGTAACGGCCCAGTGATTCATTGTAGCGTTCATACTCAATAGGCTCGCCGGATATCGCCACCTTGTACAATCGCTGCACTACTTCCGGGGGCCAGATGATCGGCAGATCTTTGCTTGTTCTTCCTATCAGGCTTGCAATGGTTAAACCAGTCATTTCTTCGAAAGCCGGATTACCGCCGATAAAGCGGTGGTCGCAGGGATTTCCCGACTCGTCGTAGATAACTTCGCAGACCATAATGCCGCTGAGAATCTGGTCAAAGAGCTGCCGGTGTTTCTCCTCGCTATTCTGCAGGTCGATTTCCGCACGCTTGCGGTCGGTGATGTCGCGGAATGACCAGACTCTGCCAATGTTCTTTCCGCTCAAGATGATCGGGGCAGAATAGCGCTCGAATATTCTCCCATCCTTGAAGTGCAAGACATCGCGATCCTCTGCGACGGAGGCGTGTAACAATCGCACTTTGGAAATAAATGACTCCGGTTCCACCAACTCGTTCATCACATATCGTAAGATGACCTCAATATCTTTAGAATTGACAAGGGATTGAGGGATATGCCACATTTCATTGAATCGCTGGTTCGTCCGAAGCACTCGCCCTTTTGCGTCGACTGCAAGGATACCGTCCGCCGTGGATTCCAGAATAACGTTTAACTTGTTTTCTTTTTTCTGCAAAGCCTCTTCGATCAGCTTGCGTTCAGAGATGTCTTCGAGCGCCGAGATGAAATACCACGGGGTGCCGTCCTCGTGACGCACTAGTGATACTGACAAATTGGTCCAGACAACAGTCATGTTCTTGCGGAAGTATCTCTTTTCAGTTTTGAACGAGTTGCTCTGGTTGCTCAAAAAGGTCTCAAGGTGCGCAACGCTGCTTTGAAGATCGTCCGGATGGGTGAGATCCTGGAAGGACCTTGACATAAGTTCCTCCCGCGAGTATCCGAGTATGTTGCACCACCGGTCGTTGATCTGAAGGAATGCGCCCTCAAGAGAAACGTGCGCTAATCCGACAGCAGCCTGGTTGAAGCTCTTCCGGAACTGATCGTCGGTTTGCCGGGAGGCATTCATCGGGCGCACATACAATAGATAGAGTAGGGGGAATGCAACTAGAGTCAACAGTGATGCCTGCGCGACGGTCGAGAATATTCCGGCAGAAGCTATGATGCTCGAGGGCAGCCGCATCATTGCCAGCTCGCACATAAAGATCGATCCGACCAGGAAGATGAGGGACGTAGTCGTATTTCTATCGGGTTTCCTGAATTTCATTCTCATTCTGTTACTTTGTTAATGGAAAAAAATGTTCCTCGCCACAGCGGGCTAATTCGTATCATCGTGTGCGCGGCCGGCATCAGACCAGCCCTCGTTCCTTCCGATAAATCACTTGATTATTGCGCGATGTTCTCTATTTCTCAGTTTGACAATGACGGGTTTCACCTGACTCTCGTAGCAATCCGGACATATTCCATGTGAAAATGCGGTGTCGGTTTTTTGCTTGATATGTTTCTCGATGGATACCCACGTATCGTCATCTTGTCGTATCCTTCGGCAGTAAGAACATATCGGCAAGATCGAATGAAGCTGTCGTATCTCGTGCTGCATTCCTAATATACGTTCTGCAACGCGTAAACGTGCTGAGAGCTGTTCAGAATCAAATGGTTTCGTGATAACGTCGTCTGCGCCGGCGTTCATTGCTTCAAGATAGCTCCCTTTTCCGCGCAGGATTGTCAAGAATATTACAAAGGTGTAGGATTCTCTATTCTCCTGGCGGATCATGCGTGTCAGCTCAAGGCCGTTCAAGTTCGGCATCATCCAGTCGGTGATGACGAGCCTCGGGTTCTTCGCCTGGAAGATACTCCATGCTTCCTTACCGTCAGCGGCGACGTAAACTTCGTGGTTAAGTTCCTGGAGTTGTTCTGACAAGAGCATTTGAGTGACGATGTCATCCTCAACAACAAGTATTTTCATTGGAATTCTTCCTTTGGGATGTACGTTGCAAGCTCCGTTGCCGCTTGCGTAAACAAATTTTCAAGGGTCTCAATCAGGCTAGCCGATTCTTCGATGGATTCATTCATATCCAGATGTTCAATTTCCTCGCAGGCTTTTGCCAGTTGAAAGGCGCCAATTTGGGCGCTGCTTCCGCGTAAAGAATGTGCAACCTTTCGCACTTGGGTCATGTCTCCGGAACGTGCCCAGTCTCGCATTGCGGCGATCCTCAATGGAACATCATCCCTGAACTTGCGAATGACACGCTCCAGAAGACTTGGTCGTGATTTTGTCTTGATGCTTGCAATCTCCTGAATTCTCGCCCTGTCGATGACATTGTCAGCATACGGCGGACCGGATGTCGAAACGGCGCATTTCTTCTGGAGGGTTTTCCGAGTTCCCCAATAGCGTGCACTCCATTTTTCCATCATCTCGAGAAGTTCCACCCGTTTGAACGGTTTCGCGATATAATCATCCATGCCGGCCCGCATGCACCGTTCCCGGTCTCCTTCAAACGCATTTGCGGTCATCGCTATGATGATCGCTTTTTTGTCTGGGCTTTCATGGTCACGGATGCGACGAGTTGATTCATACCCATCCATGACAGGCATCTGACAATCCATAAAAATAATATCGAAAGGGGAGCGTTCGTTTTTCTCCACGGCAGAAAGCCCATCCGGGACGACGGTTACCTGAAATCCGAGTTTCGTGAGAATGGCGGTGGAAACCTCCTGGTTGATCTGGTTATCTTCTGCAATTAGAATGCGGATTCCTTTGTTTGAAGATTCAAAACCATCGGGCCTGGAATCCGGGATAATTATTTCCGCCGCCGTGCGTTCGTGTTGTAAAGACTCGTTCATGATCGGCTGCGACGAAGCAGGAACATGACTCTGCATCTGGTTGCGCAGAGGGATCGTAAACCAAAAAGTACTCCCTTCTCCGGGAAAGCTATTGACTCCTATGTTGCCGCCCATGAGTTCCACGAGTTGTTTGGATATTGCAAGCCCGAGCCCTGTCCCGCCGTATTTTCGTGTTGTCGATCCGTCGCCTTGCGTGAAGCTTTGGAATAAGTTCGCCTGCACATCGGCGGGGATGCCAATACCCGTGTCAGTCACCGAGACCGTAATCATCGATTTTACTTCATCCCGGTTATCCGCGGCGGCACTCACGGTAACAGACCCGTGCTCCGTGAATTTTATCGCATTTCCGACGAGGTTCATAACAATTTGCCGGATCCGAAGCGAATCTCCGCAATACTCCGTGATTGAATCCAGAGAGTACTCACAAATGAGTTTCAGCCCTTTTTGATCTGCTTTGCCCTCAAGAATCTCAACGACGTCGCGAATAACCTGAACAAGGTCGAATGCGACGTTTTCGATAAGCAGCTTGCCCGCTTCGATCTTAGAGAAATCAAGAATGTCGCTAATGATCGCCAGGAGTGCGTCTCCTGATGTACGGATGAGCATCGCGTACCTTCGATCTTCTTTCCCTAGTTCAGAATCCATGAGAAGTTCTGACATGCCGATGATCCCACTCAAGGGAGTCCGCAGTTCGTGGCTCATGTTGGCTACAAATTCGGACTTCAAACGAGATGCGCGTAACGCCACATCCTTGGCCTCCATAAGTTCCTTTGTTCTCTCTTCTACTTTTTGTTCGAGAAGCCTGTTCTGATTGCTGATACGCTGATAGAGTTCAAGCTGTTCAAGTGCGACCGTCGTTTTGTAAAGAATAATTGACATAAGGCTAAGGGCCATCTTGTTCGGAATCGTCTCAGGGTTCCTGGCTATACCGACGAACATGCCGATGACTTTCCTTTGCGTCTCAAGACCGTGTAATACAAAGATGCGGGCATCGTTCCTGGACGGTATGGGAATGGGCCTGTTCTGATGTAATGCCCAGCCGAAAAGCCCTTCTTCGATAAGTTCGTCAACTTCCTTTTGAACGGACTCCCTTTCGCGGGGCGGCTCGACATTATCGAGCAGAAACTCGTTGCTCGTTTCGTTTGGCCGAAAAAAAACAAAAGTTTCAAATCCGACGAGACGGCCGAGGTGTTCACAGGCTGCCCTGTAGATCGCATCCTTATCCCGGTTAAAATCGATAAAGGACCGCACTTCATCGAAGGCTGAGACTTCTTCGAAAGATTCCAGCATCCATTGATTTGTTTCTTCGAGGTAGCGAACCCGTTCCAGCAGCGAGTCGACGCTCGGCTTGGTATTCTTATCTTCGTCCAGCATCAACCCCCCTTGTGAAACATGTTTAGGACGCCTTCCAGTTGCCGATCGACGAGATCGAAGATCTGGGGAAGAAATCCCGGATTCAATCCCAATATTTTCCATGCATCTTCGTCGATGGGGGGGACAAAGAACTCCCCGCTGTTTCCACACTGCATTGAATGTGCGATGGCATCTGCAATGTGAATAACGTACGCTTCCTGCCGATAGCGGTCAGCGTTCCGGGGTATATGGTGATAACGGACAACTTCCTCCAGGCTGCCTGGCAGCTTCCATGCTTCGATCAATGCCGCGCCGACTGCCGCATGATCATAGCCGATAATTTCCTGTTCAGTCGTGAACATCGGCTGCGGACGCTCGGCCGCGCGGGTAAAGACCTTGTCCATCAGGTCAGGTATCTTGTCGTACATGAGAAGTCGTCCGACGTCGTGGAGGATGCCTGCAACAAAAAATCGTTCGACGTTTGATTCACGATTGAGACCTGCAAGGACCCTCGCTGCGAGGCCGCAAGCGACGCTGTGTTTCCAAAACGTCTCCATGGAAACAAAGCGTTCGGGTATACTTCTGAAAAGAGTCACAATAGAGGTAGCGAGAGTAAGGTCATGAAGCTGCTGCGTACCGACCACCATGACGGCGCGCGAGATGGTATCGATCTTTCGAGGAAAACCAAAATATGCGCTGTTCACGATGCGCAGGAGTCTTGCGGTAAGTCCCGCATCTTGCATGATGATGGAGGTGATCTGCCCGACGGTAGTTCGCTGGCTGAAAATTGCTTCGTTCAGGCGTTCGTGTACGACCGAGACAGAAGAGAGTCTTTCAGTGCCGTCTAAAAGATCCCGCGGACTGCTGAACACGTTTAACCTCCTTCTGTCCATGACATTGCGATTCTATTCGTTGCCAATCGTATTAGTTCTTTCACAAAAATGTTGTTCCGGTCCGCGTGTTGAAATAGTGTTTCCGCTTTGGCTGCCGCCTCCATCATGATCCGAGCGTCGACGTGAGATTCCTGCGAGATGCTGTGTACAGCTGCGCTCTGCTCGTCAATGCTTATTTCGAGAATGCCCCACGTTTTCAGGATCTTAATCCCATTGTGAGTTATGACAGTTCCTTTCTGCAAAAGAATCGTCCCGCGAAGATCGGTTACCGTGTCCTCGACGATCATTCCCTCACAAAGTTGATTGATGCCAATTTTTGCCAAGTGAGCCTCGAAATATTATTTGCGACGCGCTGCCGTTGAGCGACCCAAAGGGACGGCAGCAGATTCACCCACACGCCAACATGTTTCGATAGAGCGGTATGATCTGAGAGCAACTGGCGACCGCCCACTGCACCAGTTCTTGACAAAGTTCGGAATACGGACAAATAAGCTTTACACACAACTCGCGTATGCTGCGTCGATAGAACAAATGTGTGACACTGGACCTCACGAGAGGGGTCATCGTTGCCTCTAAGAGCAACACGTGTGCCATAAACATCATGGAAAATCAATACCAAGAACGAGAGGAATAGCCCAAGAATCTTGCGAAGGACGGCAGTTCGATAGCTTGCAGGTTCGCATCACCAAGAGATTTGGTCAATTGCAGCCAACTGTCTAAAAAGAGGAGCTCAAGCGGTTCTGCGGTACGCCGCACGAATTTCGATCGATGAAGAAGCTTTATGAATGAGCTAGTGCCGTTTCCGATAAATGATCTTGTGTTTTACCGCCAAGGCGCGGAGAACGCCAAGAGTATTGTTGCTCATTAATACTTATAACTTCTTAGCATGCTTGGCGTCTTAGCGGTTAAAAATGCAAGATTATTTTTGAGAAACAGCATTAGTGCCATTTCCCAAATCAAATATTGTATTCTTAAAAAAATAATTCACCGCAAAGGGCGCTAAGGACGCCAGGATTTCTTAGTTTGTTTTACAAAAACATCTTTGCGATCTTATCGTGCTTTGCGGTTTTAGTACAAGATTTAATATTAGAAAAAGCACTAGATTGAACATACCGGCGAAAGCGTCTTTGAGAGGGGGAAGGGGTATCAGTTGTGTTGGGCTGGAAAAGGCACGAGGTCGTCAAATCTTAAAATGATCTTGGGTGACGAGATCGATGCCAGGTCGAGGGTTTTTGTTTCGCTGAATTTATAGTAGATGCTTTCAATGAATGTGCCGGAAAAGGTAACCATCTGGCCAGCGGATAGCCGTGATGCTTGTTGGTACGTTTTGGATCCTTTTTCAATTATCGAATTGTTCTTCCATGTCGGCCAGCGTTGAAAATGGGTCTGGTAGGAAATAGTAAATCCCGCAGCGTCGCTAACTATCCTCAAAAGAGTCCAGTCACCCTTGTTTTCATTTCTGATCTCTTCAATCCTTCCGATCCAGTGAATCGCGCGGAATTTGTTTTACTTAAAAAATTCTAACCGGGATTTGTCGCATTCATCAACCGCTGCAGATCTTTGGCCGTCATTTTTTGCCAAACTTAATTGTTCCCGGAATCGAAGATTGGACTGGTGAAACAACAACTGTTCTGCCGGATACCGGACCGAGGGCGCGGTTATCGGTATCCGGTCTGAATCGATATCGTCCGAAGCCGCTTTCTGTTCAGGCTTGCGAGTGTTGCACGATGGAAGAACGATGAAGATAAGTCCCAGCAGCACGAGAGTAATCTTGCGTTTGGCAGGGATCATCGGTTCATACGCCCCCTTGGGAGCGCACAACGGGTTTCTGAATAATAGCTATCCTCTCCGAGGGAAAATATTTCGGACATGGCAGTTTGTTTTGAACGAAGGGCTAAAGAGATGATTCTAGATTATTCATCGGGTTTCTATCACCCGATCTCTTAATGCATCTTATCAACGAACGCGATGCTCAACGTGATACTCATATAAATAATGCCGGCGAAGAAGACGAGCAGACTCCATTTGTTTGATTGAGAGAGTTTTCCGGTTCTTACCAGGATGTAGCCGATGAGCAAATTCGCCAGTGCCCACAGAACGTTTACCGTCGGAGATGATAATCCTTTCCCCGGCGGGGTAGAAAAGGGTGACGGAAATGCGTCGCCGGACACTCCGTGGACGAAATGCGGGACGGTGTTTGCTAAAAATGCTCCGGCGAAAAAGCAAGCGACATAATGATACCATTTCATGATGCTCTCCCTCTATTATAGTTGATGATCGTGAAGACTTTATGAGCGATACTTCTCCTACGAAGAATAAGGGGCGGAACTGCTAGTGTCTTGATTGAAGAACCGTAATAAACCGTTACGGACACAATATAAAATACTCGGGTCAAAATGCCAAGTGGATTGTGACACCTTCAAGCCTTCGATGCTGCGCATGTCACAATGGGGAATATGTTTTCTTGGGGATAGAGCCGCTCAAAAATCTGAAGAAGCACCAATTAATATCCTCGAAACTTTTTCCATGAGCGCACTCGGCTTGTAGGGCTTTTGTATGAAGGAGTGAGGGAGGATGTCGCCGAATACAGATCGAATCTCCTCTTCCGTGTAACCGGAGCAGAGAAGCACATTTACGTCGCTGTTGATCTTGAGAAGTTCGTGAAAAGCGGTCTTGCCATCCATGCCCGGCATGGAGTAATCTAAGACCACCAGCAGAATGGATTCTTGGTGTTGGCGGTAGAGTTCAATCCCCTCGATCGGATCTAAGGCCTTGATCACTTTAAAACCTGCATCCGTGAAGACATCCGTCAATAACTCAAGCACGGAAGGTTCATCGTCAATCACGAGGACGGTTTTTCCCTCACCGTCAAGCGCAGGAATCTGTTTCGTCTCTTGCGATTTCGGTTTCAATAAAGGCTGGACCATCGGGAACACAACGTCAAATTCACTCCCTTTACCGCTTTCGCTGTGAATGCGGATCCCTCCATGGTGCCCACGTATGATTCCAAGCACTGCGGCGAGGCCCAGTCCTCGTCCGGTAAATTTTGTCGTAAAGAACGGGTCAAAGATCCGCGCCAGCAATTCCGGCTTGATCCCGTGTCCCGTGTCGTTCACCTGGAATGAAACGTAAGGGCCGGGTGGAAGGGAAATGTTGGTATACCTGGAGTATTCCTTCGCGTTCAACGCGATTTCAATTTGACTGGTGTGAACGGTGATAGAGCCCGGATTTGTGCCGAGCGCCTCGCCCGCATTGATGATAAGGTTCATGACAACTTGTTGGATCTGGCCTACGTCGCCCCGCATGCAAAGGGGTGTGCGGTCGAGGTCGTACAGCAGGTGGGCCGACTTTGGTATGGACACTTCCAGCAGCTGTGCGTTTTCCTCTACCAACCGGTTGAGATCGAAATCATCGGTTAGAAATTTTCCTTTTCCCGAGTAGGCGAGTAACTGTCGTGTCAGATCTGCGGCCCGCTCGGCTGCCTTGAGGACTTTTGCGATGTTGTTGCCGGCCGGACTTTCTTTCGGGAGCTTGCCGAGGGCCAGAGATGATTGCCCCATGATGGCATTGAGGAGATTATTGAAATCGTGAGCGATACCGCCCGCAAGGGTACCGATGCTCTCCAACTTTTGTGCATGGCGAAGCGCCTCCTCTGCGCGCTTGCGGTCCGTGATATCTTCTTTCACGGCAAGGAAATTAGTCACTACGCCGTCCTGGTCCTTGACGGGGGAGATTGACGTTATTTCCCAAAAAAGTTCGCCGTTTTTCTTTCTATTATGGAATTCACCGCGCCAATCCTTGCCGGCAGTGATGTCCTGCCACAATCTTCTGTACTCTTCCGGCGATGTCTCTCCGGATTTTAATATGTTGGGTTTTTTCCCGATGGCTTCGTCCATGGTGTAGCCCGTAACTTGTGTAAATTTCGGGTTGACGTATTCGATATTTCCCTGCGTGTCGGTGATAACAATGGAAGCCGGGCTTTGTTCGATGGCGATGGAAAGCTTGCGCAGCTGCCGTTCAGCTTCTCTGCGTTCCGTGATGTCATGGATAATTGAAAACAGGTGTTGTTTTCCATCCAACATAATTGGGGAGGAATGCACTTCCACGCTGCGCACTGCGCCGTTTGCAAGGCGATGTGCAAAAATGAATGAGCTCTTTTCACTCACCAGCGCTCGCGACAGCTCCGCTTGGACTTCTCCTGCCGCCATCATGTTGATATTCTGTATGGACATTCCTCGTAACTCGTTTACGGAATATCCATAAAACCTCTCTGCAGCCGGATTGGCATCGTTGATCTCGCCGGACACGGGCTCGATAAGGAGCATGACGGCATCGTGCATCTCGAACATACTGTGAAACCGTTCCTCACTTTCCCGCAACGCCTCCTCGGCGCGCTTTCGCTCTGTGATATCCTGGACAAGTCCGTGAACGTAATGGCGGCTTCCCACTTCCAGCGACGACCCGGTGATGAGAGCAATAAAGGTCGAACCGTCTTTCCGCATAAGTTCGACTTCTCTTTTGCCCGACTCACGTTGATCGGCAACCCGGCTGAATAACTTCAGGGAAGAGCGCTTCGGCATGAGATCGATGACGCGCATCGCAAGAAGCTCTTTTTCTGTGTACCTCGTCATCCTGCAGAATGCCGGATTGACCATGATGTAACGACCGTCCAGATCGGCGATAGTGATCCCTTCATTGCTTTGTTCGACCGCGGCGCGGTAACGGAGCTGGCTTTCACGCAGCGCTTCCTCCGTTCGTTTACGCTCCGAGATATCGCGGACGATAAGCTGCACAGCGGGTCGGTTGCCGAAGGTCACCGGCAGAGCTTTTACTTCGACGTCGACGTCCGTCCCGTCCAGCCTCACAAATTTCTCCTCCAGGAGCGGAAGCGGATCGTTCGATAATAATGCTTCCTTCATCCTCTCAATAATCATCTGCCGGTACTCAGGATGAACGAGATCGAGGACCGGCGTTCCGATCAACTCCTCCATACCCGATGCTCTTACAAGAGCGACGCTGGCGCTGTTCGCAAAAACAATCTTTCCGTCGACGTATATCGCAATGCCGTCGGGGAAGCCTTCGACGAGTTGGCGGTAATTTAGTTCGCTTTCCTGAAGCGCTTGTTCTGCCTCTTTCCGCTCAGTGATGTCCTGGACAAGGCCGTCGTAAGCAGCGATCTCCCCCGTTTCATCGCGATGGAGAACAAACGTGTTTCTTACCCAGCGCAACGATCCGTTTTTATGCACGATTCGGTGCTCGAGAGGGGGGGGGATTTTGCCGGCCATGATCAGCCGCGCTTGTTCCTCCACAACGGGACGGTCTTCGGGGAACACCATGTCGATCCAGAGGTAGGGTTGGTCTTTGAACTCATCGGGCTGGTAACCGGTGATAGAGACACATCCCGGTCCATGGTCTGTATTGGTAACTTTTCCTTCTTTCACATGCGCGGTATAGATGTAGTCAGTGATCGCCGCAATGATTCTCTGGTAACGATCCTCGCTGTCGCGAAGTGCGTCTTCGAACTGCCTGCGTTCCGTAATATCCCTTACGGCCGCCATTCGCAAATGCTTCCCCTGATAAAAAATTGGTTTTGAAAATACTTCGAGAATCAGCCGCGTGCCGTCCGAACGGATCGCACCGGTTTCGAAGTGAGTCTCGTCACCAGAAGAGATGTGCTGACGAAGTGAGGTGTGCATTTCGGTCGCCGAAAAATCGAGCAGTGATTTGCCGATGGCCTGCTTCCTGGTATAACCGAGCATTCGGCACATCGCCTCATTGACCTCGACGATCACTCCATTGTCCTGGATCGCAATTCCTTCGACTGTCGCTCCCCACAGTTCGCGGAACTGGGATTCGCTTGCCCGAAGCGCGATTTCTGCCATTTTGCGCTCGGTGATATCTTCCACGGTGCCATCATAATAGAGTATCTTGCCGTGAGAGTCCCGGATTGCACGGGCGCTTTCTCTTACATAGATGACCGAGCCATCGTGACGAGTCCAGGCACTCTCCAAGCCATTGACCTCTCCATCCTGTTCCACACGGTCGATAAATTGTCTTCTTTCATACGATGGTTCGAAGCCTTCCCGTTCGAGATTCCTTGCTGCCAGTTCTTCGAATGTGGAGTAGCCAAGTTTCTTGACGAGTGAAGGATTTGCCAGAATTATTACTCCGTCTGGCGTTGTCCGGTACAGGCCGAGACTTGAATTTTCGTAGATCGAACGAAAGCGTTCCTCACTAGCCCGCAGTGCTTTGTCTGCCTCCTTGCGTTCGGCGATATTTCTTGCGGTTGTGTGCATATAGAGCACGCCCGCTATCAAAATGCGCTTGTTATTAAACTCTGCGTCGACTTTTGAACCGTCTTTGCGGAGGATCTTCGCCTCGCTTGCGATTTCTTCTCCATCGAAGATCTTATTGTTGTAGGTTGTATACGCGGTTAAATCGAGCTGGTCATGAAGATCGGGAATCTGCATCCCGAGGAGCTGCTCTCGAGAGTAGCCGGTGAGTTCACAAGCGGCGTTGTTGACGGCGACAAACCGGGAATCCGTGTCTGAGATGAACACGGAATCTCGTGAGCCTTCAAAAATGGCTTCCTGCCATTCGAGGGCTTGCCTTAAACTCTCTTCTCCATGCTTGCGTGCGGTGATGTCCTGGATATGGGTGATGAAGCATTGAGGGCGGTGTTGTGCGTCTCGAATGAGGGAACTTGAGATGCTCGCCCAAATAATGTTTCCCTGTTTGTGGAGATACCTTTTTTCAAGTTTGATTTTTTCCTCTCCGCGGGTTTCATGGCGGCTGAGAAAGTCCAAGGTCAGTGCCATGTCGCCCGGATGCGTTATCTGTGAAAGAGTCATTTGTTCAAGCTCTTCCTGGCTGTAACCAAGAATCTCACACAGCGCATTGTTCACTCTAAAAAATTGTCCGTCAATACTTGTCAGGCTCATTCCCACATTTGCGTTTTCGAAGGCAAGATGAAATCGCTCTTCAATTCCTTCCAGCGTGCCCGGGAGCAATTCTAAAGGAGCTGCAAACGTGATCGAGATTCCGCAGACAACAACGATCATGACGATCCAGGCAAGGGGAGACCGAATGTAGAGGAGAGGCGACGTGCCATAATCAAGCCAGCCGCCGACAAAAAGAACCGCTGTGATCGAGAGGAAGAGAAAAAGGAAGGCAATGCTCGCGTACGCAGTCTTCCGGTGGCCGAGCATCATCAGGTAGAGAGTAATAGCCGGCGCGATAACGAGCGCTGCAGACATAAGACCCAATGTAACGACTCCTGAGACAAGGATTAGTGCGAGCATGATGATCATCATCACCGCGAACGTCTCAGGCCGAGTACTTTTTCTTCGAAGGAAGAGAATCGTCATTACGATCGCGAGCAGTACGTGGAGATACATGACAGGCCGGACTCCCAAGATCGGAATTCTAGCGATTGTAAGGATGGCGTTAATCAGGATGGCCGCAAAGAACAACGGAATGAATCGACGCGTGATGTTGTTTCGCAATGATTCAACAGAAATGTGGAGATTCTGTCCGTCGGGTTTCAAAGGATTTATCCTTATGGGTTCAATTCTCAAATGCCGAAATTCGTGAAATGTCCGCGCCGTAGATCTGACACGCTTGTGGAAGAGAGATCGTGCTGAGTCGTGTCAATATTTTTCGCTAAGGACTCCCGGTTTCGCTTCAGTGATTTCAGGGGTTGCAATACAGTCCACCTTTATGTATATCGGCAGAACGATCAACAATCTTCTCTCCAAAAGCGATCGATTTGCAGCAAACAAACGACAGTTCTCTCAGGGAGAATACGATCGTGCACGCAACAACGACTTTTTGCCTTCGATTTTTGTTATAACAGGAGCCCCTTTTATCGAAACGTATCATGCGCTATGGGGATTCGCTTGTATTTCCCCGGCGCGTCAAGTTCTGATTTCTGTTCCCATTGGGAGGGTGGAAAAGTTACTAGTTCCTTTAATTCTACAATAACTATGCCTCTCAATACAGGCAATATGAAGTGGATTTTGAGCAAATCTTGTCAAAGATGGGAAGAATTGGGCTTGAATTCGCCGTCACGCTAAAATCAAGGGAAGGGTATAGTCTGCACACATCACCAGCCATTTGGAGGAGTTGGGTGGAATGTGATCGACGATAGGAGGAGACATTTGTTTGGCGGAGAAGCTGCTGCGGCGAACGATCGGTGTTCTGTCGGCATCTGCGCAGCTGATATCACCATTCCCCAAAGTAATATTCGCCTTCAACGTGCCCGGTCTCTGTTATTCAGCGGGTAACCACATCGCCTTCGCTGTCCTTTATAATGATCAGGCCGGATCCTTACGAGGGAAAATATCCGGGTAGAGATTGTTTGCACAATCGGGACAAAGCCCATGGGAGAATTTGGCTTCGGAGTGACTTTGGATATATCCTTCCAAAAGATCCCAGTATCCCCTGTCATTCCGGATTTTCTTACAGCTTGAGCAGATCGGAATTAATCCGCCGAGAACTTTAATACTCGTCAGGGCTTCCTGGACCTTCAGTTCTAACTCCCTTTTTCTTTTGATGAGTTGCCACATTCGAAGCAGATAGAAACCGATTGCGCATCCGACGAATAGAAGCAGGACCAGAGTGTAAAACCAGTATGTCTGATAGAAATGAGGCTCGAGAATAAACGCAAAGGCTGCCCCGGTTTCATTCCATACGCCGTCATTGTTGCAGGCCATTACACGAAATCGATACTTACCAGGCGGAAGGTTTGTATAATATGCCACGCGGCGCGTTCCTGCATCAACAAACTCGCGGTCAAATCCTTCCAGCATGTACTTGAATCGGACCCTCTCAGGTACCAGGTAGCTCAATGCAGCATACTGAAATTCCAGTTTCTCGGTCCCGGGTGAGAGCGAGCAAGAATCTCCGGGAGCGATAACTTGGAGGTCCGCAATCACATGCTTAATAAACGTCGGCGGAATGAGTCCATTTCTATTGAGTGATTTCGGATCGATCACCACGGCTCCCTTCCTAGTTGCAAACCAGAGCCGTCCGTCGTGAGTTCTGCAGGCAGCCGGCTGCCACGAAGGAATACACTCTTCCGTTTTCATTCCGTCAGCCTCGTCAAAAACCTGGGTATGGATGCCGCTGCTTCGGCCTGTTTCGAAATCATCGAGTTCCTGGCGCGACACATGTCCGATTCCCCGTGGACTGCTCAGCCAGAGATCTCCTGCATCGTCTTCTAAGACGCAATAGATTTCATCATTGAACAATCCGACTTTTGTGTTGTACTTGGTAAACTTTCCCTCATGGAATCGGGTCACTCCTCCGCGAGGTGAGGCAATCCATAAGCTCCCTCGTCCGTCGTCAAGAATGGAGTTAACCCAAGAATCGGCCAATCCGTCAGCCGGGCCAAAGGTCTTCACCTCCCCGTCTCGGACTCTAAGCAGTCCATTCGATGTCCCGATCCACAGTGTGCCGCTTGCATCGAGAAAGAAACAGCTGACGTAATCAACCGGCACAAATGGCACACCTTTTTTCAATTCGTACGGCATTAGTTTTCCATCTTTGAATCTTCTTATGCCTACATAGTTGATATATAGAAGAATACTTTCCGTATCCTCGCCGATCGCCGTAATCCAACGCATCGGCATCCCGGCGCTCGTATCATACTGTTTAAGTCGTCCGTCTTTCACTACTGACAAAAATCCGGTTTGCGCGACCCATAATCTCCCATCATGCGAAACAAATGCGGGTCCTACCGGAGTCTTTATCTCGGACAGCTTGCCGTTCTTCATTCGAGTGATGCTGAACGTCTCGTCACTGAGAAGATACAAACTTCCGTCTGGTGTCTCTGCGACGCTTGAAATGTAGTTGCTGACAAGGCCCTCTTTCGTAGAATACGGCGTTACGTTGACATCCTTAAACCTGTTCAGGCCGTCAACCGTGGCCACCCACAGGCTTCCCTCACGATCTTCGACAATCGACATGACGTAATTATTGCTTAACCCGTCAGTCTCTGTGAATGATGTCCATTTTCCCGCGCTGTATCTGTTCAGCCCGCCTTTACGAGTGCCGACCCAAATATTTCCGTCCCGGTCTTCGAAGATGACAGTGACCTGTTCATTTGAAAGTCCGTCAGCAGTCGTAAAGGCTTTCATCAATCCATCGCTCCAGCGAACCAGTCCTTGGTATCCGCCAATCCAAATATCTCCAGCTTTGTCGGCACAAAGGGCGGTGACGTATTGACGGCGTCCATGGATTGTGACCTGCATGGACTGCGTTACCGAGTCTCCTTGCAGGATGCGTACTCCGTCTGGTGTGCCTACCCAAACTCTTCCTTCCGAATCCTCGGTAATCCCGGTTACATAGGGTGGAGCAACTGGGACATCCAGAAATCTGTCACCGTCCAACCTGTAGAGCCCGTACGAGGTTCCCGCCCAAATATGTTTTGACGAGCTCTGATGGAGTGCATTCACATTCCTGCTCTTGATGCCTTCGGATTCGCCATAACGGTAGATCTTTCCATTTTGTAATCGACAAAGTTGATTAGCAAAAGTACCAACCCATAGACTGCCATCGCCGGATTCGCACAATGATGAAATGGCTTCGCGGTTGACATTGTCGCCTGTAATCGTGCTCACAGACTCAAACGTCTCTCCATCAAAGCGAAACAGGCCGGCGGTCATTCCAAACCAAAGGTAGCCGTCTGAAGTCTGCAGGCATGCGTTGACGGCGCTGCCCGGCAGGCCGTTTTGCTTGAGCCATTTGTCGTGCACATACTGATCGATGGTCTTTTTCGGATCTAATGCATAGAGGTGTGAGATCGGGAATATGAGCGCGATGACAACAAGTGCCGAGAGGAGAGTCCTGTAACTAAAGCGCTTCGCGTCATTGCCGTGTTTCACGACGTGTATCGCTTCGCGTCTTCGTCTATTGTGTTCTGAGTCCATAAGAGTGTCCAAGGTCACAGCGCAAAAAAAGGGAGGTTGCTTCCGGAGCCGAACTAGTTGGAAGGCCCTCCCATATCATTATCGACAAAATTATCTTAAATCTTAAGATTAAAAGCTTCCGCCCATGTGTTGGTGGACCGAGATGATGAGCATCTTCCGACGGAACGGCGATCACAATCCTCGAATCCCGACCTCGTTTTGACGGCGCTTTTCCCAATCTCAAGATGCAGAGTTAACCTCTCCTCAATAAATAGCCAATAACCGTGCCAGCAAGTCAAGAGATTGTTCTCTTTTCTCACATAAAATCGTCGAATAAGGGTTCTCCCAGTGAGAGTAGATGTGCGGTATTGATGATATTCCCACTTTTCAGAATTCAGTGAATATTTCATTAGATCGCTCGCCTGGAAGGTTCTTTGTTCTTGATTGGCCCTCCGGCTGCACTACCAATCCTCTTTTAGATGTTTCTGGTCGTCGCAGCTGAGGCGCTGACTCCTGCATAAATCCATCGGCAGAGATCGAAGGGGACGTGGAATGATAGTTGAGAGTTTTCGGTGCTCCGAGAAATTCAAAGCTTACCGTGAGATATTAACCACGGGTATTGTGCAAATATTGTCACCCATTCTATTCGCAAATTAAGGTAAGAAAGCCTCATCATCCGTCGTTATGACGATAAGGCGTTTCAGCCTGATCTTCTGCTCAACTTGATGAGGAGAACTGCGACGAGGTGCAACAACGAGTCAATCCGCGCTTACGGAGTGATTGCATTGTTGCAGGTCGAATTGGTTCTGAAACGTACCCAGTTCGAGTCCTTTGGGTCCAGATCGTCGAGGAAGAAGTGGAAACAAAAGCTGCGCGATCGCGAAAAAATGAACAGGAAGATAGGAAAAGAAAGCAATCTCTCACGAATCCCTTTATCCAGATGCCTGTGCGCGTGCCCGATTTCTTCGAGGGCTATTCATCAAGCGGAAATATTCGAAGAATGTTTTTATGGTGAGTGTCCCCGGATCTTTTGTATCCGTGAGGCTCAATTGAAAGTCGGTGCCGAAGAAAGCGTTAGGAGATTTGGCTTTTGAGTTGCAATCCCTTCCACAGTGTAGTATATTTACACCGGATTCTACGCGGAGATTCCTCATGAATCAACTGATATGCTCGCACCTGTCCAAAGATCAGAAGCATATCGGTTGACCGCTGTTAATAGCAAGTGGTTACAGAAGCAATTACGTGTAGCCAAAATAGTGCAATCTTCATCTGTCTGTTTATTGCACGAGCGCTGAGAACATATTGATTTCCCCGCCCTTGTAGTTCAACAGGATAGAACGGGAGTTTCCTAAACTTCTAATCGCAGTTCGAGTCTGCGCGAGGGCACTGAGATAGAGTGAAAAGCTTAGTTGCGAAACTTCGCAACATGGTTTTCTCTCAGTTGTTTTGAGTATCTTACCGCATCGACCAGGTTGCAGAACATTTCAATGAGCAACGCCGCAAAAATATCAATTCTCGGAGTCGGCGTCTTCGCCGCGTTCTTCTTGTTCTTCGTGAAGTTCGGTTCTCCCGACAGTTCGACCGACTTCAACAAAGTACAGAAGGTGTATTTTGCCGACCACATTTCAGCGGCTCACCGCGCCGTCATCGAACGATTCAATCAGCAATACGCGGGACGAATCGAAGTAGTTCCTGTTGATCTTCCCTTCAGCAAGTTTAATACCAATGAGAGAAAAGAACTTCTCGCCCGTTCGCTGCGCAGCAAGAGCGACCGGCTGGATATCTTTTCCGTCGACTATATTTGGACACCTCGATTTGCAAAATGGAGCGAACCCCTCGACGGCTATTTTTCCGAGGCGGACAAATCGGCGATCATTTCTCCCGTACTTCAATCATGTATCAGCGAGGGAAAGCTTGTTGCGATGCCTCTCTTCATCGATATCGGGATGATGTATTACCGTCGTGACTACCTGCAGCGGCTCCCCAATGCACGTGCAGTAGAGGAGGAGTTGGGGCAATCGATCACCTGGGATCGGCTAATAGCTATTCAGAAGCCGCTTGGGATGGAGAACAAGCCTTTTTATGTCTTTCAGGGGTACGACTACGAAGGATTGATCTGCAATTACTTTGAAATGATTGCTTCCATCGACAACGATTATTTTCGGAACAACACTATTCGATTGACGACACCTGTTGCGCACAAAGCCCTTCAGACCCTCGTCGATTTTGTCTACAAATCGAAAATCAGTACTCCTGATGTTTTGGAACTCGATGAAAATAAATGTTACGAATACATGATCAGTCACGACGCGATGTTCGTTCGGGGCTGGTCAAATTTCCTCGAGACCGCCCGCGCGCCGTACACCGACAGCGTACCCAATGGGCTCATCGGACGGGCGCCGTTACCTCATTTCAAAGGACAAAAACCGACCTCGGTGTATGGCGGCTGGAACCTGATGATTTCCAAATATTCCACAAAAAAGGACGCGGCGATTGAATTTGTCCGCTATCTTCAAACGCCGGAGGCCAAAAAGATCATGTTTGAAATTGGCGACTACATCCCCGTCAATAAGGATGTGTACAGCGACACTGCATACGTCCGTGCCCATCCGAAGCTTATCTTTTACCGACAGCTTATCGAGCATGGCTTTCATCGGCCGTCTCTTTTGGATTACACCAGGATCGCCGATATCATCGCTCACTACGTTCATCTTGCGTTGAAAAAAGAATTGACCGTTGACGAGGCACTTACCAAGGCATCGGCAGTCGTCAATTCAAACCAAGTACTTATCAAGTGACTTTGACTCCGCAGCATGAAGAATCCTCTTCGATCTCTATGGGAAAGCGCGCGTCAGTATCGCTTTGAGATTCGGCATCTCACGGTGCTGTTTCTCGTCCTGATTGTATTCCAGATAGCGATCTCCTTCGTCCATAAGATTTCTCTCCAAAAGATCCTCATGGGGACCCAGGAGTGGTACCAACAGGATTCTGCCGAACGGCTCGCGAATCTAACGGCTACGTCTCTTGAACTGCTGCTTGAAGCGAAAACGAAAGACAAGATTCTGGAAAAACCGGAGATAGAAAAAATTATCGGAAATCTCAACATCATCTTGAGCCAGCAATACCTGCATCAAAATGTCCAGGAGCTTTGTCTTCTTGTAGAGATGGATTCATCGATTGTGGCGATTGACGACGGACGCGTCCTGTATTCTTTTGTCTTTGACGAGGACAAGAAGCTCCCCCCGTCGTCGTGGAATCACTCCGACGCCATTCGAATGTACGCCCGGATGCAAACGGCGTTCCGTGCGGAAGAACAAGTGCAGACCATCGTAGGGAAGGGGGAGACGTTTCACATCTTCGTCCCTTTTGTACCGCGCGGTGAATTCGTCGGTGCAATGTATATGAAGAATACGCCCGATTTTTCGATCATCACGAATGAGATGATATCAACGTATGATCAAACCGCGATCACGTATACGGCGTTAATTTTCTTCGGCCTCCTTGCGATGTTTTTCATCTCGACCTATACGCTGCAGGAACGCAACAAGGCGCAGCAGTTGTTGTTCGACGAGCAAAAGCATCATCTCGCAGATCAGATCAGTACTCAGAACGAGCTGCTGTTTACGAAGCGCATTTACCATACCCACCATAAGGCCGAAAAAATAATGGGCTTTATCAAGGAAGACGTGCGATTGCTGAACGTGGGGAATATAGATTCAGTGAAGGTTCGAATTAACAGATATGCGAACTTTATTGCACGCGTCATTTATGATATGAAGTGGTATGATCCTCCGGTGCAAACAATCCGCAGCCCAATTTTCGTGACTGATCTTAATAAGGTCTTGCGATTTCTCGTGGAGAACGTCTTCCAGAGGATTTCGACGATGAGCGACGTCATTTCCTTTTCGTTCGAACTGGATGAGAATCTTCCCATTGTCCATATTAACGAGTTCGTTGTCTGGGAAGTCTTTGAGCCGATCATACAGAACTGCATCGACCATGCAGAGAACAATAGGATCACCATCACGATCAGTACAAGCTATGACGCCGAGTCCCGGGTGTCGCGAGTCAGGATCATCGACAATGGGGCCGGCATCGCTCCGTGGCTGCTCGAAGTGAACGAAGAGGGGATAAAACCCATTTTTCTCGAGCACACTTCAACGAAAAGCACCGGAATAGACCGCCATGTGGGGTACGGTTGCTATATCGCCCGAGAGATCGCGCGCGCGCGATGCGGCTGGGATCTCGATGCGGAAAATGTTCCCGGCGGCGGGTGCGTCTTCACTTTTACCATTCCTAATTCATTGTCATGACCATACACTCGGAAAAAGAAATCAGCGTTCTTCTCATTGAGGATGAAGAGTTCGATGTTCGGCGGATTCGAAATACGGTCAAGCCGCTCTCGCACATCATCAACATCCGGAAGGTCATATCGAACGGCCGTCTCGCCCTGGACGAGCTCAATGCTTCGAAGGAACTGTACGATGTTATCATCATGGACTTCCAGATCGCCGGGGGGTTAATGGGCGAGCAGCTCATCCGTGAGATCAAGAAGATCGACCCTGCCTTTCAGATCATCGTCGTGACGAAGATGACAGTAAACCTTGCCGATTACGATTTTGCGAACAGTTTGATGCAAGCCGGGGCATACTGGTACTGCACAAAATATCCGGGAGATATTGACGAATTCATCTATCAGCCCACGGATTTTTTGTTGTCGATCATCAACGCGTTCCAAAAAAGGGTTTTGGAGAAAGAACAGACTAAAACGAAAAAGAAACTCCTTCATACCGTCGAGGAGACCCTCTCGCAGAATATCATCATCGGGGTATCACCGCCCATCGTTCGACTGCGCCAGCAGATCGAAAAGTGCGCCGAGAGTGATGCCAATGTGATGATCTCCGGTCATTCGGGGACGGGGAAAGAACTTGTCGCAGTGAACATCCATCATCGGAGCAAGAGGCGCTTTGAGAATTTTGTGCCGATCAATTGCGGGAGTATCCCCAATGAGCTGATCGAAAGTGAACTGTTCGGATACGAAAAGGGCTCTTTTACCGGAGCCACGAATTCCAAGCTCGGACTATTTGAACTCGCCAATCATGGAACAGTTTTTCTCGACGAGATCACCGAACTTCCTTTGGCGGCGCAGGTGAAATTACTGCGGATCATCCAGAACGGCGAAGTAGAAAAAATTGGCAGGAGGGAATCCCTTAAGGTCGATGTCCGGTTGATCGCCGCGACCAACAAGAACCTGGAAAAAGAGGTCGAAGAAAAACGGTTCAGGGAGGATCTCTATTACCGCCTCAACGTTGTCCCGATCGAAGTTCCTTCGCTTCTAGACAGGGGAGAAGATATTCCTCTGCTGGCAGATTTCTTCCTCCAACAATTTTGCAACGACATGGAACGTATGAAGCCGGTCGTCGACCCGGAGGCGATGGCAATTCTTCGCAACGCGTCATGGAAAGGCAATGTCCGGGAGCTAAAGAACGTTGTTCACAGACTTCTCTTTCTTGAGCAGGCACACATCACTGTTGATGTTGTTCGGATGGCGATTGGAACGCACCCTCAGTTGTTATCCATGTCGGGGAACGACATTTTGAAGGTATTAGGGCTCGCCGAAGGGACATCGCTCCGCGACCTCGAGTACGTCGTCCGCCGAAAATTCATCGAATTCGTCCGCTCCAATTCATCGTCCGATGCCGAGGCGGCAAGAAAACTCGGACTTGCCCCGCCAAACTATCATCGATTATGCAAGGACCTTGGCATTAAATAGAGCTCATGCATGCCGGTCATGAGAATTGCCCGGCGAATCGGCCCCTGGCCGCCCCATCTTTTGCGTTATCATACTCATAAGGTCTTCATTATCAATCTAGTAACACATCCCAGCAAAAGCTTCAATTCTGTCCGATAAGTCATTGATTTTGCATAGGCAAAACCGGCACAAAATGTGCAACATGCCGGCTATGTAACCATGGATTGCATTTTCGCGAGTTCTAAGTTCTTTAGGGCTGTCAATGAAAAGTGACCGACACTTGCATGGGCGGTGGTGCCGCGAAAAGCTTCGAATTGCAACTCTTAAATTGGACCTGCAAGATTGAGTTCTCTCGACGACAGATTATTGGTTCATCAAAATCTCCGATTTAAGGTTGATTCGCATTGTGATTCTCTTCCTAAACTTTGGACAATTCAATTTCAAAAAAAGGGTTTGGAGTTTCTTTCGCGCGAAAGGCGTCTATCCAGTGGTGCGCCTTTTTGTAGCCGGTAGGATCGCGGCATTATGAGTTCTGCTACACGGTACGTCGAGTGTTGAAATAAGAACGCCACAAAGGAGAAAATTTATGTCATCGTGCACCATCCGAAATCTTACATTGTCCTTCGTACTCCTTCTGTTGATGAACAGTCTCTCCGTTGCGGGAACTACCGGAAAAATAGCGGGGAAGGTCACGGAGAAAGAAACCGGCGAACCGCTCGTTGGCGCGAATGTCATCGTGAAGGGAACTACTCTTGGGACGGTCACTGATATTAATGGTTATTACTCCATCCTGCTTGTGCCTCCCGGTGTTCAGACTGTGCTCGTCAGCATGGTCGGTTATTCAAGTGTGACAGTGAACGAAGTTCGAGTTCGCATCGATGAAACTTCACCGGTCGACGTTCAGCTGGCGCAGGCAGAAATCAAAATGGGTGCCGTGACGATAATTGCAGAACAAAACGTGGTAAGAAAAGACGTCTCGGGGAGCGTCTCCGCAGTGCAGCCCCAAGAGATTCAAACCCTTCCGGTGACTACGATCAATGATGTTGCGGGACTGCAAGCGGGCGTTGAGAACGGATTGATTGTCAGGGGCGGAGGGGCGAACGAGCTGCTTCTTCAAGTTGACGGTGCGACGCGTCGCGATCCCAGAAACAACCAACCTATTTCTAATATCGCGTTGACCTCAATTCAGGAAGTCTCTCTCGAAAAAGGGGGTTTTAATGCCGAGTATGGACAAGTGCGTTCGGGAATAATAAACATCGTAGAAAAAGAAGGGGATGCCGCTCACTATTTTGGTTCCTTCAACGGCAAATACAGTCCGCCGCAACAGAAATATTTCGGCATCTCCGAATACGATCCGAATTCGATGTGGAACAAGCCATATCTGGATCCGGCGGTCTGCTGGACGGGAACTCAAAATGGCGCTTGGTCGACATACATGCAAAACCAATATCCGCAGTTTCAAGGCTGGAACGCCGTTTCGCAGTCCCTTCTTCAGCAGGGGATTAACTTATCGCCGGCAGCTTGCCAGCGTTTGTATGAGTGGCAGCACAGGCAGGAACCCGACACCAAGTCGCCCGACTATAATCTTGACGGAACTTTTGGCGGCCCGGTACCAATCATCGGCGAGCAGTTGGGCAATCTTCGATTCCTCACCAGCTTTGTCATGAACAGAACCATGCTGCTTATCCCGCTCAGCCGTCCGGACTACGAGGACTATGATTGGTCAATAAAAATGAATTCAGATTTAAACTCAAAAATGAAGTTGACGTTAAACGCATCAACAGGCAAATCCTACAATGTCGCCATCAACGCGACGGATAATGGGTTCTATAATCAATCATATCTTACTCAGGCTGCGGGAACCTACCCGTTTTGGAATCCGGCGGACTTTCTCCAAACGCCCGATCAGATTGCCGGCGTAACGTACGAAGAGAGATCGAGCAGGGTGTATACTAATTCCTGGTATTCTACCGCCGACGTCACTGACTTCAACGCTTCAGCCAAACTTACTGCTACCGTAAGCTCCTCAACGTTTTATGAAATAAGCGTTGAAGATCAACATCGAAGTTATCTTACGGCGCCTATCGCCGCGCGTGACACAGCCCGGAACTTTGAAATAACTCCCGGAATTTTCGTCGACGAAGCACCATTTGGATACAGTCCGGCCCTTACGGACGGCAACGGTCCACTTGGTTCGGCGATCGGAGATTTGGGCTTGTTTTTCGGAGGCCACAGTGCCACAGCGCACGATTCGAGCAGTCTTAATACGGTTACGGTTAAGGGAGATTTAACGAGCCAGGTAAATCAAGAGAACTTGTTTAAAGCCGGAATTGAATTTTCGACTTTTGCTCTTCATCTGAATTACGGAACGATAAACCCGGTTTTCAGCGACGTAAACTGGGTGGACCAGAGTTGGAGTCCCTATCGCATCGCAGCATATGTGCAAGACAAGATAGAAGCGTACGGATTCATAGCAAATCTTGGTTTGAGACTGGATGTAAGCAATCCGAACACAAGTTGGGTGGCGGTGGATCCTTTTGATCAGGCCTATTTCTCTAATTCTTACAGCGCCTCAACCAACTATACGAAAACGAGTGTTAAGCCCGACGTATCCTTAAGTCCCCGTTTGGGTATTTCGCACCCGATCACAGAAACTTCAAAGCTGTATTTCAACTATGGGCACTTCAAAGAAATGCCTGCCTATGAAGAGCTCTTCAGAGTTGGACGTGCGGCGGCCGGGAGTATGCTCAATTACGGCGATCCCAACTTACCACAGGCGAAAACAGTTTCGTATGAGTTAGGATTCGATCAATCGTTATTCGATACATATCTGTTCCAGATTGCGGCCTTCTATAATGATATCACGGATCAGCAGGCATTCACGTTTTACACAAGCGATCAGAAAGGTATTTCCTACTATGCGGCCAACGACAATAGCTACTCTGATATTCGCGGATTGGAGTTGACTCTACGAAGGAATTCAGGCGATTGGGTACGAGGTTTTATTAATTATACGTATCAAGTCGTACGGACCGGTCAGTTCGGTCAGGTAGTCATTGCTGACAATCCAGCAAGTCAAATACAATTTGATAGAAGTCAATCGAATCCTCTGTATTCGCTGGTTCTGCAAAAACCCGTTCCGCAGCCTCGCGCAAACGCAAGTATTACATTCTTGACGCCGAAAGATTTCGGACCAACGCGTTTTGGGATTGCCCCTCTTGCTGATTGGAGTCTCAATGTCATAGCATCGTGGAAAGCGGGGCAATGGCTTACCTACGATCCGCAAAACGTTATCGGCATCGCAAACAATGTTGAGGTGACAGATTATTACAATATTAACCTTCGCTTGAACAAGACGTTTGTTTTCAAGTCTTTCTCGGTTATGCTGTTCATGGAAACCACGAACTTGCTGAATACGGAACACATGTCAGGAGAAAGTTTCTATAATAATCCCGACTATTTGGCGTATATGGCGTCGCTGCATCTGCCTACAAGCCCTGCCTACAATAACACGAATATCCCCGGCAGTGATCGAGTCGGCGATTACATAAAGAACGGCGACAGTTACCAGCCAGTGCTGTTTAGCGGAAACGTTCGTGGGATTACCACTGGCATAGACCCAACTGTTATCTATTATGATAAGCCCACAGGCAGGTATATGAACTATGTCGATGGCAATTGGGCGGAGGTAGATCACAGCCGTATGCAAAAGATCTTAGATGATAAAGCTTACATTGACATGCCGAACAACAGTTCTTTTGACTTCCTCAATCCAAGACAATACTATTTCGGCATTAATTTCTCGTTCAATCTCTAAACGAAGAATTCTGATCATGAGAGGTAGTACAGTATGACGACAAAATATCTGCCAAGGGCAATCACGGTGGTCCTGTTATACAGCGTTTTTGAGCTGATCGGTTTCCAGGAATTGCATGCCCAGGTTTATGGACCTCAAGAAGTCAAATGGTTATGGGTGGGTTCCTTACGGCATTGGTTCTCGAGCGCTTGTGCTGAAATTGAGTATGGCAGAAGGGGAAGAGGCCTTCATTTGAACACGGACCAGGATGATGGGTTGCGCTGGCCAGCACAGTACCAAAATCAGGATCATAGTGTCGGCAAAGCATTATGGATTGGCACGACAAATTTTACAGATCCGACGAATGGGCTGACGTACCCGTACAAGGTAATCTCCCTTGGGCGGTCAAACATGTACATCAACTCTGTCGTGTATCCTGAAGAATTTAGACTTGTCGGCCGATTTAATCATCCGACCGTTCTCGTCGATAACGTGATCGCGAATGATCTCGACGCCAATGATCTTAACTTAGGCGGCGGCGAAGATGAAATCAATCCCAGTCTGCCTGCAGATCGTATGATCTACAACAGGGCAAATACGCCGTTAGGGATAACGATATACAGAAAAGTTCTTGCCTTTACGCAACAGTACAACGACAACTATTTCATTTATGAGTACGTCTTTAAGAATACGGGTCTGATAGACAATACCGGCGGGCAAATGTCGCCTGCCAGAACACTGACGGGAGTGGTCTTTGATTTTCGGTATCGTCTCGCTGATGATAATGATGGCTACATTGAAGGATGGGGGTTTCCCTCTGAAAACTACGGGAAGAATACCATAAACGATGCCATCGGTCAGGATGCTGCTCATTCGCTTGCTGCTCCAAACAATTTTCGCGCCAACCTCGCGTATTACGGACCAAGTTCAGCGTCGACCGGAGTATCGGATGATATCGGCGGACCGGATTTTGTCGATGGTCACGTAATGGGCGGAACGCACTTTATGGGGGAATTAGTTTTGCATGCTGACAAGTCGGCGAGGGATACATCCGATGATCTTACGCAGCCAACTACGACACAATTCATGGGCTCAGACGGCACGATCGAAAGCATTGACGCCACCTATCCATTTAATGCCGGCCTGATGACGCAACAGTATCAGTCAATGACTGCCGGTCACCCGGTACATACACACGCTGAACAAGTAGGAGAAGATGTGAACGGCTGGCCGACGGCCTTTGCCAATACATGGGGAGGAAACACCGGCGGTTATCAAAATCAACAGGGCTTTGGACCGTATACCATTGCGCCGGGAGACAGTGTCCGAATTGTCATTGCTGAAGCTGTTGCGGGAATTAATCACACGTTCAATCAAGGAGTTGCACGAACCTGGTACGCATGGCATTCGAACGGAAATAGCGGCACTACGGCACTGCAACTTCCTGCGGGAGCTCCCTGGAACGGGGGCACAACGACGGATGCAAACAGATATAAGAACGCCTGGGTGTTCTCGGGTAAAGATTCGTTGTTTCAGACGTTTCGAAGGGCGAGAGCGAATTTCGCCGGTGGATATAATATTCCCAACCCGCCGCCTCCCCCGGATAGATTTTCAGTGACATCCGGTGGCGACAGAATTACTCTTCAATGGTCTGGTAGCGCAGAATCATCGCCGAATTTCAACGGATACCAGATCTACCGCTCGGTGACCAAGACCGATACGACGTTCCAGTTGATCTTCTCTTGTGATAAGAATAACGTTGTGCATTCTTATGACGACAAGACGCCTCAGCGTGGATTCAATTATTACTACTATATACAAACCAAGGATAACGGTTCGACAAATAATATTGAACCGGGTGTCCCGCTGGTAAGCAGTATGTTTTACACGATGACGAACACGGGAGCGACGCTTTTGCGTCCGGCCGGCAACAGCCTTTCGCAAATACGTGTGGTCCCCAACCCCTATAATATCAGAGCAAGGGGAATTCAATTTGGTTCAGATATTTCCGTTGCAAATCAACTTGCATTTTTCGGGTTGCCGCCGATGTGCACGATCAGAATATTTACAGAAACGGGCGATTTAATTCAAACAATCAACCATACGGATGGAAGCGGTGACCAACGATGGAATTCGTTGACATCTTCCGGCCAGATTATCGTGAGTGGATTGTACATTGCGTACTTCGAGGTTACACAAGATTACACCGATCCAAACACCGGGCAGGTGGTTTTTAAGAGCGGCCAAAGTATTTACAGGAAATTTATTGTCATCAGATGATGCTACTTCATTTGGAGAATGCAATGCATAATACGTATCAAAACATGTACTCTTCTGCGTTAAGGTTCATTCTGGCGGGCATATTGTGCTGTGCGGCAATCGGATGCGACAGCGTGCTGCCGGCTAAATTCAAAGCGAAGGACATTAATGCTCAGGACATTGATCTGCGGGCAGGCAAGCTGCTTGCGAGCGATACCGTCAATGATGCCCATGGAATTACTGTCGCCTATCAATATGGTCCTGTCCTAGACAGCGCAGGTATCCAGAAGCTGGATAGCGCGGGTAATCCCCTCTATCGAAGCGTTCCGGTTACATGGTCTGTGCTTTCTTCACGGCCACTCGAGAGCTTTTCCGGCGACACAGGCGGCACGGTTAATCAGATCATCCATACGAATTTCCAGTCGTTAGCCGACAGCCTGCCGTCGCTGCATTCGGATTCGTTGTTGTCGATAAGTTATGATGTTGCTTACAAAGTCAGTTATGCAGTATTAAGAGTCAGCCAAGCGGAAGATATTTATATCTATACGAGTTTGTATTACTATCTCGTCGGCAACAACATAAGCAATGCAGGCGATTATGTTTCTGTCGACCTCGTAAGCAAAGATACTTTGGCGTTAAGCTCTTCGCTATTAATGCCCCAGGAAAGTGTCTATGGGTCCACGGAAACCATTGCTGACGCCCAGGCCACGTCGATTGTCTCACTTATTGGCGCGCGATATACATTTCATGTGGACAAGGCCGGCGTTTATCTGGTCCGGTTCACGTTAAGCAATCCGACGGAAATAAGTAATCCCCAGGCTCAGGTTTCCGGGTTTCCGAGCATTGCGGACAAATTTAAAGTCGTTATTCTGTCATTTTAGGAAGAGTGTAATTCGAAAAGGAGTACAAGAAAGTGAAACGGTTTATAATAACATGCTTAACGGCAATTATGATAATCGGATTGCTCACCTCTCCGTCGTATGGTCAGCAGGTAAAGCTTGCGCAGACCGGTTTCAATTTTCTTAGCGTATCTTCTGATGCGACCGCAGGCGGAATGGGTGACGCTGTGAATTCTTTTTCAGGATATTCAGGAGCGTTAACTCATAACCCGGCTGCGATGGCGGAAATGCCAGGATTGCTGAATCTCAATGTCAGCGTTAATGACTGGATTGCAGATATCAAGTATCTGTCTTTTAGCGCGATAGTCTCTCCGTTGTCGGGAGAATACGGCGTGATTGGTTTAAGCATACAATCTGTCGACTATGGGGATGTTTTGACGACAATGGTCAGGCCGGATAATTCGGGCTATATTGATACCGGGGTGATGGACCCGGCTGCGTTGGCAGTGGGTATTGGCTATGCGAAAGCAATTTCTGATCGCTTTAGCGTTGGCGGTCAAGTTCGATTTGCCTATCAATCGTTGGGCAGCAGTGTCGTTCCGGGCGGGAATTCTTATGTGACGAAACAAAACGTTGCAAGTGCGGTTACTTTTGATTTCGGTACGGTTTTTAAAACCGGTATCAAGAGCCTGGCGTTTGGGATGTCGATAAGGAATTTTTCCCAAGACGTAACATATGAAGAAGAGAGTTTTCAGCTTCCCTTGTTATTTACTTTTGGTATTTCTGCAAATCTTCTCGATTTCACCGAATTTCGCGGCTCAAATCAATCTTTTATTCTCTCCTGTGATGTCGCTCATCCCACCTCTCATCCGGAACAATTGAAGATAGGGGCAGAATATGAATTTATGAAAGTGATCGCGTTGAGAGGCGGTTACATCACCGGTGACAGCGAAGACGGAATGACATACGGCGTTGGCATTTCTTCCGCCGCTCTCGGTCTAGGGTCAACGGACTTCAGGATCGACTATTCCTACACGCCGTTTGGCGTGTTTAATAATGTACAGAGATTTAGTGTATCGTTTTCAATGTAATACCACAGGAATGGAATGAATATGAAAATCGCACGATTTATCTTGTTTGTCTTGGTTCCCCCCGTTTGCGCGCTTGTTCTTCTCAGCGCCTGCAATAATTTTGCGACGCCGCCTCGGATTTGGAATCCTGGCCAATCGTACTTGCCGGGGGCAGTGATTTCTGGAGTGTCGCCGTCAATTTCAGCCATTGCCGGAGTGAGAGAAATCACCGTCGTCGGAAACGGCTTTTCGAAAGTTGCCGATTCGAACTGGGTCTGGCTTGGGACACAGCAAGCGATCGTCAAGAGAGTCTCTCTCGGTGCTGCCGCCGATACGCTAGTTATTTACAGACCGCCCAATAATGGACTGCTTACGCTCAAGGTCGTGGTCCTCGGATCTGATTCTATCGGCACTACTCCCTACGGTTTGGAGTCCCCCGTAAGCACGTCGGATATCAGCTCGATTCCGGCTACGTACCTCGTCATGGAAGCAGGCAAGAATGACACGATGTTGATCGGCAGTTATGTACAAAGTCCAAAAGGCTGCTATATCTACAAGTTATCGCCAAATGGGGTCGATATTAACAAGTACTTGGATACTGCCTATCTGAAACCACTAATAAACAAAAAGGCAACAGATTTCGCACAGGGTTTTGTAGATATGAAATTTGGTCCGGGAGGATTTTTGTACGCCACCTTCGGCACGGCAAGCACCACCGCGAAATCCCTTTACTGTCTCGAACCAGACAGCGCGACGCCCGTGGTGTATGCGAAATTTACGGCAGCCAATAACGCCGGATACTTCGATTTTGACGACAACGGAAATTTATATACGGGCAAAAGCACCGGGCTGTTTTTGGTTAAACGGGGTGCGACGCCGCTCATCGGTGCAGCGCCGGTCGCCGTCGGAGACTATGCGGGCATCACATTTGTCGAGATTCGCGTGTTCAATAAGTTCGTCTACGCTGCGAGCGCTACCAATGTATGGATGAGCCCGATCAATTCCGACGGGACGGTAGGCAGCAAGCAGCAGCTTGTCAATATTTCGTCCGATACTGCATTTACGGGCGATAAGATCACCTCGATAAACATTGCTGCTGATGGCACGCTGCTCCTTTCCGTGTCGAACAACCCGACGTATTCACTGTATATTTTACAGAATGGTTCCCTCACGCCTTACTATAAAGATAATATTCTTCCGACAGGAATAGATCAGTTGATCTGGGGGAGCGACAGATATTTGTATCTGAGCCGGGGTAAAACGGGAGCAGCGACCGCCGTTCGATTCTATAAGATGGGAATAGCAAAAGAAGATAATACACCGCTGCATGGCGCGCCATATCTCGGCCGGGGTTTGTGATCGTTGCAGTACATCGTGACGAAAACATTTCGCATCTGTTCTAAGAGAAGTAATACGTCTTTTCGTTTGTCAAACACTTGTTTATTCACCATCAGCGCGCAGGCTCTCGTAATTGCATTTCGGGATGTGTGAAAGAGGAGCCTTGAAATGAAAGGAGGGCGTGGAAAGAAAAGAACTTGAGTCTCTAACCAACAGTAACTCATCAATAACCACAGCTAAGGAGTGAAATATCATGAAATTGGGCAAAACGTTACTATTTGTTCTTTGCTTAGTTCTGGTCGCCAGTATCGCCCAGGCGAAAGTGATTCATGGGGGCAAGGTTGCCGGTGACACAGTACTGATCATTCCGCAGACAACGATCGCGCCCGTCATCGACGGCGTAGTGGATCCAATTTGGAATTTGGTAGATGCTACGTGGATGGAATATTGCCTACCTCAAAGCGGCAACTACCCAAGCGACTGGTCAGACATTTCTGGCTGGGTCAAGCTGCTGTACGACAGCCATAATCTCTATGGCCTCTACTATGTTCAGGACGACGTGATCGATACGACGACCGCCATAGACTGGCAAATGGACGGTGTGGAGTTCTATATCGACGCAAACAATACCCATACGTCTACCATTAGCGTTAACCAGGCTTCGTCTGTTGCATATCAATTCAATTTACGACCCGCTCAAAACATCGACTCTGTTGAAGGAAAAACAGGAGCAGGAGTAGGGAAGGGCTTAAAGTATAAATGGATCTTGGATACGGCTTCGATTCACAACGGCGGTCCGAGCGGTTATTTTGTGGAATTTTCGTTCCCGTTGGATAGTATCGGTTTCAAGAACAAAACGGTTCCAGGCACGAAAGTCAGTGTGCAATTTCAGCTGGACGATAACGATCTTACTGCAGACGGCAGGATCCATGTCATGAACTGGTGGAATTCGCCGAACAATACTGATTACCAGACGACACAGGGCTGGGGCAATGCTGTTTTCAGTACAGACCCTGCAATTGACACAAAATACGTGTTCTTGAAGACTACAACAGCTCCAGTCATCGACGGCAAGCGGGATGCGATTTGGGATCTTGCAAACCAAGCATCCATGGATTATCTCTTAAATCAACCCTTAGGCAATGTTCTAAGCAATGTTAATCCTCAGGATAACAGTTGGAAATTCTATGGCTTGTATGATGACAAATACATTTATGGTCTCTTCACAGTTTATGACGATATCATCGATACTACCACAGCTGTTGATTGGCAGATGGACGGGATAGAGTTCTATACAGACGCGAACAATACCCACACATCGACGATAAGCGTAAATCAGGCCAGTTCTCTCGCATACCAGCTTAATTTAAGGCCCGCGCAGAAGATCGACTCGGTTCAGCCAGCGATCAACAAGGGCCTCCAATACAAGTGGTCTCTCTTTGGCCAGGGTCATGAAAATGATACCGTTTTCAGTAGCATGTCCGGCTGGCAGTTAGAATTCAAATACTCCCTTGACAGTTTGGGCCTTGGCGGCGCAACGCTTGGGAAGATATTCAGCTTCCAATTGCAAGTTGATGACAACGACCTGACTACCGATAACCGCGTTCATGTTTCAAATTGGTGGAATTCGATCGCCAATTCCGATTACCAGACGACACAGTATTGGGGCGATGCCGTCCTCGGTCCGACGATCGTTACGGCTGTGAAGGCTCAAAAGACTTCAGTTGCCAGCGAGTACCGACTTGAACAAAATTATCCGAATCCGTTCAACCCATCCACGCAGATCACATTCACGCTTGCAAAGAGCGGAATCGTGAAACTCGCCGTCTACAACATACTGGGACAGCAGGTTGCTACGTTGGTGAACGGGACAAGGAATGCCGGTCCTCAAGCTGTTACATTCAATGCCAGTTCACTTTCCAGCGGCGTCTATTTCTATAAATTAGAGGCAGGCGGGACGGTGTTAGCAAAGAAAATGATGTTGTTGAAGTAACATCACGATAGACTCACAGAAAGCGTCTGTGGATCAATTGCCGCAGACGCTTTTTTTTACAGTTCACATTATTTGTGTCCGTCGGAGTCGCTGAAAATGCATCTTCATATTATCGACATTGGAATTATCCTTCTTTACATCACGTCGACCATCTTTATCGGCTTCTACATTTCGAAAAGAGCCTCTAAGGACATTCATAACTATTTTCTCGGGGGAAACAGTATTCCCTGGTGGCTCTTAGGCGTTTCCGATGCCTCGGGAATGTTCGACATCGCGGGCACCATGCTTCTGGTCTACTGGCTCTCGGTGTACGGAATGAAAAGTATTTGGATACCTTGGATCTGGCCGGTCTTCAACCAAATCTTCCTCATGGTATATTTGTCTCCGTGGCTGCGCAGATCGAACGCAATGACCGGTGCAGAATGGCTGAAAACACGGTTTGGAACGGGGAGAGGAGCGACCCTCTCACACTTCGCCGTGGTTATTTTTGCCCTCATCAGCGTTATAGGCTTCCTGTCGTATGGCTTCAAAGGAATCGGGAAATTCGCCGTTGCGTTTCTTCCCCCACTGGTCACCGACCCCGCGATCCTGATTCATTATCCCCAGATCAATGCAAACCTCTATGCGTTGATCCTCATGGCGATCACGACGATCTATGTCGTGAAGGGAGGGATGATGAGCGTGGTGGCGACCGAGGTGGTGCAGTATTGCATCTTAACGGTTTCCGCTATTGCGATCGGATGCATCGCGATGTACCACGTTTCGCCGGAGATGATATCGAGCGTCGTACCGGCGGGATGGAAGACACTGTTCTTTGGCTCGAACCTGAATCTTGATTGGTCGTCAGTACATTCTGCGGCCGCCACGAAAGTTGTCGCCTTCAACCAGTGGATCAAGACAGATGGATATTCTCTTTTCGGCATTTTTTTTGGAATGATGGTATTCAAAGGTCTCTTTGTCGCCGGAGCGGGCCCCGCTCCAAACTACGACATGCAGCGCATTCTCTCAACGCGGAGCCCGAAAGAAGCCGCAAAAATGAATTCTCTCGTCAGCGTTGTGCTTAATCCGACGCGTTATTTCATGGTAGCCGGACTGACGGTTCTCGCTCTGACGAATTTCGACACGCTCTATAAGAGTTCTACGACAACTCCGGATTTCGAAGCAATTCTTTCGGAAGTGCTCGCACACTATGTTCCGGTGGGTCTCCTCGGCCTTCTCATGGCTGGTTTCATTGCGGCATTTATGAGCAACTTTGCCGCTACGGTGAACGCTGCTCCCGCGTATATTGTGAACGACATCTATAAACGCTACATAAATCCGAACGCGGCGTCGAAGAAATATGTGCGCATGAGCTATGTCGCCTCCATTGCCGTCGTCATCGTGGGCATCACAACGGGATTCTTCGTCGAGTCCATTAATCAGATCGCTCTGTGGATCGTCGCTTCGTTGTGGGGAGGGTATACGGCTGCCAACGTCCTGAAATGGTACTGGTGGAGGTTTAACGGCTTCGGGTATTTTGTGGGAATGGTTTCCGGCATTGCTACGTCCTTGATCCTCCTTCTCCTCCAAAGTCTCAATCTATTTCCGTATCTGAACGATTGGCCTCTTCCTGCCAATCCGAGTATGAATTCATTTCCGCTTATTTTCTTAATCTCAATTATCGGCTGCGTCACTGCGACGCTCTTAACCGAACCAGAGAGCGACGAAGTGCTGATGAGTTTTTACCGTTCCATTCGCCCGTGGGGTTTCTGGAAGCCGATCCATGAGAAAGTTGTCCGTGTCTCTCCTGGATTTGTCGGGAATAAAAACTTCAAGCGAGATATGGCAAACGTTGCCGTGGGAATGACTTGGCAAATTACGCTGATGGCAACGCCGGTCTTCCTGGTGCTTCGGGAATTCTCCTCCTTCGGTATCTGTATCGGTGTCCTTATCGTGACATCGCTGATTCTAAAATTTAACTGGTGGGATAAACTTGATGCGTCGTATGGCGACAACTCCGTTGTGTCGGAAGGTTCAATCGTTGAAAAGGAGATTCCGCTTGCATTAAAAGAAGCGTAACCGATCATCAAAGAATGTTCCTTTGCGCGGTCACGCTGGATTTTAGAAACAACGCCATTGCGTCACTCATGCCCGAACTGCAACGCCGGCCTCTGTAGATTTTTAGCTGATTTTTATTAGATTCTATATGCAATGAGCATCAGAGGATCACGCTTCTTGCGGGATGCGAACGTTATTCTATGCGCATTGTGATCTTGCCCCTCAAACTGAGGATACTCACTGACAAAGTGCGCTGTGGCAGCTTCTGATTCCACGAATTAGCAGTGGTGACATGAAGTAATTGCCGGATAACGTGGCCCGACGGAAACCGCCCGCTTACGGTCCTCCAACGAATCGTATGATCAATTTGACACGCCGCAAAAAAATTCTTTTCATCACCATCTCGATCCTCTTGCCCTGCCTTTTCCTCGCTCTGATCGAAATTGGATTGCGACTGGTTTCATTCGGAGATGACCTGCGGCTTTTTGTTCCGGGTTCGGATCTTCGCTACCTTGAAGCGAACCGGCTCGTCGGTAAAAGGTTCTTCAGTAAATTTGAGCAAACTCAACCCCCGCGTGACCCCTTCTTGAAAGAAAAGCCTTCCAACGGATACCGGATCTTCGTTCTTGGCGAGTCGACCGTTCAGGGTTTTCCGTATGAGCCCAACCTTGCTTTTCCCAGGATCTTGCAGCGACGACTTCAAGACGTGTTTCCAAACCGCACTATCGAAGTTGTAAACCTTGGCATGACGGCGGTGTCGAGTTATACCCTGCTCGATTTTGCGGGCGAAGTGCTTGAGCAGAATCCTGATGCAGTCTTGATCTATACGGGGCACAATGAGTACTACGGCGCTTTAGGCGTTGGCTCTATGGAAAACGGCTCAATTCCGAAGTGGCTGAAGAAAATACATTTAAGACTGGTGCATTTTAAAACATATCAGATGCTTCAGATATGCATTAACGAAATTTCGCGATTTTTCAGTCCAACGGTCGAGAGTGCTAACAAGGCGACTCTGATGGAACGAATGGGTGCTAAGAACCAAATTCCCTACAATTCAACGGTCTACAGAGAGGGATTAAGCCAATTCTCCGATAACATAGGCGCATTACTGGAAGAATTGAAAGAAGCACACGTATCCGTTCTTATCGGTGACCTTGTCAGCAATGTTGGCGACATGCCCCCATTTCAATCGGTTTCGTTGCCGACGGCTTCCTCGGCGGACTCGGCGTATTCTGCCGCGCAAGGCCTCATGGCTGCTCACGCGTATGGAGAGGCGAAGGCGGAATACCTCAGGGCCAAAGATCTGGATGCGATCCGTTTCAGGGCTCCCGAAGATTTGAACAGGTTGGTTGCGGCGATCGCGGATTCGCTTCATATACCTCGCGTCCCTGTCAAGGCGATCTTTGAAAGTAATTCGCCGCATGGCATCGTGGGTGACAACTTGATGATCGACCATCTCCATCCCAACATCGACGGCTATTTTCTCATGGCGGATGCCTTCTTCACGGCTTTGCGGGAGAACGAAATGATCGAGAGGAGCTGGGATTCCTCAAAAATAAGATCGCCGGGTTATTACAGGAGCAACTGGGGATTCACCGAGCTCGACAGTATGTTTGCGGTCGTACGCATCCGGCATCTGAAAGCGGGATGGCCGTTTCAACCTGAGACGGTCGTCAACAATTTTCGAACGACATACGTGCCGAAAGGCATCATAGACTCGTTGGCATTTGTCAGCGTAGAGTATGTCGACGTTACGCCTGTCACGGCTCACAAGAGACTCGCTGCCTATTACGAATCGATGGGGGACCTGCGGCATGCGTCGAAAGAATATCTTTCATTGGCTTATCGGTCACCTTCGGAAGCCTCCTCCTTCTATTTTGCCGGCGACCTTGCGTACAAAGCGGGTGATTACTCGAATACGGTCCGATACCTTCAAGAATCGCCGTATCCCGATACAAGTTCGTTTGTCCAATTTACTCTCGCGTCAATTTTTTCGTCGCAGCGAAAATACTATGAGGCGCTGGCCTCGCTTGCAAAACTCGAACAATTGCCGTTGGATAGAGGGATTTCGTTGCAGGCGGAGAAACTCAAATACAGGGTTCAGCAAGATTCAGGGCTCATCGATGGTGCTCAACAAACGCTGGCAGCGATAAGGAAGGTCGATCCGTTATTTGACGAATCGAACGAGAGAAAAAACCTTCTCATTTTGGTTCCGGGAAAGATAAAACCCTATTTGGAAAGGGCCGATGCACTAAAGAACGAGGGACACTTATCGGAAGCGATCACCATACTGAAAGAAGCGAATAAGATTCGTGAGATACCTTACACCGACCTTCTTATCGGAAAGATGATGTTTGCTCAAAAAGATGCCGGCGCCCTGACGTATTTGGAAAAAGCATTTAAAGAAATCAAGAACGACCCGGCGCTTATATCCAGTCTTTGTCTGCTTTATTTGATGGATGGAAATATTCCAAAAGCCAAAGCGAGGCTTGACGATTTCGAAAGAATCGAGGGGAGAGATCAGCCGAGGTCCAAGCAGTTGGAAGCAATTCTCAAACGAGGCCAGGAACGAAGGAAGATAAACCGTAACTAGCGTCGTTTCCAATAAATAATCTTGTGTTTTTACCGCCAAGGCGCGGAGGACGCCAAGGGTATTGTTGCTCATTAATACTTATAGCTTCTTAGCGTGCTTGGCGTCTTAGCGGTTATAAAAAAATGCAACATTATTTTTTGTGAAACAGCACTAGAAGTATCTCAAAAAACATGTCACCTTATCCTTCCCTACGGGTCTACGACACGTAGGGTCGTGGACGATGCGCTCGCTCCGCTCGCTTACTCAGGATTAGCGGTTATTTGTTCACCCTGAGCAAGTCCCCCGAAGGGGGACGCGTCGAAGGGTCAGCGCAAAATCATTTTTGAGATACTAGTGTTCTTTATGAAAATAGTATAGTATCTCCGGCCAAGACGTTAAGCACGTTTAGCGTGCTTGAGGTCAAAGAAAAACACTACGCATGGCATCCCTGGCGCCTTGTGCTGAAAGCATCCCTTCGTACGTGGTGAAGGAAAGATGGAAGAGCTTTTGCTGGATCACAGTCCTCTAAATTCAGGTGAAAGTTCATTTTTTTCAAATCTCGAGTGTGGAGTGCGGCGGATTATTGCGGGTTTAACGACATTATTTCATAACTGTGAGCAGAGCGGATGAGCAAAAGGCGAGTATGATGCCGTGTTATCAGATTCTTAATCAATACATTATCAATTTAGTAATGACGCTTTAATAAGCGATAGATAATGCTCACCCGTGCCGCAATTCATTTAGTTGTAATGCGGCACAGGATATGCATTGAACATTATCGCTATGCAATTGTTGCACGACACGACTCTCCTCTATACCCTCATCGCGACGATTGCCGCAGGCGGAATAGTTATTTCCCGCGGACAAGATAGTCGAACCTTCGGACCGCTGAACCAGGGGAAAATGTATCCTTGGATCCTTCCCGCGCTTGCGATTCTTGCGAGTTCGATTTTTCAATTCTGGATTATCATGTTGCCGATTCTTCCCTTTGCGCACCCTGAGGTCTTGATTTTCTGCGCGCTGTCCGTTTCGCTTCTTGCTCCAGTTGTCCTTTCTCGCAATCCTGCCCATAGCGCCCGAAAATTTCGCGAGCTGCTCTCATCACGACTCAGGACAACGCTTTCGATGATTCTGCTCGTTTTTTATGCTCTGGTTCAGCCCCTCGCATTCCTCTACCTCGCCGACCACACCCTCTCTCATTACTTCATGAACTCCGGCTATTTCCTGCTAGTGTTTCTGATCGTGGTTGCTGGGATTTGTGCGTTGATTGGAGGGAAAAATATTTCGACGTACATGAGCATGCCGTTTGTTCTCACCATCGTCGTCCTTGCAATTGGAGTATCGTATTTCGGGATAAAGATTCCGGAGCTTTTGGCTTTTTTGAGATTTCCGATGGAAGAAGCGGAGCATTTCTTCATCGAAAGAAATGTCGCTGAATCGAATTGGATTTATGGGACCGCAGGCTTCTGTGCCGTAAGTTGGTGGATATGGTGGAGTGATAAGGGCGTTCTCGTTGCGTCTGAAATGTCCGATGAAGAGGCGAATCCGCGTTCAACAGTTGTTGCCTCGATCGTCTGTGTCGGGCTCGCGTTGGTATTGCTCTCGTTGCGTTCATCCGGAATTGTTTTGCAGACGAACTCATCGATGGGACCTTCTTTATTTCTTCGGCAGAACGACGTCTTCACGTTCTTTCTCTTGTTCGGCCTGGTCTCGGTCTTTATTTCTGCATTCGTTCAGTCATTCCAGATCATCGGCAGAGTAGTTCAGGCTTATTTGATCAGCGCTGTGCTGCAAAGAGAAAAAAGCGAGAAGCATCGCTTGGCAGCTCGCCTTGCGATTTCATCGGGAGTTTTGGTTTCTATTTTTGTTATCCCGTTCGTACAGCAGTCGGGGGTTGAATTGGTGTTCGTCTATCTGGCATACCTCGCATGTTTTGCGACACCGCTGTCGGCGCTCTTTGTGGTTTTTTTAATCTGGCGGGATCGAAGCGAGACAGGAATGATCGCCGGTTTTGTCGGCGGCCTGAGCGGAGGCATTATTGCCATGACAGCCCTGTTCCTGGAACGGAAGCCCGGTCAAGATTCGTGGCTGTCTCTCTACGAAATTGCTGCGGGGATATTCTTAGTTTCGGCCGCATGCACGATTTGCGGAATCTACCTTCATTCTTCAAGGGTGTACCTCCGCCTCTCATCCAAAGAGCCTTGAGCCGTCACCGACCCGCCCTCTTCAATACCGCTATTCGAAATAAAGTATTCCGCGAATGCTTCTGTATTTGTTAATCCTGCGTCGCTCCCGGAACACGCACAGCGAAAGTGGAAATAGGATTAGGCCGTCGTCGACATCACCTCTTTATTAGTCCCAACGGCATGAGCGCTCTGCCAAAAATATCGTTTAATATTAGCGCCATTCCAGTGTAGCAGGCAGAAAGTCCGCAGATGATTCCTTCAAAGCCGGTAAATTGTTTTAGTGGCACGCTGTCGGTTGCATCGCCAAGAGCCAGAAGAAAAAAGAGAACCGTCAGCGTTCCGAAGACCACCTGCAAGGCGCGGGATAATTTCAGCGTTCCGAAGAACATGAACATCGTGAAGACTCCCCATAACGTGAGGAAGCAGATCATCCCCGGCTTTGACGTGGGTTCTCCCATGCCCAGTTTTGGCATGAGGATCAACGCAACAAGGATCAGCCAGAAAAATCCGTAGGAAGAGAATGCGGTCATCCCGAAGGTATTGTTCTTTTTCCATTCCATGACGCCGGCAATGATCTGTGCCATTCCACCGTAGAATATTCCCATTGCAAGGATCATCGAGTTGAATTCATAAAATCCGGCGTTGTGGATATTTAACAGGACCGTCGTCATACCGAATGCTAGTAAGCCAAGTGGTGCTGGATTGGCGGTTGTGTCTTTTATCTCGTATCTGGCGACATCGCTCATGGTAATTCCTTTCAATGGTTGGTTGAACGGGTTTAGGGATGACGTATCAGGATTGTTTCATGGTCCCTTTTGGTTCTATTTCTTGATCTTTGCTGCCGGCCGGATGATGAGGTCCAGCAGATCGGGTACTGATTGATCCTGCTCTAAGTACGGATATCGTTCGCCGCCATGGTAGCTCACTGGATACGTCTGAAAGAATTCACCGTTCGCCGCAAGCAGGTCGAGCGGAAGGGAAGATGCTTTACTCAATTTCAAGGCATCTCGAATAATATCCTTCGTATACTTCCGCCCGTTCACAGCAATGAGTTTCATGCCCGGCCCGAGGCCTGCTTTGAATGCAGGGGTTTCCGGAATAACATCGATTATCGTTCCGTCTTCTTCTGCAAGAATGCCGAGAGAAAAACGGAGATCGGTAGTCTTTCTCACCTCTTCTATGGATCTTTGCATTTCATTCATCGTATCTCTGTAGACTAATTTCCAGCCCCCTTTTTGGATGCCCCCCGTTGGAGCGTGAGCATCGAGTGATTGCAGCCGAGTGATGAAAAACGTTTTCCAATCGTAAGCAGCAACCTGGTTCATCACTGCCACGACATCTTCGAACATGTAAGGTTTTATTTCGGGGCCGTTGTTTTTGCCGCCGTGGAATATCCTGCAAAAGTCGTCGAGTGACTTGCTTCCGTTAGTGAGCTCTCTGATCTTGACGTCGGCTTCCAGCCAGATAAGGTATCCTTCGTCGTAAAAATCAACATCTCTTCGCCATGAATCCCAATCAGACCTGGTGTTGTACAACAACTCCGCTTCGTCGTTTGCATCTTGAAGCGGCCGCCACGTCCGGCCCGGGCGATTGTCGAGCCTTGCAGCAACAAGAGCGAGGTCTTCGCGAAACTCTTCGGGAGAAAGGAGTCCGGACCGTGCCGTGAGGATCGCACCGAGATATTCTGTGAGGCCTTCATACACCCAAAGCAGGTCATCCTTCATCGGGCTTGAGTAGTCGCCGGTTGCGAGTCCCAACGGGCGGCGGAATTTGCCGTTCCAGGAATGGACGAACTCATGCGGGAGCAATCCTGCCCTCGTCCGGTACAAATCCTCGTCGATCAACGTCCGTTCCCCAACGCGGTCGTCGCTGCTTTGATGATGCTCAAGACCAAAGTGAGCGACCTGGTCGCTGAGCGTATAGAGAAAGTCGTAATGATTGTAATGATGCGTGCCAAAGAGTGCGTTGGCTTCGATGACCAGCTGTTTGTAAGCGCGGACTTCTTCCGGGGTGATTTCCAGTGCCGCCTCGTTATCGCTGAGAATGTCGAGGAAATGAGGAACACCCGAGGGAGGTGTGAGATCGACGCGGCGCAAATGCGTTCCCGTGAGAAGAGGCGAGTCGATCAGCGTTGTCAGCGAGACCGGCGAGAAGGAGACGGAGTTGTTCGTTTCGCTCTTCGTTGCCAGTGCTGAGACAAATTTCCATCCTGGCGGAAGCGTTACGCTCGGTGTTACGGTGATGTTGTCGGGCCGCGCGGAGAGGGGATAGACAACCACCTGGTTCCAGCTTAAGACAAGAAGCTGCGCCGTTGAAGATGCTCCGGAAGAAAAGCCTTCAGCCTGCGGAGGAAGAATGAAGTCGAACGAAACATCAACTTTCTCGACTCCCTGAGGAATCTCGCAATGTATGGAAAACATCTCTTCCAGATCCCGTCTCCACGAAATGATTTTTCCGCCTCCTGTTATTTTCAACCCTGCCATATCGACCACGGGACCCGTCGGTCCGTGCTCGCCGGGTATCCATTTTGGATAAAACAACGTCAGCTGTCCGGGTCGTACTGTCATTGATTCCCGGGTATGCAATATTTTCCGCGGCGCCTCCGTCACGTCAACAGTCAAGGCGATAGAGGTTTGTTCTGTTTGAGCGAACTCTAGGTGCGGTGTCAGAAGCAGGAAGGCGGTCGATAGTTTCATCCATGTCAAAAAGAATCGCGATGTCATTTCAATTCCTTTAATAGTTGCTGAATATTTTGTCGTCATTATCCAATTCAGCTGCGTGTGATTGCTTCTTCGCCAGTTCAAAGAAGAAGCATGATTCCGCGTCAGCCTTGCTTACGTCAGGTCTGAGATTCAGGCATAATCTAAATCAGGAGATTTGGAGGGGAAAATGCATCGTTCCGGCGAATGCTCCAAATCTCCGGTTGGCGTCGATTATATACCAATTAAAATAATTATTTGCAAGTGGATTGGATCTCAAGGAGAGGGTCTTTTTCGCCGAATTTCAGGGCGATGAAATAGCAGAATGACCGGCGAATACGCGTGTTGGCTGACTGTTGATTTTCTCATCAAACACAAAACCCCGCCGGGAGACGGGGCATTGCGATGCTGCGATTAATTTCCAAAGACAGCCGTGAACGAACACTATCGATCAGCGTGGATAAGTGTCATTTGACGACCATGAGCTTCCTCGTCTCGCTGAATTTCCCGGCTTGCATCCGGTAAAAATATACTCCACTCGGCAGAGTAGAAGCAACGAAGGTTGCCGAATAAAATCCGGCACTCATATGCTTATTGACTAACGTCTGGATTTCTTTGCCAAGAACGTCGTACACTTTTAGAGTAACCAGGCTGTTCACTGGCACCTGATACATGATGACTGTTGATGGATTGAATGGGTTGGGGTAATTTTGCGATACGGCAAATCGGTCGGGAAGAGCCGTGCCGTCGGATTTTATCCCAGTCAGCGTAACATTCACTTCATTCGAGTAGGCTGATGTCGCAACGGAGTTATACCCGCGGATGCGGTAGAAGTATTCATTCCCGGGCACTCCAGTCGCATCTGTATATTCTGTGATGTTCGAGAGTACGGAATCCTTCACCGTATAAGTACCGAGGAAATTCTTTTTTCTCTCTATGTAATATCCAAGTTCGCTGCCTGAATTATCCTGCCAGGTCAATTGAATGGCGCCACCTACAATTTGAGTACCTGTAAGGTTGCTTGGCGTTTGCATGGGTGTTACTGCAACTGCGACATTTGAGGAGTTAGAGCTGCCTTCGGTATTTGTGGCAAAGACTCGATAGAAGTACTTTGTTCCATCATTCAAGCCATCGTCGGAGTAAGAATTGGAATTGGCAGCGAGAGTGTTAATAGGTATCCACGCAGAGGTGCTGTTCGTTGCGCGCTCCACACTATAACCGGTTTCGTTTTCAGCATTATCATGCCAGCTCAAGTCGATTCTCCCGGAGTTAATTGCCTCGGCATTAAGGCTCGTCGGCGCAGCAGGGAGACCGACTGAGGTGGTCTGAATGCTGCCGCTAACTATCAAGACTCTCGGCCTTCCCTCATTCAAGAGGAACTGCTGTAGCGTAATATTGGCAATCCTTCCGGACGCAGCGTATGACGGGACGGCAAATCGTAGTTTGCAGACGATACCCGGGAGATTGAGGTTCGCTGCGGTAGCCGCGGCAAAAGAGAATTGAGTCCCAGAGATATTAGTGCTGAATGTCCATCCATTCGTAATTGATCCGGCGTTGAAAACTCCGACCGGATGCACGACCGATGAATCAAATGTCACAGTTGCCTGAATGCTCTGGATGCGCATGCCGGCATTGACAGGGGAAAGCGAAAGCGGAATGTCTATAGTGTCTCCGATCACTCCTGCCGTGTCGGGGATGAAGGCGCGGGTGTCGTATACTTCGATCATATTTGATGCCCCGGTACCGCCGTAGGCGTCAACTGCATGAACAGTAACCGATCCCCCTTTCAAGGCCGTCAGGAGTCCGCTGGAGTTTATTGAGCCGATTGTTGCGTCGGAAGTTGACCACGTGTATGGGGAGGTTCCCCCCGTAACGGTGAATCGCAGCGTATCACCATCGATGAGGTTGGCAACGAGGGGCATGACTGTGAGATTTGCGAGGTTTACAGTTTGAAAATTTCCGCTCGTAGAATCTCCCTGGATGCTCTCATTGAAAACGATGTCGGCCGGATAAATTGTTGCACTGCCGGAATTTGTCTTCGACACTTTGCACTGAACGTAGACCAATACTCCGCTTCCGCTCAACGGAACAACTCCGGCAAAAGAAATATTCATCGTCCCTGTTGGGGAGATGCTGAAGACCGGAGCAGAATAGGAAGAGAGCAGAGTTCCGCCCTGGACCACCCCTGTCGGCGTGAAGTAATCCGGATTATACTGAATTTGAAAATAGCCGGAAGAAACATTCAGTCCGGTTAGATTGGTCGCGTAGACCGGCAGGTTGAAGGTTTGCCCCTGAACGTACGACGTGTCGCGAACGGACAGCCTGAAGGCTCTGACTTCAACGATTCCGCTTATCGTATCGACGGTACCGGCTTCGTCGCTCACGATGACTCTGGTGAATCCGGTATGAGTTGCAGTCAATAGTCCGTTGGCATCGATCGATGCGGCAGATGCGTTCGTGAGCGACCAGTGATACGGTGCAGTTCCGTAATAGGCGTTGTATTGCTGTTGATCACCGACGGCCATCAAACCGCCGAAGGGGTAGAGAGTGATCGAAGGTGCTGCAGCGATACTGACACTCCCGTCGTGCAGTACAACCGCGGGGTTCCGTTCGTTCAAGAAATTGTTCGCTGATCCGTCCAAGAAGGAGATCGTCGTGCTTCCAGCATTGCGGAGTCGAAAGCGGACATAGACCAATATTCCCGCGCCGGAAAGGGGCGACGATCCTGCCGCAGCGATCGTTATCGTCCCCGGCGCCATACTATTATAGTTTACGGAACCGATGGATTGGGCCTGGCTCCCGGCTGTAATGACGCTGTCGAAAGCCATATAATACGTATCGTAGCCGAGTTCGATCTGGAAAGAGGTAACGTTCTTTCCGGTAAGGGAGGAATCAACATAAATTGGTACCGTAAGCTTCGAGCTGCTAAAAGCGCTCGTGTCATGAATGCTTAACCCCACCTGTGCCAACACCACCGACGAACACACCGGCATCAGGAGGAGAAGTGTCATATACTTAAAAGTTCTAACCATGGAACACCTTTGGGTTGTCAGAGAGGGGCGCGCCGTTAGAACGGCGCGCTTCGGCCTCGTTGGTTGATCACTTCAGTAATAGGAGTTTCTTCACCTGAACATATTTGCCGGCGGCAAATCTGTAGAAGTAAACGCCGCTGCTTGTCCGCATGCCAGAATTATTCGTTCCGTTCCAGACGACTTTATAGACTCCCGCATTTTGATTCAGGTCAACGAGCGTCTTGACGATTTGTCCCGTCAAATTATAGATGACGATCTGGACGCGCGTATTGTCTTCCGGGATCTGGTATCCGATCGTTGTCGATGGATTGAAGGGGTTCGGGTAATTTTGATCGAGGGAATATGTTGTCGGTTTGCCAATGACTTTGAATTCTCCGCCGACAACATTACTGCTCATATTGGATTCGTTGACAAGGAATTTTTCAATGTCGATCCTCGAATCAACTGTTCCCCGCACATCGCTCGAAATTCTGAACGACGCGAAGGCGGCGGTTCCACTTCTCTTTATCACATTTGAACCTGCTATCGCGATCTTTACTTTTCCAGCGGATTTGTCGCTGAACGAAGCAATAGAGAGTCCCGAAGTGAGGTCTGCGGTTGCCGCATTCAGGAAAGTAAAGACAGAAGGATCATACTTGAGAGATATCTCAGAAGAAGTAACTCCGCTGACGTTCTGAAAGTCGAGCGCCACTACGAGTGAGTCGCCTCTGTTGGCTGTTGCGCCCTCGATTGTCAGCTGAGCGTTGGATGCTTTCTGCAATGAGAAGAGATCCTTAACCGATTGCGTGAGCTGCTTGGCGCCCGTGCTGGCCTCGCTTGGGAATGACGTGATCAATCCGACCGTGTATTGCAGGATCAGAGATGCATCATATGCAGTAATCCCCATCGCACCGCTGACATCCGCCACTCTTTGTTGCATGGCATTCAATGTGTCACCGCCGGGATTTACGACATACTTCAGAATGAGCGACGCATCGTACGCCTGGACGTAACCGTTCAGGCTGACGTCGCCGGCGATCGGGTTCGATGTTCCGGATCCCATGAACGGAGTAAACAGGACCGAGTCAGTGACTGCCTGACCGGTGCCTCCCGGATTGCCGCCGTTGGTCGGGCCCGAATTATTTCCCCACCAGTTCCATCTCGCGTCGATGTTGAACGATTTGTTGACGTTGTTCACACCCTGGTCGATGTTATTATAGATGTCGCAGTAGCTGATGACAGGGTTGGATGACCCGAAGGCCGCGATGCCATTCCCGTTATTCGTGAATGCGCTGTACGATATAGTCGGGCTGGCATTCGTGGTCATCACCCCTGCGCCATACATATTGATATTGTTGTAGTATGTTTGGTAGAGACCTGCGTATTTCACGACGCAATGGGTCAGATTACAAAACGGGTCCAGTGACTGGTCGGCGAATGAGATGCCCAGCCAGCCCTGGTAGGTGTACCACGAATTGCCATTCCAGAACGGGTCTGATGGATGGGAGAAAGTGCTGTCTGCATTTGTGTCGCCGCCATAGAAATCGTCTCGAATGTCTGTAAAGACGATCGTGCTGTCGGCCGATGAACCTCCGATTGCGACCATCCCTTTGTTCACCGTGATGCCGGTGTTGGGAGTGAATTTCAAGATGACTCCCGGAGCAATGGTAAGGACCGCATTACTTCCGATCGTATAGTTGTTAAAGAAATAGGGAATGGATGATATTCCGCCAAAATTCTTCTTTGCGAGAGTTACATCCGATGCAAGAGTTTCTGTGATCACACCGATCGCCTTGTACGTTGAGCCGCAGATCGAATCGGCAATTGTTGAACGCGGGTACGAGACCAGCGAAATTTCCATCGGCGCGAAAACGAGATTTCTGAAAAGGCAGGAATCAAGTGCCGGCGTCGAGACACTATTCAAAGAGACACCCCAGTTGTCCCTGTCGAACGTGCAATGAGTTATCGCGGGGGCGGCTTGTTGGAGAGCAATGCCGGCATCGCTGAATCGAAAGATGGCATTGTGTAAAGAGCAAATACTGTCCACGCTGACATCGTTGAACGCGATCCTGTTGATCGTTGCGATCGACGGCACCGTTGCCGATCCATCGCCGTTTGTATCGCGCGGGTTGCCGTAGGCATCATCAGCGGGGTCGGTGAAGACGGCCGGCTGAGAAGCTGTACCTTGTACCGCAAGCCCGCCGTTCACAACCCATTGCCCTCCCTTAAAGACGAGGCCGGCGGGTATTGTTATTTTGGTGCCTGTGTTGATGGTGCATGTTGCGAAAATCATGTACGTGATATCGTTGTATCCACCGAAATTCCTGACCGGTACAATTGCATCGGACGAATACGTTTCCGGCACGATACCAAGTGCCATATAACCGATGTTCAGCGCACTGTCCAAGGCAAATGCCGGGGTCGAAAACATGCTCATCGCAACCGGCGTAGATTTCACGTTATATATCTTGCTGTTGGTGAAAGATGGATGGGCGCTCCCAAATGTTCCAAGTCCGGCTGTGGCAGATTGTTCGAGCGTGCAGTGGTCGATGGCGACGCGCGAATCGTAGACTCGCAGCAGCGCCCACTTGTAACTCCAATCTCCCGAGAACATGTACGGAAATACGCCTCCATACCGGAGAGTACAATATTGAACGGAATTCAAACTGTCGATGTTCGATGCAGTAAAGTCGATGGAACTCCAATCTCCCGGCTGGGAGACGCTGGAGTTGCCGTCATTGTTCGTATCCCCGCCGTTAGAATCGTCTTTGAACGACGTGAACACGATGGGGTGCGCGGCGGTACCGTTGGCTACAAGCGCTCCCTGGACCGTTATCGCATACGCGTAGTACCAATTATATAAGAACTTGATGACCACGCCGGGTTGGATTGTGAGGACCGCTCCAGGGGCCACCGTGAGCTGGTCGATCATGTACGCGACGTTCGTGATTCCGGCGATATTTCGTGTCGCAAGCGTAGCGCTTGAGGAGAGCGTTCCCTCGAGTATTCTGATGCCACTGCTCAAATTAGCCGTGAATTGAATACTCGAGAATGCAGGGTTCGAAAGGAGGGACATTCCGATCGGATCCGATTTGCAGTTTAAGATAGAAACATTGTTCACCACCGGTGTTGAACTATTTTCGCATCGCAGCCCGAAGTTGTAAGAATCCGAAAGTGTGCAATTTGAAATTGTTCCGCCGGCATCGGTAAAGGTCACTAGTCCCCAGGAGGCCGAAATATTTTCCGGGGAGGGGGAAGTGCTTCCCCCGAACTTCACGATGCAGCTGTCGAGCACGCAGAACGCATCGTCGCTCGTCCCTTGAAATCTGATCGTGCTCCAGTCTCCCGGTCCTGGAAATGTTGCCGCACCGTCGCCGTTCGTATCTTTGGGATTGCCCACGTTGTCATCCTTCAATGAAGTAAACGTGACCAATCCTCCCGCCAAAGTACCTTTTGCTTTGAACCCGCCGTTGACGTAGATCCCGGGTCCGCCGGACTTGATGACGACCCCCGGAGCTACGGTTACGTAGACGCCCGAATTGATTGTAATGTTTCCCAACACTACGTACGTAATATTGTTAATGCCCGCGACGGTTCTCTGAGGAATGGTTCCGTTTGCAACGACGTTTTCGCCGATGAGTCCAAGTCCCATCCACGCGTCATTCGTGAACGTGTTACCTGCAAATGTTGGATTGGCGGACGTTGAAATTGCAATGGGTGTATACAGCGTGTTGAAGATGGAGTTATTAGTGATGTGCGGATTCGACGACAGCGCTGCGTAGATGCCGTAATTGGCGTTGCCTATCTGGCAATTGGAGATGGTCGGACTTGCATTGAGGAGCGTGACCTCACCCGTGTAATAATAGGTGCCGTTGTATGAATAGAGGTAGTACGGCTCCAAGTCGGCGTACGTGACCCTGCAATAATTCAGGATCGAGGTGGAATCACTGTTGGGCTCGAACACGATTCCAGACCAGTCCCCAATCTGCGGGTGTGTGTAACTTCCGTCCTTGTTTGTATCGTGCGGATTGCCGTAACTATCATCTTTTGATGACGTGAATACGATCATGCTGTCGGCGGTTGCGTTGGCGACAAGTTTCCCCTGGACGGCGATGTGTTGATCGTAGGAGTAGGCTTTTATGACGATCCCTTTGGCGATCGTCAACGTTTTGCCGGGGGGGACAACAACCGTTCCGAGCAGAAGGTAGGTCACATTGACTTTGCTTGTTACCGACCTGATCGGAAGAAGCGCGTTCGCAGAAAGCGTTTCGCCAAGGATCCCGATCGCATCGTATGTATTATCTGAAAATGACAGAGTGTTGTTGTTGAAGACCGGGTTTGCGGAGAACGACATTGCGATCGGAACCAGCTCGCTTGATCCGATCGTGTTGTTCGAAAATACCGGGCTTGACGTTCCCTGGATCATTGCACCGAAGTGATTGTTCGCCATCGTGCAGCTGTCGATCACGGGATTTGAATTGTACATCGTTACGCCGCCGATCTGTCCGGATCCGGCGAAACTTATGGAACAGTGCTTCATCACGCAAAGTGAATCTACGCTCGCGTCGTCAAAAATAACGCCCCCCCAATCATTGACCGCGGGGGCTGTCGTCGTTCCGTCGCCGTTTGTATCTCCGTCGAGGTTGTCATCTTTATATGATGTGAATTGGATAGGCTGGCTTGACGATCCCACGGCTGCAAGTGCGCCGTTGACAAACATCCGAACGCCGCCGCCAAACTTGAGGACGTTGCCCGCGCGAACAGTTACTGTCGCCCCGTTCGCGACATAGAAATCTCCCAGGAATACGTACGGTATGGAAGCGGTATCGAGGACCATGCTCCCGCTGTTGTTGAAGTTCATATCGATTCCGTTGTTCGTATTCGAGGTAAAACTGTTCGTTCCGTTGAACGAAAGAGCAGATGCGCTTGTCGCTATTACGATCGGCCACGAGCAGAATGAGATGCTCGAAGAAGTGACATTCGTAGTGGAGGCGCCGTTCAACGAAAGACCGTTTCCCGCAACATTTGAGAGAATGGAATTCGCGAGAAGCAAGCTTCCTTCGTCGACCCTAAGGCCGTCCTTGCTCGAATTTGAAAGGGAGCTTCCATGCACCGATATCGTGCCGTTGTAGAGGTAGAGATCGGCCGCGATGCTGCCGGAATATTTTATCTGGCATGTATCGATCATTGCCGTCCCTGCGCCGCTATAGTTTCCTATTTGGACCCCGCTCCAATCGCCCTTTTGCGGAAGGCCTCCCGAGGTATCCTTGTTCGACGTGAACGTCGCCCAGCGCGCGTTTAGATGACCCAGCACATAGAGGCCGGTATTCGAGAGAAATCGCACGACCACACCCGAATCTAATGTAAGAGTGTGTGGGGCATTCAGTGTCACATCCCCCGTGACGACATACGGACTTCTAGCCAGCGAGAGAACGGAATCCGCGGCGATCGTTCCGGATAAGTTGGTCTGTGAAAACGCGATTCCTCCGGCGAGAAGAAATAGAGCGGTTACTGTATACAAGCGCATGGTGTACTCCTTTTTTTTCAAAAGAGCGAGCGGCATAAGAAAGAGCGTGTGCTGTCGTTGCCCGCGTGTGTCATTAACTGAGACTTTATTGCTTCAAAAAAAACTTAGATGGATAGTTTGCCAATCCAGCGTACCACGGACGAGTTCTTTCCAAATGGGGCATTGGTGTGAAGTGTTACGGTTTTAGTTGATGGAGCGTATAACGGGAATTCTTCCTCAATATATAGCAGTCGCTGTGAGGAAGCCCGCGTTTTGGATGGCAGGAGAGGGGAACGAACGTAGACGAATGAAGGAAGAATCTCTGGGAGTTGTGGCTCTGCTCTGCGTTATCGAGAATGCCCTTTGGGGGGTATGCTCAAAGTCAGAGTTGGCATGTCGATCGCGAGAATGATAGTAGAGTGTGAAATAGTTTCAATGCTCGTTTGGTCTCAGACTTCCAGTGATGTCCTGATTTTCGTCAGGGCTCTTATAATTCTTCAGTGTTGCTTCGTTTCCTACGACTGCCTAAAGTACAATAAAAAACTTCTCCTGTTGAGCGCGAACGTATTCGCTTATCGGTGAAAAGAGATCTTACGTGAATTCCACTCTGAGGTCTGCACAGGTCAAACACTTCCATTCTTGCTCATTCTGGGAATTCTGAACCTGAAAGTACGCCCACAAGATAGACTTTGGAGGCTGAGAAGCTGTGTCTCGTATCATACCGTGTTCTCATCCGGCGGGGAAAATAATCGACGGAAGTCTATTGCGGAAACCCGAGAGAGTATATGAACATCCTAACGTATGTAATGTAACTAAAGATAAATTAAGAAGTCAACCTTCTGGAAAATATGTTTCGCGGTTCCCTGCGACTAAGAATGCCGCCAAACGAGACAACGTTGAATTACGGGTCCATCAGATGTGCGTCGAGATCTCGTATCTTTCGTATTCTCGACGGACTGTGGTAGTGTTACAGTTTGAGAATTTCCATTCTCGCTCCCAAACTCTGTTTGGGAGCGACTTGCATATCTCGTCTTTTCGTCTGAAGACATCGAGCGGCAGGATCACTGCGTTCCCAATCGGAGATTGGGAACGAGAAAAATCACTGTGCCAAATGCGGCGGAGCTGAAACTGTAACAGTACCCGGACTGTTCATCACTTGATTAGCGATGGCGACTTTTGTATCTTTTATTTTGGTTTTGGTCATAATTATAGTGATAGACATGGCCGCAAACTATATTTCACCACGTGTTCGGGAACGCGTTGTCAAGAGGCTCACGTAACGGGGCGTCACCCGGATTTTCACTCCAATTTCACCTAAGCAGACCGTACGAATTATGCGTTTTTCCAAGGGCTTTCTCCCGACAGTAAAAGAAGTACCTGCCGACGCTGTCATACCAAGCCACCAGTTGATGCTTCGCGCCGGATTGATGCGTCCGTTGGGCGCCGGAATCTATTCCTTCCTTCCCCTCGGCTATGCCGTCATGAAAAAGGTCATTCAAATTGTCCGGGAAGAAATGGACGCAATAGGAGGACAGGAGTTCCTTCTCCCTGCGTTGAATCCTCTCGAGTTGTGGGAAGAGACCGGAAGGGTGAAGGCGTTCGGCGATACGATGTTTCACATCAAGAACCGCCCTCTAGTTCTTGCGCCGACACACGAGGAAGTGATGACTTCGATCGCGAGAAATCACATCAGATCCTATAAGGACATGCCGCAGATCTGGTACCAGATACAGACCAAGTTCCGGAACGAGCCGAGGCCGAAATCGGGGGTCCTTCGCGGAAGGCAGTTCCTGATGAAGGATTCGTACAGCCTCGATTCTTCGTGGGAGGGATTGGATGCGAGTTACGATCTTCACGCCGGCGCTTACAAGAAGATCTACTCGCGGTGCGGCCTGGATTTTTTCATCGTCGGTGCGTCGAGTGGTGCGATGGGAGGAAGCGGTTCGCAGGAGTTTATGGTGGAATCCGATGCCGGCGAAGATACCGTCGCCGTCTGCGATCAATGCCGCTATGCGGCGAATGTCGAGGTAGCAAGGTCAGGCGTTGCCAGCGCAGTGCGGTTGACGGAAAATAAACCAGTTGAAGAAATTCATACTCCCAATATAAAGACGATCGACGAACTTGCAAAATTTTTAAGCGTCGATACGAAGCGCTGCGCGAAATCACTCGTGTATATCAGCGAGGGAAATCCGATCCTCATCTTTATGATGGGAAACGACCAGTTGAATGAAACGAAACTCCGCGCCATTCTCAGCGCAGATGTGCGCCCTGCCGAGCCCGGCGAATTATCCGCGCTGACGGGAGCCGACGCAGGCTCGATCGGTCCGGTTGGATTGAAAGCAAAATTCAGAATATTTGCGGACAAGCGGCTGGAGGGGGCCAACGGGTTGATCAGCGGCGCGAACAAGAACGACTATCATTTAGCGAACATCGACTTTAATCGGGATGTCACGATCGAAAATTATGTCGATGTCCGGACGGTTGAAAATGGCGAACCATGCCCCAATTGCTCAACGCCCCTGAGGATCGTGAAAGGAATCGAAGCCGGTCATATTTTCAAGCTCGGTACAAAATATTCAGTGAGCCTGAAGGCGAATTATTTGGACGACAAGGGGAAAGAGCAGCCGATCATCATGGGAAGTTACGGCATCGGCATCGACCGTATCATCGCCTGCCATATTGAACAGCATCATGACGATAAAGGGATTATCTGGAGCAAATCCATCGCTCCGTATGACATTCATCTCGTTTGCGTCAACGTGAACTCGGAACCAGTGCTCGCGAAGGCGGAAGAATTGTATCTTCAGCTGAATGAAAAGAAATTCGACGTGTTATACGACGACAGGACCAACGTCACTCCCGGCTTTAAGTTCAACGACGCGGATCTCCTTGGAATGCCTTTGCAGGTCGTCGTCGGAGATAAGAATCTGAAGATCGGCCAGATCGAGCTGAAGGACCGAGCAACCGGCAAGCGGTGGACAGTGCCGGTCGACAAGCTTCTCGATGAAGTAGCCAGCTTTTTTCATAAGAGCTGAAGAACGTTCAGCCATCGGTGATGTGAGAGACGTTGCGAGAACTTCTTCGCCCCCGGAATCATCATTCCTCATACCAAAGAACAAATGACAAGGCAGTTTAAATTTCTCGTTGGCGGTGAATGGCGATCTTCCGACGAGAGAGCATATATTGCCAACCCGTTCAACGGAACTGCCGTTGGCGTGGTATCGCTGGCGGGTGAAAGAGACGTTGATGAAGCCATCGGACTCTCTGCTGATGCGTATTCAGCGATGCGGATGCTCTCCGGGTATGAACGGTCGAAGATACTCACACGGATAGCGCAGTCCATCGATAAACGGCGCGCGGAGTTTGCCGAGCTGATTACGAATGAATCAGGAAAGCCGATTCGTTTTTCGAATGCCGAGGTAGACCGGGCAATTTCAACCTTTTCTATTGCCTCGGAAGAGGCGACGCGCATTAATGGAGAGGTAATCCCCCTCGACGGGACGAGCACGGCGAAAAATCGAAACGGAATTCTCACCCGGTTTCCGGTCGGTCCCGTTGCGTGCATCTCGCCGTTCAATTTCCCTCTGAATCTTATCGCCCACAAGATCGGTCCCGCGGTGGCGGCGGGCAACAGTTTTATCGTCAAGCCTCCGCCTCAGTCTCCATTGACGTCGCTCCTTCTCGGCGAGTGCCTTGTTGATTCAGGCCTTCCATTGGGTGCGGTCAACATTCTTCCGGCATCGAACACGACGGCGGAATTACTCGTGACTGACCCGCGAATTGCAATGCTGAGCTTTACCGGAAGTGCGCGCGTCGGATGGGATCTGAAGCAGAAAGCGGGCAAAAAGAAAGTACTCCTCGAGCTCGGAGGCAACGCTGCAGTTATCGTCGACAAAACTGCTGACATCAACCTTGCTGTCGAACGATGCGTCCTCGGCGGGTTTGCTTACGCGGGACAGGTGTGCATCAAAGTTCAAAGAATCATTGTGCACAAAAACGTCTACAGCGAATTCGAATTGAAATTCCTTGAAGCCTGCTCGGAGGTAAAGACGGGAAATCCTCTGGAGAACAATACTATCGTCGGCCCAATGATCAGTCTCGCAGAAGCGGAAAGGGTCGAGCAGTGGGTGAATGAAGCGGTCGCTGAAGGCGCGAACATTGCATGGGGAGGGAAAAGGAAGGGCTCAATGTTTGAGCCGACCGTACTGGATTCAATCAAACCGACCATGAAAGTCTGCAGCGAGGAGATCTTCGGGCCTGTTGTGACTCTGCAGAGCGTAGCTTCAATTGAAAATGCCGTTGAGGAAGTGAACAATTCACGATATGGATTGCAGGCTGGGATTTTCTCAAGCGATGTCAAATCCATTATGTATGCATACAAACATCTGAACGTAGGGGGCGTTATTGCCAATGATTATCCGAGCTTTCGCGTGGATAACATGCCGTATGGCGGCGTGAAGGATTCGGGCTTTGGCCGGGAAGGCGTTCGTTTTGCGATCCAGGAAATGACCGAGCCGAAGCTGCTCGTGATGGAATTTTGAGGACAGTAACCAGTAATCAGTAAGCAGTAATCAGTGAATAGTAAATGGTAACCTGGGATTGAAATAATTCGCCATCTCTTAGGCGGTTCAGAACAAATGGTAGGCATCCAATAGCTACTACCCACGATTTCTGACCTAGAACCTAAAGCCTAGAGCTTAAGACGTAAAACTTAGGACCTAAAACGTAGAACTTAAAACCTAGAACTCAACCCGTGCCTCAGTTCATTCATCTTCATAATCATACTCATTACAGTTTGCTCGACGGAGCTACCACTGTCGAATCCCTGTTGAACGCGGCGCTGGAACACAAAATGCCTGCTGTTGCGCTCACCGACCACGGCGTCATGTCCGGCGCTATCGAATTCTATAAGAAAGCGAAGAAGAAAGGCATCAAGCCGATCATCGGCTCGGAGTTTTATATCGTCACGAAGGGAAGTCGGTTCGACAGGGGACAGATGGCGCAGTCGGATACTCTCCGCGGTGAAGGAAAATCAAAAGGAAGGGGCGTGTATCACCACCTTGTGCTGCTGGCGAAAAATGAAAAAGGGTACAGAAACCTTCTCAAGCTTACGACGCTGGCGCACACGGAAGGCTTCTACTATAAGCCGCGCATAGATTTTGAATTATTGACGCAATATCACGAAGGCGTTATTGCTCTCTCTGCCTGCGCGAACGGCGTTGTGGCTGCCCACCTGGTGAATAATAATTACGCCGAGGCGCGAGACATCGCGATGATGTACAAGAACCTGATGGGCGACGATTTCTATCTTGAGATTCAGAACCATAATTCCGAAGTAGAAAAGAACGTTCTGGAAGGAATGCCCCGCTTGTCGAAGGAGCTGTCGATCAAGCTCATCGCAACCAACGACGTGCATTACATCAAACCGGAACATGCCGTTGCACATAACATCATGCTGCTTATTCCCGATGCGAGCAGCACGAATATTCCGGACATCTCGAAACTTCGGTACGGAACCGACCAGATCTATTTTAAATCCGCTGAGGAAATGTCGACGCTTTTCAAGGAATATCCGGAGTCGATTGAGAACACGGTTGAAGTCGCGGATAAGTGTAATCTCGAGCTGGATCTCAAGACGAACTACATGCCTAAGTTTCCGATCCCCCCCGACGCGGGCGTCTCCACGCTTGAAGATTATCTGGATAAACTTGCACAAGAGGGACTGCGAAACCGGTTTTCCGCTATCACGCCGGCCATCGATTCGCGCATGAAGCATGAACTCGGGGTCATCCGGAAAATGGGATATGCGGGATATTTTTTGATCGTCGCGGATTTTATTCGGGCGGCCCGGGAAATGGGAGTCATGGTCGGACCCGGAAGAGGGAGCGCGGCGGGAAGCATCGTTTCCTATTCTCTCGGCATTACCAGTGTTGACCCGCTGAAGTATGACCTCCTCTTCGAGCGGTTTCTCAACCCGGACCGTATCAGCATGCCGGACATCGACGTCGACTTTTCCGACAACAAACGGGAAAAAGTCATCGACTACGTGAGAAAAAAGTACGGCGAAGAATCCGTCTCACAGATCATAACGTTCGGCACGCTCTCTTCCCGTGCTGTGCTCAAAGACGTGGCGCGCGTGCTCGGGATCCCGCTTTCCGTCGTCGAACCGGTGACAAAGCAGATCCCAGTCAACCAGGGTAAAGTGATGCCGATCGCTGAAGCGCTTGAGACGGTGCCCGAATTGAAACCCTTCCGCGACAGCAAAGACCCCAAAATCCAAATGCTAATCCAGGTTTCAAAAGTTCTTGAGGGAATGAACCGCAATGCGTCGACGCACGCTGCAGGCGTCGTCATTGCGCCGGCGGCCATAAGCAATTTTGTCCCGATGTACAAGTCGCCTTCCACAGAACTCATGACGCAGTACACCATGAAGGACCTGGAGGATGCAGGGCTTTTGAAGATGGACTTTCTGGGACTAAGAACTCTGACAGTTCTTGAGAACGCGCTCGAGTTGATCATGAAGAATCATGGAGTGACGCTCGATCTTGACGCACTTCCGGAGACCGATCAAAAGACGTTCGAACTGTTCCACAAAGGACAAACGGTGGCCGTATTTCAGTTTGAAAGTTCGGGAATGCAGGACTGGCTCCGGAAATTGCGTCCGACGTCGATCAGTGACCTTGTCGCGATGAACGCACTCTATCGCCCCGGGCCGATGGAAAACATCGGCGATTTCATCAAACGGAAACACGGACAACAGAAGATCGAGTATCTTCATCCGAAGCTGGAAGAAACGCTGCGAGAAACATACGGCGTTATCGTGTACCAGGAACAGGTCATGCGGATCGCCAGCGACATCGCAGGCTTTACTCTAGCGGAAGCCGATTTGATGAGAAGGGCGATGGGGAAGAAGGACAAGGCTGCGATGGCCAGCCAGAAGAACAAGTTTATCGAAGGCGCCCGGAAAACGAACGCCATTGGCCAAGAGCTCGCCGAAGAGATCTATGATCTGATCGAAAAGTTTGCCTCTTACGGATTCAACAAATCCCACAGCGTCGCGTATTCAGTCGTTGCCTACCAAACGGCCTATTTGAAAGCCCACTATCCCGCCGAATATATGGCCGCTACGCTTACGTCGGAAATCGGCAACACGGACAAGATCGTGCTGCTCATCGACGACTGCCGGAAAATGGGCATCGAAGTCCTCCCTCCGGACGTTAACGAAAGCGAGCCCAATTTTTCGGTCTCCAAGAACGGCATTCGTTTTGGAATGGCGGGCATAAAGAATGTCGGCGTGAACGCCGTTGAAGCCATGATCCGCGCCCGGGCGGAAGGAAAGAAATTTTCTTCATTGTTCGATTTCTGCAAAGGCGTGGATCTCCGCGTCGTGAACAAGAAAACCATTGAGAGTCTGATCGTTGCCGGCGCCTTCGATTCGTTGAACAGGAACCGGGCTCAAATGCTGAATGCCGTCGAGCAGACGATAGCAGCGGCGCAGAATATTCAGGCCCATTCCGAACGGGGACAATCGAATCTCTTTGACGGCACCGGGTCGAAGGATTCACCGCTATCTGCGCCTGCACTGCCGGCCCTTCCGATGTGGTCCGAATCGGAGAAACTGTCGCACGAAAAAGCAGTCCTTGGTTTTTACGTCTCGGGACACCCGCTGCTCAAGTATGAGAACGAGATCAATTCCTTCGCGACGCTCCATCTCGGCGACGTCGAGGGAGTGAAGAACGGAACCGTGCGTGCCGGCGGCATTATCGCGGCAGTGAAGAAGAAGATCGATAAGAACAACCGGACCATGGCATTCATGACCCTCGAAGATTTTACCGGGAAGGCCGAGTGCGTCGTCTTTTCGAGCTTGTACAAGAAACACGAAGAATTGTTGAAGCCCGAATCGATGGTGTTCGTCGAAGGGAACGGAGAGGTCAGCGGAGACGTGATCAAGATCGTCGCGACCGATATCATTGCGATGGACAAAGTACGTGAAAAATTCGCCAAGAGAGTTTTCTTTCTCATTAATGCCGATGAAATAGACGGAGCAAAAATGACAACCCTGCAGCAGACGATGGACAAGAACAAAGGGAACTGCAGTTGTTATTTCAATGTTATAGGTAAAGAATTCGCAGAACAGCAGGTCTACGTCTCCCGGAAATATTCGGTGAATCCGACGGACCAGTTCATAGAAAGTGTGAGATCGATCTTAGGGAAAAACGCTATAAAGGTATCAGCGTAATTATTCACAAAGGAGAAGTACATGAAGCCAGTCGAAGTAAATGATGCTAATTTTCAATCCGAGGTGATCGATTCAACCACGCCGGTGCTTGTCGATTTTTGGGCAGATTGGTGCGGCCCGTGCAAAATGATCGCACCGTACGTGGAGGAGATTGCGACGGAGTACGACGGCAAACTTAAAGTCGGAAAACTTGATGTCGACGCCAACCCCGCCGTTTCGATGCAATACGGGATCCGAAGCATTCCAACGCTGTTGGTTTTTAAAGGAGGGAAGGTCGTGGAGCAGATCGTCGGTGCGATGCCGAAGAGAAACCTTGTTGAAAAAGTAAGCCGCCACATGGCGTAAAAAGGTTAACTGAAACGGTAAAAAAAAAGCCTGTCCTGGATTGCAGGGCAGGCTTCTTTATTATGTCGAATCGCAGGCCGCTCGTACCCGCCTCTTTTCAGGGCGCTTTCTTAACAACGACTTTTGTGAATAACAATCCCATCATCCACACATAGAGAATGATCAGGAATCCGACCGCCGACAGCCACAACATATTGATCCAGCCTCCGGTGAGCATCACGACAAATCCCCCGAAGCGGATCCAGTCGGACGATTTCGAAGCTATGTTTCTTCTCAGATACGTTCCAAACGATGAGTTCTTGTATTTCTCAAGATTAACTTTGGCGATCAAATACAATGAAACGACAGTTGAAGGAATAAATGCAACGCACACAGCAACGATCAGATAATGAAGCCAGAGCAGGTAGACTGCCCCAAACCCGGTCACGAGGTCGGTCACGAGTTTGATCGGATGTATTTGGCTGTATATTTTTTTCTCTTCAAGAGTCACAGCGGCACCTTTCGATGAGGTTTGCCAAAATCCATTTATTCGTCAGACTTGACCGATCCACCAGCCGGGGTCATTAGCTTTAAACGCCGCACGGATCGTGTCGTACAACGACTGGGGCAGAGGCCCTTTTTCGATGATCGCAATATTATTCTTCAGGTGCTCCGCGCTTGCTGTGCCGACGATACATGAGTGAACACCGGGTGTAAACGCGGAAAACCGGAGAGCGACTTCCTGCCAATCAAGACCCCTTGGATCCACATCCATTGTTTTCCACCGCCACCAATATTCTTCCGCGTAGTGGCTCACCGGACACTCTGTAAATCTCCATGGGGAGTTTGCTACAGGACGTTTGGCAATGACGCCCAATTTCTTTGCGCTTATCGGCCCGGCAAGCGTGTCGATCACCCTCTGGTCGCAGATACTGAGCGAATGCTCCACGCTCCCGAATCGTCCGCTCTCAACTGACCATTCAAGAGCTTCGTTTTCACCGGAATATGCGGCGACGCGAATTTTTTGATCGCGCACACCATCCTCCAATGCGCGAAGCGGTTCGCCCCACTGCAAAGTCCCAATAGGGCATGAATGTAAATGCACGATGTCTATATAATCTGTCTTCAGCAGGCGGAGCGCTTGATCGATGCCGGCGCGTACACACTCATACGTCCAGTTTTCATACCCGTCGATGCCGTAACCGACTTTTGTGGATAAGACAAACTCGCTTCTTCTGCGGCTAAGATATTTTCCTATTCTCTCTTCCGAAAGACCGTATGCTCGCGCCGTGTCAATCAGCGTGATGCCCGAGTCAAGCACCAAATGAAGGAGCGACTCTGCTTCTTGTTCGGAAAGATTTTCGCTGCCAATATGCCCCGCACCAAATCCGAGCACCGATACGTTAAGTCCGGTATTACCGAATTTTCTTTGTTCCATAAGATCCTCTTGTGTTAGCGGATCGTTTCAGTATTCTCTAATTGAAGATTCTCTTTCGACAGTCTGACGGAAGGCCCCGGCTGTCGTCTTTTTTCCCTTCCCGAGGACTCTTCTGACCCGCTGCTTGCTTCCACCACGATTCCCGGCAACCGTGAACCCGGCATTCCTGAACATCGACCGCGTCCCCGTCCACGAGAATTCGGTGATGTATCGGCCGTTCTTCCCCGGCTTTGTCGGATAGCCTTCAGCGATCTCGATATTTTGATGTTTCATTATTTTGAGAGCATGCTTGAGTAGGGCCGATGCCACGCCTTGACCTCGATGAGAGCGGCGCACAAAAAAGCAGGGGAGTGACCAAACGCGGTAGGAATCGTCGCACTGCAGCGTTCGCGCCCGGTTCAGCCGGGGAAACGAATCCCGGGGTCCGAACGTACACCAACCGACGGGCGCTCCGCGGTCGAAGGCAATAACCCCGTGAATTGTTCCCTTCCGCACACCACTGCGAAGACGTGCTTTTGCTTTTGGGCCTTTCACATCTGACCAATGTTCGCCTTTTTCAATTCTCCAGGCCTGACACCAGCACCCGCCGCATGCACCATTGGCACCAAATAGCTGTTCAAGCTGCGGCCAGAGTGTAGGGGTCAATTCTCTTATTGTGGAAGAAATCGGAAGTTGCTTCATGAGTTCGAAGGAAAAACACAAAAAAAAGAATACTTCGTTAGCGAGGACTTTCCTCAGGAAACAATGGCGGAGGAGGACAACTCATGCATAAATATACCCACGGTTAGGTAAAGATGCAAAGCTGGCGAGAGGAAATGTAATGGAAAAATTAATGCACTTTCTTAATTAATTCAGGCGTGTTTATTGAGAGAACGGACCGACCTGGGCCAATTGTGAGGACCGAAATCCTGAAACGTGCATTCCCAGCGGCTTAATATTATTGAAATTTCCTATGAATTTGTCTATATTGAAAAAGAGAATTAAACAGAATGAACTATGCAATCCCGGCATCGGGATTTTTTTTGTTCAGAAGCCAAAAGTACTATAAAAGGGAAAAAGACATTTCATGATTTATAAAAAGCGAACCCACACATGCGGTGAATTGGGCGCGGACCATATCGGCCAAGTCGTTACGTTAACGGGTTGGGTTGACCGCCGTCGCGATTTAGGCGGCGTTATCTTCATTGACCTGCGGGACAGATACGGCAAAACGCAGGTTGTGTTCGGACCTCAGCACAATCAGGAGGTTTATCAGCTTGCGAAGGACCTGAGAAGCGAATATGTCATCTCGGTAACGGGAAAAGTTGAACGCCGCCCTGAAGGAACCAGCAACGCGGAGCTGTCGACCGGTGAGATTGATATTCTTACGAACGAGCTCACGATCCTGAGTAAATCGGAGACTCCTCCGTTTCCAATCGAAGAACGGGTTGAAGCAAACGAAGACCTCCGCCTAAAATACCGCTATCTCGACCTTCGCCGCGCGCCGATGCAGCAAGCGCTCATCACCCGGCACAAATTGTATCAGATCGCCCGCCGCTTTTTCGATGCAAATAAGTTTATTGAGGTCGAGACTCCCGTTCTCATGAGAAGCACTCCGGAAGGAGCGCGCGATTATCTTGTGCCCAGCCGTGTACATCCGGGAAAGTTTTACGCACTTCCTCAATCTCCCCAAACGTACAAACAGATCCTGATGGTTGCCGGGTTTGACCGGTATTTTCAGATCGTCAAATGTTTCAGGGATGAAGACCTGCGTGCTGACCGGCAGCCCGAATTTACACAGATCGACGTCGAAATGTCTTTTGTTGATGAAGTTGATATCCAGTCGATCACCGAAGGCGTCATCAAGAACTTCTTTTCAGAAGTCAAAGGAATAAGCCTTTCAACTCCTTTTCTGCGGATGACATACAAAGAAGCGATGGAAGGTTACGGGAGCGACAAACCCGATTTGCGTTTCGCATTGAAGTTTGCTGATTTCAGCGATATCGTTGCGGGGTCGGGATTCAAAGTCTTCGCTGAGAATGTGGCGAAAGGGGGAGTTGTTGCCGGGTTTACCGTTCCCGGAGGAACAAGCTACACAAGGAATCAAATGGATAACCTCGTCGACTTTACAAAAGCATTGGGTGTCGGCGGTTTGGCATATATTAAGGTCACAGAAAAAGGGGCCGAGTCGGCAATTGAAAAATTTCTTGGCAAGGAATTGCTGATGAAAATATGTGACAGGGCCGGTGCAAAGCTGGGCGACCTGGTCTTGATCGTCTCGGATGCATGGCAAAAGACGTACACTACTCTCGGGACGCTCAGGCTCGAAATGGCAAAACGGCTGAACCTCATCGACGAATCGAAGAACAGCCTCCTCTGGGTTGTTGACTTTCCTATGTTTGAATTCTCGGAAGAAGAGAAGCGGTACGTTGCAATGCATCATCCGTTCACGGCGCCGAAAGTGGAAGACCTCGACTATCTGGATAGCAACCCGGGGAAAGCCCGAGCGCGGGCGTACGACCTGGTGTTGAATGGAAACGAGATCGCCGGCGGCTCGATCCGTATTCATACGCCCGAATTGCAAAGCAAAGTTTTCGGGCTTCTCGGTATCGGACAGGATGAAGCACGGTCGAAGTTCGGTTTCATGCTCGACGCATTCCGTTACGGCGCGCCGCCGCACGGCGGAATCGCATTTGGCCTCGACCGTATCACCATGCTGCTTACTGGTGCAAAATCGATTCGTGATGTCATTGCGTTTCCCAAGACGAGCAGCGGCATGTCGTTAATGGACGACTCGCCGTCCGAAGTAGACAAGAAACAGCTGGACGAGCTCCATATCCGCTTAAAGTAATATTTTGATGACCGAGAGAAGAATCAAACGAATGTTTTGCTTGGCGTCTTGGCGGTTCAGTCAACAAGCATGAAGCAATCAATTCGCATAGCAAGCGGGCAAGGTTTTTGGGGTGATCTGCCGACCGCGCCTGTCGCGCAGGTGAGAAACGGGCCTGTCGATTACATGATGATGGACTACCTGGCAGAAGTCACGATGTCCATCCTGCAGAAGCAGAAGATGAGAGAGCCAAAGCTCGGTTATGCAAAAGATATCGTGCCGCTGTTTGAGGAGATTCTTCCCGACGTTGTAAACAAGAACATTCGCGTGA
>CAYTOA010000002.1:124530-139609 GCA_964439265.1 uncultured Chitinophagaceae bacterium
GTGCCGCTGTTTGAGGAGATTCTTCCCGACGTTGTAAACAAGAACATTCGCGTGATCACAAACGGCGGAGGAGTGAACCCGATCGCGTGCCGCGATGCGATCTTCGCCGTAGCTGAAAAACTGAAGATCAGGGGACTCAAAGTAGGCGTTGTTCTCGGCGACGATATTCTTGGAGAGATTGACAGGCTTGGAGCTCAGGGGATCGAGCTCGACAATATGGAGAACGGGGAGAGTCTTCAGTCCATACGGCCGAACGTGATAAGTGCGAACGTCTACTTTGGAGCGTTCCCGATTGTTGAAGCACTTCAACAAGGCGCCCAGATTGTCATCACTGGAAGGACGACAGATACCGGATTGACGCTTGCCCCGATGATCTACGAATTCGGCTGGAATGCTTCGGATTGGAATAAGCTGGCCGCAGGAACTGTTACAGGACACATTCTGGAATGCGGCGGCCAGGCGAGCGGAGGAAATTTTTCCGGGGATTGGAGATCTGTTCCGGACCTGGCGCACATCGGATTTCCCATTGCCGAAGCTCATCCGGATGGAACGGTCGTCATCACCAAGCACGACAGAACCGGCGGCCTCGTTTCAAGCGCAACGGTGAAGGAGCAGCTTGTGTACGAGATCGGAGATCCAAAGAATTACATTACTCCCGATTGCATTGCGGACTTCACGACGATTCAGCTAAAAGATGCCGCGGCTAATCGGGTCGAAGTGAGCGGCGTGAAAGGGAAGCCCGCTACAAATTTCTATAAAGTTTCGATGTCCTATTTTGACGGGTATACGGCTTTTGGAACACTGACGTATGCCTGGCCCGACGCACTCGAGAAGGCATCAAAAGCCGACGAAATTCTTCGCATCCGGCTTTCAGATCTGCATCTGAATTTCGATGAGATCCGCACCGAGTTTCTTGGCTATGATTCCTGTTTCGGTCCGCTTGCAGAGAACGCGCAGACGATGAATGAAGTTGTTCTGAGAATGGGTGTGCGGAGCCGGGATAAGGAAGCAGTCAACCGGTTTTCGAAAGAACTTGCGCCGCTGATCCTCACCGGCCCCCCCGCCGTGACAGGCTTTGCAGGAGGCCGGCCAAAGCCGAGCGAAGTGATAGCGTACTGGCCTGCACTGATCCCGAAGTCGGCGGTAACTCCTACAGTGATCGTGGAAGAGCATTGAATATTCAGCTTATTCAAATTGCGCACGCGCGGTCGGGCGACAAGGGGGATACGGGAAATGTCGGAGTGATCGCCCGGAAGCCGGAGTACTATCCGCTGCTCGTGAAATATTTGACGCCAGAAAGGGTGAAGCAGCACTTTGCCGGAATTTGCATCGGAAGAGTCGAACGCTTCGAACTGCCGAATTTGGGAGCCCTGAATTTCCTTCTGCACGAAACGCTCGGGGGCGGCGGAACACTTTCACTTAAAAACGATGCTCAGGGCAAAGCTTTGAGCAGCGTGATGTTAAGGATGAAATTGGAAATTACAGAAACAATTTAATTACAGGACGCCTGATGTTTGAAGAATCAAAATCGCAATTGAAATCAGCTGTTGAACGTCTCGGCAAACTTCGGGGGTTTCTTTGACCTTGACACAAAGGAAAAGAAGATCGGTGAACTTCAGGGACACTCCTCGGCGGCAGGATTTTGGAACGACAATGTTGCCGCTCAGAAGGTGCTTCAGGAGATCAATCAGAATAAGCAATGGGTCGATCAATGGTCGAAAATAAAAACGCGAATTGAAGATGCTCAAACGCTGATTGAGCTCGCCGAAGAATCAAAAGACGAATCCTACCAGAAAGACATTTCCGCCGAAATCGCGCTCATCGAGCAGGCACTCGCCGACATTGAATTCAAGAACATGTTGAGCGGTGTCGACGACCATCGCAACGCCATTCTGAATATTCATTCCGGTGCCGGGGGGACCGAGTCGCAGGATTGGGCCGATATGCTCCTTCGGATGTATACCCGTTGGTGTGAAAACAAAAAGTACAAAGTGTCGCTCGTGGAGCGGCTGGATGGAGACGGTGCAGGGATCAAAAGCGCGACATTGGAAGTTGTCGGCGACCACGCCTTCGGATACCTGAAGGCGGAAATCGGCGTTCACCGGCTCGTGAGGATATCTCCTTTTGACGCGAATAAACGACGGCATACTTCGTTCGCTTCTGTTTTCGTCTATCCCGAGATCGACGATGATATCGAGATCGAAGTCAATCCGGCGGATGTTGAAATGGACACCTACCGGGCCGGAGGAAAAGGGGGACAGAACGTGAATAAAGTTGAAACGGCGGTTCGCCTGCGGCATATTCCCAGCGGCGTGATCGTCGCCTGCCAGGAGGAGCGGTCACAATTCCAGAACAGGGAACGGGCTATGAAAATGCTGAAATCGCGTCTCTACCAGATCCGGCGCGAAGAGGAGGAAGCTCGCCTGGCGGTCATCGAAGGGACAAAAAAGAAAATTGAATGGGGGAGCCAGATCCGCTCGTACGTCTTCCATCCGTACAATATGGTGAAAGACCACCGCACCGACGTCGAGACGAGCGACGTGCACGGCGTCATGGACGGAGACCTCGATAAATTCATCAAGGGGTACCTCATGATGTTCGGCGGAAAATAACTTCAACAGACGGGAAATCGAACGATCCGATGCCGTATACTTCATTCATAGCACGACGCTATCTCAAATTCCGGCGCGGCTCGGGGAAAAAGGATTTCATTTCGTTCCTCACATTCATCGCCATTGCGGGCATTACCCTTGGCGTTGCCGCCCTTATCATCACGCTCACCATCCTCGCCGGATTCGAACACGAGATCAAATCAAAAGTAGCAGGCTTCACAACGCATATTCAGGTAACGGGCTTTCAAAGCCAGACGTTTAAGAATTACGACGCAGCCGCCGAGAAGATGCACAATGCCGTCAGCGGCATCGAGGCGGTCTCACCGTTCGTTGCAAAGGAAGGGATGGTGAGTTTTGGCAGCGACGTTGAAGGAGTATTGGTGAAAGGAGTTGAACCCGAGAACGATATCACCACCGCCAAGAATTATATCGTTGAAGGGGCGTACGAATTGAGGGATAAAAAAGGGGAGATCGCGGCATGCGTGATCGGCAGAAAGCTTCTCTTAAAATTACATGCGCATTGCGGAGATACGATCGCTGTGTTCGGCCTGACGGGAAGTTATTATGATATGCATCAGCCGAAGATCGTACCGTTTGTCATCGCCGGCGTGTACGAGTCCGGAATGGCGGAATACGACGATGTGTATCTGTTCACCAATATCTCGGCCGCGCAGGAATTGTTCATGCTCGGATCCGCTTCCACAGGCTTCGACGTCCTCCTGAAAGATATCGATACTGCGCCCGCAATTGCGGAAAAGATACAAGACGTGATGGGCTACCCGTACTACCCGCGGACCTTATTCCAGCTCTATCGAAACCTGTTCACATGGATCGAGCTGCAGAAGCAGCCGGTCCCAATCATTCTGGGCCTCATCATTCTCGTGGCCACTGTGAACATTATCGGCACGCTGCTTATGGTCGTTATGGAAAAAACAAATCAGATAGGCATCCTCAAGTCGATGGGTTCGTCGAACTCTGATATCAAAAAGATCTTTCTGTTCGAAGGATTGTTCATAGGCCTGACGGGAACGATCCTCGGGGATTGCTTTGCGTTCGTTGTGTGCTGGGCTCAGCAGACGTTTCACTTTTTCTCTCTCAACTCCTCCATTTATTTCATGACGCAGGTTCCCATACTGTTGCACTGGCAGAATTTCGTCCTGGTGTCGGTTATCGCTTTCGTGCTTTGCTTGCTTGCCGCGTATATTCCGTCCGCGATCGCGGCCCGGCTGGATCCGATCCGTTCAATACGGTTTCATTGATGTCATTCAAGACCTTCATAGCAAAACGGTATCTTCTCTCGAAAAAAGAGGCGGGATTCATTACCGTCATCTCGGTGATCTCCATCGTAGGTATCACGATCGGCGTGGCCGCGCTTATCGTCGTCCTTTCTGTTTTTAACGGCTTCAACGGACTCGTGACGTCGATTCTGATCGGCTTTGACCCCCATCTTCGCGTTGAACAAACGGAACATACAACGACGGAGCAACTGAGCCGGCTTTCGGAAATGCTGCGGACAGACCCAACCGTGAGCGGCGTTGGAGCGTTCGTGAGCGGCAAAGCGATGATCGTGTCGAGGAGCCAGAGCAAAGTCGTCTTCGTGCGCGGGCTTGAGGCAGCCAGTGTTGACAAAGTGACCGGCGTGACGAAAGATATCGTGCTGGGAGAAATCAACTTTCTTGATTCCACCGCCCGCGATATGATCGTGGGCATGACGCTCGCAGACAGACTCGGCATCGTCACCGGGGACAGTGTGCTGATGGTCAGCGCCGCCGGTTCCCAGCGGGCGCTTCTCGGCTTCGGTGCACCGGTCGTCAGGCCGTTCCGTGTGGCCGCGATCTATGAATCAAACAACAAGGATTACGACGCGTTGTATGGTTACATGTCGCTGCCTTCCGCCCAGCAGCTCTTTCAAACGGGAGAAAACATTCACGGATATGAAGTCCGATGCCGGGACATTAATTACTCCGAGGCATTGAAATCCAAAATTGAGGAAATGTTTCCTTCGGATTTTAACGTCATGACGTGGTATGATCTCCACAAAGATCTGTACTCGGTAATGAAAATCGAACGGTGGCTGGCCTATGCCATCTTGTGTCTCATCATCGGAGTTGCGACATTCAACTTGCTGGGATCTCTCACGATGTCGGTGATCGCCAAGACGCGCGATATCGGGATTCTCAAAGCAATGGGAGCAACGAAGCAGGATGTGATAGCGATTTTTCAATTTGAAGGACTTTTCATCGGGATGATCGGCACGGTGGCAGGAAGTTTGCTCGGGCTTGCTGTCTGCTATTTGCAGATCCACTATCAGTTGTTTGCCCTCGACCCGACCGTCTATATTATTCCGGCGATCCCGGTTGAGGTCCATCCTTTGGATTTTCTTTCCGTTGCAGGGGCGGCGCTCGGGTTGAGTTACGCCGCGACATTATATCCCGCAAAACGTGCGGCGGCGCTCCTTCCCGCCACCGCCATTCGGTGGGAATAAACAGGAGTTACGATGCTTCTTTCAGTGATCAATATCCACCGGCGGTTTGAAATCGGCGGCGGCAAATTCCTCGAGGTTCTCAAAGGCGTTTCGATGGACGTGAGAGCGGGAGAAATCGTCGCGATCGTCGGTCCCTCGGGAGCGGGAAAGAGCACGCTGCTGCATATCCTCGGTATGATCGACCGGCCCGATGAAGGAGAAGTTTTGTTGGAAGGGAAAAGAGTCTTCGATGTGAAGGACGAAGCTCTCGCTTCTATCCGGAACAAAGAGATTGGTTTCGTTTTTCAGTTTCATCATTTGCTCCCGGAATTTACTGCAGCAGAGAATGTCGCGATTCCGGCACTCATCGCGGGGGAACGGCTTTCGCCTTCGTTAGAACGAGCGAACGTGCTCCTTGCCGATGTCGGACTTGCAGGGCGTGTCGGCCACAAGCCGAACGAGCTTTCCGGAGGGGAACAACAGCGCGTCGCGGTCGCGCGCGCTCTGATGAACTCGCCGAAACTCATTCTTGCCGATGAGCCGTCCGGTAACCTAGATTCCGAGAACGCTCAGGCGCTCCATTCCATGATCCTCGAATTGAGAGAAAAACATCAGCAAACGTTTGTGATCGTCACTCATAATAAGGAATTTTCCGCTATGGCTGACCGCGTTATTACGCTCGTCGACGGGATTGTTCAGGCTCCGCGGTAGAACGGAGAGGTTCATTCGAACGAGGATGTATACGGTCCAGACGTCCGGCGATCGATGCGTACAATAAAAAATGCGATGCATTTGTTTGCATCGCATTTTTTTGAGGAACGAAATTCGTCGAGCTCTCAGCTAAGCCTTGTATATTCTGCCGGGTCCGGCTGCTGGTAGATTCGTTGCACTGTCCACTTCACGCCGTTGTACTGCAGAATGGCTATCATTGTTACCTGGAATCCATTATAAGATCCGACCGAGGTGATCCTCATTTGTGTCGATGTGAGTGATGCGGGCCGGTCTCCCGTATAGGTCACACTTCCGCCGTTGAAGCTAACGGCGCTTGAAGGGTAAGACGCCGCAGAATTCCCAGCGGTTTCGCCTAAAGCGAATCGAATCCCGGCATTTGCGATCTGCCGCGCCTGATCGTGGAAAGCCTGAGACTGTGCGACGTTGTAGATGGCCTGGTCAGTTGTCGTAAAGAGCAACGTGTACATTCCAATCATAATGTATGCGCCAAGGCCTACAAGAATTTTTGAAGTTCCCATATTTACATTCTCAATTCGTCGGGTTCGAAACCTCAGTGACTCTCGGTGGCACGTTGATTAGGTGTAATTTAACTTGGCTGGATGTAAATTCAATAGGTACTTAATCGTATTTTTGCGGCTACGGTTATTAAGGGATGGAGCGACAAAAAGTAGAAGGCGCCTCAGAATTAACAGTATTGCGAATTCGCAATATTTCAAAAAAGTATGCGAGGGGGAAGGACGAATTTTACGTTCTTGAGCCTGTTGGATAATAAAGTCGATGGCCGTGGATTGACGGGGCTTGCCGCAGCCCATTCCTTTTCCACATCAAGTTCTCCGGCTTGAATTCTATTATTTCATTCGCTAAGATATTGCATACGTATCCCATAGCAAACAAAATGCACCCCAAATTTTCTATACTTGTATTTCTTTTGAGCGTGTCTACAATTTCCATGTGCCAACGCTTCCCGGCGGTAGGCTCTAATCAAACACTCCGGGCAAGAAGCTACGATGTGCTGAATCAATTCCTGAATAGCGGAAAGACGACCAGCTTACACGAAAAATGCGGATTGCCTGCGATTTCTTATGCGATCAAAAACCGGCGCCGGCTTCGTCCTGAAGTAGAATCTGCGTTGGAGGTGATATTGTCGCGGCCGGACAACCAGAAGAGCATTCTCGTAGGCAGCATGCGCGTTCATTATGATACAACGGGCGATTACGCCCCGTCAATGCTCGATTCCCTATACCAGAAAATTCCCGGCACGGCGGACCAATTCGCCGACTCCGTCGCTGCCATTGCAAATTATTGTGAAATGTTCGAGGCCAAGGTACTTGGCTACCTTCCGATACCGTCCGATGGCAGCGCAGGGGGCGGTCCGGAACATGACATCTATATCACCGACCTTGGCGATTATGGGTATACCTCGCCCGACAGCGTTCTCCTCAGCAAGCCGAACGACGGAGACGGTGAAACTTGGACTTCTTTCACAACGATCGATAACTCGTTTCAATTTGTCAACCCATCTGCCAATAAGGGAATGCCCGGTCTTCGCGTAACTCTTGCTCACGAGCTGCACCATAGCATACAACTCGGAAGTTACGGATACTGGTCGAATGATATTTTTTTCCACGAGATCACTTCTGTCTGGATGGAGGATGTTGTGTTTCCGCAGGTGAAGGATTATATCCAGTACACGAGTTCAAGCGCCGGCCACTTCGCGAATCCCTGGGTACCGTTCAATTCGAATGATTTTATCATGTACAGCAGGGGAATTTGGGGACACTTTATTGCGAAGCGGTTCGGTAGAGATGCGATGCGCCGGTCTTGGGAAGAGGCAAGGTTTGTTCCTCCACTTCAAGCGGTCGATAACGCCTTGAGTAAAGCGCCGTACAATTCCAGTTTTATAGATGCATTTGCGGAGTGGACAGGATGGAATTATTTCACCGGAGCCAGGAGTGATTCGGTGCGCTATTATCCGGAGGGGGCACTCTATCCCGAGATTGCGTCGTCGTCGTTGACCTTCAGCCCGCCGACGCAAACGGGGGCCGGCACTTTATATGCTCTCTCCTCTGCGTACCTGATCATCAGTTTTGATGGAAATACCTTCCCGTATATCGTTTCAAACATCAACCTCGATTCTGCGATCATACGATATCCTTTAAGTTTTCCATATACATATTCAATAGCTGAGGCAGGAAACGACAGTCTCACTGCAAACTTCTATGTTCCCGACAAATCAGGATGGTTTAACAAAATCCTCGGCAATGACTGGAGCAACACAATTCTAATTCCAGGAACATCGATCGCAGCGCCGTTCCCGGATCCCTTTTATCCAAACGGATCGAGCGATATCAATTTTCCCGTTGGCGGCACCAATCCTGTCGCGGGCGAACTTTCGATATTTTCGGCGGATATGAAGCTTGTATATTCGGGATCCTTGAGTTCCACAATGTCCATCCGACTTGGCGGCGAGGTAATTAAATGGAATGGAATCAAGAACAACGCTGAAATGGCATCATCGGGAGTCTATATCTACTTCATCCAAATGCAGGGGCAATCCATAAAGGGAAAATTCGCTCTCTTGAGGAAATGAAAAGGGGCGGCATTTTCTGAGCGGGTATCATGGAAAATAAAAATCTAGGCAGGATGATCAAACTTGCGGATGAGTTTTTCGAGGCGAAGAGCGATCCGACGCAAATCTCTATCGATGCCCGAACGATGGATACTTTGAAAAAGATCCATCCCAGCACATTGGGAGAGCTGACGAACAAAGACGGCCCGATCGCATGGGTGTTAGTAATTCCCACGACGGGGAAGCTCATGAAAGATTTTATCTCAAAAAAGATCAACGAACATCAACTTCTGCGGAGCACTCTCCCAGGGTTGAAATATGACGCGCTGTATCTTTGTTCGGCACTTGTTCTCCCCGAGGAGAGAGGCAAGGAATATGCGAAACGGCTCCTGATAAAGTCGATCAAAACGATAAAGCGAAAGCATCCTATCAAATCGCTTTTCTACTGGGGTTTTAGCGCCGAAGGGAAAAGACTTGCCAGCGCCGTTGCCAAAGAATTCGCGCTCCCTCTTTACGCAAGAAGAGACTGACGCCGCTCTTAATTCCGCTCAGTTCACTTCCCCTCACCAATTTTGTATTTTTGCCGCTTTCTTCTGCACCAGGTAAACAACCAGCCAGCCGATGAGCACGACAGACAGCAAATAGAACCAACTGTCCGCGGCAGGGACGGCGGTATGCCCCTCGATCATCGTCCAGAGAAGCGGAAGGGAAAGGTACATGTTGTGCTGTCCACGTTGGGCGACACGGGCGACGAGAAGCGGATCGGGTGCCGTTCCAGCTTTCACGGCATTCAATATCTTTTTCTGAGCCGGAAGGATCGCTTCAAACACATTACCCACCATGATCACCCCAAACATCACACCAAGATGGATCACATATCCCCTGTACGAGAAATTTCCGAATTGAATCATTCCGTAGACCATTACTGCAATGATCACAAATCCAACAGCGCCGACGATGCGTATATCTTTTCCGAGCGAGCTGTTAGCAAGTAATACGTATATGCGATAAACAAGGATCACCAAAATTGCCATAACGTAACTTCCCGCCGTCCATTGCTGCTGTGCTTCGATGGTAAGACCTCCCATATAAAATATCATCACCAAAAGGAAAACGCCAAAGATCAGCGTGTAAGCGGCTGACCACCGGAACCAATACAGAGCGCGTGGAAGGAGTTCGAGGAGACTCTTCTTTCGGCTATCTCCATCTGCTGCCATCAAGAATGGTGCGAAGACAAGGTTGACCCACCAATTCAACCCGACAAACAACAATCCGGCTACGATGTGAAACCAACGAAAAAGGTCACTTAGTAAATCCATATACTCCATACAGCCTCCTGTAAAGTTGGGGTTTTTCTCTCCGGAGATACTTGGACACAAGATCGCGAGCGATGAGCAATCGATGTCATCGATACGCACAGAGTTCCTGATCAAGCCGATGATAACGACCATCGTCTTCGCACAACTTCCATCTCAAGTATCACGATTTGTATCTATTGGCTCGGAGAATATACCAAATTTCAATAACTTCTACCAGTGCTCGCCGCTTCTCCCATGAATGACCGGCGACGATTGAATCGGCAGGCGGGTTTTGTTTGACCTAGAAGATAAAAATTCTTAACTTGTCGCGGATTCGAAGCTTGACATTTCATGCATTACAGACCCATATTGAACCTTGACGAACTCAATCGCTCGACGAAATTTTCTTCTTCAGACGAACCGCGCTGAGACCTTATATCATGACTACGCGGAAGCGATGCCTATCATCGACTATCATTGCCATCTCTCGCCCAAAGAAATTGCCGAAGACAGACATTTTCAGAATTTGAGCCAGGCCTGGTTAGCAGGAGATCACTACAAATGGCGGGCAATGAGGACATGCGGCGTCGAGGAACGATTTATCACCGGCAATGCAGACGACTGGGAGAAGTTCGATAAATGGGCCGGAACGGTGCCGCAAACTCTGCGAAATCCTCTATACCACTGGACTCACCTGGAATTGAAGCGGCCGTTCGGTGTCACGGATCGGTATCTCAATGAAACTACGGCAAAAGGAATTTGGAACGAATGCAACGAAAAGCTCGGTGCGCCTCAATACTCGGTTCTAGGGATTCTTAAGGAGAGGAACGTCGAGGTGGTCTGCACTACTGACGACCCTGTCGATTCGCTTGAATTTCACGCCCTCCATTCGAAAAGCCCCGGCTGGACCAGAATGTTCCCTGCCTTCCGTTCCGACAAAGCTCTGTCCGTCGAGGACTCAGGGTCGTTTGCCGGCTATGTGAAATCCCTTTCAATGGCTGTCGGTTTCACCATCACGTCCTTTGATAGTTTTCTCGATGCGCTCCGCTTGCGGTACGATCATTTCGCCAAACACGGTTGCAAGGTTTTCGACCAGAGCATTGAGACGATGTATGCCGAAGATTTTACGGATGCACAGGTAAAAGCGATCTTCAAAAAATTGATGCAGAAGAAAAGATTGGCTCCGTCCGAAGGCAAAACATTTAAATCCGCGATGATGTATGAATTGAGCATCATGAATTGGGAATACAAGTGGGTGCAGCAATTTCATATTGGTGCGCTGAGAGGCAACAACTCCCGCCTGATCCGGACCATGGGCCCAGACGCCGGTTTTGATTCTATGGGCGATGAACCGGTCGCAAAAGCCATGGCAAAATGTTTCGACCGGCTCGATGATCAAAACAAACTTGCAAAGACAATAGTGTACAACATCAATCCGCGCGATAATGAACTGTACGCGACTATAATCGGCAACTACCAGGATGGCTCTGTGTCCGGCAAAATGCAGCACGGCGCAGCATGGTGGTTCCTCGACCAGAAAGATGGGATGACGCGGCAGATCGAAGCTCTTTCGACGATGGGAATATTGGGCCAGTTTGTCGGGATGGTAACAGATTCGCGAAGCTTTCTGTCGTACTCGCGGCATGAATATTTCCGGCGCCTGCTGTGCAATATCCTAGGCGGCGAGATGAAACAGGGGCTGCTGCCCGACGATATCCGACTTGTGGGGGCGCTGGTAAAGGATATCTGCTATTACAACGCGAAACGGTTCTTCAATTTTGGTTGAGACTGCAATTGAGCGGAATTTCTCACCTGTTAACACCGTCATTCCGACAATTATTGTTTCTTGAAAATATTTAGCACAAATGTCCGATTTTTTGTACCTTATTACTTAACCGGTAACTTAAAATTCGCTATAGTCATAGATGAGCTTTTGTGCGCGAACTGGCGAGCGGCATTTCTGAGTCCTTTGAGAAATAGTTCTAACAGAATATAAGAGAGAAAAATATGTCATACGTAGATGATTTGTTTGACCTGCAGAACAAGGTTTCCGTTGTGATCGGCGGCAGCGGCGTGTTGGGCGGGAGCATGGCTCGGGCGTTGGCGTGCGCGGGCTCGAAAGTGGCAATAGGTTACCACAATAATGTGAAGGGGGCGGAGGGCATTGTAAAGGCCATTGAACAGGAAAAGGGTGTCGCGCTCGCTGTTCATATTGACACTTCATCCGAGGAGGGTATCAAGAAAGGAAAAGATGCAATCGTCTCCCTTTGGGGAAGAATTGACATCGTTGTTAACGCCCCTGGAGTCAATTCTCCGACTCCCGTTTTTGATATCCCGGAAGAGGAATGGGACAAGATCATTGACACGAATCTCAAGGGAGTGTTTCTGTCGTGCCGCGTTTTTGCGAAACAAATGATCGAACAGAAAACCGGCGGGAGTATTATCAATATTTCGTCTGTCTCTTCCGGGCCGCCGCTCTCAAAGGTTTTTACGTATTCGATCTCAAAGGCCGGCGTCAATAATATGACCCGTTTTCTGGCTAAGGAATGGGCGCCGCAGAAGATCCGTGTGAACGCCATCATGCCCGGCTTTTTCCCGGCGGAGCAGAATCGGAAGATATTGACGGAAGAACGGCGCAAGTCGATTTTCGCCCATACCCCGATGGCGAGATACGGCGAGCCCGACGAATTATCGGGTGCGCTTCTGTGGCTGGCATCGGAAAAGGCATCTTCGTTCGTGACCGGCGCAGTTATTCCCGTCGACGGCGGCTTCACGAGTATGACGATTTAATTGCGGTGATGTGTGGTGGGCTGAGGTTGGCTCGAGCCTTATCGAGTTATAAGTTGTAAGTTATAAGTTCTAAGTAAAAAGAACATTATGCGTGTTATTGTAGACAAAAATAACCCCCTCGTAGGGGAGGCGTTTCGTCAATTCGGCGAAGTGATTCCATCGGCGACCCGAGATATTACGAAAGAGACCGTTCGCAGCGCCGACATCATTATTATCCGCTCGGAAACAAAGGTCACAAAGGATTTGCTTGAGGGGAGCAGCGTCAAATTTGTCGGGACCGCCACCATCGGCACAGACCATGTCGATCTAGAATATCTGAAGTCGCGGGGTATCGGCTTTACCAGTGCTCCAGGCTCAAATGCTAATTCCGTTGCAGAATATTTTGTAGCGGCCATTCTCACATTAGCAAAACGTAAGAGCTTTATTCTATCAGGAAGAACGCTCGGAGTCGTCGGTGTGGGAAATGTAGGGAGCAAGATCGTACGGAATGCAATGGCGTTGGGGATGGAAGTGGTGCAAAACGATCCCCCGCTTGCACGGACGACGGCGAACCCTCAGTATCTTCCGCTGGATAAATTGATGGATGCCGACATCATAACTCTGCACGTTCCCTTTACAAAAACCGGCCCCGACCCGACATTCCATCTCATCGACGAATCGCGAATTAAGAAAATGAAACCGGGATCCATCCTTCTTAACACTGCACGCGGCGCTGTCGTCGACGGAGAAGCTCTGAGACATGCTATCCTCCGGAATCACCTCGGCGGCACTCTATTGGATGTTTGGGAGGGAGAACCGATTATCGATGTAGACCTCCTAAATAGAGTCGACATTGGTACTCCACACATTGCAGGATATTCATTCGATGGAAAACTCGCTGCGGTGAAGATGAACTATGCGGCGGCATGCAGCTTTTTCGGAGTGCCGGAGACGTGGAAACCGGGAAACACACTTCCCAAACCGGCCGTTGAGCGGATCGTTGTTCCGAGCAGTAGCGACGCTGATGATGATATCCTGAGGGCAATCGTGAGCAAATGCTACGACATCGAATGCGACGACCGGGGGTTGAGATCCATAGTTGATGTGTCCCCTGATGAACGCCGATCGTTCTTTGCCCGCTTACGGGCCGGCTACCGCATCCGGCGGGAGTTCTTTACAACCGTCATTGAATTGGCGCCCTCGATGTCGCATCTTGCCGAACCATTGAGGTCGGTAGGCTTTCACATTGAAATAGGTAGATCATGATTATTGGAAATGACTCGATTCCGCGTCAGACGATGGTAGCGGAGATCAGCAGGCTGAGTGAACAAGCTCTCTCCTCGCTCCAGTTCGCGGGACGGCGTGTTCTGGTGATTATCCCGGATACTACCAGACACGCGGAGCTTCCAGTGTTCTTCAAGGCACTCGGAAAGATACTTGGTCCGCAAGTACGTGCCCTTGATTACCTCATAGCGACCGGCACTCATCACCCGCTGGAGATGAACGCAATCCTCCGCCACGTCGGGATTACTGATGAAGAATACCGCTCGACGTACGCCAACACGAACTTTTTCAATCATTCGCACAACGACCCATCCCAGCTTCGGACGATCGGCAGAATAGCCGCATCCGAAATGTCCGCGCTCTCAGAAGGATTGTTCACCGAGGCGGTCGACGTGACTATTAACAAACGCATCTTCGATTACGACCAGATCATTGTCATCAGTCCCGTCGTGCCGCACGAGACCGTCGGCTTCGCCGGCGGGAATAAATATTTCTTTCCGGGGATCGGCGGAGAGGAGATCATTGAGACATTCCATTGGATCGGCGCTCTTATTACAAATCCGGTTGTCAACGGTGTGAAGGATACTCCCGTCCGCCGTGTGATCAATAAGGCTGCCTCGTTCATTTCGGTACCGCGAATATGTTTTGCGTTCGTCGTCGACGATCATGCCGTCACTTCTCTGTTCATCGGTTCGCCCGAAGAGGCCTGGGATAAGGCGGCAGATATATCGTCCAGGACTCACATCAAATATGTCGAGCATCCGTATAGGCGGGTCCTCGGCATCGCGCCACCGATTTATGACGATATCTGGGTGGCGGGAAAAGTGATGTATAAGCATGAACCCATCATTTCAGATGGCGGGGAAGTGATCATCTACGCACCCCACATCAAGGAGATTTCGCACACACACGGGAAGGAAATACGCAAAGTTGGCTATCATGTCCGTGATTATTTTGTCCGGCAGTGGGAACGTTTTTCCGGCATGTCGAAACTAATTCTGGCGCACTCAACGAACGTGAGAGGCATCGGAACGTTCGACAACGGTGTAGAGATACCGCGCATTAACGTGACTCTTGCGACATCTATCCCCGAGGATGTTTGCCGATCCGTGAATCTCGGATATGTCGATTACCGTTCGATCGACATTCCTGATTGGAAAAACAATCAAAATGGCGACCTGCTTGTCGTCGAAAATGCCGGGCAATTACTGTATCGTTTGAGCGAGAACGGTTCATCGTAAGCGTTGAGAGTGTCGGTCAATTCCAAATTCCCGTGAACTCGCAGTATTAAGATTCAGGAGCAAGCATGAGCAGTGGTTTGAAAATTCAACAAAGCGGAGCTTTGGATGTG
>CAYTOA010000003.1:0-30639 GCA_964439265.1 uncultured Chitinophagaceae bacterium
TCGACGACTCCCTCCGGGTCTATGACCCGTAGGGTCGTTCAACGAATCTACGATTGGTAGAATCGTAGATAGACGACTCGTCGATGGTTCAGAATGACAATGATCTCTCAGTGTGCCTTGAGAAAGACATGAATAAGCGTTTTTGAGATAGTTTCTAATTTCTTCTTATCTATGACCTGGAGTAAATATGAAAACCTTACGAATTCTATTCATCTCGCTCTTCACCGCCTCCCTGCTGGCCGGCCAAACACTTGAACTTCCTGCACCGCTGAAGACCGGAGGCATGCCGCTTATGGAGGCATTGGCAAAACGGGTGACCGTCCGCTCTTTTGACACAACAGACATTTCAATGCAGCAGCTCTCCAGCCTTCTGTGGGCTTCGTTCGGCGTCAATCGCCCCGACGGCAGGAGAACGGCACCTTCCGCCAACAACAAGCAGGAGGTCGATATTTACGTCCTCCTAAAAAACGGGGCATATCTCTATGATGCTCTAAACAATAAGCTCGTTTCGGTTTCAGCTGAGGACCTTCGCAATCAGGCTTCGGATCAACGATTTGCCGATGCGCCCGTTCAGTTGATCTTTGTCGCCGATTTGTCGAAAAGAGGAGATAATTCAGAGGAAGGGAAAATGAGGATGGCGTATATCGATTGCGGTTATATCTCGCAAAATACGTATTTGTTTTGCACGTCTGAGGGATTGGTCACCGGAGCCCGCGCTACGGTCAATCGCGATCCTTTGATGTCGAAACTCAAGCTGACTTCGGACCAGAGGATCTTGCTGGCCCACTCAGTAGGTCATCCCAAACCATAAGAAGCGATCCAAAATTTTATTGCCGCGGATCCGGGTGTTCGAGGGCCGTCTTCACTTGCTGTTCGCGGTATTTCTTGATCGCCTCTCGGAATTCCGGATGTTTTCCTGCCATCATTGCCGCCGCGAACAAGGCGGCGTTGATCGCACCTGCTTTTCCGATTGCCAACGTCCCTACGGGGATTCCTGCGGGCATTTGCACCATCGAAAGAAGCGAATCGATTCCGTTCAGCGATTTCGACTCCATCGGAACGCCAAGCACGGGGAGCAATGTCTTTGCCGCTGCAACTCCCGCCAGATGCGCTGCGCCGCCGGCGCCTGCAATGATCACCTCGAGGCCGCGCGATTCCGCTTTGGAGACGTAGTCGAACAGCAGATCGGGCGTGCGATGGGCCGAAAGAACGCGCGCTTCGTATGAAATCTTCAGCTGGTCGAGCATCGCCCCGCAATGCTGAAGCGTCTCCCAATCCGATTTAGAGCCCATGATGAGTCCGACAAGAATTTGGTCTGGCATGACTTCTCCGTATTATTGTTAGGCTTATGCAGCTTTTTCTAAAAATCTTTCACGCAAAGACGCAGAGTCGCAAAGAAATTTTAAACCAACTTCTTTGCGCCTTCGCAGCTTGGCGAGAGGCAGCTTTTCGCATGTCTCAATCTACAAAATTGTATCTTACGCGCAAATTGCAGGCCGAATGCCCTGAACAACTATTCGTCTTTTATCCGGTATTGCACCGAGTCGGGGCGAAGCTCATCGTACATTTTCTTCAGAGCATAGTACGCAATTTGACTTCCCCTGTATGCGCTTTCGCGGTACCGCCGCACTGCTTCAGGCTTGCTTTCGCCCACGCCAGTTCCGGTTTCGTAACAATACGCCAGCGCAACTTCGGCCACGAGCGATCCTTTATGGGCGGCGGAGTCAAGGCCGGCAATCGACGCGGAGTAGTCCCGCAGGTGAAGATCTGCGATGACGTTTGTCGCCGCGAGCCGTATCTCCGCTTCACGGCTTCCCAGCGCCGCAGCTTCGGTCCAAAGCTCTACCGCCTTTTCCTTGTTCTTCTCAACCCCTCTCCCTGAAAAATAGCAGAGACCCTCTTCGATCATTGCCTGGACGTGATGCTGCGCCGATGCCTTGCGCAGAAGAGCAAACGACTCTTCCGGGGGAAACTCCGTGTCGAAACCGACCGAGATCAATCCCGCGCACACAAACTCGGCATCAGCGTTGTCTTTCAGGACAAGCGAATGCATTTGCTGGACGAATTTTTTATCTTGAAAAACATTCCACAGCAGCGCAGGCGCGCGCGGAAACTCGAGACGTATCGCCCGGAGATATTCCGTCGCCGCAAGCATCAAATTTTTTCGTTCAATAATGCCCTTCTCATAAAATCGCCCGAGCACCGCGAGCGCCTCGGGACTCCCGGCGTCTGCCGCGCTTTGAATCAAATGGAGGAGAGATGAGTCTGCGACAAGCTTATCCGCGTCGAGCGAAGAAATACCAAGCGCATTTTTTAGCTCGGGACTTCCTTTCCGCAGCATGTCTTTGAGAAATGCGAGCTCGTCCTGCTTTGTCGCCGTTTCGTCGCTGAAATCGAGAAGAACGGGCTTCCATGAATGCGTCGGCAGCACAAGTGCAGAGTCCTTCCGGACTGCAGGTGTTGAGGGTGAAACGGCAGATGTGTCCGACGAATCAGCGTGGATGTCGATGCCCCGCTTTTCAAATTCAACGAGCGCTTCGCGCGCCGGCTGGTATCCGGCGGCGGCGGATTTTTTCATCCAGTGGTACGCCTCGATCCAGTTTTGTGGAGCAACTAAATTATCGGTAAGGATCGAACCGTAAACATACTCCGCTTCCGGCATGCCTTCCTTTGCGGCATACTGAAAATGTTCGAACGCCTTGAAGGGGTTCCACGGCAGTCCCCACCCGTTGTTCAGAAAAATTCCAAGGTTGTATTGGGCGATGAGAAACCCCTGGTCAGCGGCTTTTTGGATCCAGTATGCGCTCTTCACGGTATCGACGCCGAACCCCCTGCCAAGAAGATAGCGGATGCCAAGTTCGTGCTGGGCCGAGGCGTCCCCATTGTTGGCCTTCTCCATCAATTTGAACTCTTCCCACAGCTCGTACGATTCGTCCGACCGCCTCACAAGGTTAAGAGTTGGTGCACGGTGTTCTTTGAACACTGCCGCCTTGGTCGAGTCTTGTGCGTGCGCGGTGAACAAACATAATCCGGCCGCAAGAAAAATGCATCCGCCAATAAAAAAACGCTTCACCATCATGGCTTGTTTGAGCGGCTCCCGGAGAAAATGAAAGGAGAAAATATGGAGGTGTATAGTTAGACGGATGAATGAGAATTTCGTTTATTGACTGCAGAAGAAGCCGTCCGGCGGCCTGCGGACTTCGTTACGACGCCCGCAGGGCGTTGATGATGTTCAGCCGGGAAGCTCTCACTGCCGGCAGGAAACCGCCGACCAATCCCATGAAAAGTGAGAAAATGAGAGTGTAAATCGCTATCGAAGCCGTGAAATGGAAGCCGAACGCAAGTTCTGTAAACGATGTAAAGTTCGTGGTGGAAAAAGACACGAACTCCAGAAATGAGGCGAGGAGCAATCCCAATCCGCCGCCGAGGAGGGAGAGGAACATTGCCTCCGCCAGGAACGCCGCGAGGATGCTCCTTCGGCGGAAACCGAGCGCACGCATCGTCCCGATTTCAACGGTGCGGTTTGCAACGGCGGCATACATCGTGATCATCGCGCCGATCATCGCGCCCGCGCTGAAAATGATGGTGATGACAAGTCCAAGATACTTTATGAACGCAGCCATTCCCTGAGACTGCTCTTCGTAGAACGCTTTTTCCCTCTTCGGTTCAAGGTCTGCCAGCCGCTGATCGCTCTCCATTCTTGTCTTGAACGCATCGAAGTCATTCACACTCTTTAATTTTACCGTCAACGATGAATACACGGGCCTGTTGAATGCAAGCATCAACTGATCTGCATCAGCCCAGACCTCCGATGCGAAACCGCTTCTTCCAGCGTCGAAGACTCCCACGATGGTCCAGAACCCGGATCCTATCTGGATCGTTTTTCCTATGGCGACTCCCGCGAACTGCGACGCGACGGCATTTCCAACGGTGATTTCAGAGGAGCCTTGTTTGAACATGCGCCCTTCCTTTACTGTCACCTGAGGCCTCATCGAAGTTGCGCCGGGGGAAACACCGCGCACCGGCACGTTCGCCATATCGTTCGTCCCGTTCTTGCTCAAATTGATAATCGTGATGACGTCTGCCGTCGCCACCGGTTTGCCGTCCGTTCCCGTCGCGACTTCGGGAAACGTTGAAATGTTCGAGACCGACTCGCGTCCGATCGCGCTCACGAGTTCGCTTTGGGCCGACTTCCTGACAATGATCACATTGTCGTCCGAACCTGTCGAGACAAGCGTCTGCGTGACGCCTTCCGAAAGCATCAGCACGGCGGCGAAGACAAAGACGACTAGCGTGATGCCGCTGAGGGTGAGGGACATCGTCAGCCGGCGAGTCCAGAGATTGCGTATCGTATACGAAAGAGGGATTTTCATAAAGTTATTTTATTAGCCTATAGAAACTTCGTGTCTCTTTGTGCCCTTCATGGACAAAGGCAATTACCCGATTTGCCGCAGACCATCCACAATTTTTATCCGGGCCGAGCGTATCGCGGGAAAGATCGACGCTAACACGCCGACAACAACCGATAACGCGAGTGCCAGCACAATCGTCGACGGCTCTACTGCGAAGACCGGAAACATCGTCGGAAAACCGGCTGCAACCGCGGCGGCCATCGGAAACGTCAATGCAATGCCGATGCATCCGCCGATCATCGCGATGACCAGCGACTCTCCGGCAACCAGTCCGACAATGTGTCCCGAGTTGAATCCTAGTGTCTTCAGTACCGCGTATTCCCGCACACGCTCGCGCGCAGCCATGATGATCGTATTCGCAAGGACCAGCAAAATAATGCCGATGATAACGTATGAAATAACCTCGAGCGATGTTAAGATCGCGCTCGACAACGACACAAAGCTTTGCTGGAATGCTTTCTCGGTTTCCGATTTTGTCTTTGCCGGTGAATTTGCGAACAAGGCGTCAACACTTTCCGACACGGATGCCGCGTCGTTCGCGCTTGCGATCTGGATCACGTACCACCCGACCTGGTCTGCACGGTAGAGGGCGGTTTGTTTCAATGATTCGTTGAGGTATGACCATTGGAAGAACATCTGCGTTTCATCCACTGTCCGGTCCTTGCCCGTATAGACGCCGCGGATCACGAACTGCCAATGGCCGGGATAAATGTCCCCCTCGATCGGGATGATGTCGCCGACCTTCCAGCCGTACTTATCCATGATCTTCTTGCCGACGATGCACGCGTTCCGTTCTTTTTTGAACGTCTCAAGCTGGTCCGGGGGAATGACGAATTCCGGATACATGCCGAGAAATTCTTCGGCATCAACCGCATAGCGCGGGAAAAAATTCTCGAACGACTGGTCTTTATATACGCCTTGAAACCAATATGCATACGATACCTTCGTCACGCCCGGTATCTTTTCGATTTGGTCCCGGTACGACAATGGGAGCGGGTAGATAAATGAAACCGCGTGCCGCGTAATAAGCCTGCTCGAGGACGACGACTCAACGCCGGAATTCCAGGCGGACACGATCGTCCGCAGAAAACTGAATGCGAAAACGGCACAGGACAGGCCTAGAATCGTCAAAAACGAGCGGAGTTTATGACGCAGAAGATTCTTTAAAACAAGCTTCAACACTCTCATGATTTTTTCCTAATCAGTTGTGCGGCCATCAACAAAGAAATCAGTTCTCCATCAAATCGCCTTTTTCCAGATGACGCACTTTATGGGCTTTTTCCGCCGCGTGCGGATCGTGGGTTACCATGACGATCGTTTTCTTGAATTCCGTATTCAGCCGTTCCATCAGGATCAGGATTTCGTCGGCAGATTTCTTGTCGAGATCTCCGGTCGGTTCGTCCGCAACGATGATGGTCGGGTCCGTAACGATGGCCCGTGCGATCGCGACCCGTTGTTCCTGTCCGCCGGAGAGCTGTTTCGGATAATGTTTCATCCTGTCTCCCAGGCCGACGACATTCAACGCAGCTTCGACGTGTTCCCGCTTTTCCTTTTTGGAGAGGTTTGTCAGCAGCAGCGGCAGTTCTACGTTTTCGAACGCCGTCAACACAGGAAGAAGATTGTAGAACTGGAAGACAAAGCCTACGTTGTGGGAACGCCATTTCGCCAGCGCCGATTCTCCGAGCGTCGAAATATCCGTTCCTGCGATGACCAGCGATCCGCTGTTCGGCCGGTCGATCCCTGCGATGAGGTTCAGGAGTGTTGTCTTCCCTGAGCCGGACGGTCCCATGAGCGCGAGAAACTCGCCTTCGGGAATATCGAGGGTGATGTTCTGCAGCACGGGAATCTCCATGCTGTCGCGTTTATAGATCTTCGTTACATTACGAATTTGAACTATTGGTTCTGCCATGGATGTTTTGTGGATTAGTGATGAAAATGCACGACAGCGTCAGCGCTGACTATTTCGTTGTGGTGATCTTCGACCCGGATGAAAGTTTTTCAGACGGATGGAGGACAACTTTGTCTCCGACCGAGAGTCCCTGTCGGATTTCAATACTGCTTCCCATCATCTCGCCGACAACGACGGGAGTTTCGACGACGGTTTCGTTCCGGAGAAGGAACGCGACTTTCTTTCCATCTCTCGTGGTGACGGCCGAGACTGGCACTGATATTTTCGCCGTGGAATTTTCTTCGGTATTTTCAGTTACTTTGTTCAGAAAAAGAACCTTCGCGCTCATCTCGGGCAGGACGAGTTCGTCGCGGTCCAGGAATTGAACTTTCGTCAACACCGTTGCCTTGGCGCGGTCGGCAGTCGGAACAATTTTATGTACGACGCCGTGGTACCGCTTATCCGGAATGGCATCGAGCGTAATTTCACACGGTTGGCTGGTATGGACTTTCTCGATATTCGATTCCGACACGTCGGCTTCCACCTCGAGCGATGTCATATCCGCAAGTGTGACCAGGTCTCCGCGCGACCCGGACGCGGCGCCGAACGGCGTGATGACATCGCCGACATCCGCATCTTTTGTCAAAACCGTTCCGTCGAAGGGAGCACGGATGAACGTGTATTCAACCTGTACTTCTGCGGAACGAACGGCAGCTTCCGCTGCATTGACACTCGCCTCAGCCGAAACCACTCCGGCAACGGCTTTTCTATAGCGGGCGTTTGCCGGATCGTAATCCGCCTTCGATGCTAGGTTCTGGTTGTAAAGAGATTTTTCCCGCTCATAATTCGATGTCGCATCGTCAAGTTCGGCTTTTGCCTGGTCGACGCCGGCTTTCGCAACGCCGAGGTTCGCTTTCGCCTGGCCGAGAGCCGCCTCAACATCGCTGCTCTCCAGTCTTCCGATGATGGTTCCCTTCGTGACCCTGTCGCCTTCAATCACGCCGAGGAATTCAAGCCGTCCGGTTCCTTTCGACGCAACCGAGGCTTTGCGCTGTGCCACAACGTACCCGCTTGCCGTGAGCACGGTGTTGGCCTGCGACGGATACGAGAGAGTGACGGTTGCGGTCTCGATCTGCTCTGCCGAAGACATACCGCCGCCTAACATAAGGAGCACGATGCTGATGATCAACACCGCTCCGATGGAGGAATAAAGAATGAAATTCTTTTTCGATCCTCCGGGCCGGTTCGGTTCGGGAGCACTTCTATTGATGCGGAGCGATGAGAGATCCGCGTTTTGAGTATCAGATGACATGAATCAGCTTTTTGTTTGGTAGTCGGCTGGGAATACAACCTACAGAACAAATATCTTGTTTGTACGGTTCGTGAAATATGTAAAAATTTGTTGCGAAAATCAATGATTTTCGGGTGTTTAACGCGCTTTTCTGTTTTCCTTCACCTGAGATTGCTTCGATTGCTCAAATTTGCCCCTGTATTCCACCAGCCCGATGTCACACCCCTGTCCGATGCTGACATTATTTCCTCTTACCGCCTTCGCTTTTGTATCTTCAAGGTAGATGTCGTCCCCTTCGATCGTGTCTGTCGTAAGCCCGCCGTGAAGGTCGAGCGAAAAAAGGAGTGAGTTGATCAATCGCCCAAGACGAAAGGTATTCCCTTTGCGGACGGTGATCGTTTCCCCGCCGATTTCCTTGGCGCGGCACGGACCGTACAGCACGATCTCTATGCTGCCCGCGTTCAAAAGTCCCCCAACACTAAACGCTCCTTTGGACACAAATGTTTCAGCGGTGCAATCGCCTTTTACTTTGAATCCTCCTTTGACTTCAAGATGGTCCGCCGAACATCTTCCACCGACAACGGCGGTACCGTCTATTTTCATCTCCTTCGCATCCACCGCTCCCCGTACTTCCAACATTCCGCTTACCTTGAAGTCGTCCGCTCCGAGGTCTCCCGTAATTGCGGCTCTGCCGACTATTTTTCCGGTCTTCGTTTTAACACATCCGTCGATATCGGATGTTCCCGAGACTTTCAGGTCGATGCAATCGAAGTCGCCGTTGATGTCTCCTTGTCCGTTCACGACAACATTATTATAGTATCCACCCGAAGCATTCGCGCTTCCTGAGATCTTTAAGTCGTGCCTGTTCTTCTTTTCCATGAAAGTTATCCCTTGTATTATGCCAGCATTTTTAATTCTTCAACACACTTCTCGAGACTGATTCGGACAATCAGTTTGCTTCCCTGCTCGAAATGCAGCGGCGAAGCCCCCGGGATCATGAGAGCCAGGGAGATCCCGTTTTTCCGGATAATCGCCAGGTCGCAGCCTTTCCCTTCAAACTTGCCGTAGCCGTCTTCCATCGCTCTCACTGCGCTTCTAGCTTCTTCTATGCCGACGTCCCCCGATCGAAGGAGACGCTCCAGCACAAAGAGCGCGAGGAGAACCTGAAACGATAGAACTCCGGTGGAATCTTTATTTTCAAAATAATCGTGCAGAGTCGACTCCGATACGATTTTTCGATCGATGATCTCTTCTGCGCTTAACGCCGTCTGAAGGAAGACCGGGGAAAACACCCCGGCAATGTCATCAAGAGATCGATCCTCTTTCATTCCCTTGATCTTGTCAATTCTCGCAAGGATATTCTCTTTGGGAAAGAATGTTTCCTGGCCGGTGAATGTCGATTTTCTCACAAACCATTCTTCCGGAATCAAGTTCTTTCGCTTCCATCGATAGAGCTGCCCGTACGAAATGCCGGTAAGCTCAAGAAGTTCCTTTTTTGAAATTAGTTCGTTTTCCATAATTCAGCACCGCAATGCTTTAGTGTTCCGGCCATAGCCGGCAATCCGGCATTAAGATATCGATGATCCGTAAAACGCCGGACTGCAATCCTTCCTTGACGACGATCTGATTCGCAGTAGCAGTCATTTCTTTGCTTTGATTTGTGCTGCAAAACCGCTGACAGGTGATTGCCCGCACACACTTGCACTTCTCATACTAATGAGAGAGGAAAATTTCTAGACTATCGATTCTTACATTTTGAAGAATTCGAGCAGCTTGTACATCAGCACTGCCGGCCAAACAAGAGCTTTTAAAAAACCAAGCACCCCTTCCCAAAATGTAAGCGAGTGTTGGATGAAATAAACCGCGGCGCCGATGAACGCCAAACCATAGATTCCGCCAAAAGCATTGTTGTGTTTCATGCCGTAGTTCCCTCGATATTCATTCATTATGAGTCTCTGTTGTTTGTCTTTTTTTGTTGGAACTTTTTGTGTAGTTGCTATACTCTCACCAGCCAGCTCTTTCTTTTTAGGGCGAATAATTCATTTAAAATCAATCAACAACGCATACAATATAACAGAACACTGTTACGTTGTCAACAGAAAAAATCCCTTTTCTTAAGAAGATCGATATTCTTGAAATCTATTGTAACATCCTGTTGTTTAATCAATTACATGTGTTTCCACTATTTCACAGCTATCTATTATACTATGGGATACGAAACAAGAGAAACATTGTTTCATCAAAGACGAGTATTAAGGGGGATTACTTGATCTTTGGTTCTTGGGAGGTCTTTGCTAATTCATTCAGGGCATTTCCCGTCAGACGGAATATCGTCCAGTCGTTGAGCGGAATTGCGCCTAGCTTTTTATAGAACGCGATGGAGGATTCGTTCCAATCCAGCACAGCCCATTCGAAGCGGCCGCAGTTCCTTTCTTTCGCCACAATTGCCAGATAAACTAGCAGGGCTTTCCCAATTCCCTTTCCGCGCAGATGTGGAAAAACGTAAAGGTCTTCAAGGTAGATCCCGGGACGGGCAAGAAATGTCGAGAAGTTGTGGAAGAAGAGTGCAAAGCCGGCCGGCTCGTCATGATAGTATGCGACGACAACTTCGGCGAATTTCTTCTCGCCGAACAGAGCTTCGCGAAGAAGATCTTCGGTTGCTACGCATTCTTCCGACATTCTCTCGTACTCTGCAAGTTCCTTTATGAACCTATGGACGAGGGGGATATCCTTTTCGGCCGCATGCTCGATGCGAATTGGTTCTTTCATCTTCAGAAGATTTATTGATTACTATTATGGCATTGCAGGCATTCCGAGCTTTGCCCACTCTTCACGCGCCGGGCCGCACACACCAGGCACGCGGAGACCGGCCTGACGCATGAGCACCGTCATCTGGCCGCGATGATGTGTTTGATGCCGCAGGAGAGAAGCAAGCGCAAAGCCCCGCTTCCACTTTTCGCCGAACATCTCTACTTCCTCGTCGAGCGAAGCGTCGGTCCATCGCTCCCGAACTTGGTTCGCGATGGATTCCGTGGCGGAGTAATATGCGGCTGATATCTCATGAGCGCTTTTCGGCATCGGTGCGTCTTCTGCGGGAGCGGCAACATGCAGGCCCGTCCGCCCGCCGGTTTCGGCGAGCGAGAGCGTAATGTGCCAGGCGAGAAAGCCGAGCGACCGTCCATCGGGCGTCACCTTTTGCCCTAGCGATGAATCGTTGAGGGCGCGAAGAACTCTCATCGTTGAGACTGTTTCCCGGCGCCAATCCTCTGTAAAATCTGCTATTGTTCTATACATTTTCTTTTGAAGTTCAATGTGTTGATTTATTGTTCGAATTCCAGTTCCAGCTTTCGGCGCCCTCTCCCTCTCACCATTCCATGAATCGAGAGTGCGGGCCCTAAAAGAAAATATGTAAGTCCTGCCCATGCAGAAAATCTTTCCCCTCCGATGATTGCAACAAATATCGAAATTATGGCAACCGAAACATGTACCAAATTCCCGGAAATACTCGATAGCGTATCATAGATCTCGACGGCGGAAAGTTCAAGGTCTTCCTTCTTTTGAAGTGCATGGAAATAGAGAAAAGTAAAAAGAAGATAAACAGCCAAATACCCGATCCCATAAACAGCCATCATTAATCCTGCTTGACCCGGCTCGATAACGGGCTGGACGAGATTGTTTGATGGACCGATCGCGAGTACCTGGCCGACGACAAGAGTAAAAACAAATTTAAGGGGATAGACATAAAACAGGACGACGAACAGAAGAATCGAATTCAGCGTGATAGTGAACAGATCATTCAAACCATAGCGGCGGAAAAACTTGTAGTGTTCATACCAAAGGAAGGTCAATAGTGCGAAGCAAATTGCAAAGGCACCGAAACCTTTCATAGTGACGAGGAGTTCATTGAACGTCTTTGGCACTTCCAAAGAGACGACAAGAAGAGTCAATGCAAAGGCAAAGACGGCATCGCTGAACCCTTCGATACGAAGGACCTCGCCTCCTCTCCATCGAAAATCGGTCTTCTTCCCGATTTCTTTTTCAGTCATCGTTGATCGGATCATCATTGTTCCTCGATGATTGCGGCATTCACCAGCAGCGTACCGATACGGTCATCTGTCGACCACCCTTCGCCGTGTTGTGCACCATCACGTTACGTATTTCGAGAATCACGATATTGTATTCTTGCCGCCGGAAACTTTTGGTTCTTGCTGGCTTATGCAATGCAGAGTTCCCAGTCCCCATGCGAGGTCGACGCAATCAATGCCAAGCACCGCACGATCCTGAAACTGCCGCTGCAGAATTTCAATTGCGGTGATGTCGTTCGGATCCCGAAATGTCGGCACCAGCACCACATCGTTCGCGATAAGAAAATTTGCGTAACTTGCTGGCAGACGTTGTCCGTTGAAAAAGAGCGGCGACGGCATGGGAAGTTCGATAATGCGGAAATGATTTCCATGCGCGTCGGTCATCCCCTTTAGCGCCGTCAGATTCTTTTGAAGAATTTTGTTGTTCTCGTCGGCTGGGTTCTTCTCGACAACTGCTGCAATGGTGTGCGGACCGACAAACCGCGCAGAGTCATCAATATGTCCGTCCGTATCGTCTCCTGCAATTCCTTCATCGACCCAGAGCACTTTGTCGACGTTATAGTATTCGGCGAGGTAATCCTCGATCTCCTTTTGGGTGAGAGCCGGATTGCGGTTTTGATTTAACAAACAGGATCTGCTTGTCAGCAGACAGCCTTCGCCGTTCACGTCGATCGCTCCGCCTTCCATAATGATTCCCGGGTGGAACACGGGGAGCCTTCGCTGTTCGGCAACCCGCGATGGAACAATATCGTCCAGGTCGTACGGCGGATATTTTCCTCCCCACGCATTGTATCCCCAATCAACGACGGCGAGCGGCTCCGGAGAATTTGGATTGATGACAAACGCCGGGCCGTGGTCCCGGCACCACGAATCGTTTGTCGGAATTGTGTAGAGCGTGAATCGCGCGGGGTCGACCTTCGCGTCGAGCAGCCGAGAACGTACATCGCCGGCCATCGCATCGTCAACAACGTTGATATTCACGTGTTGGTAGGCAGCGAGCGTTTTGACAATACCGGTAAACACACCGGGAATCGGGTCAAATTTTCCGGGCCATGTCTCTTTGTTGTGCGGCCAGGAAAACCATGTAGCCGCCTGAGGTTCCCATTCCGCCGGAAAGCGGTATCCAAGTTGTCGCGGAGTCTTATTCAATGATCAATCAACAATGAGCAATGAACATTTATGATTTATTGCTTCGAGAGTGTATTTAAGCGTGAAGTTCTCAAAATGGAAAAGAGAATTTTAGAAAGTTCATCGGCATCTCGGTGAAGGGCAGAACAGTCGTTCTCAGTAATAAATTCTGTCTCCTTTAGAAGAGATAGCCAATATTTCGTTTCTAGAGACTCTTTATACGCAATTGAAATTTTGGAAGAAAAATCTGATGCAGATATTGCGCCATTAGCTTCCGAGATGTTAGCGCCAATGGACGTGCCGCAGCGGAGCAACTGCTTAGAAAGGACAAATTCTCTCTTTTCGTTAATTAAAAACCTGTTTAATTTCACTACGCGAACTGCGAAGGTAAAAGCCTTCTTGTAGAGTATTGTGTCTTTCGTAAGCATTGCTCCCCCAAAAAATGTTCATTGCTCATTGTTGATTGTCTACTGCTCGTCAAGGAATCGACTCGTCAACCCCCCGTAGGCATCAATCCTTCTGTCGCGGAGGAATGGCCAGTGCGTTCGCGTAATGTTCGAGCGATTCAAGTCAATTTCAACGACGCTCACTTCTTCCTTGTCGCGTGACGATTGATGAAGCAGCTCGCCAAACGTATTTGCCACAAACGAGTTTCCCCAGAACTCAAGGTTTCCTTCTGTGCCGACACGATTGACTGCCACCGCAGGAATACCGTTTGCAATCGCGTGCGCACGTTGGATCGTCTGCCATGCCTGAAACTGATCCTCCCGCGTTTTAGCTTCTTCATCTTTCGCCCAGCCGATCGCCGTTGGATAGAAGAGAATTTCAGCCCCTGAGAGCGCGGTCAGCCGGGCTGCTTCGGGATACCATTGGTCCCAGCAAATAAGCACGCCGATCGTTCCGAAGCGGGTCTTCCAGGATTTAAACCCGATATCGCCGGGAGCAAAATAGAATTTCTCGTAGAACGACGGATCATCGGGAATATGCATTTTCCGGTATTTCCCGAGATATTTTCCGTCGGCATCGATGACCGCCGCGGAGTTATGATAAACTCCTTCCGCACGTTTCTCGAACAGGGGCACGATAATGACGACACCAAGCTCCTTCGCAAGCGATTGAAACTGCGTCGTCGAGTCGCCGGGAATAGGTTCTGCGAGGCCGAACGCTTTGTACTCTTCACTGATGCAAAAATAGAGTGAACGGAACAATTCCTGCAAACAAATAATGTTCGCGCCTTTCGCGGCGGCTTCGCGAATGCCCGCGTTCGCTTTTTTCATATTCTCCGCCGGATTTTCCACACAGCTCATCTGTACTAATCCGACTTTTACTATCCTTAGTTCAGCCATAATCTTTTCTTCGTGTCTCTTTGTGTCCTTCGTGGAAATTTATTTTTCGATCTTCTCAAAGCATACTGTCGCATTCGTTCCGCCAAACCCAAACCCGTTCGAAAGAGCATAGTGAATATCCTGCTTTCGCGCTATATTGGGGACGTAATCGAGATCGCATTCGGGGTCGGGAGTCTCCAGGTTGATCGTCGGCGGTAGAATGCCGTCACGCAAGGCGAGAATTGTGAAGGCCGCTTCTGCCGCACCGGCGGCGCCGAGAAGGTGTCCGATCATCGATTTTGTCGAGCTCATCGCAAGCTTTTTCGCATGCGCCCCAAATGCCCTCTTCACTGCCTTTGTTTCTGCAATGTCGCCAAGACCGGTCGACGTTCCATGCGCGTTGATGTAATCGATTTGCTCCGGCTTAAGTCCTGCGTATTCAACGGCAAGTTTCATAGCACGCCGGGCGCCGTCTCCGTCCTCCGGCGGCGCAGTAATGTGGAATGCGTCGGCCGTCATTCCGCAGCTTAACATCCGAGCGTATAATTTAGCTCCGCGCTGCCTGGCATGCTCTTCTTCCTCCAGAATAATGACGCTCGCGCCTTCGCTTAGCACAAATCCGTCGCGGTCTTTGTCAAACGGTCGCGACGCGCGCGTCGGCTCATCATTACGTTTCGACATTGCCCGCGCAGAACAGAATCCGGCGAATGCAACTTCCGTCACGGAAGCTTCCGACCCGCCGACGATCATGACATCGGCTTCTTCGCGCCTGATCGCATGAAATCCATCTGCGATCGCGTGATTGCCGGTCGCACATGCTGAGACGACCGCATAGTTCGGCCCTTTTGCTCCGGTGCGGATTGCTACATAACCCGAGGGCATGTTGATGATTGCCCCAGGTATAAAGAACGGCGTGACATACCGCGGACCGTTTTTCTCAACATTGATGGCTGTGTCGCTGATCGTGATGACGCCGCCGATTCCCGAACCGATGACAATGCCGACCCGCTCAGCATTCGCCGGAGTTATATCAAGATTGGAATCCTTGAGTGCGTCGAGCGCAGCGGCGACGGCATAATGGTTGAAGAGGTCGAATCTGCGCGCTTCCTTCGGCTCGAAATATTTAGTAACGTCAAACCCTTTGATCTCCCCCGCAATGCGCGTCGGATACTGGTCGGCAGGAAAACGGGTAACAAGCCCGATGCCGGAACTGCCGGCGACGCAGCGCTTCCATGACTCCTCAGTAGATAGTCCTATGGGAGTGATCAAACCGATGCCCGTAACAACGACTTTTCTCATGTTCGGCAGCCTATTCTTGGCAGGTTGAAGTGATTTCGGTGGGAAAGATAGCGGATTTTTTAGAGTGAAACAAGATGACGATGGTGCGCAAGCCTTCCGGGGGACAAACCTTCCGAAGGGTCGCAGTTAAAACAATGAGGAAATCCGTTACGAACCCTTCGGAAGATTCCTTAATCGACAACCTGCGCACCTTCGTTTTCGACCCTCATGATTTCACACTTTGATGATATCCCCCGTGCCGAAAACGCATCTACCATCGCTTCGCCGACTTCTTTCGTATGTTCTGTTGCAAACGAAAACACTGTCGGCCCAGATCCGCTGATGTTGAATGACAGCGCCCCCGCGTCAAGCGCAGCCTTTTTTACGTTCTCGAATCCTGGAATGAGCGTAGCCCGGTACTGTTCGTGGAGCCGGTCGCCGGTTGTATAGCGCAATGCCTCCACATCCCCCTCCATGAGCGCAGCGATAAGCGATGCCACATTTTCAATGTTGACAACGGCGTCCTTCAACGGCACTTCTTTAGGAAGAATCTGGCGTGCTTGTTTTGTCAGGACCTGAAAATTTGGGCTGCATGAAACAACGGAAAGCTTTGTTGTAATCTTGATGCTGCGGCACCGGACTTTTCCATGATCAAAACAATTGACTGTCAGTCCTCCCATCATTGCGGCGGAGACATTGTCCGGATGTCCTTCGAGCGTGACAGCGATGTTTAACATATCCTCACGAGACAATTTTGTTTGCAGAAATTCGTTCGCCAGGAAAACTCCGCCGGCGATCGCCGCTCCGCTTCCCCCAAGCCCGCCGCTTGATGGAATTTCATTTTTAATGTGAAGGTGAGTATCGCGCAGTGATTTTACATATGAAGCCCCCGCGTAACTCGCTAATGCAGTCATCCCCTGGTACACAAGATTCGTTTCATCCGTCGCGATGTGGTCCTTGCCGTTTCCTTCCACGGAAATATGCACGGATGACCCGGCCGTGTTTCCTTCTTCCAGGGACAAATACAAATATCGGTTCAAGGCGAGTCCGAGTGTATCGAATCCGGGGCCGATATTCGAAGTTGACGCTGGAATTCTTGTTTTCATGGTTTACCGCAATGGCGCAAAAGCGCTATGATTAGAATTTGTTTACAAATCTTTTGAAACCGTTTTTTAATGGTGCCGAGTTGAAGTTCACCAAGAAACCGAGACGTTTATTCGCCAACTTCAAATACGAAATAACCTGTGCCTCGTGAACCGGCAGGAGCACATCAACGGCTTTTATCTCAATTAATATTTCTCTCTCCACAAGAATATCAATGCGAAAATCATTAGACAGTTTAAACCCTTTATATACTAGAGGGATAGAAATCTGACTCTCTGCCATAACTTTTTCGTTTTCAAATTCCTTGAGCAAACAGAGTTCATATGCTGATTCCAAAAGTCCCGGCCCCATTTCTCTGTGAACAGACAAACATGCAGAAAGTATTCTTTTTGAAAGAAGATCAAGTTCCTCGTTTGTCATTTACTCCCCCCATTGCGACTTTGCGGCCTTGCGGTTATTTATAGAAATTTTTGCACATCTTCAATCCTTGCTTTGATCTCGACCGGTGGATTTGCGTGCGAGCTTCGCTTCTTAATATGATAGTCGACGATAATTTGGGGGTCTTTTAAAATATTCCCCGTAAGGACCCCGACAACAGTCTCCTTGGGCTTAATTGTACCGTTGCCAATCAATTTTTTGAGTCCGGCAACAGTCGCACACGACGCTGGCTCCGCACCGATTCCTGCTGAGTCGACCATTGCCTTTGCTTCGAGGATCTCTTCGTCGGTGACGCTTTCAACGACGCCGTTCGTCCACTGCAGCGATCTTATCGCTTTCGTATAGTTTGCGGGATTTCCAATTTTTATTGCGGTTGCGATCGTCTCGGCTTTTTGCGGCTTCAACCGTTTAAATCCATCCTTAAATGCTTTGTAAAACGGGCTTGCCCCTTCCGCCTGAACAACCGCTAACCTCGGCATCTTTTCGATCAAGCCAAGCTGGACGGCCTCGTGAAGCGCCTTGCCGAACGCGCTAGTATTTCCGAGGTTGCCGCCGGGAAAAACAAACCAATCGGGAACATTCCACCGAAGCTGTTGCAATGTTTCCCAAATTATCGTCTTCTGTCCTTCCAGCCGGTACGGGTTGATCGAGTTGAGCGGGTATGCCTGCAATTTTTCCTGCGCTTCGAAGATCAGACGCATGCAGTCGTCAAAGTCTCCGTCGACAACGAGAGTCTTCGCACCGTAGGCGAGCGCCTGGGAAATCTTTCCGATCGCGACATTCCCTTTGGGGATCAGGACAAGTCCGGTGATCCCCGCCTCCGAAGCGTACGCCGCGAGCGAAGCGGAAGTATTTCCCGTCGACGCGCACACTACTGCCTTTTGATGAAGCCGCTTCGCCTGCGTCGTCGCAACGGTCATTCCTCTGTCCTTGAAGGATCCCGTCGGGTTTTCCCCTTCATGCTTGAGATACAGATGCTGGAGTCCTAACCAACCAGATATCTTTTTACTGCGGTAGAGCCGGGTATTTCCTTCCTGTTTCGATACAATTTCCCTGTCAGGAACTGACGGCAGGACAATCTCGCGAAAATGCCAGACACCTCCCGAGGGTTGGCCGTTGATCGATGAACGTTTGCCGTCAAAATATCGTTTCGAAAGGCGGAATTTTTTCTTGAGAAGAGAGAGATCGTGCTCTACGTCCAGAAGATTCTCGCACGTGCACATGAATCGTACTTCGGTGAGAGGATATTCCTTTCCGCACGATATACATTTGAGGATTGAGAACTTCATCATCGCGGCATCCCGGTTCTTGGATATTATGTAAGATGAAAGGCGTCGTGAATTGCTTGTACCGCCTTATGAACTTCTGTCTGCTCAACAACGAGCGAAATATTCAGCTCCGATGAACCCTGCGCAATGGCGACAATGTTGACGTTGGCGTCCGCCACGGCGGTGAACGTCCTTCCGGCGATCCCGCGCATTCCCTTCATCCCTTCTCCGACGACGGCAACGATGGAAACGTTTTCCTGGAGCTTGATATCGTCGACAATTTTCTTCGCAATATCGACCTCGAACTCACTCCGGAGCTCAGCGAGACCCCTCCCGCAGTCTTTCTGGGGAATGACGACACAGACGTTGTGTTCCGACGAGGCCTGCGATATCATCATCACGTTAACCCTCACACGGGCAAGAGCAGAAAAAATCCGCGCGGAGATTCCCGGTACTCCGACCATGCCGTTGCCCTCGATCGAGACCAGGCTCAGGTTGTCAATGGATGTGATATTCTTGACAAACCGTTCAACAGATCTTGTTGACTGCGAGATCAACGTCCCGGGATGCGAGGGATTGAACGTGTTCTTTATTCTGATCGGAATATTTCTTTCGATGGCGGGCATCATCGTCTTCGGATGGATGACCTTAGCGCCGAAGTACGACATTTCCGCCGCTTCGCGGTACGAGATCTCCGACAGGACTTTTGCCCCCTTCACGTACCGCGGGTCCGCGGTCATGACGCCGTCGACGTCGGTCCATATCCAGATTTCTTTACTGTCGAGCGCCGCGCCAACGATCGACCCCGTGTAATCCGAGCCGCTCCGTCCAAGTGTTGTGGTGAGCCCGTCTTCGGTGCTTCCGATGAATCCGGTCACCACCGGCACAATACCCTTCTCGACCAGCGGGATGAGTGTCTTTCTAATCTTCTCGTTTGTGACGGAAAAATCAACTGCGGCTTCCCCGAAATGATTGTCGGTACGAATGAGCGTTCTCGCATCGACAAATTCTGCCGCCATCTCGTGATCGCTCAAAATTGCAGCGAGCTGCAGGCACGAAAGAATCTCGCCGAATGATGCGATGGCGTCGAGCGATCGGACGCTCAGTTCCTTCAATAGGCTCACGCCGCGATAGAGGTTCGACAATTCATCGATAAGCTGCGAGTGACGGTGGATCAGCTCCTTGTGGCGAACCGCATGCTTCAATAACGTATTCGCGACGTCAAGATGTTTCTCTTTCAACGAATCGATATTCTTTTTTACCCTGTCGGTTTCGCGCAGAACGGCAAGCTGCGCAGTTTCAAGAAGCGTGTTCGTCACTCCCGCCATCGCCGATGCGACCACCACAGGCTGTTGAGGTAAATACGAGTGGACAATAGCAGCGACTTCCTGAAGCCGTTGAAGATCGCCGACGGACGTCCCGCCAAATTTCATTGTGATCATAATGCAGGATCCCTATAAACAAAAAAAGCCTCGAGTGTTCTTCGAGGCTTCGTGAGGTTGAGAAAAAAAATTATGCACACGAAAGCGCTCGGACGCAGGGCGTCGGAAGCGTGGTCGTAGTTATTGTCGTTGTCGTTTTCATGGTGTCAGAATTGCGGAACAGAGCCGCTCCGCCATTTCCTTTGTTCCGATACGTTTTGAATTCTCCGTCATAATATCGGTAGTTCGGTATCCATTATCAAGAACTTTTTCGATCGCTGATTCCACGTCGTCGGCTTCTTTCTGAAGATCGAACGAATACCGGAGCATCATGGCGACCGATGAGATCGTGGCGATGGGGTTTGCCTTATCCTGGCCTGCGATATCGGGGGCGCTCCCGTGAACGGGCTCGTAGAGCGCTACTTTTCCTCCCAGGCTTGCCGAGGCAAGCATGCCGATCGAACCGGTGAGCATTGCCGCCTCGTCGCTCAGAATGTCGCCGAACATGTTTTCCGTAACGATTACGTCGAACTGTTTCGGATTGCGCACGAGCTGCATCGCACAATTGTCGACGTACATATGCGAGAGCTCCACATCGCGGTAGTTTTCTGCAACGGCCGTCACCGTCTTTCGCCAGAGCTGGGACGTCTCGAGGATGTTGGCCTTATCGACGGAACAGAGTTTCTTTTTCCTCTTGCGCGCGATATCGAAGGCGCTCTTCGCAATGCGCACGATTTCCGATTCAGAGTACACCAGCGTATTCGTCGCAACCGTCTCGCCGTTCTTCGTTTCGAGGCCCCGCGGGGTTCCGAAATAGATCCCCCCCGTCAATTCGCGGACAACGACAATATCAACGCCTTCAACAACCTCCTTTTTTAGCGCCGAAGCGCCGATGAGAGCGGAAAATATTTTTGCGGGACGGATATTGGCATAGAGCCCGAGACTCTTGCGAAGACCCAAAAGAGCCTGCTCGGGTTTCAGATGAGGGGGATTATTGTCCCACTTCGGCCCGCCGACCGCACCAAGAAGCACCGCGTTGCTTTTGCGGCAACTCGACAGCGTCTCTTCCGGCAGGGGAATCCCGACGGCGTCCAGCGCAGCGCCCCCTGCAAGCGCTTGCACGAAAGTAAACTGATGTCCGTATTTTTTAGAGATCGTCTCTAGAACTTTCAATCCGCCTGCAACAACTTCCTTCCCAATTCCGTCGCCGGGTATTACTGTGATAGTATACAATGGCTTCTGCTTTCCATGATGTGAGATAATTGCTGCCGATATTTTTTAACTTTAAACTTTTAACTTTTCACTTATTGATCATTTCGCTCAACTCTTTCGACCTCTTCGTTGCCGTTGCAACAGCGTTAATGAGCATCGAACGAAGTCCGTGGGACTCAAGCTCGTGCACCGCATTGATAGCGGTTCCGCCGGGAGTCGTGACCTGGTCGCGCAGGATTGCAGGATGAAGGTTCGATTCTTTAACCAGTTTCGCGGAACCGAGAACTGTTTGTACGGCAAGCTTGGTTGCAACGTCGCGCGGCAATCCCATTTTCACGCCGCCGTCGATCAGCGCTTCGATGACCATGTAAATATACGCAGGCCCGCTGCCGCTGAGACCAGTCACGGCATCGAGCTGCGACTCTTCGACGACGACGACCTCACCGACCGCTTCAAAAATGGAGATTGCGATGCGCTGCTGCTCTTCGGTTACATAGCGTCCGAAAGAAACGGCGGTCGCACCTTCGTCAACCGTCGAAGCAATGTTCGGCATCGCCCGGACAATGGGATTGTTCTTCCCTGTCCGCTGAAGGATCGAATCGATCGTCACGCCTGCCGCGATAGAGATCAACATCTGGTCCTCCCGCAAAGCTGATTGTATCTCGTCGAGCACCTTGCCGATCGTGTAGGGCTTCACACACAGCATGATGATATCGGCGAATCGCGCCGCTTGCACATTGTCGAGCGTGTGGTTGATCTTCCATCTCGACCCGAGCTTTTCCAGCTTCGCCAGGTGCGTGCCGCTCGCGATGATCTTGTCGTGCGGTGCAAGCTTCGCATTCAGAATTCCACGCAGGAGCGACGTCCCCATATTTCCTGCTCCGATGATCGCGATGGAGCGATTGAGGCTGACCTTCTCTCCCCGGGTCGACGCCTCTTCATTCGTGACAAATGTCTGTTCTTTTTTCTGGTCCACGTTATCGCTCCTTCAGCATTCCTGATTGCCGCGCGTAGGCGAAAATTCCGCCGGCGCGAAGTATTCCTTCGATATCTCCCAGCGGGTTCAATTGATAGACGACTTGCCGGGTTGAGTTGGTTAATATCCCTTTTGATGTATCGAGGACTAATTCATCGCCGGTTTTGATTTCTTGGTAGAGATGTTTGTTTGTCTCAAACGGCGCGACGAAGCCGCCGTCGATGGCGTTCCTGTAAAAAATGCGGGCATAGGATTCGGCAACGACCGCTTCGATGCCTGCGATGTCCAGCGCAACTGGTGCATGCTCGCGCGATGAACCGCAGCCGAAATTTTTTCCCCCCACAATGATCTTATAGTCGGATTGCCATTTTCCCTCTTTGATGAAAGGAATGTTTCCACCGGGCAATCCGGAGGCTTCGATCGGCACGCCCGACAACGCAAACTTGCCATAGTTCTTTTTTTCCTCAGGGTCGTCCAGCTTGTAGACCAAATGAGCGGCGGGAATAATTTGGTCCGTGTCGATGTCATTCCCCAAAACAAATGCTTTTCCACTTATAATGTTCTTCATATGTTCATTGATAATAGGTTTTGAGATATGTTATTTTCGAAAACAATTTGCGGTGTGGTCATTGACCATTCCCACGGCCTGCATGAATGCATAGCATATAGTCGAACCAACGAAGCTGAATCCGCGCCTCTTTAGATCCTTACTCATGGTATCAGATTCTGCTGTTTTAGGCGGAACATCTTTTAAGCTTTTTGGGTTGTTGCGTTTTGTTTTTCCGTCGACAAACTTCCACACGTACGCGTCGAAACTGCCGAACTCCTTTTGAATGTCCAAAAATGCTTTTGCATTGGCGATGGTCGCAGCGATCTTAAGCCTGTTTCGGACAATTCCTTCATTGCCGAGGAGGGATTTGACTTTTCTTCGGTCATATCGGGCGATTTTTTTCGCATCAAAATTGTCGAATGCCTTTCTGTAGTTTTCCCGTTTCCTCAATATCGTAATCCAGCTCAACCCCGCCTGAGCTCCTTCGAGGATCAGCATTTCGAACAGTTTTCTGTCGTCGTGAACCGGCACACCCCATTCCTTATCGTGATATTCAATGTAGAGATGGTCTGTTCCGCTCCAACCGCATCGTTCTTTCATTTTCTCTTCTTCTTTTCAACAATTGCATCGGCTTCGATCTCCACCAGAATCTCCGGCGAAATAAGCCGTTTCACTTCGACCATGCTCGCGGCTGGACGGATGTTCTTGAAGAATTCTCCGTGTGCTTTGCCGATTTTTTCCCACTCTCCGATATTCACGACAAACATGCGTGTTCGTACGACATCCTTCAGCGTCGCACCCGCATTCTTGAGCGCCGATTCAATATTTTTGATCGCTTGTACTGTCTGAGTATATGCGTCGCCCGGGCCAATAATTTTCCCGTCTGCATCTGTCGCGGTGGTTCCGGATACGAAGACCATCTTACCAACCCGTACCGCACGCGAATACCCGACGACCGGCTCCCATGTTGTTCCGCTGGAAATATTTCTTCTCTTCATTTCTATTCTTGCAGTTTTGGATGCTTAAGATGAAAGCCTGTCGCATCCTGGTACTTTTTTGCAACGGCAAGGAGCGTCGCTTCATCAAACAGCTTTCCGAGAAAAGTGATGCTTGTGGGAGTACCTTCTTTCGAGAATCCATTCGGGACAACAACGCACGGGTTACCGGTAAGGTTCGTGAGAAGCGAATTGTCTCCGTCAAAAGGAGGCGCAACGATCACGTCGACCTGACTCATCAGTTTTGCCATCTCTTGAACCGCCAGGTACCGTACGCGGTTCGCCTGAATGTATTCAACCGCGGGAATAAACCGCGACGTACGAAAGACATTCGGCCAGGCATACGTGGCTTGCCGCACGAGCAAACTGTCTCTGCCGCTTCGCGTCAGCTCGTCAAAAGATGCGCCCGCTTCGGCACTGAGAATAATAGCAAGGTCGCTGATCGGAAGTGCCGGAAGGGTTACCGGAATGAGTTTCACCCCCAGCCTCCGCAGCACCGAGAACGATGAATCGTTGTTTTCCCGGTTTGTTTTGACGCTGTCGAAATCATTTTTCAGATAGCCGATTCTCAATTTGCTCAACGAAATGTTCGGATTATAATTGAACGGGAAGTCGTACAACATTTGGTCGATTTCGTCCGGCCCGTAGATGGCGTTGAACACGAGCGCACAATCTTCAACCGTTCTGCAAATCGGCCCGATCTTATCCATCGACCAGGCAAGCGCCATCGCTCCATTTCTGCTCACCCGTCCATACGTCGGCCTCAACCCGGTCGTCCCGCATACCGTTGAGGGAGAAACGATCGACCCCCATGTTTCTGTCCCGATAGCGAAGGCCACAAGTCCGGCAGATGTTGCGGAAGCAGAGCCGGCTGAAGATCCGCTCGAACCTTCTTTATAGTTCCACGGATTGCGCGTCATTCCGCCGAACCACACATCATCCATGGCAAGCTCACCCATTGAGAGCTTTGCAACCAAAACAGCTCCGGCCTCCTCGAGCTTCTTGATAACCGTCGCGTCCTTATCGATCATTTGCTCCTTGAACGGAGGAGCTCCCCAGGTTGTCTTGTACGTTTTTGTCGAGAGCAGATCTTTTACGCCGCATGGAATTCCATGAAGCGGTCCCCGGTATTTTCCCGCTCCGATCTCGGCGTCCGCTTCTTTTGCCTGCTTCATCGCCAGGTCTTCCGTCAGCGTAATGACGCAAAGAAGTTTCGGACCGTATTTCTTCAAGCGGTTCAGGTACATTGTGGTCAATTGCACCGACGTCACTTTCCTGGTCCTGATCAACTCGGCAAGCTGCCCTATGGAATAGAATGCCAGGTCGTCGGGATTCGCCGGAACAACGACAGGGCCGGGAGGGCTGGGGATAAACCTTCGTCGTTCAGTATCGAATTTCATTCCCAAGGGGATCGGGTTAAATGTTATCGCCGGCGGAATGTTGTTTGCAAGCTCGACTTTTCTGATGTTCTGATAATTAGTCAGCTGGTCTTTTAGTCCATCAAGCATCGAGTCACGCTTTACATCGGTGAAGCTTAGCCCGAACAGTTTCTCCGCACTGGCAATAGCTTCGCGCGTCACGGGAGATGAGACATGCTCTTCGACGAACGCCCCGAGGAGAAAAAATCCACAACAAGCAACCCCAGCTATGAGCAAATATTTTGTGCGTTGATTCATCTTCCGATCCTTTGAGAATTGTAGGTGGAGAATCATGAAAGAAGGTGTTGCATAACCATCAACTTTCTTTCAATTCCTAATTCTTAATTATCTTTTATATTTTCCCATCAGCTGTCCCTCTCCAAGAATTTGCCCTTCCATTGCCTTCAACAATTGTTCTTTGGTCGCGCCGGATTCAAGTGCGAGATCGACGCTGAGCGCGTAGAGTTTGAAATAGTACCGATGCGTACCGCCGGGGGGACACGGGCCGTCGTAGCCGAGCTTCCGTGAATCGTTCATTCCATGCCGCGCGCCATTTTTTAGAGTCGATCGCGGAGGCACATTTTCAGGAAGTCCCTTCATGTCGGAAGGAATGTTGAAGAGTACCCAGTGTACCCACGTTCCGCGAGGAGCGTCAGGGTCGTCGGCAATAAGGGCGAGGCTTTTTGTACCTTTCGGAATGTTCGACCATTCAAGCGTCGGAGAAATATTTTCGCCGTCGCACGTATATTTTTTCGGGATCATCTCTCCTTCTTTGAACGCAGTACTGCTGATAGTGATTTCCATTACTGTTTCTCCTTTCGCCGATACGGTATCGCGGCTAAGAGTCTGCCCTGAAAGCAGTGTGCTGAAAATGAAAAGGAGTGCAGCCGTTTCAAGAGTATTTTCTCTTTTTCGATTTATCACGGCATAATATCCTTCAGTTTGAGCGAAGAATCAACACTCCTTGTTTGGAAAATGAACCGCGGCATTTTACCCCGTATTCCGAAGCCCGGCTGCAATCCCGTTGATGCTCAGGTAGATCGCCTGTTCGAGGTCTTCCCGGTCCGATTCCGAAAAATTCTTTGCGTGCAGCCGCCGCAGAAGTTCAATCTGAATGTAACTCAAAGGGTCGACATACGGATTCCGCAGCTGAATAGACCGCTGCAGCATCTCGTTATTCTCAAGGATCTCCTTTTGGTCAGTGATGAGCATGATCATCTCCTGTGTTCGGTCGAACTGCGATTTCAAATTTCCGTAGATTCTTTCCCCCAGTTCCTTCGGCATCACAAGCGAGGCATATTCTTTCGAAATAGTAAAATCCCCCTTCGCCAGGATCATCTGCATGTTGTCGATCAGCGACCGGAATGTCTGCCATCTGCGGTACATCTGCCGCAGCAATTTCAGTTTGTTCGCGTCGGGCGAGGACGATTCGCCAAACAGGAATTTTTTCAGGCCCTCCCCTGCCCCAAGCCAACCAGGAAGGACGTGACGACTCTGCATCCACCCGAACGTCCACGGAATCGCGCGAAGATCTTCGATGCGCTCGGTCTCGATGCGTTTGGAGGGACGGGAACCGATCTGCAATTTGGTGATCTCCTCGATCGGGGTCGCTTGTGCAAAGTATTTCACAAATTCTTTCTCGCCGTACACGGTGCAGCGGTACGCGGTGTGGCTCTGGTCAGCGATCTCATCCATGGCCCCGAACCAGCGGGAACGGTTCTTATCGAACTCGGGATCAAGGTGCGCTCTCGGTATGTTCCCCATCAGCATCGCTGATGTTGTGAGCTCAAGTGAACGCTGAGCGATCGCCGGATGTGCATATTTCAAGGAAATGACCTCCCCTTGCTCGGTGATCTTTATTTTCGCGTTGAGCGAGTGCGGAGGTTGAGAAAGAATTGCCTCGTACTCGGGCCCTCCTCCGCGCCCCACCGTGCCGCCTCTGCCGTGAAAGAAAATCCAATCCACGTCGGCAAGCTGCGAGACTTTTGTCAATTGACGCTGCGCTTTATACAGCGCCCAGTGCGAACTGACGATTCCCCCTTCTTTCGTGCTGTCCGAGTAACCGATCATAATTTCCTGACGTCGTCCCCGGCTCTCCAGGTGGGGGCTGTACGCCTCGTGATGGTACAATCGTTCCATCGTCCCCGGTGCCGCATCGAGGTCTTTTGTCGTCTCAAATAGTGGAACGATATCAAGGGAACTTGACGTTCGATGCGGACTCATCGAGAAGAGTCCTGTGCACTTCATCAGATAGAGAACCTCCAGCACGTCGGCCGCCGACTCCGTCATACTGATGATGTACGAACGGACTGCATGTTCGTCGATTTCCGTTTGGGCACGTTTGATCTTCCGGAATACTGCGAGCGTTTCCCCGCTCAACGGCGAAAGCTTTGACTCGTCGAACGAGGGGACAATCTGTTTCATCAGTTCTTCGGTCAGCCAGGCTTCGCGCGCTTCGTTTGTGAATGTCGAATATTCCACGGATCGCTGTGCCGCCAATTCCGAAACGGTGTCTGTGTGCACGGTCCGGTGCTGACGGATATCAAGAGTGGCCAGATGAAAGCCGAACGTCTCAACGCTGCGGATAAGGTCCTTCAACAGTCCGTCGGCCTGGAGTTCTCCTTTATGAGCGCGCAGGCTTCGGTCGAGAATATGGAGGTCGTCGAGAAGCTCGGACGAGGTATGATACATCAGCTCCGCGTGCGACGCGTCGTCCTCTGCGTAATGAACCCTGAACTGAAGCCGACGATAAATATATGCCAGCTTTACCCGGTACACTTCGTCGTCGTTGCGGACCTGGGCGGGTTTCCCCAGCAGTGTTTTGTCGCTGCGAATGGACTGCATCAGTTCATCGCTTCTTCCGACGACTTTTGCAGACTCGCTGTATTCGACAAAAAGCTCGTCGACGGCGTTCAGATGCAAATCGAGGATTGTCTTAGATTGGCGCTGCAGTGTTTTCCAGGTAGCATCCGCCGTTACATAGGGATTCCCGTCCCGGTCTCCCCCGATCCACGATCCGAACCGGAGAAATGACGGGATCGGCGACTTCCAATCCGGATATACTGCTGCGGCCGAGCGTTCCACGTGGCGGTAAAATTTCGGAATAGTTTTGTACAGCACGTTGCGAAAATAGTAGAGCCCGTTGTACACTTCATCGAGAACGGAAATATTGTATGAACGAGTCTCTTCGGTTTGCCAGAGACTCGTAATGTGGCGTTTTATCTCGAGTTCCAGCGCAGATCGTTCCGCTGCCGTTGAGTTGGTGTGGTCAAATTCCTCCAGCAATTTCCAGATCCGCGAATGCTTCTCGAGGATCGTTCTCCGTGTTGCTTCCGTAGGGTGGGCCGTGAATACGGGGATAATTTCAAGCCGGGAAAAAAGGTTGGCAATCTCTTTTTCTTCTACGCCGAGTTTCTTCAGTTTCTCAAAGGTGTGCTGAGGGGAGCCTGGATATCCGCCGGCGGGATGCTCTAACAAGTATTTTCTCTGACGTTGAATGCGGTAATGTTGTTCTGCCGTATTCGTCAGCTGGAAGTACGCAGCAAAAGCTCTCACGATCCTGGCCATGTCGGCGGGACCCATCGCGCTAACCAATCGCTGCAGCGTGAGCTGGTCAGTCGGATCGAAGCGCTTACGGAGTTGTTTTGAGGTCTTCCTGATCTGTTCTTCCAGCTCGAACAATCCGCGCCCTTCCTGCTCCTCGATAACCTGGCCGAGCAGATTGCCGAGCAACCGGATGTTTTTCCGAAGGGGTTCGTCTTGTTTTATTGATTTCCGGCGAGGCATATTTTTTTAATGAAAAAGAATTACACAGAGTGACACAGAGAAGTCACAGAGATTACAATACGTATCTTCGTAAACCGTTTTTTAAGAGAGTAACATTAAAGTTTATCAGCAGACCAAGTTTTTTTTGAGAAAATTTCATGTAGGTGAGAATCTGAGCTTGGTGAACTGGAAGTAATGCATCGACCGACTTCAATTCGACAACAATGAGGTTTTCAACCAGGATATCGATTCGATAGCCGTATTCGAGCTTGACTTCCTTATACAATATTGGAACCGGTTCTTGCCGCTTTATCGATAAGCCGTTTTTTCCAAGTTCATAATCAAGGCATTGTTCGTATGCAGATTCTAAAAGACCGGGACCCAAGTGTTTATGTACTTCGATCGCTGCGGCAATGATCTTCCCTGAAAACACATTAAGCTGTTCCATTTCAGCATCCCCCTTTTATCGTATTTTTTTCCCCCTCTGTGGAACTCTGTGCGCCCCCGTGCCACTCCGTGTAATGCCTTTTGTTCGATTTGAATGAAAAACAAAACTCAGGCGCACTTCAACCTGAGTCGTAATAATTTCAGCATCTCGTTGTGTATACACTACCATCTACAACAAAGCAGCACGCACGAAACTCAGTTGAAAAATTGCTTTGGGTTCGTAATAACTCCGGTCAGTGCGGACGCGGCGACGGTGTACGGCGACGCCAGGTATACCTGCGATTTCTTCGACCCCATTCTTCCGGGAAAATTTCTGTTCGTCGATGAAATACAGACTTCAACACCGTTCAGCCTGCCAAACGTGTCTGAAGGTCCGCCGAGGCAGGCGGCGCACGATGCGTCGCCGATCCTGCATCCGGCTTCCTCGAGGATCTGCCATACCGTCTTATCCTTAACTTTGGTTGCCTTCATCAGGCGCGCCACCTCGGTCGTCGCTGGAACAACAAAAGTATCGATCTTAACTTTTTCGCCGTACATGGTCTCTGCGGCAGCTATGAAGTCGGTGATCCTTCCTCCCGTGCATGAGCCGATATACGCACGGTCGAGCTTTGTCCCGGCAACTTCGCTCACCTTCGCTTTGTTATCGGGAGAATGCGGCTTGGCAACGAGCGGCTCTATCTCTTTGACGTTGAAACGATGAACGCTGTGGTATTTTGCGTCCTTGTCGTTATACACATTTTCGAATTGCACTTTTGAGCGAGCGTGAACAAAATCCGTCGTCGTTTTGTCGGGGGCGCACACACCGTTCTTCCCTCCTGCCTCGATCACCATATTGCAGAGTGTCATCCGCGATTCCATATCCATGCGGTCAACCGTATCGCCGCTGAAATCCATCGCACGATACGTCGCTCCGTCAACACCTATTTTCCCGATGACGGCCAGAATGAGATCCTTCGCCATCAAATACGGCGGAAGCTCTCCTTCGAAAATAAACTTCATCGTCTCTGGAACTTTTACCCAGAGCTTTCCTGTCCCGAGGATGAACGCCGCGTCGGTGTTCCCGATGCCCGTTGCAAATTCCCCGAACGCTCCGGCAGTACACGTATGTGAATCGGTTCCGAAAAGGACTTCGCCGGGGCGCGTAAAACCTTCCTCCGGCATTGCGATGTGACAGACGCCTTTGTACCGGGGGGTATTAACGTCGTAGAAATGGGGAAGGTTCTGCTCCTTCACAAAATCGCGCAGGATGTCGACATTTCGATGAGCATGCGTGTCGGCAGTGAAAATGTAATGGTCGGGGATCACGACAATCTTTTCACGGTCCCATACCTTTGCGTTTGCGCCGAACTCCCGCTTGAAAATTCCGAATGTGCCTGGGCCGCAAACGTCATGGGTCATCAACACATCGACATCGACCCAGACATTGTCCCCGGGCTTCGCTTCTTTTTTCCCCGAGTGCTTTGCTAAGATTTTTTCCGTTATTGTCATGCTCATAAGTTTCAATGATCAATGAACAATCATCAATTATCATTTGTGATTATTGTCCAACGACCCTTTCTCTAATTGTTTATTGTTGATTGTTGATTGTTCATTGTTCATTGTTGATTGTTCATTGTTGATTGTTCATTGTTGATTGTT
>CAYTOA010000003.1:30739-58568 GCA_964439265.1 uncultured Chitinophagaceae bacterium
ATTGTTCATTGTTCATTGTTGATTGTTCATTGTTGATTGTTCATTGTTGATTGTTCATTGATCATTGTTACACCGACGCGGATTCCGCTCTCATCTCTTCGTTTTGCTGGCGTCTGAAGCGGGCAGTCGCCGCATGATTGATCGCGTTGAGGTACGCCTTTACCGATCCGGTAATGACGTCCGTACTCGCAGACCTGCCGTTGAAAACAAAACCATCGATCGCGATCTTCACAAACACTTCACCGATCGCATCGTGTCCCCATGAAACAGATTTTATCGAATAATCGAGCAGCTGCCCGCTGATACCGGTGATGCGCTCGATCGCGCGATACGCGGCGTCAACCGGTCCGTCCCCGGTGGCAGAATCCTGTACGATTTCGTCGTTCCTTTTGAGTCCCACCATTGCGGTCGGAACGACATTCAGCCCGCTCGTCACCTGAAGATTCTCGAGCGTGTAGAGCGACTTCATGGACGAAATTTCATCCTGCAAGATGGCGACCAGATCATCGTCAAAAATCTCCTTCTTCTCGTCGGCAATTTTTGTGAAGAGCTTATACACGCCGTCGAGTTCTTCCTGCGTCAGTTCGTAGCCGAGCTCGCTGTAGCGCTGCTTCAGAGCGTGGCGTCCCGAATGCTTGCCGAGGACCAGCGTGCTGTGTTTGATGCCGACAGTCTGCGGCGTCATGATTTCGTACGTGATCGCATTTTTCAGCATTCCGTCCTGATGTATCCCCGCTTCATGGGCAAACGCATTTTCGCCGACAATTGCCTTGTTGCGCTGAATATGCATACCGGTCAGCGTCGTCAGCAGTCTGCTCGATTTAAAAATCTCTTCGGTATTGATGTTTGTCTCGACGCCCATCTTTTCATGACGCGTGCGGATCGCCATCGCGATCTCTTCAAGCGATGCGTTACCGGCTCGTTCGCCAATCCCATTGATGGTGCACTCCACCTGCCGGGCGCCGTTGAGAACGCCGGAAAGCGAGTTCGCGACGGCAAGCCCGAGGTCGTCATGGCAATGCACGCTCACGACCGCCTTTTGAATGTTCGGCACACGCTCGATAATGGTACGGATCATTTTTCCGTATTCATCGGGAATTGAATAGCCGACCGTATCGGGGATATTGACAACGGTTGCCCCTTCGGCAATGACGGCTTCAAGAATCTGGCAGATATAGTCGATGTCCGTACGAGATCCGTCCTCGGTTGAAAATTCAACGTCCTCGCAGAACGATTTGGCGCGCCGGACAGCTTTCACTGCATCGTCAAGGACCTGTTCGCGGGTCTTTTTCAATTTGTATTTGAGGTGGATGTCAGAGGTTGCAATGAAGGTATGGATGCGGGGTTTTGCGGCTTGCTGCAGTGCTTTCCATGCGATGTCGATGTCGCCGATCGTTGCCCGGCTCAACGCCGCTACGGAACAGCCGCGTACTTGCTTCGCAATTTCGCGTACAGATTCGAAATCTCCCTCGGATGCAACCGGGAACCCCGCTTCGATGACGTCAACCTGCAGACGTTCAAGCTGGCGGGCCATGCGGATTTTCTCTTCGAAGTTCATGCTGCAACCGGGGGACTGCTCGCCGTCGCGCAGCGTGGTATCGAAAATATATATTCTGTTGCTCATACTGTCCTCTTGGTATTAGATCGCGATTGTCGTGTCAGTTATCAGTAAACAGTGAAAAAGATTTCATTACTGATTACTGAATTCTATAAATGCTTTTCTTCCAGCGGTAAATACTTCTTCACTTCTTCCATCAACTTCTCGAATTGTTTCGGCATTAATGATTGCGCACCGTCGGAGTATGCTTCCTCGGGATTCGGATGAACCTCTATGATTAGCCCGTCTGCCCCGACTGCCACCGCGGCCTTCGAAAGCGGCGCGATCAGGCTCCTCACCCCCGTCCCATGACTCGGGTCGACAATGACGGGGAGATGGCTCAATTCCTTCAGCGCCGGAACGGCGGAGAGATCGCAGGTATTTCGCGTGTAATCTTCAAACGTGCGGATGCCTCTTTCGCACAAGACGACGTCGTAGTTTCCCTGTGACATGATATATTCTGCGGACATCAACAATTCTTTCACCGTGCTCGACATTCCGCGCTTTAGCAGGATTGGCTTCTTAACTCTTCCCACTTCTTTGAGAAGGGCAAAATTTTGCATATTTCGCGCGCCAATCTGAAGCATGTCGGCATACTTTGAAACGAGCGCTACGTCGGTCGGAGTTATGACCTCGGTGACGAACGGCATTCCGGTTTTTTCGCGGGCTTCGGCAAGAAGTTTCAGACCTTCTTCTTCAAGTCCCTGAAAACTATACGGCGATGTTCTCGGCTTGAACGCTCCGCCGCGAAGCACCTGAGCTCCCGCTTTTTTCACGACTTCAGCGCTTTTCAGAATCTGCTCGCGAGTCTCTACCGAACACGGCCCCGCCATGACGACGAACTGTGCCGCACCGATCGAGTACTTGCCGACTTTGACAACCGTTCTCTCTTTCCGCATTTCCTTGCTGGCGAGTTTGAACGGCTTGAGGATCGGCATAACGCTTTCAACACCGGGAGCGACCTCGAGCGATTGCAGCTGTGTTTTGCTTCGCTCATCGCCGACGCAGCCGATGACCGTCCGTTCGGTGCCCACGATCGGATGCGGCTGAAAACCAAATTCCTTTATTTTTTCAATAACATGATTGAATTCGGCTTTCGTTGCGCCGGGTTTCATTACGATGATCATGCGGGTCTTTTTCGATGATGTTCGGTTTCAAACAATGACTTCGAGTCGCTCCCGAATTGTCACTTTTCACTCTTCAGCAAATGGTAACTCAGGCTGTCGACAAGCGCTTTCCAGCTTGCTTCGATAACATCGGGCGAGACGCCGATAGTGTTCCACGACGCACTCCCGTTTTGCGTTTCGATCAGGACGCGGACCTTTGCGGCGGTTGCGCTTCTGCTGTCAAGGACGCGTACTTTATAATCCGTTAATTTGATCTGGGACAATTGCGGATAGAACCGCTCAAGCGCTTTTCGCAAAGCGCGGTCGAGCGCATTCACCGGACCGATCCCTTCCGCTGCGGCGAGCTCAGATTGATCCCCCACCCTCACTTTGATGATCGCTTCTGAATGCGGCTGCGCTTCGTAGGACTCCTTGTGAATAATAACTTTGAATCCCTCCAGTTCAAAAAATTCCTTGAACTCTTTTGTTCTCTTCTTCACGAGAAGCTCAAACGATCCTTCGGCATCTTCGTACTGGTAGCCGTAATGTTCCATCTCTTTCAAGTCATCGACAATCCGCTGAACCGTCGGCGATTTATCGTCAATGTCGATGCCAAGTTCTTTCGCCTTGTACAGGATGTTGCTCCTCCCTGACAAGTCTGAGATAAGCACCCTGCGAACGTTGCCGACACTTTCCGGACTGACGTGCTCGTAGGTCTCGGGCGTCTTCATCACGGCGCTTACGTGAACGCCTCCTTTATGCGCGAACGCGCTCTCACCCACATACGCCAGATTCTTTTTATGTGTCAGGTTCGCGAGTTCACTGACATAATGCGATACTTCGGTGAGCGATTTCAGGTTTTCACTTTCAACGCAGCAATAGTTCAGTTTCAGTTGAAGGTTGGGGATAATGGAACAAAGGTTCGCATTGCCGCACCGTTCGCCGTAACCGTTGATGGTCCCCTGGACGTGAACGCATCCGTTTTGAATTGCAGCGAGGGCATTCGCGACGCCGACTTCCGAATCATTGTGCGTGTGGATGCCAAGGGGGACGGACATCTTGGGCTTCAGATCACGTACGATATCTGCAATTTCGTGCGGCATCGTTCCACCGTTCGTATCGCACAAAACAATGACGTCGGCGCCGGCCCGTTCTGCGGCGTGCAGCGTCTTAAGGGCATAGGCTTTGTCGGATTTGTAACCATCGAAAAAATGCTCGGCATCGTAGACGACCTCTTTGCCGTTCTTTTTGAGATGCCGTACGGAGTCTTCGATGATTTCGAGATTTTCTTCTTCGGATATTTGCAGAGCGGCCTTCACGTGCAGCAGCCAGGTCTTCCCAAAAATTGTCACGACGGGCGTTTGCGCGTCGAGGAGCGCCTTGATATTCGCATCGTTTTCAACGGGATTCTTTGCCCTGCGCGTGCTGCCGAATGCTGCAAGCTTTGCGTGGGTAAAGCGAACCTTCTTTGCCAGCTCAAAAAATTCCATGTCTTTCGGGTTGGAGCCCGGCCAGCCCCCCTCGATGTAATCGATGCCGAATGCATCGAGCCGTTTCGCGATCTTCACCTTATCGTCCGCGGAGAAGGCAACTTCCTCGCCCTGCGTTCCATCTCGCAGCGTTGTATCGTACGTGAAGATCTTTTCTTTCATGGCGAACGTCCTCGGTAAGACTAAAAATTGTCCGGGTAAAATATTTTCAGAAGCAATTCTTAACTTTTAATTCTTAATTAGTAATTGCTTTATTTCTTCCAATTCTCCGGCCTTAAGCTTCTCACCGCTGCTCCTGCTTTCCACATTTCAGAATTCTTCCACTCGTCCAATTCCTTCGTGAGCTTCTCACGGTAATCGGGTGCGCCACACGTCTCGAGCACGCGCCGTGTCTCTACTCCTTGTTGAACGTCGCGATAGAGGAGCTCGAACAACGGTTTGGTTATTGCTTCAAATTTTTTCGACCAATCAAGGGCACCGCGCTGTGCCGTCGTGCTGCAGGCGGCAAACATCCAATCCATGCCGTGCGCCCCGACGAGAGGGTACAAGCTCTGCGTTGCTTCTTCAACTGTTTCGTTAAATGCCTCACTCGGCGTGTGTCCCATTTTACGAAGCACTTCATACTGCGCTTTCATGATGCCCGCAATAGCTCCCATCAGCACGCCCCGCTCGCCGGTGAGGTCGCTGATGACTTCCTGCTCGAACGTTGTAGGAAACAAGTAGCCGGAACCGATCGCAATGCCGCAGGCAATGGCACGTTCACGAGCCCGTCCCGTAGCATCATGGTAAACAGCAAAGCTTGCGTTGATTCCGCTCCCGGCAAGATAATTGGACCGCACCGTCCTCCCGGATCCCTTGGGCGCAACAAGAACGACGTCAACCTCCGGCGGAGGAATCACTTCTGTTTGTTCTTTGAACACGATCGAAAATCCGTGGGAGAAATACAACGCCTGTCCTTTTTTCAGATGTTTTTTGACAAGGGGCCACTGTTCTTTTTGCCCCGCATCGGAAAGCAAATACTGGATGATCGTTGCTTTGTCGACGGCATCTTCGATCTTTGCAAAAAGAGTTTTCCCTTCAACCCACCCGTCCTTGACCGCGTCGTCCCATCCCTTCCCCCCTTTTCGCTGGCCGACAATGACGTTGATGCCCGCATCGCGCATGTTGAGCGATTGCCCGTAGCCCTGCGGGCCATAGCCCAGAATTGCTACGACTTCATTGTTCAATACCTCTTTCGCTTTTGAAAGCGGAAATTCTTCCCTCGTGACGACTTCTTCTCTAACTCCGCCGAAATCTATTATTGCCATAGGTCGCTGCCTTTGCCGTTAGTGTTTTTGTTCAACTGTTGTCTCTTCTGTTTCCTTTGTCACATCGAGAGCTTTATTGACTTCAGAAATTTTGCGCTGAATCGAGAAGGGCGTTACCTTCCAGAACATGTACGAATATTCCTGCCAGCCGTTCAATATCTCACGTGCGCGCTGGCTGTCGGTCAATTCAAGATGACGATAGATGACCGCCTGCAAATACTTCACGTCCTTTTCATTATCCAGCCGGCTCAAACCAACAAGCTGCCTGTTGTATCGCTCCTTGAAATTCCCGTCAGCATCGAAAACGTACGCGATCCCGCCGGTCATCCCAGCACCAAAATTCTTTCCCGTGCTGCCGAGGACCACAACGGTACCGTTCGTCATGTATTCGCAGCCGTGGTCACCGAGGCCTTCAACCACCGCAAGAGCACCGCTATTGCGGACGCAAAAGCGCTCGCCCGCTCTTCCGCTCGCATAGAGCGTTCCGCCAGTCGCGCCGTACAAAACGGTGTTCCCGATGATAACGTCCTGCGCCGCGGTGGCTCTTCCGAACGGCGGCATGATCATGATCTCGCCGCCGCACATTCCTTTTCCGACATAATCGTTCGCTTCGCCGACAAGGATCATGCGGATCCCGTTCACGAGAAATGCACCGAAACTCTGGCCTGCGCTTCCGTTGAATCGTAATTCTATCGAGCCGTCCGGCAATCCTTTGTCGCCGTAGAGATAGGCAAGTTCGCCCGCGAGCTTTGTTCCTACCGACCGGTTGGTGTTGTTGATTTTATAATTCTTGACCACGGTGCCCTTTTCTCTGATGGCATCTTTCACATCGAGAAGAATGGTATCGTCGAGGGGCGAGTCCGATTTTTCTTTCCGCGGCTCGATCCGCTGACGCTGCTTGCTCCTCGTGTCGCGAGGGGACAAAATCGCGGAAAGATCGATCGTGTTTGCCTTCGGATGGTTTTCGAACTTCACCTGGCTCAGCAGGTCCGTCCGTCCGATGATTTCGTTGATCGAGGCGACCCCGAGTTTGGCGAGAATTTCGCGGATCTCGTTCGCTACAGCCGTAAAATAATTGATCAACATTTCCGGTTTTCCGTCGAAGCGCGTGCGGAGCTGTTCATCCTGTGTTGCGATGCCGACCGGACACGTATTGAGATGACACTGGCGAACATACCGGCAGCCGATCGCGATCAGCGTGGCCGTTCCAAAATTATATTCTTCCGCTCCGAGCATTGCCGCGATCACGATGTCGCGTCCGGTTTTCATCCCTCCGTCAGTTCGCAGGGTAACACGGCTGCGCAATCCATTCAGGACAAGCACCTGCTGAGCTTCTGCGACGCCGAGTTCCCAGCTGCTACCGCAATTCTTCACAGAGCTTAATGGCGATGCACCGGTTCCGCCTTCGTGTCCGCTGATGAGAATAACGTCCGCATGCGCTTTGGCAACACCGGCAGCAATCGTTCCGACACCCGCTTCAGAGACGAGCTTGACGCAGATCTTTGCCCGTGGATTGACCTGTTTCAAATCATAGATCAGCTGCGCAAGGTCTTCTATACTATAGATGTCGTGATGCGGCGGCGGAGAGATCAATTGGACGCCCGGCGTTGCACGGCGGAGGCGGGCAATGAGCTCCGAAACCTTGTGCCCGGGAAGTTGTCCTCCTTCTCCCGGCTTGGAGCCCTGTGCCATTTTGATTTCGATCTCTCTGGCGCTGACAAGATATTCCGCCGTCACACCGAAACGGGCAGAAGCAATTTGTTTGATGGCGCTGTTTGCTGAATCTCCGTTCGGCCGAACGCGAAAACGCACAGGATCTTCCCCTCCCTCGCCGGTATTGCTCTTGCCTCCGATCCGATTCATCGCGATCGCTATGGTTTCATGTGCCTCGGGAGATAACGATCCGAGGGACATCGCGGCGGTCGTAAATCGTTTCATGATGTCTTCCGCAGGCTCAACATCCCGCAGCGGAATCGGCTGCCGGTTCGATTTGAACGCCATCAGATCCTTGAGGGCGACCGGCTCATGTTCGTTCAGGGCGCGGGAGAGATGTTTATAGTCTTCCTGGCTTCCGGATTTCCTGAGCTGCTGCATCGCGCGCAAAGCATCTGGCGACCATGCATGGAGCTCGCCGTTCTTTTTAAAACGGTACATTCCCTGGTCTGTGAGCTTTGCATCGCGCTGATACGCTGCTGTGTGGCGCGTAAGCGCCTCGCCAATAATTTCCTTAAGTCCGATTCCGCCGATGCGTGAAGGGGTGTTGGTGAAATATTTGTCGATAACATCCCTGCCGACCCCGATTGCCTCAAAGATCTGCGCGCCCCGATAACTTCCGAGCAGCGAGATCCCCATCTTCGACATTATTTTCAAAATGCCGCTTTCGATCGCTAATTTGAAATTCTTGAATGCCATGTCGACGGTAAGCGACTTGTCGGCACGAACGTCGACAAGGCGGCGAATTGTTTCGAGAGCAAGGTACGGGTTGATCGCGTTGACACCATATCCGATCAATGTTGCAAAATGATGGATGTCGCGCGGTTCAGCAGTTTCCGTCACCACGCTTAATCTCAGCCGCTTGTTGGTCCTGATGAGATGGTTGTGAACGGCACCCGTTGCAAGGAGCATTGGCAGCGGAACATGCTGCTCATCGACGCCGCGGTCGCTTAAAACCACGAGATACTTTCCTTCATCAGCGGCACGCTCGGCTTCCGCGCACAATTCATCGAGTCTTTTTTCCGCACCGCCCAATCCTTCCGCGAGCGGAAACAACGTCGAGAGCGTGACCGACTGAAACGCTTCGTCTTCAAATGAGCGAAGCGCGTCGAGCTCATAGTCAAAGAGGAACGGGCTGTTGATCTGCACCTGTTTGGCATGCTCAGGCGTTTCGCCAAACCAATTTCGCCGGAGTCCCAGTTTTCCCGTCAGCGACATTACCAGCTTTTCTCTGATGGGGTCGATCGGCGGGTTTGTTACCTGGGCAAACTGCTGCTTGAAATAAGAAGAGAGCAGTTTTGGCTGTCGTGATAATACGGCGAGAGGAGCGTCATCGCCCATCGAACCGACCGGCTCCTTTCCTTCTTCGATCATCGGCGGAAAAATAAGACCGAGTTCTTCGTAGCTGTAGCCGAAGCATAATTGGAGCCGTAATGTCTCTTCGACGGAAAATGGAGTCTTCGGCGAAAGATCGGGATGCACATGTTCCTGGGCGCGGATCAGATTTTCGCTGACCCATTTCGCATACGGCCGCTCCGCTGCAAGCTCCCGCTTGATATCAAGGTCCTTCAACAATATTCCGCGGGCGGTATCGACGGCAATCATCTGTCCGGGACCGAGTCTCCCCTTCTTCACAACCGTCGCGTCATCCATGTCCACCGGTCCAACCTCGGAACCAACGACGATCAACCCGTCATTCGTGATCTTATACCGGCACGGACGAAGTCCGTTGCGGTCGAGCGAAGCGGCAACGGTTATTCCATCGCTGAAGATCAATGCAGCAGGTCCATCCCATGGTTCGCTGAAGCATTCGTGGTACTCGAAGAATGCGCGGACGGACGGGTCGACACGGTATGATGAGTTCCACGCCTCGGGAACGAGCATCAGCATTGAGTGGAGAATTCCCCGCCCGGAAAGCGTCAACGCCTCGAGAGCGTTGTCCACGTTCGCTGAATCGCTCGCGTTCGGCTGGAGAATGGGCTTTAAGAATTCGACATCGTCTCTCCAGTAAGGTGATTCCAACTCTGCCTCGCGGGCTTTCGTCCAATTCCTGTTTCCCTGGATTGTGTTGATCTCGCCGTTGTGTCCAAGCATGCGGAACGGATGCGCGAGCTCCCATCGTGGAAACGTATTCGTGCTGAACCGCTGATGGAATATTGCAAGGGCGGTTTCATACTCGGGCGACTGCAAGTCGATGTAGAACTTGTCGAGCGCGAGCGGGGTCACGAGACCCTTATAGACAATAGTCCGGCTAGAGAACGATGCGGCATAGAAATTATCGACTGCCGCATTCTTCATCTCCCGCTCAATTTCCCGGCGCGTAATATAGAGCGTACGTTCAAACTCCGCGCCGCTGAGATGCTGCGGCTTTCCGATCAACACTTGACGGATGTTCGGCTGCGTTGACGCCGCTTTATCCCCAAGGTATGAAGAGTCCGTCGGGACAATTCGCCAGCCAAGAAAACGCAATTCTCTTTTTTGAATGACCGATTCCACGATCGACTTGCACGGAGCAAACGAATGCTCGGTCGTGTGCGGCATGAACAACATTCCGACCGCAAAGTCGGAGTCGCCGCTTATTTGCGAAGCGAGTTCCGGAACGGCGGAGAGGAAAAACTTTGTCGGCAGCTGGGTCAGGATTCCTGACCCGTCTCCCGTTTGCGCGTCGGCATCGACCGCACCGCGATGCGTGACATTGCATGCGGCCTTCAGCGCGCGCTTCAGGATCTTGTTGCTTTTCACACCCGAGATATTCGCGACGAACCCGGTGCCGCAGGCGTCGTGCTCGAAACGCGGGTCATACAGCGGAAAGTATTTGCGGATGTCTGCTTCGTTCGGGAAATTCTTCAATCTACCTCTCCTTGAAATTCTCTCTTGAGTGCAACTCTCCCGGTGCGGGCCATCTCTTTGATCACGAACGGTTTCAGCATTTTGATGATCGCGTCGATCTTCTGCTGGCTCCCGACGGCTTCAATCGTCGCAGTTTTCGGACTGATGTCAATGATCTTGGCGCGAAAGATCTCAACGATCTGCATGATCTCGGGGCGCGTCTCGGCCGTCGTCTGTACTTTGATGAGCGCGAGGTCGCGCTCGACAAAGCTCTCGTATGTAAGGTCCGTGACCTTGAGCGTGTCGATAAGTTTGTTCAGCTGCTTGATGATCTGCTCGATGACGCCGTCGTCACCGCGCGTCACGATCGTCATCCGGGACACTGAATCGTCTTCGGTCGGGCCAACCGTGAGGCTGTCGATGTTGTATCCTTTCGCAGAAAACAATCCGGCAATTCTGTTGAATGCGCCGAATTTATTTTCGACGAGGAGAGAGATCGTATGTTTTCGGGACTGTACATCGGCCGCAGTTGTTTCTTTCTCCGAAATTATTGCCATTGTCGTCATCCTTTGGTCAACGTGATCAATTCTTCCGATTCTATTTCTTCACCGTTGACCGCCGAACGTTCTTCGTCAGGAACGTCAATGATCTCATTCCACGTTTGACCCGCCGGAATCATCGGGTAGACGTTGTCCTCCGGAACAACCTTGAATTCTACAATGACGGGACCATCCTTAACGGCCAGCGCCTTCAGGATGACGTCTTCGACCTCATCCGTGTTCACGGCACGATATCCCGGGCAGCCGTAGGCGTCCGCAAGCTTGACAAAATCGGGGCTGTACATCGCAACGTGCGAATAGCGCTTGCGCCAGAAGAGCTCCTGCCATTGACGTACCATGCCGAGATAGCCGTTGTTAAGGATGAATATTTTCACGGGTACCTTGTATTCAACGCAGGTCGCCATCTCCTGAATATTCATCTGGATGCCGCCGTCGCCGCTCACCGAAATAATGGGGAAATCTTTTCTGGCAAATGAGGCGCCCATTGCTGCGGGAAGCGAGAATCCCATTGTTCCCAGTCCGCCCGATGTGATATGCGTTCGGGGGTGGATGTACTTAAAAAACTGTGCAGCCCACATTTGATGCTGGCCGACGTCGCTGATGATGACGGCGTCCCCTTTTGTGATCTCTCCGATCTTCTGGATAACGTACTGCATGCGAATCAGTTTCCCGTTTCGGTAGCGAAGGGGGTGTTCCGCTTTCCATTGTTTGATCGTCTGGAGCCAATCCGTCGTATCGAGCGGCTCGACCATCTGCGATAATTTCTGCAAGACTTTTTTCACATCGCCGACGATCGGAACGTCTACCTTTACGTTCTTGCTGATCGCGGTCGGATCTATGTCGATGTGGATCTTCTTTGCTTCTGCAGCAAACGCCTCCGTGTTTCCTGTGACTCGGTCGTCGAACCGGGCGCCGACGGCGATAAGCAGATCGCAGTAATGCACCGCAGTATTTGAATACCATGTTCCATGCATTCCGAGCATCCCCATAGACAATTCATCGTTTTCGGGGTATGAACCGAGCCCATGCAGTGTCGTCGTCACCGGTATTCGGGTCTTCCTGGCAAAGCTCTTTAAATCATCCGATGCATTCGAAAGAATTGCACCGCCGCCGACGTACAACACGGGACGCTTCGATTTAGCAATAAGGGCGGCGGCTTTCTCAAGCTGCTTCATGTGCCCTTCAACATGCGGATTGTACGAACGCATGGAAACTTTTTTAGGATAGTCGAAATGAGTTTTACTCGCCATCACGTCCTTTGGCAAATCGACGAGAACCGGACCGGGCCTTCCCGTGGTCGCAACATAAAACGCTTCCTTGATCGTCGACGCGAGCTCTCTGACATCGCGGACAAGGTAATTGTGCTTGGTAATCGGCCGCGTGATGCCAACAATGTCGGCCTCCTGAAAGGCGTCATTTCCTATAAGCTTTAAAGCGACTTGTCCCGTGAACACGACGATGGGTACAGAATCCATATACGCATCGGCTATCCCTGTGACTGTGTTCGTAGCGCCGGGGCCCGAGGTTACAAGCGCGACGCCCGGTTTGCCGCTCGCCTTGGCGTACCCTTCGGCTGCGTGGACGGCTCCCTGTTCATGCCTCGTTAAGATGTGTTTGATATCCGAAATGTCGTGCAGTGCGTCGTAGATGCCGATCACTGCGCCGCCGGGATATCCAAAAACGATTTCGACCCCTTCTTCAATCAAGGATCGTACAAAGATCTCGGCGCCAGTCATTAATTTAGCGGGGAGGGTGGGCGGTATTTCTTTCTGTTGTGCCATGGCCGTAGTCTGGTTGGTGAATGTTAATGCTGTAAATATCTAAAAAGCGACGCCAAAGGAATTTTTGTGTTCCTCCAGGGGTTACGCCTTTATCTAAACTTCTTCTTTGGAAATATTCGGTGGTGTGTTTGGGGTAACCTCTGGTCTGTCTCAGCCTACAATTGTTAGGCTTAGAATACCCGGTAGAGTTCCCAAAATAATAATAATGCCGGCGACGAAGAGGGGGGATACGGCAGGAATACGCATCAGCGTTTCTGACTTCGAACTGTTAGAAATGTAATGCGTATTTTTTTGATTTCGTCTTGACATGTCCGGTCTTAAGTGGATGACAATTCATCCGATCCGTTGCACTCTAAAAATATAAGAATTTATACCCTTTTGTCAAGTGAAATATTCGATTTTTTTGGTTCGTCAGCTTATCGCAAGAATTGTATATCAGCGAAAAATCTCTATATTTAACATCCATCGCCATGTTCCGAGACCGAAATGATACCATTGCCGCTATTGCAACTCCCCTTGGAGAAGCAGGGATCTCCATGATCCGAGTAAGCGGTGCTGAAGCCTTGGGGGTCGTTGATGCTGTCTTTCGCGGCAAATCTTCCCTATTAGAAGCGCTTTCCCACACCATTCACCATGGCAGAATAGTGCATCCGCAGGACGGCATTGTGGATGATGTTCTTGCCTCAGTCTTTCGCAAGCCCCATTCCTACACCGGCGACAACGCAGTAGAAATAAGCTGTCACGGAAGTTATTATGTCTCACGTAAGGTTCTTGAGACCGTTATTGCGGCTGGGGCAAGGATGGCAGACCCTGGAGAATTCACTCAACGCGCATTCCTTAACGGCAAGATGGATCTGACGCAGGCTGAGGCGGTCGCAGATCTCATTCACTCAAAAACTGCCCTCGCCCACCGGGCGTCCGTTGAACAGCTCAACGGCAGGTTGTCGGCCGCAATCAACGAGATTAGAAAGAGGTTGATCGATTTATGTTCGCTGCTGGAACTCGAGCTTGACTTTGCTGAAGAGGGAATCGCCCTGGCAGATCGGAAGAAGACCATTTCGTCTTTTGAGTGTGCAATAACGGATATAGATATTCTTATTCAATCGTATACCTACGGGAAGTTCATCCGAGACGGGGTAAAGGTCGTATTAGCGGGCAGCCCCAATGTGGGGAAATCGAGCCTCCTAAATTTGCTCCTACAGGAAAATAGAGCGATCGTGAGCGAGCATCCCGGAACTACCAGGGATGTGATCGAAGAGACGCTGCTAATTGACGGAATAGCCTTTCGACTAGTGGACACCGCTGGACTCAGGACCACAACGGATATCATCGAACAAGAGGGGGTAAGGAGAAGTAACGATCAAATCAGTTCAGCCGACGTGATCTTGTTATTGTTGGATTTGTCATCTCCCCTCGGCAGCGCGATAGAAGGTGTGCTTCAGTTTCTCAAAGAGTTCGGCGACAGGGTTATCCTTGTCCTTAACAAATCAGATATTCGTAGTTCAGGTTTTGAGGAAGAAGCGTTCAAGGATTATGATTCTGTGGCAATTTCTTGTGTTTCTAGGCAGGGTGTTCCTACTCTTGCGAAGAAAATGGTTGGACGAGTAGTTGGAGGTTTTGACTCGCATTCTTCCAGCATAAAGATTCAAAGTGATCGACACCGCCAGCTTCTTAAAATGACGCAGAACAGCCTTGTTTCAGCCAAAAATGTCTTCGTTGATGGATTGGGAAATGAGCTAGTCGCCATCGATCTGAGGGGGGCTCTAAACTATTTGGGAGAGATCATCGGCCTAACTACGCCGGAAGACATCCTTAATAACATCTTTTCCCGTTTTTGTATTGGGAAATAGTTGTTTCACGTGAAACGCGATTATGGTCACCAAAGAACCAAGAAAAATCTACGATGTGATTGTTGTTGGCGGCGGCCACGCAGGGATTGAAGCTTCTTTGGCTTCTGCCAGAATGGGGTGCAGCACGTTGCTGGTTAGCCTGAAGCTCACGTCAATCGGGAGACTCTCCTGCAACCCGGCTATTGGGGGAACAGCCAAGGGGCACATCGTCCGCGAGATCGATGCTCTAGGAGGAGAAATGGGGAAAATCGCGGACTCGACTGGAATCAATTTTAAGATGCTTAACAAGTCGAAAGGGCCCGCTGTTTGGTCCCCGCGTTCTCAGAATGACAGGGAGGAATATGCCGTTGATGCTCAGAAAAGGATATTGAGTCAGAAACACCTGGATGTCCTCGAGGACTCTTTAGATGACATTGTCGCAGAGAGAAATTCGCTGCGCGGAATTCAGACCGCCATATTCGGAAAGATAAAGTGCGGAGCTTTAGTTCTTTGCTCTGGGACCTTTCTCAATGGACTCATGCATACAGGGCTAAGAAATCGGAAGGGGGGAAGATTCGGCGAGCCGCCGGCTGTGCACATAACGGAATGTCTTAACCGCCTCGGCTTCGTGTCGGGAAGGCTGAAGACGGGAACGCCTCCACGAATAGACCTGAGAAGTATCGATCTTTCTTCTGTCGAACTTCAGGAAAGTGACAATCCCCCAATCCCGTTCTCTTTCTCGACGGAGAAAATTTCGAATAAATTGATCCCGATGTATTTGACCTATACAAACAAAGAAACGCACAATGTTCTAAGGCAGGGATTTGATCGTTCTCCGTTGTTTACCGGAAGGATAAAGGGAACCGGACCGCGATATTGCCCGTCGATCGAAGATAAAGTCTTTCGATTTGCAGAGAGGGAGCGTCACCAAGTTTTTCTCGAACCTGAAGGCTACAACACGAACGTAGTTTATGTGAATGGATTCTCAACAAGCCTGCCGGAAGAAATACAATTTGAGGGACTCAAAACTATCGCCGGATTGCAAAAAGTAGAAATGCTCAGGCCTGGATATGCGGTGGAGTACGATTTCTTTCCACCAAACCAGCTCAAACACACCTTAGAAACTAAACTGGTCTCGGGGCTTTTCTTCGCGGGGCAGATTAATGGAACATCTGGCTATGAAGAGGCCGCAGGCCAGGGTCTGATCGCGGGGATCAATGCCGCGCTAAAGGCAGGGAACGGTGAACCATTTGTCATAGGCAGAAGCGACGCCTACATCGGTGTGATGATTGATGACCTGATCAACAAATCTACCGATGAGCCATACAGGATGTTCACCTCCCGGGCCGAGCATCGCCTTCTCCTGCGGCAGGATAACGCCGACCGCCGTTTGATGAGAAAAGGACACAAACTGGGATTGGTTTCTGACGGAATGTTGTCGGTGTTGAATTCAAAAGAGAAAGCGATTGATCTTGTGTCCGACTATCTTCAAAAGAAATTTGCCTCGCCTCTCGAAGCAAACAAATTGCTTGTAAAATTCAATCTAAGTCCAACACAAGAACATGAGAGACTCTCGCAAATTCTAAAGCGGCCTTCAATCACAATCGACGAACTGATGCCGCTGATTGATGGCGACGAAGCCAGGCAAGCCCTGTCAGTCAAAGGCGTGGGAGAACAGGTCGAGATTGATATCAAATACGACGGCTACATTAAAAGGGAGCTAGAGCAAATTAATAAATCAGCAAAGTTTGAGAGCTTTGAAATACCTCAAGACTTCGATTTCGCGAGCATTAAGTCCCTCAGCACTGAGGGGAAAGAAAGGCTGCGGAAGGTAAAACCGGTATCTATCGGACAGGCGTCAAGGATTTCCGGGGTAACCGTGTCGGACATATCGGTTCTATCAGTGTACTTGAAGAAATAACAGCCTGCTAAATGTTCCACGTGGAACCATTCATGGAAAGAAGTTTCCGTTGACAAATGATGAACTATTGCTTCGCTCGTTGGCTCAAAAAAATAGGATGGCAATAACGGATATACAGCTTCAAAAGATCAGCCGCTATGTTGTGCTTCTCAAGGAATGGAACAAGAACATTAACCTGATTTCTCGCAAGGATGTGGAAAGCGTATGGTTAAATCACATTTTCCTTTCGCTTTCCTTCTTCTGCAAAATTGAATTTACACCTGGCTCAAGAGTACTTGATCTTGGGACCGGAGGCGGGTTGCCGGGCATTCCTCTCAGCATCGTTCGAAACGATGTCACATTTGTCCTCCTGGATTCGATCAGAAAGAAAACAAAAGCAGTAGAAGACATGACTGTCGCGCTCGAATTGCAGAACGTATCGGTCGTCTGTTCCAGGGCGGAAGATCTCAATACCGCGGCTGCATACAGATCTTCCTTTGATGCCGTTATTGCAAGAGGGGTATCTGGCCTGGAAGATTTGGTCGCATGGGGGATGCCCTTTCTAAAAAAGGTCATAGCTCCAAAGCCGGCTCCTCCCATCACGGGTAAGATTGATCCTTCGCAGACGCCAGCGCTCATCACAATGAAGGGGGGAAACATGGAATCGGAAATCGAAAGAACTTTGAGACGTTTTCCGGGGGTGAAAATTCAGTCCATGGATCTGATTTTTAACGGAAGTGAATTGCTCCAGAACAGCGACAAAAAGCTTGTCGTCGTACAAAACGAGATCCGGTGATAATGTGAGTAATCAACAAGCATTGTTTGAGCGGCTTTTGACTTTAACTACAGAGCAGCGAAATCCCTTGACGATGGATATCGATGCGCGGTCTATTCCAGAGATCCTCAAGATCATAAACGCCGAGGACAAGCAGGTTGCCGTCGCCGTGGAGGCTGAGCTCGACTTCATTGTCAAGGCCGTTGAACTCGTTCTCGATTCATTTAAGAAGGGTGGGAGATTGATCTATGTCGGCGCCGGGACTAGCGGAAGGCTTGGAGTTCTCGATGCCGTAGAATGTCCCCCCACATTCGGCGTTAACCCGCAAATGGTGCGCGGCCTGATAGCAGGCGGACAGAAAGCTATGTTTCGTGCTCAAGAAGGTGCAGAAGACCGTGAGGAGGCAGGGGCAAGGGATATCGATGACCAAGCGGTAAATGAAAAAGACATTGTGTGCGGCATTGCAGCGAGCTTGCAGACACCCTATGTGGTTGGCGCGGTGATTCACGCAAAAAAGAGGGGCGCAAAAACTCTTTATCTTACGACAAACCCCCGCAAGAACCTCTCGCTGCCTGAATTCAGCGAATTGGCAAAGGCCATTGATGTTGCGATATGTCCTGAGGTTGGTCCGGAAGTGATTATGGGATCGACCAGAATGAAATCCGGAACTGCGCAAAAGCTCGTCCTCAATATGATCACCACCGCAGCGATGATTCGTCTCGGCAAGGTCTATGAAAACATGATGATCGACCTTCAGCTTACAAACCAAAAACTCACAGAGCGGGCCAAGCGCGTAGTTATGGCAATAACGGGCATAAAATACGAAGCCGCTGCGGAATTCCTCCAAAAAGCAGACGGTCAGGTCAAAACGGCTATCGTTATGATAAAGGCCAACATCACAAAAGACGAGGCCCTGGACCGGCTTCAACGATCCGGCGGATTCGTCCGTTCTGCGATAGAAAATATCAGTCTCATACCATAATAGTTCAGGAGCAACCCGGTGAATATTCCCCCAATCGATTCCGACATTTATCTCCCATTCATTGGCTATCCAATAGAGGGAATCAACTTCCTCAGACGGCTCAAGAAAAACAACAACCGCGAATGGTTTGAGAACCACAAACCCGAGTACGAGTCCGACGTCAAGTTGCCGATGCAATCGCTGATCGCTTCTCTTCAACCCTATTTCGAATCCTTCGCGCCGGAATTTGACATCAACCCGAAGAGGTCGCTCTTCCGGATATACCGCGACATCCGTTTCAGCAAAGACAAGACGCCGTACAAAACCCACGTCGCCGCTCACTTTGTCCTGCGGGGAAAACCGAAGGGGATCGAAGGGTCGGGCTATTACATGCACATCGAGCCGGGAAGTGTTTTCCTTGGAGGTGGAATCTATATGCCCGATGGTGATCAACTGAAAAAGATACGCAGGGCGATCGCAGGTCAGCCGAAAATATTCTTAAGTATTGTTAACAACAAAGCCTTTGTGAAGAGGTTCAAAAGGATCGACGGGGATAAACTCCAGCGGGTTCCTCAAGGCTTCGAACCGACACACCCAATGGCTGAATGGCTGAAACTCAAACAATTTTTTGTTGGCGTCGATTGGAAAGAAGAGAAATGTCTGAAACCCCGGTTCGCCAAAGATGCGGCTGCGGTATTCGAGGAGGCGGCTCCGTTGGTTCAATTCCTGAACGAAGCGATGAAATAAACCATTAGTTCTTTCCAGTCGATCTTCACCGTGTCTGATCCCCAAAAGCATACCATGCGATACTATCTGCTTCACAAACCGTACGACGTACTGTGTCAATTCACCGACAACCTTGGAAGAAAAACCCTGAAAGATTTCGGCCCGTTTCCAAGAGATGTCTATTCCGTCGGACGGCTCGACATTGACAGCGAGGGGCTCCTTCTCCTGACAAACGACAACGAGGTAAACCATCGGTTAACAGAACCGCAATTCGAGCATCCGCGCACATATCTTGTCCATGTAGAAGGATATCCTTCTCCCGATGCTCTCGCGCAATTAGAAGGGGGCATGGTCATTCAGGGAGAGAGGACGAAGCCGGTGCGGGCTATCCTCCTGGAATTTGAGCCTTCCATCGGCCCGCGAACTCCGGGAATTCGATACAGAAAAAACATCCCCACGGCATGGCTTGAAGTCACCTTGCGTGAAGGACGAAACCGGCAGGTCAGGAAAATGACTGCGGCAGTTGGTTTCCCAACTTTACGTTTGATACGAACAAAGATCGGAGAGTTGTCGATCGGGAATCTAAAGCCCGGTGAAGCGGTTCAGTTGACCGCAGATGAAGGGGAAAGATTGCGAAAATATGTCGGGTTGTAATAACAATTGAACTGAGCGCGCCGAATCCGAAATTACCACTCGCTCGTTTCACCGATCATGAAGACGAGAAAGTTTTCCTGTTTTAAGTGGCGGTTGTCGATTTCCTCGCGAAGCTTTTTGGGGGGCTCTTCCAACGGCTCATCGGACTGCTTGAACGTTCCCCAGTGAATGACAAGCGTCTTTTTCGCCCGCAGGTCAACGAACGCCTGGACCGCATCGGCGGGATTCATATGAAGCGGCTTCAATATTTCTCTCGGCTGATAGCCTCCAATCGGCAGCAACGCCAAATCAAAGGGACCAAATCTTTTTCCGATCTCCCCGAAGCCGCTGAAATACCCCGAATCACCCCCAAAGAAAAGCCGCCTTCCTTTGCCAAGCATGACCCAGGAACACCAGAGGGTCTTGTTCCCATCGGTTATCCATCTACCTGAAAAATGCTGTGCAGGAGTGCAGATAATTTTCATCCCCTTATATGTCACTCCTTCCCACCAATCCAATTCTTCGACATTCGAAATACCCCGATCTTCAAACCAGTCCCGGATACGAAGCGGTACGAAAAATCTCGTATTGGGGTTTTTGGCGAGCTTCAGGATCGTTTGTTCGTCAAGATGGTCGTAATGATTATGAGAGATCAACACAATATCTATTCGCGGGAGCTTGTCCATGGCAATGCCGGGATCGGAAACACGCGGCTCGCCCGCCCAGGAGACCGGCCCTATCTTATCGCTCCACACCGGATCGGTGAGGATGTTGAGGCCTTCAAATTGAATCAAACATGTTGAATGTCCAACCCATGTAATCGTGTATGGTTTGTTTTGCTGCAGCGCTGACCCGTCATTGTAGATGCTCGAAATGTCAGCAACCGGTTTTGATGAGAGACTGAGAAGCCTGCCAATGGACCATGCCGCCATCTTCGTGAACGCTGGTGTCTCAAAATTTGGATCCGTGTTCCTAAATACGCCATCTTCATAATGAGCTGTGACGGACTCGCCGGCATTTTCCTGGGTATGGAGGGTCGATAAGACAAAGGCTGAAGCAATTGCGATGAGACAAGCTTTTCGGAAAGAATTCATGAGGGTGAAAAATATACTAAATCGCATCCGGTTTACATTGTAACGAATTGCAGAAGGTAATGTTTCATCGGTTATCGAAGCTCTGACGTCTTCTCGCAGCTATGAAAGCACTTCGACGGCGTCTCCACGGCGGAGCATCCCTTCTTTATCGGGAATCACATTTTGTCCGAAGAAAACATTTCCCCCAATCCTTCTGTACTGAGAAAGCGTTGCCAGCGGTTCTTTGCCTTGAACACCAGTCGCCTGGTCGACCGTTGTCGTTATACACCGTGCACATCCCTTCATCAGATGAAAAACTGACTCGCCGATCCGGATGCTCTTCCACCGGTCTTCGTCGTACGCGCGGCTGCCGGCAACAACGATATTCGGTCGGAATCGATTCATCGGCACCGGCACGGCAAGCCGCGTGTTCAAGTCATCGACCGACGCCTGCGTCAGGAGCAGCAAGGGATAGGCGTCCGCGAAGCTGACGATGTCGCCGTCGCGGGCGTAATCGGGGTCAACTGGGCGCACTATCTCTTCCGTCATGAACACAACGCGGCAGCGGACCCCGAGAAAATTACTGAACCATTTTCCCGCTTCTTCGCCGGCAGACATTCCCGATGTTATTGTGTCGTGGACCTGGACACGCATGATGTCGGCCGGTTTCGGCTCTACGAGGAGCTCGAGCGCCGGCAGCCCGGGGGCAGTTACCCTCAGAGTGCCGGATTCAATCGCCGTGGAAACCAAGGCCAGCCTCGGATAATCTCGCTGCGACAAGAACATGCCGGTCTCATTAACGACCATCCATCGGCGGTCGAATCGAATTCCACGCCGCTCAACAAATGCAGTTTGCAGTGAAATCCCTTTTGCCGACTTAATGGGATAGATGTTTATTTCGCTCAGAACCATATAGGCATGAACCGCAAAGGGCGTGAAGTAAAACGAGTACGCTGTATCAATATACAATTCGTTGGAGTAAAAACTTTATTGGAAGTCATCTCAAGAACGCTTATTCATGTCCTTCTGATGGAACACTGACAGATCATTGTCATTCTGATCCTCGACGAGTCGTCTATCTACGATTCTACGAATCGTAGATTCGTTGAACGACCCTACGGGTCATAGACCCGGAGGGAGTCGTCGACCGCCGTTCTTTCGCGGGAGAAGAATCCATGACAATGACACACCTTGACTCTCCAAGGCTTTCGTGTCATGGATGCTTCGCGGAGTCTACCCCGCTGAAAAGCGGGGCTCAGCATGACATTTACGACTGCTTTCTGCATAGAAACCATTTTTGAGATACTTCTAGTCATAATATAACGAGAACATTTCATTGTTTCATAAATAAAAAACCCGGCGACATCGGGCCGGGTCTTTCTATCACTCAACAACAAACGCTTTTACTTCTTTGTCTGAACATACTCATGAATCGCGGCCGCGGCCTTTTTTCCGGCCCCCATTGCTTTGATAACGGTTGCTGCACCAATCACAATATCTCCTCCGGCCCACACACCTTCACGGGATGTTTTCCCCGTTTCGTCAGCAATGATGTTTCCATATTTATTTATTGTTAGTCCGGGTGTTGTCTTGTTGATAAGCGGGTTGGAGCCGTTGCCCGTTGCGACGATTGCCGCTTCCACGTCCAGAACAAACTCGCTTCCGGCGATCGGAACCGGCTTTCGCCTTCCCGATGCATCCGGCTCGCCGAGCTCCATCTTCTGGCATTCCATTCCGACAAGCCACCCGTTGCTGCCGATGAATCGGGTCGGATTCGTGAGGAGGAGGAATTCTATCCCTTCCTGTTCGCCGTGATGAATCTCTTCTTTTCGCGCGGGCATTTCAACGCTCGACCGCCGGTAGACAATGTACACCTTTTCAGTCCATGGCAGACGGCGCGCCGTGCGTGCGGAGTCCATTGCCGTATTGCCGCCGCCAATCACTGCGACATGTTTTGCCATCGGGACCGGGGTATCGGCATGATTCGGGAATTCAAATCCCTTCATCAGGTTGACGCGCGTGAGGAATTCGTTTGCGGAGTAGACACCGTTCAGGTTTTCGCCGGGGATGCCCATGAAGTACGGAAGCCCCGCCCCCGTTCCGATGAAGACCGCATCAAAACCATCTTCATTCATCAACTCGTCGACCGTGCGCGTCATCCCGACGACAAAGTCGCACTGAATCTCGACGCCAAGTTTTTTGAGAAATTGAACTTCAGCATCAACAATTTGTTTCGGCAGGCGGAATTCCGGAATGCCGTATACCAGCACCCCTCCAGGTTTGTGGAGCGCTTCAAAGATCGTTACCGCGTGGCCGAGTTTCGCCAGGTCACCGGCGCACGTAAGTCCCGCAGGACCCGCGCCGATGATCGCAATTTTCTTTCCCGTTGGTGCCGCAATCGGCGGAAAAGAAATTTTTCCGGAAGCCCGCTCCCAATCCGCCACAAACCGTTCGATCCTTCCGATCGCAACCGGCTCAACCTTCGCACCAATTGTGCATACTGCTTCGCATTGTTCTTCCTGCGGACAGACTCTTCCGCAGACCGCTGGAAGGGCGTTCGTCTCTTTCAGCGCGTGCGCCGCAAGCTCAAAATTTCCCATCGCGACGTGAAATATAAACTGCGGGATCTTCACGTTCACCGGACATCCCTCGATGCATTTCGGGTTCTTGCATTGTATGCAACGCTCGGCTTCTTCTATCGCCATTTCCGGTGTGTAGCCAAGCGGGACTTCAAGAAAATTCTTCGCGCGCTCCAGCGGATCCTGCTCCGGCATCCCATGGCGCGGAATCTTCATCCTCTCCTTGTTAGTCAACTTCCTTCCGGTATGTTCAGCAGCTTCGTTGCTCATTCCTAATTCTTAATTATTAATTCATAATTGTTGATGCTTACCATGCCGCTGTTTCGCGGTGTTCCTGAGTCTCGCATATCTTCTCAAAGATATCGAGCGAGATTTTTTCCTGGGGCGAATACATTTTCTGTCTCGCCACCAGCAAATCAAAATCGACGGCATGGGCGTCAAACTCCGGGCCGTCGACACATGCGAACTGCATCTTATTTCCAATAACAACGCGGCATGCGCCGCACATTCCAGTTCCATCCATCATGATAGGATTGAGGCTGACCAGCGTCTGGATGCCATGCGCCCTCGTAAGGTCGGAGACGGCTTTCATCATCACAACCGGACCGATGGCGAGAACGACGTCGATCGGTTCGTTCTTTTCGAGCATCGACTTCAATACCGTCGTTACAAAACCTTTTGTACCAAAACTGCCGTCATCGGTTGCAATGCGCACTTCGTCCGAGATCGCCCGCATTTCGTTTTCCATGAGAAGAAGCTCTTTCGAACGGGCGCCGATGATCGAGATCGTTCTGTTGCCGATCAGTTTGTGTGCCCGTACGATGGGATGAATGGCAGCGATGCCGAATCCGCCGCCGACCGCGACAAGCGTTTTTCCCGGCTCGACATTGCTCGGAATTCCGAACGGTCCGACGACATCCATCAAAGAATCTCCCGCTTTCATCATGCTCATCATGATCGTCGTCTTCCCAACTGCCTGCACGTACAGCGTGATGGTCCCCGCGGCGACATCCCAATCGGCAAGCGTTATCGGAATTCTTTCACCCTCATCGTGCAGCCGGAGAATTACAAATTGTCCGGCTTTTGCCTTCTTCACGATTTGAGGGGCTTTAATGACATAGCGAAAAACTTTTGCAGCGAGGTCGTTCTTTTCTATGATAGGAAACACGTGCTCACCGTTAGTGAATGTATGCCTTGGAGATGCTCTACATCATTCCAACTAATGTGCCATACATTCAGAGGGGGAATAATGATGATATTGAATAGAGGGGTGGTCAGAAATGGGAAACGAATAACGGCTGTTGCCAAAAATGAGAATGCGCCGAGCGACTGTTGTTCCTAGAAGGGAAACTCTCTAGTATGCCAATCTTTCGTCACGTCCATCCATAAAAATAATCCGCGCCATTTGCCGAACGGCGCGTAATATTTTTCAATGGTTGAATCTTTCACTTTTCTTCCTTTTTTGAACAGCTCATAGAATTTTGCACGGCACCATGAGTCCAGGCCGAGATAATCATACCGTCCGAGGAGTTTAAGAATATTCCCCGCCGCGTACGGACCGATGCCTTTGACAGACCGTACCTGTGCGAACAGTTCCTCGGACGGAGCACTGGATGTTCTCCATTCTTCGATCGCGAGTTTTCCATCTGAAATTTTTCGGGATAGTTCGAGCAGGTACGGCGCCCGGTAGCCGCAGCGGATTTCTTTTCTGAGAAACGATTCGGTACGAGCGGCGATAGCTTCGGGGGAGGGAAAGGAATAGACATTGTCATGGAGACGGGTTCCGAGTTTTGTTACCAGTTCTTTCAGAATGATCTCCGTCAGCGCCCAACTGCAGTTTGTCGTGCATATCATCTTCACAACATCCTCGAAGACGGTTGGACACCGCAGGAGTCTGCCAGCTCCTTTTTTTGAAATCCAACGGTAGCGCGGGTGCCTCTTTGCTTCTGCGTAAAAATCGTCCAACGATTCTTCCATTCGAAACATGGAGGAGACGTGTTTCATGATGAGCAAATCCTCCCGTTGTCCGTTCAAGGGCTCGTTTTCCAACGACACCGAGAGCGTTCCCCCGTTTTCGCTCAAAATCACTTCGCAAAAACCTCCCGGGCCCCCTGGAAGAACGATTCGAACGCGGCGTTGCGCTGAATCCACATAAAATGGCGGGAGGGCGCTCCATCCATGACTGTATACCGTAGCCCAAAAATTGAAATCTTGCGGAAGCGTCATGTGCATCGGAGAGGCGGGGAGTTTTGATTTCAATTTTTTATTTCGCATTTTTCAGAAAGGAAAAAGGAGACGTATGAATCAAAAATGGATCGCTTTTCTTCGTATTGCCATCGGCATTTTCTTTGTCGCTCAGGGACTAAACAAGCTTGATTGGTACACTACTTCGGAATTCCTCCGTACAAGTCTCGACCGTTATTCGCAGAATGCACCTCCCGTTACCGCCTGGTACCAAAAACATGTTGCGTATCCCGGCATCGAAGCATGGTCGCGGCTGATCCCGACGGGTGAAATGCTGATTGGAATCGCCCTGGTGCTTGGCCTCCTCACGCGGGCCGCCCTTATCGGCGCGCTGGCGCTCGTCCTTAATTATCATCTCACCAACGCCAGCCTCTTTAGCACCGCTTTTTTTTCAAACCCGTACGCACTTGTCGTTCTTTCGTGTCTTCTCTTCCTGCTGGCGTCTAAAGCCGGGAACGTCTTTTCCATCGACGCAACGTCACGGCGAAAGTCTTCTAGAGTCAAATCGTAGATTAACGACCAAAGGAACGCAGGCGGCGGGAGAAGGGAATAACGCGTTACCGATGCCGTTCAGCATTCTTGTCCGGCTACGGCATCAGTATTCCCCGTACCAAAAATCATCCGTTGAAATAAATCTTTGCCTCAAATATTTTTGAGCTTCAATCAACGCGACATCGTAGTACAATGTGTTTCGCCCGGCGAGGGCAGCACCGAGCCTGTACAGTTCTACCGCCTCATCGCGTTTTCCCTCCATCTCTAAAACGTTGCCGAGCCGAACAAGGCTCAATACAGAATAGAGTTGCGTCGGCTCGCTCGCTTCAAGCCCTGATGCGCGCCGAAAATATTCCTCCGCTTTCGCCAGATCTCCTTTGATCACCGCGGCCTTCCCAAGGGAGAAGAGGGCGATACTGTTCCAGCCGGTAATATTGTTGGGATCCAGCTGCAACAATATGTTTGCCTCACGCTCCGAGTTACCAATATCTTTATCAAATACTCTAAAGCTCACCGACGTTCGCCCGTGTGCGAGAAGGCGAAGCCGCGGGACCCACCGGAGGACAAAATAGTTCGGGTCCAGCTCGCTCTTTGTGGGAAGAAACGGAAGGATAAATTCAAATTTCTGGTCCTGCCGTTCTACAAAAACCCTTTTCGTTGTTGAACGAACGCTGTTGGAGAACACGACGTCTACCGGAGTGGTGAACAGATCGCCGCGCTGAGAGATTTTAACTTTCAGCGAATAGCTTCCCCTGTTTGTCTGCGTGCATTCCGTGGACAGAATGAATTCGGGGAAGCCTGTTTGGTAGATCCATTCCCTGAAAAACCAATCAAGGGGAGAGCCATAGGACTCTTCGCAAAGTTGTTGAAAAGTCGGGAGCGATATCGGCACGTACTTGAAACTGCGGTATAGTATTGCGACGACAGAATCGAACGCACCCTCACCGATTGCATATTCCAGCATCAGGAACACGCAGGCGCCCTTGCGGGAAAGAACAGCTTGCTCATTTTTTTTCGGCCGATGCTCCTGGGCCAGGGTCTGAGAGGGATAAAAATCAAGCGTTCTCGAAAGAAGTCCAAGACGAACCCGCTGCTGAGCTTCTGCATTATTAACCGCTTGATGAAGAAAAAATTTCGCCGTTAAGTATTCGGACCAGCCCTCGTCAAACAGATGCGTTGAATCTGCTGATGCGAGGCCGAAGAAGCTCGCGATCTCGTGAACACATTTATTCTCTTCCGGTGAAGTCCATGCAAGAGAGTCGGCCGACAAGTAGGCAGATGAATTCCGCGCAACTATCAGGCTGCCGTTGGAATACCAGTCCCCCTGCCCGTCATCATCGCCGACGACAACGACACGAACATCATCGGTTCCGCTGTCCGGGATCGCCATCGAAGAGAAAAAAGCATGCGCATCGCGCAACTGCTGCATAAGGATGACCGCGGATTCGCTTGAAAACTTTCCCGGGGTGTAATAGAGAGAACATCGGAATGAACTGTCGGCAGTGGCAATCGAACGTGTTGAAAATTCTGTGGACCCGCAGAACAGAAAGCACGACTGCAGAGGCATTCTATTCTTATAGACGAAGCGCAGGGTTGTTTTTGACCCGACAGTGCGGATTGAATCAAGCTCTCCGTTCGAGACAATGGTAAACGCAGACGGGGCTGTCACTTCCAAGAGAACGGCGGCGGCTTGGTTCGGACGAGGGTTTGTCGTCGCAGAAAGAACCGGCCACCATGCGCCAATGCCGTTTGCGGAGAGGAGAATTTCCTTCGGGCCGATGAAGGAAGGATGCGCGGCGATGTCATCAAACTCCGCTTCGAAAGCAACCTTGAGAAGAAGAACCCCTCTCCGTTTAAGCGTGTCGGGCAGAGCCACCGAAAATTCCTTGTGGAATCTCCCGGAAGGGGATGGTTCGTCGGCAGTTTCAAGTCTTCTATTCGCGGAATCACGGACTGAAAGCAGATTTATCGACGATTCAGACATGAACTGCAGACGGGAGACCGAATCTTTCAGGATCTGAACCTGCAGCAGCGCTTCCCCCCGCAGATTGTGGCGCTCCGTATCGATCTCCACGTACAAAGCATATTTGTCGATGGACGCAAGAACATGCGAAGAGTCTTCCTGAGCAAAAACGAAGACCGGCATAACGCAGCCGGTGAAGAAAAGAAAATGTAATAGGAGTATTTTCATCTGGAATTATTGATCGGACCTGCGCCGAGCATGAAATTCACGA
>CAYTOA010000003.1:58668-89533 GCA_964439265.1 uncultured Chitinophagaceae bacterium
GGATGTCGCTCACGATGGCGGGAAGGTAATTTTTCTTCTCCAATTCATCCATAAACACATTCGACACATCAACACCACCGAATATGAGCTCGTGTTTCGAACGCTTGACCGTCCTGCCGTCGATAATTTCTTTAAACGCATCGCGCAGCCGCTTATCCAGTTGACTCCGGACATTTGCCGTCGTCATCGAATTCTCCTTGTTCGGCCCATAATTCTCTAACTGTAATGTTGCGAGAAAATATAGCATACGGGAACGCGAGAAGCAAAAATCCTCGCGGCTACAGAGGAAAAATCCTCTGTCCAGCGTTTTCGGCAACTAAAGCAAATAATTCCGTGGAAGAAGGCCGGTCAACCCTCATTGTTCCAAACCTTATTATGGGTCGGAGCGACTTTGAATTAGCGATGGAGTTCGATTCGTTGACATTATCTCCTGGGTTGGATATATTAGTCTCCATAGTGTCTGAATGTTTCGAAAGAATCTTCCAAAGAAATTATGCAGGCGGCAACGCAGGATAGAGAATCACAAAAGAAAATCATCAGCGAGTATTTGAAGGCTGCTGACCGTTACATAAAATCGGCCGAGTTCCCAAAAGCTCTCGATGAGGTAAAGAAGGCTCTGGGAGTTGAACCGAATAACATGTACGCCACGGCATATAACGAGCGCGTCAAAGTAGCGATGGAGGCCGCTCGAAAAAAAGAGGAGGAAGAGCGCCTCAAAAAACAAGCTGAGGAACAAAAGAAATCCTCCGCTGGCGGAACTCCGAAGCCCGCGGAAACTGCTGCGCGTGCGACGAACGCCCCCGATGCGAAGCCTCAACCCGCTCCGGGCCAATCCGCGTCCCCGTCACTCGGCGACGACATGATCGCAAAGATAAAAAAGGATGCATCGGATGCGGCCGAGAAAAGAACAGATGGACGGGTTGGTCTTTTGAAACAGGAATTCTCCTCATCCCAACAAGGAAAAGGGGGGACGAGTTCTCCATCCGGTGGACTGCATGACCGAGCAGCCGATCTTCTTGGAAAACTATTCAAGAAGGCCTGGGAAGACGGCATCATCTCTCCCGATGAGCGCGGTCTTCTGACTATCGTAAAGAACGAAAGCGGGATGTCGGAGGAGGACTTTGCAAAAATCGAAAACGAGAGCGGTGCATCGTCGTACATTGCCCATCTTCGGGATGTGTGGGAGGATGGAGTTGTAACCCCGGAGGAAGCAGAAACACTTGTGACACTTCGTAAGACACTGCACATATCTGCCGAAGAACACTTCAAGCTTGAAGCACAGGTCCGAAAGGAAATGCAGGCCAAAAAGTAGTACTCCCTCTGATCATCCCCCTTTTATTCTTTCCGATGAAATCCTCACTCTGAGAAAAACCTTTCGATAGAGAATTGCCGTGAGCCAAAGGCAATTCAAAACTACGAGCGTAAAGAAAAGATAGAGCTGAATATTTCCGAGCAGCAAACACGCCGTAAGCAAAACGAATTCCGTGCCGAATCCCAGAAACCCGCCGAGCAGCAAACCGGTTCTGTCCTGAAACCACCGCGCCTCTAGAGCGGTGTCTTCTCTCTTCTTGTTTCCAAGGCACCATTCGTCGAGACGGTCCATGAGCCGGTCCTGCCAGCCGTAAAGAAAGTAGAAGATTTTTTGAAGGCGGATTGTCACAGCGTCCCCGAGATAATCTTCCCCGCGGAGTTCTTCCGTGACCCTGTTGTTGACGTACCGCTTTTGAAAGTGGAGGTACGATGTCTGATAAAAAACATGATACGAGACACGAAGGCTGATTCCCAAAAAGCCCGCGAGACTGACGAGGAGTGCGGTTGCAAGCGGCACACCGTTTCTGTGAAGGCAGAAAAAAATGCCGCCAAACAAGAACAAGTCTACAACATAGTCGCCGAGGGAGTCGAGAAATCTTCCCCGTCTGCTGTAGAGATGTTTGGCACGTGCCAGTTGGCCGTCCGCAGAATCAAATATGTCTTTCAAATAGAAACATACCGCGGCCGCTGTAAAATGCGCGTCGTTCCGGCCGAGAAAGATTCCACCGGCAACGCCAAAAAGGACACCGATGATCGTAAGCTGGTTTGGGGTTATGGGCGTGAAGTAAACACTCCGTGTGACGAGTCCCGCAAGCGGGCGCTGCAGGTAAACATTTACGAGTTCATCCGAAATGTCAGATTTGATTGAATTCTTATAGCTGTACGGAAATGGGAAGGGTGGCATGTCAGGAAAATATGGACTCCGCTTGATGCAAATCGTCGGCGGTATCGATTTCTATTGAATGGTACTGGCCGGCATCGATCGCAATCATGTGCGATCCGCCGTCGATCATATCTTGGAACGAGGCCTCGTAAAATTCGTTCACGCGGTTTTCAAACTTGATTCTTTTTTCCAGCGTGGCAAAGAGCCGTGTCGTCTCGCCGCGTGAGAATCTTGCGATACCTATCGATTCGCCGAACGCCGAATCAACAGCGACTTCTTTGCCGATCCTGACTATCTCCTTGTTCTCATTGACCTCAACTTTAACGTCTTCTTCCCCGACTCCTTCCTTGGTTCTCACAGCAAGACAGGTTTCATGAGGAGATTTCATCAGCATCGGAATTATTTCATCGTCGAAGACGACGTCGCCGTCCAGAAGAAGGAGTTCATGTCCTTCAATTTCTTCTCGTGTCAGCAAAAGAGAAAATGCGTTATTGGTCGTCTCAAACTGATTGTTGATAACAAAAGTGAAGTCAAGTGAGGGGAAGTTCCGCTTCAGGAAGTTTTTGATCATCCAATCCTGGAAGCCGACAACAACCGTAAAGTGAATGATCCCGGCGTGGAACACAGCCCGAACCGCTCGTTCCAATATCGTACGGCTGCCGATCCGGAGAAGGCATTTCGGGGTAGATTCGGTGAGCGGGCGCAGCCGGGAGGCCGTCCCAGCTGCAAGAATAACGCAATGCATGAGAGTTAGTGTTGTTCGGGAATGAGAACGTTCGTTCGAATAAAATGCCGTTCCATTTCGTGGATGAGCCGGGAGTTCTGCTCGGGCGTGCCGACGGTGATCCGGACAAAGTCCGCGAATTCTTTTTCAGAAAAGAATTTTATGAGGATGCCCGCCTCCTCGAGATGCTTTTTGAGCGGTTCAGAATCGCGTTCCGGTATTTTTACAAGAACAAAATTCGCATCCGAGCGGTACGCCTTGCATCCCCGTGCCGTTTCGAAGAATTCGTAGTATCGTTCACGTTCTTTCGACACCGTCGATGCCAGCGATCGATAGTACGGCACATCACGGAGCGCTGCAAGCGCGAGTTGTTCCGACACAGTGTTGTAGCCCAAATATCGCGCACTGTACGCTATCAGCTTCTGATAGTTCTTTCCCACAAATGCATGCCCGATCCGGAGGCCCGCAAGTGCATACAATTTCGAAAATGTTCTTAATACTGCCAAATTCGGGTATTGAAGCGTTAGCCGAGGCGCGACATCCGCGGTGGAATCGGCAAAACCAAAATACGCCTGATCAATGACAATCATCGTGTCTGAGCATTTTTCGATAAAAAGTTTCACGTCGTCTTCCGAAAGTGAGTTCCCTGTAGGATTGTTGGGGGACGCAAGCAATACGAGCCGGGGTTTTGCACTCCTGACAAGCGATATCATTTCCGTGATATCGTATGTGAAGGTCTTCTCTCCAATGTGCACCGGATATTCGACGATCTTTCCGCCGACTTCGTCCGCAACTGACTTATAGTACCACCAAGAATATTTCGGAACCAATAATGTTTCGCCGCCCGTCAGATAGCAGTGAACGATTTGCTTCAGCATATCCTCGCTCCCGTAGCTAAGAAGAATGCTTGGTTCCGGAAGATCGTTTTTGCGTGCGAGCGTTGCGGACAATATGCTCTTCACGCCGCGCGTATAATCGCGCGAGTAGAAGCTGAGATCGTTTTGCGTTATGCTTTGAAGGATGGAATAACATTCCGGTGCCGGACCGAATTGGTTTTCATTCCGGTCAAGATAAACACGCGTGCGATCTTTCTGGATTGTTTGCATGGTCCTCTATTTCCTACACAAGAAAGTAGCGCTTCGTTCCAAACAATGCAAGAAATTTAATCCGGGGCATGACGGCCGTTCTATTCTTTATCGCTTTTGCGCGTCCTTCTTCGTACATACTCTACGATCAGCATTGCGTCTCCAATGGGGTCGACGCTTTGAGACGTGAAGTCTGCGGAGATCCGTGCCTCGAGACGCTTAGCAGCAGCCGATACTTCTGGAGGAATGTTTCCGGAGTTCATGAAGAACCGGAGATGGCTCATGTAATCGTACGCACCGGACGGAGGGCTTTTCTGATTATTCAATTCTAGAATGGCAATGCCTGCAATCCGGCGCGCAGCCGTTCGCAGGCGGCCGGGGTTTGCCGATCCTCCGGCCCGCTGCAGCTCAATTTCTATTTCACGCTCCCAGTCAACCATAGTCATTTTGAAAAGACAGTCTTACCAACCGCGCACTCGCTGCACCGCTCAGGGTAACAAAACCGCTTATACAATTGGATAAGGCCTTGTTGTTCGAGGGCTGAGCGCGGGGTCCATCTTCCTTTCAACAATTGTTTTTCCATCTTCCTGGTAATGAAATTATTTTCGAGAAGGGGAATCGCCGAGGCGAGCTTCAACACGTTTTCATTCAACGTTTCCGACCTAAAAATAAATGCATGTATACTGCACAGCGGCAAGATCGTGTTGACGATGATGTCGATTTGGCGTGCTTCGCCAAGAAGTGAGTGCCGCCTGGGAGACGATTCGGTGAACGAATAGTGAAAACTCCAGAACGGGTCTTCCTCGACGGCGAGCGTATCACCAAGGGATCGGAGCGTTTCCTGCGCCGAAGAACCGGCGCTGCACACGATCGTGACGATTTGAGCCAGCAGGTCCCGGTACAATATCTTCCCGAGAAGAACGCTCGCGGCGGCAATGCGTGCGGTCGGAAAGTTCGCGGGGCGGGTTGGACTGAACACCCATTCTGCAGCATGCATCGTCTCTGCTCCCCGAAGACGTGCGAGCCCCGGGGCCGCGGCAAGGTTTTTCCATGCAGTGTGGAGCTGGTGGAGGCGTATTTTTGATTCCTGGTCGCGAAGCGAGAGAATCTCCGGAAGCAGGCCGGAGGTGCGAAGCAGGATTGCTTCCAGCTCCAGATCGGTAAGGCCGGCCGGAAATGAAGGCGGCCTGAGGTTCTGCACCGAGACGCGAAGCGCCAGCAAGGCAAAGGGTATCCTGTTTTTTGAAAATCCCAACCCGTCCATCACTCCCTCATACAAAAGTTGATCCCACGCATCGCCGCTGCGCAATTCCTCTTCGCCGATGTGAGTATTGGGAGTCGGTATGTCGTCCGGGCTCTCTTCGCTGCGCGGTACATCATAGATTTCCGACGGTTCGGAAACTCCGCGCTGCTGCTCATCGATGATCTCTATAAGACGGCTGAGCATTCTAACCGCTTTTTCTTTTAATCGTTCGCGATAGAGGCTTTGAATCCATCCGGTAAGAACATCGACGGCAATCTCGTCATTGTGATCGATGCAGCGAAGAGGCGCTGAACGGGAGAGATGTTCGTCCCTGATCGCGTGCTCGATCACTTTTTCAAGAGGGGACGAAAGGAAACCGCCAATAGCCAGCACCGGTATCTCTCGTCCGCATTCCGACATTGTCCCTCCCGATCCGGGAGTGCTGTGCAGAACAACATGAAGGATAACAGAATTGTACTTCGGGTCGATGTTGTGAAGATGGTTATACCAATCATCAGCCGTTCGATGAAATTCGATGTCGCCGCGATAGGTTTGTCCATCCAGAACAATAACGCCATCGCGAAAATCGGGACCGCCGCCGCGATTGAGGATTCCCGGCGAAGCAACCTGCAGCTTTCGGCCGTCAACCGTTGTTAGTCGTTCAGTTTCGAGATATTGATTGTTCCAGAGATGACGAAGGATGTCTTCGTGAATTTCGACAGCATGCATTGTCCTGCCCCCCTGCATATAGAGCGTGGAGGCGGGGAGGGATCGAGGAGAACACCTTAGAGATCACCGTGTGAAAAACCTTCCCCGCCAAGAGTTTATTTCTTCCCTGAGTTTTATCGCTTCCGCACGTGCAGCTTCTGCAAAATCTTCGGCGCTTGAAGCATAAATTATGCTTCTGCTTGCGTTGATGATCGCCAGATAGCCGTTCTTGTCACATCCATAGCGCACGGCCGATTCGATACTTCCACCCTGAGCACCAACCCCGGGTATCAGCAGGGGAACCGCCGGCGCCTTTTTCCGGATCGATCGAAGTTCGTTGGGCCTTGTCGCCCCGGCAACGAAGCCGATATTTTTTTTCGTGTTCCATTTTAAAGAAATCTCGATGACTTTTTCGTAGAGAAATTTCCTGCCGACTTTCAGGCGCTGAAAATCTTTCGCTCCTGCATTCGATGTTACCGCAAGGATGAACGCGCATTGCTCCCCCGATTGTATGAAAGGAGCAACGGAATCTTTTCCCATGTATGCGTTAACGGTAACGGCGTCGAATTTTAATTCCTTCAAAAAAATGTTTGCATACCGTTCGGACGAATTTCCGATATCTCCTCGCTTTGCATCGGCGATGGAAATAACGTCGGTTGGAATGCTGTTCCGCGTTTCGCGCAGCGCACGCCAGCCTTGTTCGGCCTCAGCCTCATAAAAAGCCGAATTGATCTTAAAGGCGCACACAATGTCGCTCGTTGCCTCAATGATGCGCCGGTTGAATTCCGCCTGCGGATTGGCGTGCGATTTCAGAAATTCGGGGAGCTTTGCAACGTCCGTATCAAGGCCGATGCAGAGTAACGAGTTTGATTTTTTTTGACTCTCAAGGAGCCGGGTAGTAAAGTTCAAAGTTAAAAGTTATACGTTGCAAGTTCAAAGCTCTATCGATCGGCGTACATTTGCAGAGAAATTTTCACTTTACACTATTAACTTTTCACTTACTTTAAGTACGTCGCCAGCCAATCTAACACCGTCTTATGCCATAGCTCGCTGTTGAGGGGCTTTAGCACCCAATGGCCTTCGTCGGGGAAGTAGAGCATTTTTGAGGGCACATGCATTCGCTGGAGGGCTGTGAACATTTGGAATCCCTCACCGACATCGAGCCGGTAATCTAACTGTCCATGGATAAGAAGCATCGGTGTTTTGAAGTTTGTTACAAAGTTGCTTGGTGAGAACTTTTCATACAGTGTCCGGTTTTCCCACGGCGTCCCCTTGAATTCCCAATCCTCAAACCATAATTCTTCCGTTGCACCGAAGGCGCTGACAGCATTATAGTCGCCGTCGTGACAGATCAAGGCTTTGAATATTCCTTTGTCGTTGTGTCCTTCGATCCAGTTGATCATATAGCCGCCGTACGACGCGCCCGCGGCCGCAATGCGGGCAGTATCGATGAACGGGTATGTTTTCATCGCATATTCTACACCATTCATGAGGTCGGTAAAGACTTTCCCGCCCCAGTCGCCGGAGATCTCGTCCGTGAATTGCTGGCCGTATCCGGTGCTCCCCCGAGGATTGACCATCACAACGACATACCCGGGCGAGGCAAACATCTGCGGATTCCAGCGATAATGCGTAATGTCATCCCACTGTCCCTGCGGTCCGCCGTGAATAAGATAGACCATCGGATATTTTTTCGCCGGGTCAAAGAACGGCGGTTTCAGGATGAACCCTTCAACTTTTTTACCTTCTGCGCCGTCGAACCAAAAATCTTCCAGGGGATTCATCTCTAATTTTGCGATACCGGCATCGTTTGTCGTCGTAAGCTGTTTCAGGTTCTTTCCTTTGATGTCCATACTCCAGACTTCGTGCGGATTTCGAACGGTTGTCCTGCTGATCACGAATGTCTTGCCATCCGGAGTAAGGGAAAATTCAGCGACGTACAATTTAGCGGTAACCTGTTCGATCCTCGCCCCTTCTTTTTCCGATGGAAGAGAAACTTTATAAAGGGAATGATATCCCTGGTCATCTGCTGTAAAATATATCGTCTTGCTGTCCGGCGACCAAACCACTTCATCCGCCGATCGGTCGTACGATTCGGTGATGTTTGTGCGCTTTGCCGTCGCACGGTCGTACAAAATAATATCGTACTTGTCCGCTTCAAAACCCGGGCGTTTCATTGCCCTGTAGGCAATGAATTTTCCGTCAGGGGAGTAGATCGGCTGGTTGTCATTCGCCTTGTTCTCGGTAATTCTCTTCGGCTCGCCGGCAGGTTTTCCATTATTGAGTGGAACAGTGAAGATGTCGTTGTTGGTCGAGACGGCGACCATCGGGTCGGTATTTCGCACGAACGCAAACTCCAAGCCGTCGGGAGAAAACGCATAGTCAACGTCGCCGCCAATATCTATCGGCGGCGTATCGTAATCGTCCGGCGTTGCATCGACTGCGGTGCCGCCGGCTGCGGGAAGAACGAACGCGTGGCTACGTTTCCCGTCGGTATAGTGGTCCCAGACCCTGTAGGGAAGCCGGGTAAAGGTTTTTGCTTTAACGCTGCTCTTTTCCATTTCGTCATTGCGTGCTTTGTTGCAGCTGTCATTGACGCAGTCAGGAAAGATATCCGATGCGAACGCGAAATATTTTCCGTCAGCTGACACGATGAGCCCCGAGACGCCGGTCGAAATAGAGCTGATCTTCGTCGGCTCGCCGCCGCCGACCGGCACTGTGTAAATTTGCGGCTCCCCGTCCCGGGCTGAGATGAACGCGATCGATTTCCCATCGGGCATCCAGCGCGGCGAGTTATCGGCCTTTGGGCTGTTAGTGAGCTGCCGCGCTTCTCCGCCGTCGATGGACGTTATCCAAATATCGCTGTTCCCCTTGTTCGTTTGTTTGCTGTAATAGGTAACGGTGTAAGCGACCCATTTTCCGTCCGGCGACGGTTGAGGGTCGGCAACACGGCCCCAGCTGATCATGTCGTCGAAGGTTAGAGCGCGTTTCGACTGAGCCAATGAGCAATGAACGATCAACAGTGAACAGTAAAAAGTAAACAGTAAAGAAAAGATGTATTTCATGGAGTGTCTCCGAAAATGAAGAACTGAAAAATTCTGAAAAAAATGCGATGAGGTCCCGCGACTCAATTCAATCAATGCAACAAACAAGAGCTTCATATTTTCTAATTCAATTTTCCCCTTCTCACTTTTAACTTTTCACTTTTAACTCATTTCTTAAAATTCTTCCACATCATTGATTCGACGGGTTTTTTTGTGTGTCGATTGTACTTTGCGTTCTCTTTCTTATTATAGAGAACTTCAACATCCCCGTCGATCGCAAAATAGATAAGCTGGCCGATCGGCATGCTTGCATAAATACGGACCGGCTGCCGGACGGATATCTCGAGCGTCCATGTGTTGCAGAAGCCTACGTCGCCTTTACCAGCGGTTGCATGGATGTCAATTCCCAGCCTGCCGATCGAGCTTTTTCCTTCGAGAAATGGAACGTGCCGGTGTGTCTCCGTGTATTCTTCGGTAACGCCAAGGTAGAGTTTGCTTGGAACCAGAATGATTCCTTCCTTTGGGATGTCGAAATGATGGATCTTATTGTGCATCTTTGCGTCCAGGATCTCGTCGTCGTACATCGCCAATGACTTGCCGAGGTGGACGTCGTAGCTGTTCGAACCGAGATATCTTCTATTGAACGGCGTGATGACAATGGTTCCCCGTGCCATTTCTTCTAAAATTTTCGTGTCGGAAAGAATCATATTAGCAATTAAGAATTATGAATGGCGACGACGGTTTATCGATCATTGCGACGGGAGCATAATAATAGTATACGAATGCGGGTTTGGCTTCACCTGAGAGCGTATATATTACGCACAAATCTAAGGGTTTTTGCTTGAAATGCAATCCTAAGGAGCTGTCGGACACCTTATCCAAAAAACCTATAGCATGTTGAAGGATGGGATGATGAAACTAACGAGGTGTCCGACAGCTGATGGTAACAATAGAAAAGCCGTCGTGCTGTTGCATGACGGCTTTCAACCTTTCATCAGAGCGCTGCTTTGCAGCCCTACACGCTGTCTTTTTCCTTTGGGACTTCAGACGATACGCGTGCGATATTGTACGCGCGCTTACCCTTTTGTTCGACCCGGATTTCGAATTTCACGTTGTCTCCTTGCCGAAGCTCGTCACGAAACCCCGTATCCTTCACGTTGCTTTTGTGGAAGAAAATATCTTCGCCTTCCGGCGTTGTGAGAAATCCGAACCCTTTTGTAGAATTGAAGAATTTTACGGTGCCATTCAGCATGTTTGAAGCCTCCTTATGCCCTCGCTCTCGAGGATCGGGTGGTAACAGAAAGTCCCATGCCATGCACGGGACCTCTCAGAGTACGATGCAGCTCTATATCTTCTGCACGTTTGCCGCTTGCAGACCTTTCGGTCCGTTCTCAACCTCGAACTGAACCTGGTCGCCCTCATTCAAGTTCTTGAACCCTTCTCCAACGATCGAGCGGTAGTGTACAAATACATCCTCGCCCGACGGCCGTGAGATAAATCCAAAACCTTTGGTCCGGTTGAACCATTTGACTGTTCCTTTTTCCATGGAACGTCTCCTTTCGAAAAAGATTTTTCAAAAACCTTCTCCGCTTGAGACGGAGAAGTCGTACAGCGTTGACTCTTGCTGCCATAAACAAAAAATCGCATCAACGGCTTGCTGCATCAACCTACCGATGCGATCGAATTTCGTCTATCGATGTTTCAGAAATTGGTCTGACGAGTTCCTTTGGAAAAGGATACCCGGTGCCTCTGTCTTTGAAAAATCTCAAGCGAAAAAGCAGTGACAAGCGCAATAACGATGTACTATTATTTGCGTATCTAATATACGTCTCTTCGGCGGCAAGAGCAAGGATAATCTGGCGCGTCGCACCGTGAACCCGCTCTATAGATTGCGGTTGCCTCTTTCGAAAAAAGGTGTATCTTTGCTCTCAATCTTCTTCAGATATTCAGAATAATCCTTTCAATGGCTGGAACATACGACTTCGACCTCATTGTTATCGGCTCGGGACCGGCGGGTGAGAAGGGGGCGGCGCAAGCTGCTTACTTCGGGAAAAAAACCGCGATCATAGAGAAAGCTCCCCGGGTCGGCGGTGCAGGGGTTAATACCGGAACCGTGCCAAGCAAGACTCTCCGAGAGACTGCCCTCTATTTTTCAAACCTCCGGCAGCGCGGCCTCTACGGCATCGACTACAGCGTCAAGCAGAACATCTCCATCGAAGATTTCATGTACCGCAAGACCCACGTCGTGAACAACGAATGGGATCTCATCTACCAGAATATCGAGCGGCACAACATTGAATTGATCTTCGGCCATGCCTCCTTCGTCGATGCGCATACGATCCGGGTGGAACGAGACGGCTCGGCGGACATGTACACGGCGGAATTCTTTCTTATCGCAGCCGGTTCGATTCCCAACCGCCCGGACAACTTTCCGATCGACGACCATCTCGTGTACGACAGCGATTCCGTGCTGAACATGGACCGCATACCGAGGAACCTCGCTGTCATCGGCGGCGGGTTTATCGGCTGTGAATACGCGACAATATTTACTGCCCTCGGAATTCCCGTAACGCTCGTCGAATCGAAACCGCGGCTCCTCTCTTTTATCGACGGAGAAATAGCGGAACGGCTGCATCTGCACCTCGAGGGGCTCGGGATGACGATCATGCTCAACGAGGAGTACGAGCGAATGGAGAAGGGAACTGAAGCTGTAACGGTGCATCTGAAAAGCGGAAAAAGATTTACTGTCGACAAAGCGCTGGTCGCTGCCGGGCGATACGGAAACACAAAGAATCTGGGACTGGAGAACCTAAAGATTGTTCCCAACGCGAAGGGACAACTTGCCGTTAATTCGCAGTTCCAGACCACGGTTCCGAACGTTTACGCCGCCGGCGATGTCATCGGTTTTCCGTCCCTCGCTTCGACGTCGATGGAGCAGGCCCGCGTCGCTATGTGCAATGCATTCAAACTTGAATATAAAAAGCAGGTCTCGCCGTTCATTCCGCTGGCGGTCTACTCGATTCCCGAAATTTCATTCACCGGAGCAACCGAGGAATCGCTCAAAGAAAAGAAAATCCCCTACTGCGTCGGGCGCGCGATGTTCGAACTCAACGCCCGCGGACAGATCATCGGCGACATGAGCGGAATGATCAAGCTCCTCTTTTCTCCTTCCGACCAAAAACTTCTCGGCGTGCACATCATCGGCGAGGGCGCATCCGAACTGATCCATGTCGGCTTGTTTGTGCTTTCCCAGGGACTCACGATCGATTATTTCATTCAATCGGTCTTCAACTTTCCTACTCTTTCCGAGGCGTACAAATATGCCGCCTACGATGGCCTTGGAAACCTGCAAAAGATCAAGTGAGAATTTTCTTGTCTCATCGCTTCCTGGTCGAAGAAATCAAAATTGTCTCTGTGTCGTTTTCTCACTCATTGACAAACCACGGTAATTTTGTTACTATCATGTAGCCAAACCGCGTCGGAACATCACAATCAATGAAAAATTAGATAGCACACGTATGCCAGAAGCAGAAAAACATATCGGTACTATATACAGCATCAGCAGCTCTAATGCGATCGCCTTCATGGACGATTCCATCGTTTCGATGGAACGAACGCTGGGAGGGAAACTCTACCGCATCGGCCAGATCGGGACATTCGTTGCAATACCCGTCGGCACGATGAATATTATCGGAATGATCGAACGGGTCCAACTCTCCCGCCAAACACAAAGCATGGGGAGTACGCAGACGGAAATGGCCGACATCGTGAAGGCGAAAAAGGAAATGGAGCTTCAACTCGTCGGATCTGTCGTGAACGGAAAATTTGAAAAAGGTATTGCCAGTTTTCCCCCGATCGGCGCCGACGTCTTCATGACCGATGATGGCGATATCACGTCGCTCTTCTCGACATTCGCACAGTTCGGGTTTGCGATCGGCGATATCTCCGGCTACATGGGAGAACGGCAGTACATCGACCCGAACAAGTTCTTCGGAAAACACATTGCCCTTCTCGGCTCGACCGGATCTGGCAAATCGACCGCGGTGGCATCCATCCTTCAAAAAGTTCAAATGTTTTCCAACACCCACGTTATCATTCTCGATATCCACAACGAGTACAGGGCCGCGTTCCGCGATTTCGGAAACATCATCAACATCACCGACCTTGAACTGCCGCATTGGTTCATGAACTTTGAAGAAATGCGCGAAGCTTTTGTCGATGAAAGCGAAGCCTCGGCACAAAGCCAGGAAATGCTTCTGAAAGACCTCGTGCTCAATTCAAAGAAGATCAAAAACCCCACGCTGCAGGAGTTCATTACTATCGACGCGCCTGTGTATTACGACCTCAACGAGGTCCGGGCAAAGTTCCAGTTCTACGACACGGAGCGGATCACCGGCTATGGCGGAGGCCAATCTCGAGAGGGACCGTTCTTTGGACAGTTTACCCGTTTTCTTGTCCGTTTAGACAGCCGCATGACCGACAGGCGGTATGAATTCATGTTCAAGCCGAAGAAGTTCAAAGACTCGGTCGCGATTAAAGATGTTATCTCAAAGATCTTGGGCCTCGATAATAAAAAACAGATCACAGTTCTCGATCTCAGCGGCGTCCCCTTCGACATTGTTAACGTCATCGTATCGCTTCTGGCCCGTATGATTTTCGATTTCAATTTCTGGAATAAGAGCAAATCGGATTTCCCTATTCTGCTCGTATTTGAGGAAGCGCATAATTATCTTCCGCAAATTCCTTCTGCTCACAACCGGGCGGCGCGACGGACGGTCGAACGAATCGCGAAAGAAGGACGAAAATACGGTGTAGCATGCATGATCGTCAGCCAGCGGCCTTCGGAGCTTTCCGAAACGATCCTGTCGCAATGCAACAACTTCGTCACTCTTCGTTTGACAAATCCAACCGATCAAAACTATGTGCGAAAACTGGTCCCCGATGCCTTCAGCGGTTTGTTCGACCTTTTGCCAACCCTCCGGCCGGGGGAAGCTCTCATCATCGGCGATTCAACGCCGCTGCCGGTCCGTGTGATGCTCGACTATCCCGCGCCTCCCCCCGACAGCGCTGACATCAAGTTCTACGACAAATGGGTCGCTTCCGAAAAAGAAACTGTCGTCTCCGATGTTGTTGACCGGTGGTGGAAACAGGACAGATCGTGACCAATTATTAATTAATAATTAAGAATTAGGGGCGAACATCTCGTACGAGCTACGCTTTGTAAATCATAACTCTTAATTATTAATTCATAATTCTCAATTGCTCTTGAAGAACCGCCTCGAAGTAAAAATACTCCTCCTTCTTATTGTCGTCCTGATTGCCGGCTTTGGTACCTACGTTATCGTTTCGATCAACAGCCAGTCGAACATGCTCATCGAGCAGAATCGACAAAAGTCGATGCTGTTCGGACAAACGATCATGGTCGGAATACGCAACGTCATGCTGTCTGGCAAGGCGAGCTATGCACGCGCATTTGTCAACGACGCACGAGACAGTCTCACTTCCGGCATGCTCAACGTGTACGACAGAGAAGCAAATGAAGTCTTTCAGGAGGAAGGAAGGGGGCTCATTAAAAGCACCGGCGACCCTGATGTGAGGCGCGTTATCGAATCACAGCAGGAAGTTGAAAGGATGATGACCGGTGAAAACGAAAGGGGAGTGTTCACCCGCCTAGAGCCGTTGATCAACGAAAAAGAATGTCAGCAATGCCACGGGACCAATCACACGGTGCGCGGTGTAACGTGGGTCTCGCTTAAACCAGACCTGATGGCTCTCGATGCACATGGCTCTCCGGTTGAACTCTCGCGCATTCAATCCGAGGTGAGCGAAATTGTGTGCAACACGCTCGCTGCCGGTTTTCGCAACATTATGGTGTCGGGCGAAGGACCGCTGATGGACACACTTATCAATCGGACGTCCGCGCTTCCATTCATTGAACGGGTACAGGTCTACGACAGATTCGGCGATCTGCATTTTGGGCTCGAAAAGAACGTGCGCAAGCCCGACGAGGTCCTCCGGGCAATTTCAAAAGCAGAACCCATAGAAATAGTCGAAAAGCACGGCGGCATTCTTACCCGTTTAATCCCTCTCCGCAACGAAGAACGGTGCCAGGTCTGCCACGACGCGAAAAATCCATGGCGCGGCATCATGGCGATAACGCTGAGGCTCGATCACCTCGATCAGAATCCCGACTCGCTGAAAAAACAGCTCACCATGATGCTCCAAGCTTCTGTCGGTGCGGGTTTTCGAAGCATTATGCTTGTCGGAAAAGGAAGCTATGTCCATTCGTTCATCAACGAGGTGAGATTGATCCCCGCGGTGCACGACCTTCGAGTGTTCGACAGGGAAGGCAACGAGCGTTTCGTAGACCGCCCGGTTGAAGAGCTGGGAAAGAGCCTTGCTCGACGGGCTCTTGAGTCGAAAGAAGTAATAGAGTCGACGCAAATGATCAACGGAGAAGAGTATCTCGTGCGCGTGTCTCCTCTCATCAACGACAAGCGCTGCCAGGGATGCCACGGCACTGATCACGCTGTCCGCGGCGTGGTGGAAGTTGCGGCCTCAATGGCTGACATCAACGCTGCGGTCAGCAAAAATAAGATCTACTCACTGGTGACGGGTGCGCTGACCATCCTGCTGGTGTGGTTCGTCCTGCGCATCTTCATGAAGCGCGTCGTCGTCCATCCGATCGGCAATATCGGCGACGTTGCCCAACGAGTCGGCTTGGGTGACTTTTCTGCAATGGCAGTTGTACAGTCGAAAGACGAAATCGGCGTTCTCGCAGTCCGCATCAACGAAATGGTCGTTGGGCTGCGCGAGCGCTTCCATCTTCAAAAATTTGTATCGCAGCAAACCGTCGACGCCGTCCGGCAGGCAGATTCGATGGGCGTGAAACTCGGCGGGGAGCGAAAGACGGCCACCGTTTTTTTCTCCGACGTACGCGGTTTCACTTCGTTCTCGGAAAAAGTCGAGCCCGAACGCGTCGTCACCATGCTCAACTCCATCCTCAGCCGCCAGACAGACATTGTGAAAAAATACGGCGGCGACATCGACAAATTTGTAGGCGATGAACTCGTCGCGGTCTTTGTAGGAAAAGAAATGGTCAATCGCGCCGTCGAATGCGCGCTTGAGATCCAGCAAACGATGAACGACGTCGCTGCGACCGCAGGCGAGGACGTCGGCATCGGTATCGGCATCAACACCGGAGTGATGGTGATGGGCGCGATGGGGAGCGAGGACCGGATGGATTTTACCGTCATCGGCGATTCGGTGAATCTGGGCGCCCGGCTTTGCAGCGCTGCAAAACGCGGGCAGATCCTTCTCTCGGAAAATTCCGCGGAGCATGTCAAGGGCGCAAGCTCGATCCGCCTGTTAAAACTTGATCCGATCAAAGTAAAGGGAAAAGAACAACCAATACAAATTTTCGAAGTGCGTGCGAATGCATAACTTGTCACGCACATCCTTCCTTCTCGCTTCAATCATCCTGCTGTTCTCTTTCTTCCATGTCCCGATATGTGCACAGCCTGACATTGTCGCGCCAAAATGGGAGGTGCGGGCAGTGTGGCTGACGACAGCCGGCGGTGCCGATTGGCCGAAAACGCACGACGTCACCGCACAGAAGAAATCGCTGGTGGATATTTTTGAAACTCTGCAGAAGAAGCATTTCAATACCGTGTTCTTTCAGGTTCGCCCCAGGGGAAACACTTTTTACAAATCGCAATACGAACCGTGGGCGGCAGAGCTGACCGGCACGCTCGGTCAGGACCCGGGCTGGGATCCGCTTGAGTTCGCGATCGAGGAGGCGCACAAGCGCGGCATAGAACTCCACGCATGGTTCAACGTCGCAAAAATCTATAACAGCGGGCAGCCTCCATTAAGCTCTCCCCGGCACATTCTTCGCAGCCATCCGGAATGGGCGCAAAACTATGATGGCGAGTGGTGGGTGGATATGGGACGACCCGAAGTGCGGGAGTACACCGAAAACCTCGTCATGGAATTGGTGCGTTTGTACGACCTCGACGGAATTCATTTCGACCACATCCGGTATCCGGGTCAAAAATTTGATGATTGGAATTCATTTCGCTTATACAGCGACGGCGTTGAGCGCGACGAGTGGCGGCGCAACAACATCACACGCTTTGTGCGCGAAATGTACTCGCAGATCATCAACGAGAAGCCGATGATGAAGGTCGGCTCCGCCCCGCTGGGAATTTATAAACTCATTCCCGGAGCGCAATCGGGAGTTTCCGCGTACTCGGAACTCTACCAGGATTCTCGGTTGTGGCTGGAAGAAAAAATACAGGACTACATCGCGCCGCAGTTGTATTGGGACTTTGGCGAGCAGACAAACCCCAGCGACCCCGATTTTCGCGCGCTTTGCATCGACTGGAGTAAAAATAGTTTCGGCAGGCACATCTATGCGGGACTTGGAGTTTACCGGGAGAACATTCAAAGGGAGGTCGCCGAGCAAATTTACCTCACGCGGACCGTCGAATGCCAGGGACAATCGTTCTTCCGGTATGAGAACATTCTGGAACTGCCCGGCATTGGCCTGACATACAAATATCCCGCGCTGATACCTCCGATGCCGTGGAAAGATTCCATCCCTCCTCTTCCGCCGACCGACATCACCGCGATCCGCGGCTCCAGCCAGGAAACAATCGTCCGATGGAAGGAACCCCCTCTTGCTGTCGACGGCGACAATGCCGCGCAGTATGTCGTGTACCGGTCCACCAGTGAAGGGGTCGACATACGCAACCCGCGAAACATTCTCGCCGTTATCCCTTCAACGTCGACGATGTACGTGGACAACACGCCAGGCAATAGCGTTCATTACTATTATACTGTGACGGCGCTCGACAAAGGACACAACGAGAGCAACGGGGGTTCGCTCGAATACGAGTCTCATAACAATGCGCCTCAGTCGGCGGGACGATACTCACTCGCGCAAAATTATCCAAACCCGTTTTCAGAAAGGACGTATATTTCATACCAGCTGGGAGAACGAAGCCCTGTAGAGCTGACCGTCAAGGATACTGTAACAAACAAAGAGATCCTTATTGTGCAAGAGACACAGGATGCGGGAACGTACATTGTCTCACTGGAAGCGAAGGTGCTGACGAAAGGAAGGTATGTCTACAAGCTTAAAGCGGGTTCGTTTGTAGCGACGAGGATGCTGGAACGGGGAGACTAAGAAAGAGAATATACGGGAGAGTGTTCTCCGAAGAACTGCAGCATTCACATGGTCCGCCCCGGTTCTCAGTATTCTTTCCTGTTGGCGTACACATTCATCAAGAGTCCCATCATGATCATGTACGAACAAAGCGATGAGCCGCCGTAACTCAAGAAAGGAAGGGGAATTCCTATCACCGGCATCAACCCGACCGACATGCCGATGTTGACAAAAACGTGTACTGCAAAGAGCGAGGCGATCCCGATGGCGACGATGCTGCCGAACCTATTCTTCACCACATATCCAACCCTGATGCCATGCACAAGAATCACGGCGAACAATGTTACCACGACCATAGCGCCGAGGAATCCAAATTCCTCCCCCGGAACGCAGAAAATAAAGTCCGTCCATTGTTTAGGAATAAAATTGAGCTGTGTCTGCGTTCCCTGCAGGTATCCTTTTCCCCAGAATCCTCCCGAACCGATAGCGACTTTTGCTTGGATGACGTTGTACCCTGCACCGAGCGGATCGTTGTTCGGGTCGAGGAATGTTGCGATGCGTTTCTGCTGATACAACGGAAGTTTTTCGTACACCACTTGCACGAAAATTCCCACCATCGCGTTCACGCCGAACATCAACGCGCTGAAAAATCTATCCTCCCGGAAGAAGTACAGCGCGGCGCCGACCGCGGTGAGGACAACAAGAAACGTTGTTGTTCCGATGATCGCCGAGAGCGCAACGACACCGGGGGCAATGATTGCGATGATGAGAAAATTTGATGCCCCCGCCCAGTATAATACCGGGATAAACATTGCAATGAACGTAAGCGAGGTTCCGAGGTCGGGCTGCATCATGATCAGGGAGATCGGAAGAAGAATAATGGCGAATGCTATTGCAACATCCTTCATGCTTCCCATGCTGGTATCGCTTCTGCTGAAGAACGAAGCCAGCGCGAGGATGGTAGTGATCTTCACGAACTCGGACGGCTGGCCGCCCATCCCGCCGAAACCAAACCAGCTCTGCGAGCCGTAGGCCCGGTGGCCGACGGCAAGCACTGCAGCAAGCGCAACGAGCGAAACGGCGAACACAATCATCGACGAACGCTGAATGACCCGCAGCGGAATGAACATCACTGCAATCATCAGAACGAATCCCAGGGAAGCCCACAGAATTTGTTTGTGGAAGCTGCTTGCCGCGTTCGTATCAAACGTCGCGCTGTAAATCGATAGAAGTCCTATCGCGATGAGCGCAACGCATGCCAGGAACGTCGTCCGGTCAAAATAATCTTTGAAAAATGGATTCATACTTTTGTATCGTGATAGACGATCGCTTGCAGCTTATCGTATCGACGCGGTAGTCGAGCGACGTCCTTCTTTTGGCTGCTTTTGGTCCTGGTCGACCGGCGGCGGCTGGTTTGGAACAATTTCACCGTAGAGATATTTTTCCATGCAGAGCCCGGCGATCGGCGCCGCATATGAGCCCCCGTAGCCGACGTTCTCCACCAACACGCAAATCGCGATCTTCGGATGGTCGTACGGCGCAAACCCGATGAACCATGAGTGGGCTTTACCATGAGGGTTCTCTGCCGTTCCTGTTTTTCCGGCGACGGTAACACCGGGAATGCGGGCCGCCCCTCCCGTTCCCCCGGCCTCCATCACAGCCCGGCGCATTCCTTCACGGACGAGCTGCCATGTCTTTTCTGAAACGTGAAGTTCATGATGTTCCACCGCAACGGTGTCGGTTGTGTTTGTCCATTTATTATAGATCGTCTGAACGATATGGGGTTGATAATAATGCCCCTTGTTGCCGAGCATGGACGCATAGTTTGCCATCTGAAGCGGCGTGACCCCAACTTCCCCCTGGCCTATTCCCAAGCTAACCAGGTACCCTTGCGTCCATTTTCCTTTTCCATACACGCGATTATAGTATTCGGTGGATGGAAGCAGACCGGAATTTTCTTCGAGGATGTCGATCTTTGTCGGCTGTCCGAAGCCGAATTCTCTTCCGAACTCGCTCCATGGATCAAGCCCCACTTTGAGCATGAGCTGGTAGAAGAAAACGTTGCATGACTTCTGGATTGCTTCCACAACATTCGTTGAGCCGTGCACGTGTTCGTCCTTGAAGACCTTTCTTCCGTACACGAACGCCCCGCGGCATTGGACGCGCCAGTTTTCATCGATCACGTGATTTTCGAGCGCGGCGACCGCTAAGATCATTTTAAAGGTCGAACCGGGGGGATAGCGCGTGAGCGTGGCCCGGTTGAACAGCGGCTTGTCGTCATCGTCGTTCAACTTATTCCATGCTTCCGGAGATGTCACGCCGCTGAAATCCGAGAGGTTATAATCGGGCTTACTCGCCAGCGCGATCACCCCCCCGTTGTCCGGATCGATCGCGACGACAGCGCCGCGGTGTCCGGTGAGGAGCGATTCTGCAAGAGCCTGGACGTCGGTGTCGATCGCAAGATGCAGGTCGAGACCGTCTTTCGGCGGAATATCATACTTGCCATTGTTGAAATTGCCGATGACCTGCCCTTTTGAGTTCTGTGAAATAAATTCGAATCCTTTTTCACCGCGCAAATATCTTTCGTACTTCGCTTCCAGCCCTGCCGATCCAACGACATCTCCCTGCTGATAGTATTCTCCCAGTTTCTCCAGCTGAAGATCTGAAATTTCTTTTGCATATCCGAGCATGTGCGATGCGTGGGCGGGAGTGCCGTAATAGCGTTTCGATTCGATTTGAACTTCAACCCCGGGCAGAAGACTTTTGTTTTCTTCAAGGATGGAAAGTGTCCCAAAATCGATGTCGCGTTTGATGCGCACGGGATTGAAGAGCGAATACTGGCGGGCCTTTTTGACCTTATCTTTAATGGATTCTTCGTCCATCTGCAGAACGGAGGCAAGCAGCGGGATATTTTTTGCATCAAAATCTATGGGCGTCAGCATGACGATATACGACGGCCTGTTGTCGACGAGGAGTTTTCCCTGGCGGTCATACACATAGCCGCGAACAGGCACTTTCACGACTGTTCGAATACTGTTCTCTTCCGATTTCTTTCCGTATTCGTCGCGGTAGATGTACTGCAATTGGTACAGCCGGCCTACAATAACGGCCAACCCGATACTGACGAATACCAGCAAAACATTCTTTCTCTGGGCCGAGCCGAATTCTTCAGTTATCATCAGAGCGCCGTTCCTTGTGCTATTTTTCTGGAGAATGCCAGCATTGGAAGCACGGCGAACGCTACGGTATAAATCGTGGAAAACAATCCGAAGCGAAAAATAGCTGTCCAGAATCCGATTTCGCTGCCCTGAACAAAAATGACAAAATAAATGACGTTGTGGAAGAGCGATGAAAGTCCGACGATAATCAGAAATTGATAATTGCCGATTGTATAATCGATCTTGTTTTCATTGTAGAAATATCCTGCAAAAAAACCGGCAATCGTTTTTGATAACGCAGAAAGTCCAAGAAAATGTCCGCTGACCAGGTCAATCGCTATTCCTATCACAAATCCTGCTACCGTTGCCGGAATTTGTCCGAGTTTGATTGCCATATACACGATCCACACGATCAGGATATCCGGAACAATATTGGCAATCGAAGCAAAAGGGATGATTGTCGTTTGCAGTATTAATAATATAACGGTAGCAATGCTGTAGCGGATATACTGCTGCATTGTTAATTCTGCGCTTTCCGATGAAGGAAAAATTTTCTCATTGTTACTTATGTTTGGGATTATAATAAAATTAGAAGAAAATCTGAAAAAAATCAACAGAGACCGAATGCATCTCTTATTGTCTCTATCTTAAATATAAGTTTTAATAAATTAATATACATAATAAAGGGTGTTGATATGTTCATAACAAGAGGTAAAAACTAAATCCGTGCTGTAGAGCGGTGGAATAACGTGAGAAGGTATCGATTAATAGTGAATGAGATGTGAACAATCCAAGAGTTATAGACAATCGTGAGGCCAGAAGTCAAACAGAGCGGATAACGTAATATCTATCCACAGGAAACGAACAGAGCATCACAAGTTCTTCACAGCCCGAAGTGAATAAAAAAGTCTCACTACTGTGAGACTTTTCTATTCTTCATGATATAAAGTTTATCTTATCGGGACGACATTTCAATCCTCTTCTTTACCACCTGGAGCGTGTCGCGGTATTTGGAGTCAAGCTTTATCTGATCCTCGACGGACTGGTATGCATGAATGACCGTGCTGTGATCCCTTCCGCCAAAATGGAGGCCGATCGTTTTCAACGAACAATTCGTCATCTCCTTCGCCAGGTACATTGCAATTTGTCTGGCGTTCACGATCTCCTGCTTGCGGGTTTTTGCCCGGAGAAGGTCGGGCGGCATGTCGAAAAATTCTGCGACGAGACGCTGGATCTCTTCGACGGAGATCGGCGAGCGCACATCGCTGACGACCAGGCGAAGCACGTCCCTCGCCAGTTCAAGGTTGAGGTCGCGATTTTCAAGCGACGCCTTGGCCAGCAGGCTGATATAGCACCCCTCGAGCTCACGGATATTCGATGTTACGTTTGTCGCAATGAAGTCCAAAACCTCAGGAGGAATTTCAATGTTGTCGTCTTCGCATTTCTTGCGAAGGATCGCTGTCCTTGTTTCGAGGTCGGGAGGCTGAATATCGGCTGTCAGTCCCCATTGAAAACGCGAGATCAGGCGCTCATCCAGCCCTTTCAAATCTTTCGGCGGTTTATCGGATGAGAGAACGATCTGCTTTCCCATCTGATGAAGGGTGTTAAACGTATGGAAAAAACTGTCCTGTGTTTTTTCTTTTCCTGAAAAGAATTGGATGTCGTCGACGATCAGCAGATCCATGCTCCGGTAGTAGGTCGAAAACTCCCGCGTCTTATCCGATTGAATGGCGTCGACAAATTCTATAGTAAACTTTTCGCTCGAGACATAGCAAACGCGGCGAGCCTTTCCGGCTTCGAAGGCGTAGTTACCGATCGCCTGGATCAAATGCGTTTTGCCGAGACCGGTGCCGCCGTAGAGCACCAATGGATTAAAAGAAGTCCCTCCTGGATTATTTGAAACAGCCGATGCCGCCGCCCGTGCAAGCTGATTGCTGTCCCCCTTGATGAAATTGGTGAACGTGTATCGCGGGTTCAAAAATGTCTTTACCGGGGGGAGAATCTCTTCACTTTCAGCAGACGGAAAGGGATGTGCATTGCGCGGACTTTGCACATGAGCGATTTCGGCGCGTATCGCCGCGGCCGGATGAATCTCGAGGGCAGCTCCGGAATCGTCCGGTGGTACGACAACATAGGTGAGTTTTGCATCCTCACCCAGATACACCGAAATCGTCTTCTTGATCAGAGTGTAGTAATGTTCCTCGAGCCACTCATAGAAAAACTGACTCGGAACCTGCACCGTCAACTCCCCGTTCTCAAGTTTAGTTGCTTTCACCGGTTCAAACCAGGTTTTAAAACTTTGATTCGGTACCTGGCTTTGGATAGATGATAGGCATGACGACCAAACGCCGATAGCATCATGCTTTGCAACGGATGATTCTACGATTTCAAGCTGATTTTCCATAAAAACTCACGCGCGAAAAGAATTATCAACAGCGATAGCGAAGTTATTAACAAACTTATCAACACACGGACGATTGCAATTATAGCAGGTTATGCAATTCAAAAAATTATACACATGAAGCAACAACTCGCAAAACATTGATAAACAAGGACTCAAATTACTTGTGTACCACTTATCAACAATTGCACGACAGCCAGTTCTGCACAATAAAATCAAGCCCTCGCGGGATTGTTTGACGCGAAAAAGTTATCAACACCTTATTCACAGTAAAACGCTGTCTCATTGCGCTATGAATTATACAGTACGAAGCTTACCCTTGTCAAGCAATATTTTTCATTGGCAAATAGTTCTTGTTTATCTGTCACATTTTTCATACTTTGCTAATACGTTAATTGCTAAGTTTGCATAAAAAGGATTGTCTCGGAGAGAGGCAACCCTTTTTTGTTTGGAAAGTACTCGGAGATTATTGATGAAACGCACATACCAGCCCCATCAACGCAAACGCAAAAACACTCATGGCTTTCGAGAGCGAATGTCCACCAAGAACGGCCGGAAGGTTCTTTCACGCCGGCGCGCAAAAGGCCGGCACAAGCTTACCGTCAGCGACGAGCGTTAAACCCTGAACAACCCCGCAGCCTCGAAGATAAGCGGTAAAGGTTGAATGTGTGCAGCACACACTTCGCAAATCAGAAATCCTTCGCGGTTATTCCGTTTTCTCCGACATTCTGAAAAATGGAGAATCCATCCATAGCTCGGCGCTCCAATGCTACGTCAAAAAGAAGGAGAGAGAAAAAAATACGCCCGCGGTGTGCGTTGGATTTGCCGTCCCGCGAAGAGGTGTTTCCCTTGCCGTAGACAGGAACAAGGTCAAGCGGCTGCTGAGAGAAGCCTTCCGGGCCAACAAGGAGCGGCTGTATGAAGCGGCGGACAAAACGAATGTGCAGCTGGCTCTGATATTCATCTTCCGGAATGGCAGGCGCGCCGATGTACGGCGGTTGCGTTATGCGAGCATCGAACGCGATGTGAAGGATGTGATGTCAAAGATTGTTTCCATGATTATGAGGCTTCAATGACACGGATATTTGTCGGCGTTATCCGTCTCTATCAAATACTAGTATCCCCCCTTCTTCCCCCAAACTCATGCAGGTTCTATCCTTCGTGCTCGCACTATTCAATCGATGCGTTTGAAAAGTACGGCCCATGGAAAGGGCTTTGGTTGACGCTCCTGCGCATCGGGAAATGCCACCCATGGCACGAAGGCGGTTACGACCCGGTACGATAGGAAGAATTTCAGTTAATCTTGAATTGGAGTACGATGTAAATGGACAGACAAACAGTGCTCGGCTTTATTCTCATCGCCATCGTTCTGATGGTGTGGATGTGGTGGAGCTCCCCCCGTCCCTCACAGCAAGTCCTGAACGGCAAACAAATCGAAGAGCTGAAAAAAGATTCTGCGCTCGCGGCGAAGCCGGTACCGGAAAAGGCGCCCGTTGAGATCAAAACGGAGCAGCGGGTATTCTCGGCAAAAGACTCTCTCGGTAAATATTTTTCTCCCGCAGCGGTCGGAAGCGAACGTATTGTCACCGTCGAAACTGATCTCTACACGGCCGAGATCTCGACGAAGGGCGCCGTTATAAAGAAATTCCAGCTGAAGAACTATAAGACGTGGGACCAGTACCCGGTTCAGCTCGTCGAGAATACTTCCGGCGGGGATTTCAGCCTCCTTTTCACATCGACAGAGGGGAAACTGATCAACACCAAAGGCTTGTTCTTTGATGCGGTCCTTCCTCCTTCGGGCAAAATTCGTTTGACCGGAAACGGGGAGTACTCGATCGATTTTGTCCTCACAGCTGGAACCGGGCGGGTCGTTAAGACACTCCGCTTCAAAAATGATTCGTACGGACTGGATGTCGGCGTGAAGCTCCTCGGCATGCAGGAGATCATCGCAAACTACGAGTACCAGGTGATCTGGGAGAGCGGGGTCCGGTACGTCGAGCACAACAGCGTCGACGAATCGCGCCAGGCGGAAGCGTTCTCGTACGCCGGCGGCGAGGTCGCAACGGTGGATGCCGCGAAACCGGGCGAGAATCCGATCTCTAATACCAACGGCTCTACGGAATGGGTTGCAACGCGGAATAAATATTTTGCGGTAGTACTGATCTCGGACGACAAGAAAGCGGACGGCGCATACCTTGAGGGGAGGTGCGAAGCTGCGCCGGACCACGGGCTCGTTGAGCATTACTCCATCGGATTAAAACTTCCTTTCAAGAACATGGATGAGGAGGTTTCGCACTTCACACTTTTTGTGGGGCCTCTCGATTACGACATTATTAAGAGCTACGGCCACGACCTGAATCACATTATGAGCCTTGGCTGGTCGTGGATCAGACCGATCACCGTGTACCTGTTTATTCCGCTGTTTAATTTCCTGCGCATTTTCATTTCCAACTATGGCATCATCATTATTCTCTTCTCCATCATCGTGAAAGTTGCGCTCCATCCGCTCACGCGAAGCAGCATGAAGTCGATGAAGAGGATGCAGGCATTGCAGCCCTTGATGGAAGAGATTCGGACGAAGTATAAGGACGATCCGAACCAGATGAACATGCAGATCATGAAGCTCTACAAGGACTACGGCGTCAATCCCGCCGGGGGATGCCTGCCGATGCTCCTGCAGCTTCCGATATTGTATGCTCTCTATGCGCTCTTCTCGAATTCGATCCAGCTGCGGCAGGCCAACTTTGTCTGGTGGATAAAAGACCTCTCGGTGCCCGATGTGATCGTGGACCTGCCGTTTACGCTCCCCTTCCTCGGAGTTCACAACATCAGCGGCCTTGCACTGATGATGGGGATAACGATGTTCATCCAACAAAAGATGACGGTGAACGACCCGCGCCAAAAGGCGATGGTATGGATGATGCCGGTCATGATGACGCTGTTGTTCAACAACCTGCCGTCGGGCTTGAACCTCTATTATTTTGTTTTCAACCTTCTCGCAATAGGACAGCAGGTGTTCGTGAACAAGCAGCATGACAATACCCCGCTTCAGAAAGTCTCGGAAAAAAAGAGGTCGGGGGGGATCATGAATAGGCTGGCAAAGAATTTGCCGAAACCGCCGAGCCGATAAGGCATACTCGAATCTATTAGCGCGTAGTGTTCAATACAACAGAAAGAGGGTTCAATGATATGAACCCTCTTTCTGTTGTAGAGAAGATTATTTCCAGCGGCTACTTTGCTTTCGCCTCTTTCCGTTTTTGCATCTCTTCTCCGATCCATCCGCCGACAAATGAAAGAATGAAGCCCCCGATGAGACCAATAACGAGGTACTGCGTATCAAGCATCGCCCCAAAACCGAAATAAATAAAGAGAAAATTAAGAACAACGCCAAGCGCTCCCGCAAGAGCCGCCTCTTTAATGGTCACGCCCGGAGACTTATAGCCGACAATAATCCCGGCGATGATAAAACTCGCGCCGAGCGAGATCAGTATGCCCGCAACTCCGAATCGCAGCAAGGCGAATAAACCGTAGACGAAAATGTTGTTGAGAATAAACCCGATAACCGTACCGGTAATGACCCATGCCCACTCCAGACCCGCGATCGTTTTGTTCTCGGCTGACCGCTCTTGGGAACCTTGCAGTTCTTCGCCCACCCAGCCCCCGAGGAGCGCTAAGAGGAACGCAATGAACGGCGCGACGATCAATTGTCCTTCGGGCGGATTGTAATCGAACACGTAATGGAGGATCGCCATGGTGATGATGATTGCAAATACCCCGCCGATGGCGGGCTCTTTGATTGTGTAACCAGGCGACTTGTATCCAATGATGATTCCCATGATCACGTAAGAGAGCAGACCGATGAAGAGAGGGATGTAGAAGGAGTTGAAGGTGTCGGACATGATCTGGAACAGCAGCGTTGTAAGCACAACGCCGATGACCGTCCCGATGCCGATCCACTGCCACTGCAAGCCAGTATTTTCTTTAGAGTCCGTTGCCATATATTCCTCCGTAACGCCGAATAATAATCAGATTGACAAAAAACGTCAAGAGCATTGTAAAAAGTTCTTCATTTTAATTCTCAAAGTCAAGACGATGAAATACCGAGGAGCTTTCGGATACCTTCGCGACCCTGGCTAATATTTTACGTTTTCCCGGATAGGTATCCGAAAGCTGATAAAATGAGTTACACCCGCAAGAACAATTTGCGCTTCCACAGGATCCATGCGATAAAGAATATGAACAGCAGGTACGAAACTGCAAAGATCAGCGAGGCATTGACGGGGCTTGCAAGAGGAGCAAAAACATTTTTGAAAATGGTTTCCTGCAGCGAAAGCTCAGAACCGTCCGGCTGTTTGAACACGATCACGGAATCGTAGAGCTTGCCAAACCACTCCGAAAAGACGTACACCGCAATGGCGTTCATTCCAAAAATTATGAACGGTTTTGCCCAGTGCGAATGTCCCTTGACGTCGATGAGCCAGTAGAACGTTGAGAAGCAGATGAGCGCCCATCCCGCCATGAAGAGGCTGTACGATGACGTCCAGATGCTCTTGTTGATCGGCATCCACATGTCGAGCGTTGCGCCGGCAAGGAGAAGAAGATTTCCTGCAACGAACATCCAAGCGGTTTTCTCCTCCTTTGAATGCTGCGTGCGAAGATAACGCCCCGTCAGCACGCCGAAGATCGCAGTAGCGATCGCCGGCAGCGTGCTCACGATCCCTTCCGGGTCCCATGTCTTCGTTTGGTACCACATGTGCCCGGAGAGGATGAGCGAGTCGACGTAGGCCGAAAGATTTTTTCCCCGTTCCAAAACGCCGGCACCAAGACCGGGAACGGGAACGAGCTTCATCAAAAGCCAGTACGATACGAGAAGCCCCGCCAGCCAGCATACCTGAACGCGGACACTTTTTGTGTAAAGAACGAGAAGCGACGCTGCGAAATAGCACACCGCAATTCGGGGGAGGACCCCCATAATTCGAATTGTGGAGAGGTTGAAATAGGGAAAGCCGGCTAGAAATAACCCAAGCCCGAAAATAATTAATGATCGCCTCGTGATTTGCAGGAAAAGCATCCGTTTTGTGCCGCCGCTCTCCTGGCGGCGGCCGAGCGACATTGTAATAGCAACGCCGACGATCCACAAAAAGAACGGAAAGATCATATCAGTGAACGTCCAGCCATTCCACGGCGAATGTTCCAGCTGCGGATAGATTGCACCCCATGTGCCCGGATTATTGACAAGGATCATTCCGGCGATCGTGGCGCCGCGGAAAGCGTCGAGGGACACAACCCGTTGTTGCTGTTGGACAGTCGTCATTGCGCACCCTTAGTGTGAAACTTCTATTTAATCAGGAGGAGACGAAACCCCATCGAGGGAATTTTCAGAGAAATCTGTTTTGATACAGGTATAGGAACTGTCGACGCTTTCTTGGTGAAGGCATCGGCAAGTGTGATCTGGCCGTCCGCCGCGAGTTCGGGAGATGAAAGGTCGATCGAGCCGCTGAATGCCTTCGCGCCGACATTGAGCACAACAAGAAATTTGCTCGCATCCGCGACGCGTGCAAATGCGTAAACGCGGCGGGGGTTTGATGTGGGGATGCGGATCATCGCACCATCAGAAAACGCCGGTTCGATCTTTCGAAGTTCGAAAAGAGCAGTGTAGAGTTTCCGGAACTCACTCCCGCCTTTCCAATCGATGGGAATTTTTTCAAACAACTTAAGCTTTTTTGAACTCCCAACTTCCTGCCCGTTATAGAGCAAGGGAATCCCGGGCAGGGTGTTGACGATGATCGCCGCAAGCTTGGCCCCTTTGATGCCGAATTTTTTCACATCGGGAGCGTCCCATGCGTTTTCGTCATGGTTCGAACTGAACCGCATGCGCAGAGAACCTTCCGGGTATGCGCCCTTCTCGATACTTAGGACCGTATCGAGGGCAAGGACAGATTTCTTTCCCTTTATAATAGGGGCCAGGATGCCGTACGTATTCCAGCCGTATGAGGCGTCGAACGCCTTGAGATGATGCGGCGGATATGCTCCCTCTGCCAACATCATCACCGGCTTAATGCTGTCAAGAGCCGCTCGCGCATCCTCCCAGAAATCCAGCGGAACAAGTTCAGCAACGTCGCAGCGGAATCCGTCCACGCCGACGTCGCGGACCCAGTATTTCATCATCTCGATCATATAACGGCGCAGGCCCGGCTGCGAGTAGTTAAGGTCGGCGACATCGGTCCAATCAGGGTTCGGCGATACGATCTTGCCGGCGCTGTCTTTTGTAAACCAGTCAGGGTGCTCTTTGATAAGTTTGCTGTCCCAGGCAGTGTGGTTGGCAACGAGGTCAATAATGAGATGAAAGCCGAGCTTGTGGGCGCTGTTGAGCAGGCGTTGAAAATCGTCTATAGTTCCGAATTCCGGATTGACAGCGTAATAATCCTGAACCGCGTACTGGCTTCCGAGCGGCCCCTTGCGATTCAGCACACCGACGGGATGGATGGGCATGATCCAGAGAATGGTTGCGCCGAGTTTTTTCAACTCGGGAAGCCGCTGTTCAACCCCGGCAAAATTCCCTGCGTTAGAAAACGACCGGGTATTCACTTCATAAATAATACCGCGGCGGACCCAATCTTCCGAATGCCGCGCGCGACGGGCGGAAAGATTCCGGGTGCGTAGTGAATCGGATATTTGAGCGTATGACAATGAAGGAATTCCGATGAGAATTAAAAAGAAGAAAAGGAGTCGATTCATAGTTCGAGGAGAAGAAGGTTGCCTGGGCCGTTACACAACGCCCGAAAAGTAGCGAAAGTCCGAGAAGGATGCAAACGAAAGAACGAATTATCGGCTGGCCGTTGATTAAGGAATACAAACTGCCCGGCATTACCTTGATACTCTATGTGCAAATTTTTACTTTGTGAAGCCGCGAGTATTTTAAAAATAGACTTTATCGTTCTTGAATTTATGCGAATTGCAATGTTACTATGTGCCGCCCTTTTTTGTATGGGATTTCTTTCATGCGGATCAAACGGCAAATCGGGTTCATCCCCGCAAATTATCGAGCCGAAGCTGTCATCGATCCAAAAGGAAATTTTTGATGAAAGCTGCAACGCACCGTCGTGCCATGGAAGCGGAAAGAAAGGCAGCCTCAGCCT
>CAYTOA010000003.1:89633-121430 GCA_964439265.1 uncultured Chitinophagaceae bacterium
GTCTTGGATTCCGATTCTAATATTCGTATATTATTGCAGGGGCGACAGTGAGTCGCCCCTATGGTTTTTTATTCACCGATCCCAATTCCATGACCCGCAGAGAAGATATTCGCAACATCGCCATCATTGCCCACGTTGACCACGGGAAGACGACGCTCGTCGACCAATTGCTTCGTCAAACCGGCACATTCCGCGAAAATCAGGTGATGGTTACGCGCGTCATGGACTCGAACGACCTCGAAAAAGAACGCGGCATCACGATTCTGGCCAAGAATACGTCGGTCTTCTACCAGCCGAAGGATTCAAAGACAAAGATCAAGATCAATATTGTCGATACCCCGGGGCACTCCGACTTCAGCGGCGAGGTTGAACGTACGCTAAAAATGGTGGACGGTGTTCTCCTCCTTGTCGATGCCGCCGAAGGCCCGTTGCCGGGAACAAAGTTTGTCCTGAAAAAATCCCTTGACCTGCACCTCCAGCCGATCGTCGTCATTAACAAGATAGACAGGAAAGACGCGCGCCCCCATGAAGTACTGGATGAAGTGTTCGAGCTGTTCCTGTCGCTGGGCGCCACCAATAAGCAGCTGGATTTCCCGACAATCTATGCGATATCAAAACAAGGGATAGCAAAAACGGAGCTCGACCAGGAGAGCACTAATCTTGTACCTCTCTTCGAGGCGATCATCAATAAAGTACCGCCGCCGGAAGGAAACAGCGAAGAGCCGTTTCAGATGCTGGTGACGACCATCGACTACAACGATTATCTCGGCAGGCTCGGCATCGGAAAGATTTCCCGTGGCACGATCAGCTTTGGCTCACCGATGAAGATCATCCATCGAGATGGGACCGCGGAGAACGCGCGCGTGACAAAGATTTATACGTTTGAAGGACTGAAGCGCATCGAAACACAGCGGGCGAGTGCCGGAGATATTATCGCGATTGCCGGAATGGAAGACGTGGACATCGGTGAAACAATAGCCGATGCCGCCGACCCGACAGCGCTTCCGTTTGTTGCCATCGAGGAACCAACGATCTCGATGAACTTTGTTGTGAACAATTCTCCATTCGCCGGGCAGGAAGGCAAGTACGTCACGACTAGGAATCTTGGGGAACGGCTCGCACGCGAACTCCGCTCGAATGTCAGCTTGCGCGTGGAACTCACCGATTCACCCGACGTGTTCCGCGTGAGCGGCCGCGGCGAACTTCATCTTTCGGTGCTCATCGAAAATATGCGTCGCGAAGGGTTTGAACTGCAGGTCTCCCGCCCCGAAGTGATCTATAAAAATATCGCCGACGTACTCTCCGAGCCGATGGAGCATGTGATCATCGATGTGCCGGATGAATTTGTCGGCACGGTGATCGAGAACCTGGGACGGCGTAAAGGCGAAATGAAAAATATGATCTCGTCGAACGGAAACACACGGCTCGAATTTTTCGTCCCCTCGCGCGGCCTCATCGGTTTCCGCAACGAATTCATGACGCAGACAAAAGGGACCGGGATTCTCCATCACAACTTCCACGGCTACGAACCGTTCAAGGGAGAACTCGAGCACCGCACAAAAGGGGCGCTCATTGCAATGGAATCGGGCGAAGCAGTCGCCTACGGGATGTGGAAATTGCAGGAACGCTCAACCTTCTTTGTCGAACCGGGTGCGCGCGTCTACCCCGGGATGATCGTCGGCGAAAACTCGCGCGAACATGACATGACGGTCAACGTCTGCAAATCGAAGCAGCTCAGCAATATGCGCGCCTCGGGCTCCGATGAAGCCGTCCGGCTGGAACCGCCGCACCTGCTGACGCTGGAGCAAGCGATCGAATGGATCGGCGATGATGAGTACGTTGAAGTGACGCCGAAATCGATCCGTCTTCGAAAGAAAATATTGGGGGCAAATGAACGGAACCGCGCGACAAAGAAAAAGGTCGATACGGCTGAGTAAACCCATCAGATTGTTTTAAGCAATCCGATGGATTCAAACCAGTTGCGATTCGTTCTGCATTCCGCTATATTCCCGCAACAGAACAACCTCTCCTTCCGTAATAGAATAACCTAAGAACGGATAATTCTATGCCACAGAAGAAATCTCCGATAAACTTGTGGAAATCGATGGAGCCCAAAGACCTGCGGCGTCTTGCTCTTGCGGTCTTCTTTTTGTTCGCGACGATTGGGCCGTTGACAATGCTGATGAACTCCAGCGTTCTGCCAGGTTCCTGGTTCATGTTCATTTATCTCACCGTATTGTCCGGATCCCTTTCGGCATGTATCATTTTGTTCATCAGAAAACCGGTACTTTTTATAGGTTCCATGATTATAATTGTGGGAGCAATGGTCGCAGAATATCAAGTGGAGCAATTTCTTTTCGGCCGGGTTGAGGAATCAAGGATCTTGACAGCAGACCATCTTTTCACTTTTACGCAGCAAGAGATTGACCGCATCGACGTTCGCCGCCCGATGTTTGGAGTTGTTGCAATCTTTCTTCTTTCGGCGGGGTACAGTCTATTCTTAAGGGTTGTCGGAGAAGAAACCAAGAAACGTGCCCGTCTTGAAACCGAAGTTGCCGTCGCCCGGAGAATTCAGCAATCATTGCAGCCGTCGACAGCATTCAAGACCGAGTGGTGCGAGGCGGCGGGGACCACCGTACCGGCAACGGAAGTCGGCGGCGATTATTTCGATATGATAAAAATCTCTGCCGACAAAGCAGTGATTGTCATCGCGGATGTGTCCGGACACGGGGTGGGGGCCGGCATCCTTTCCGCGATGACGAAAAGTGCGTTGCGCGCCGAACTCCATCATACCACGGTACCGTCTGAACTGTTGTTCAATTTGAACAACGCCGTGTATCAGGTGACGGATAAAAAGATGTTCGTGTCGTTCGCGTATCTTCTTCTCGACAAGCGCACGAAGACGGCGCATATTGCTACCGCCGGGCATCCACCGATTTTTCTGGTTCAAAAATCCGACGGCGCCATCAAAGAGATCCGAACGCCAAACCTCGCACTGGCGGTGCAAGCATCAACGCAGTATACAGAGCAAGCGGTTCACTTTAACGATGGGGACGTTCTCATTCTCTACACGGACGGGATCACGGAAGCGATGAACGACAAAGGGGAACAATTCGGAGCCGAGAGGTTGAAAGAACTGATCAGCGATACAGAACGGGGATCGTCGGATGCGCTGAGCAACTCCATCATGGCATCCGTCCGGACGTTTACAGTCAATAAGGAATTCGCCGACGACGCAACAATTGTTGTTGTGAGAGTTTGAGAACAAGCGTTTCACGATGCAAGCGGCACGGAGTGCTTTCGCCAAGTTACCCAAGTCCAGCAATTATTTTCTCGGCTTCTTAAAAATTCCCATGATTTTGGGCATCATTCTGTAAATCTTTGGATACGATTTGCTCATAATTAAAACTGGAAGGATACTTCGATAAGGTTCCGATTCTCATTTGTACTGTTGATTCCAGCCGCGGTTGGATGAATGTTATGGGGGTGCAACACTGAAACGCAGGACCCTGTTTCGAGCAAAAGTGCCTCTACAGGATCCGCCCCGGTAAAAGTATTGTATAAAACGATCTCCTCGCCGACAAATGTTAAGGCGTCGGTGATGGGAACCACTGTTGCTGTTTCATGGGGCTCTGTGACCTTTGCGGTTGACTACCATGTTGTTGTCCATGCAAACGGCAATCCGTACGTTGACACGATCTTATATGCGCAGCAGTTTGTGCTGACGAAGGTGCCGGCTGGAAGTTATACCGTAACAGTAGCCACAATCCTCCCAGGGCTTTCTGAAGGGACTGCATCCGCCCCAGCTTCCTTCTCATTGAGCTCCGTCGCAGCGCCAACGGTGACAGCGATGGCTTCACATTTTCCATTTTGGTTTCGCAACAACGAGTGGGTAACGGTCACATTTAGCGGGCTGGTTGTGAATTCCCAGGGGGAGCAAGCTCACGTTGACACATAAGTACAATCAGATTCACTACACGGGCACTTTGCCTGCTGGAGTATACTCGCTTAATCTGAAGTTAAAAGACAGAAGTGTGTGGTTTGACAACGATGGGCGGCAATACACATTCGCAATCACTGCCACAAATTTTGCGGGAACTGCGAAAAAGTCCGTAACAGTGACTACTCCTCGCGACCGAAACTTTCCGGGTCGGAGAGACGACGACGGATGGAAAGATCATCGCTAATAAATAAACACAGCCGTGCAAAATGAAGGCGAGGCAAAATTTTGTCCCGCCTTTTTTCATACCCGCCTTGAATGTTAAAACAAGAAAGCTGATATTCTCTGTCGAAATAGGAAGAAGAGATGGAAGCCCCCGCCCATTGCGGGGCATCAATTGTCTTTGGAGGAAGGAATGAAGCGCGCGGTTCTTGTTTCGTTATTGATGATTTGTGCCGTCACAGTATTTTCTCAAACCCAGCGTGAATGGGAGGAAAAATTCTGTGCGATTCCGAAACCGGAGAACCTGCGCGAGTACATGAAAAGACTTTCCGCGCGTCCCCACCATATTGGATCGCCATACGACAAGGAAAATGCGGATTGGATTCTCTCAAAATTTATGGAATGGGGACTCGATGCTCACATTGAGACCTTCGAAGTTCTCTTCCCGACCCCAAAAGAACGCACCGTGGAACTTATTTCGCCCACAAAATTTGTAGCGAAACTGCAGGAACCGGGGCTCGGCGAGGATCCTACGTCCAACCAAACCGATGAACAACTGCCGACGTACAATGCGTACTCTATTGACGGAGATGTTACCGCACCGCTCGTCTATGTCAACTACGGTATACCGGACGATTACGAAAAGCTCGACCGTATGGGGATCTCCGTAAAGGGCTGTATCGTCATTGCGCGGTACGGCGCGTCATGGCGGGGAATCAAACCCAAAGTTGCAGCAGAACACGGCGCCGTCGGCTGTCTCATTTATTCCGACCCTGCCGGGGACGGCTATGCCGGAGGAGATATTTTTCCGAAGGGAGGCTTCCGACCTGCCGACGGCGTGCAGCGCGGCAGCGTCATGGATATGCCGCTGTATCCGGGCGACCCGCTCACTCCCGGAATCGGCGCGACTCACGACGCAAAGCGCCTTGCAATGAAAGACGTCCAGGTTTTTACAAAAATTCCCGTTTTGCCGATCTCGTACGCCGATGCGCAGCCTCTTCTCGCTGCGTTAGATGGACCGGTTGCGCCGGCGGAATGGCGCGGAGCTCTGCCGATAACGTATCACGTCGGACCGGGGGATGCGAAAGTACATCTACGAGCAGAGTTCAATTGGGATCAGAAGAAGATTTATGACGTCATCGCCAAAATACCCGGTTCCGATTTTCCGGACGAATGGGTGATCAGGGGCAATCACTATGACGCATGGGTCAATGGCGCTGAAGATCCGATCTCAGGCCAGGTCTGCTTGTTGGAAGAAGCACGCTCCCTCGGGGAGCTACTGAAGCAGGGATGGAAACCGAAGCGGACGATCGTCTATTGCGCATGGGATGGCGAGGAAGAGGGGCTTCTCGGTTCGACGGAATGGGTGGAGACTCACGCCGCCGAGCTCCAGCAAAAAGCAGCCGTCTATATAAATTCCGACTCGAACGGACGGGGCTTCATCTATGTGGAAGGATCGCACACGCTCGAAGAATTTATCAACGCCGTTATGCGGGATATCAACGACCCTGAAAAAAATATTTCCGTTTGGAAGCGGTCGTACTTATTACAGATCGCCCGCGCCTCTTCCGCTGATGACCGCCGGGAGGTCAGATCACGCGGAGACTTGAAAATCGGGGCGCTCGGTTCCGGCTCGGATTACAGCGCGTTCATCGACCATTGCGGCATCGCATCTCTCAATATCGGTTATGGCGGAGAAGGCGGGGGAGGGAACTACCATTCCATTTATGATGATTTCTATTACTACACTCATTTCTGCGATACCGATTTCATCTATGGCCGTGCACTTGCACAGACCGTCGGAACGGCCGTTATGCGTATGGCAAACGCCGAATTGCTTCCGTTCTCTTTTACTCGATTTTCAGAGACGGTTCAGAAATATTTGGACGAACTCCAAAAACTTGCGAAAACCAAACAGGACGACATTCGTGAGCGCAACAAAGAAATTGAAGAAGGAGTCTATTCGGCTACAGCAGACCCAAAAGTAAAGTCGGTGGACCCGTTGCCGGAGGAACTTCCTCCGTATCTGAATTTTGCTCCGCTGCAGAACGCCGTTGATTCCCTCCAGCGAAGCTCTGAAAGATACGATCGGGCCGCTGCAGATATCAAAGAAAAAAAATCGGATTCTTTCCGGACGGTTAACGCCAAGCTGATAGAAAGCGAAAGAAAGCTCACAACGGCAGAGGGCTTGCCGGGACGCCCTTGGTTCAGACATCAGATTTATGCACCCGGTTTTTACACCGGCTACGGCGTCAAAACAATTCCTGCGGTGCGCGAAGCCATCGACCAGAAGCAATGGAAAATGGCGGACGAGCAGATTATAAAAGTCGCCGGGGTGATCGAAGGCGAGGCATCGCTGATCGGTTCGGCGGCGGCAGAACTGGAGAAACTTTCCCAATGAAAAACACCGCGCATAAAATATCGAGTTGTGTCCGCGGCATCGTAATGCCTATCGTAGTTTTCGCGGCGGTTCTCTCTTCAGTAACATTTTCTCAACAACTCACGGCAATTCGTTGCGGCAAGCTCATCGACGGTAAATCCGAGACGCCGATGGAGAACGCCGTGATTCTTGTTGAAGGGAACAAGGTCACAGCTGTAGGGAAGAATATTCCCATCCCCGGCAACGCAATAGTCATTGACCTTTCCGGCGCGACGGTTCTTCCCGGCCTCATCGACGCGCACACGCATGTGCTGCTGCAGGGGGACGTTACGGAAGAAGATTATGCAGACCAGATCCTGAAGGAGTCGATTCCGTACCGGACGCTCCGGGCGACGCTATCGTGCAAGACCGCCCTCATGCATGGTTTCACGACGATCCGCGACCTTGAAAGCGAGGGGGCAATGTATGCCGACGTTGATCTGAAGAAAGCGGTGAACAACGGCATCATCGATGGCCCGAGAATGTTTGTCGCAACGCGCTCCATCAATACCACGGGCCACTATTCTCTTCGCAACAGCGCTTACGCGTGGGAACTTTCGGTCCCGAAAGGAGTGCAGGAAATTACCGGCGCCGATGAAGCGCGCCGTGCGGTAAGAGAACAAATTTCGTACGGCGCAGACTGGATAAAAATCTACGCCGACCGCGGTTATTATCGGTTGGCCGACGGGTCGTTTCGCAGTCTTCCCAATTTTTCCGTCGATGAGCTCAACGCTATCGGCGATGAGGTGCGGTTAGAACACAAAAAATTTGCGGCTCACGCAGTGACGCGCGACGGCATTATTGCTTCGGTGAACGCAGGAGTAAGTTCCATTGAACACGGTTTCGGGATGGATGATGAATGCATCGAGCTGCTGGCGGCTAAAGGCGTGTACTGGTGCCCGACGATCTATGTCAACGTTTGGGTAGCGGAAGGAAGAGCCGCGGCGGGGAATCCGATCAACAAAGCTTTTAACGATGCCCTACCGGTCGTGTTCGCCAAAGCGCTGAAAGCTGGAGTGAAGATCGTGTTTGGCACGGACGTCGGCGGATTTGCGTGGACCGAGAACGAAGCAAAAGAATTTTCGTATATGACGAAATTTGGAATGTCGCCGATGCAAGCGATTAAATCGGCGACAACCGTCGCCGCCGAATTGCTCGACATGTCGGGCGAACTCGGCGAAATTTCCCCTGGTGCGTTTGCCGACATCGTCGCCGTGACCGACAATCCGTTGCGAGACATATCAGCCCTCGAAAGGATTTCATTTGTCATGAAAGACGGGAAAGTGTACAAACAGGAAATTCATTAAGCGCCACAAAAACCACAGCAGAAAAGATCTTCCCCGCTTACACCGCGCACCTCGTTCGCGAGAAATCAGTATGGAGCATAAATTATGAAAAGTTCGAAGAAGAAAACATTTGTTGCCGTTGCAGGGAACATCGGCTCCGGCAAATCGTCCCTCACGACCATGCTTGGAAATCATTTTACATGGAAACCGTACTTTGAATCGGTTGAAGACAACCCATATCTGGTTGACTTTTACGGGGACATGAAACGATGGTCCTTCCACCTGCAGATCTATTTTCTCTCGCACCGTTTTACCAATCATAAACAGATCGTCGAATCGCCGGAGTCCGTGATCCAGGACCGTTCTATCTATGAGGATGCCGAAATTTTTGCGCGCAACCTTCATGAGATCGGCAACATGGACAAGCGCGACTACGAAAACTACGTCGCCCTGTACCATGTGATGACGGAATACCTTCGTCCGCCGGACCTTATGATCTATCTCCGCGCTTCCGTGGACACGCTGAGAAAGCAAATCTTAAAAAGAGGCAGGTCGTACGAGCAAACCATCAAGCCGGAATACCTGGAACAGCTCAACAGCCACTACGAATCGTGGATCAAGGGGTATGCTTTGGGTCCTCTGTTAATCGTGGAAAGCGACAATCTCGACTTTGTCCATAACGAAAAAGATTTTGACTATATTCAAAAATTGGTGAAGGATAAGTTGAAGAAATAAGCGCTCACCGTTTCCCTTTTTGTGGTCATCCCTGCGCTGATCCCTGGGCATCATTTGAGAAAAGATCTCTGGATGAATCCTTAGCCAATAATAAGAGTCTTTAGTGGAACCGATCGGCGAATACATAGCTCATATCAATCAGGCACTGTCGGACGAATTGAAAGCACGAAGCATTTTTCCGAAGGAGTCGACGCTGATGAACGGAACCAGAATATCAGTTTCGGATGAGAGCGCATTCTACCGTTTTGAAATTCCTGAGAACTTTCTCTTTGAGCCTTCGCTGAGCGTCCGATGTACGCTTGGCACGAAACCCCGGTTGTCGTTTCCCGCGCTCGTTGCCGACGTTCACCACCAATTTGTCTATTTCCTCATCCCTGTCGACGCGGGAGAAATAATCTCCGAGATGTCGTGTGCATGGAATCCTTCAGAAGAGATCGAACTTCTCGCCGCGCGCTATGGAACGATCGCGCAAAGCAATATTCTCTCCGGCCTTTTTCACCGGAACTTCACGGACAATGGCCGCCCGACATCGAAAGAACCGATCTTCCCTTCGACCTTCACCGACTCACAGCGAAATGCGGTCAGAAAATCTCTGGCTCGCACAATCTCGTTTGTTATCGGTGAAAGAAAGAGAGGTAAAACAGGAGTAGCTTCTTCTCTGATGTTGAACGCGCTCAGGGAGGGGAAAAGGGTTTTGTATCTTACTTCTTCTTCGGACGGTCTGCACGATTGCATGCAGGAGGTCGTGGCGCTGAATTCCGTCGTGGCAGAAGAATCCGTCGTTGTGATAGACTCGGGAATTCGCCTGCTCTCCCAGCTTCCGATGGCGTTGTTTGGAACGAAGGCAGCGGAGAATGCCGCCTACGGTGAAGAGCTGAATAAACTCATAAAGATCATTGCCGCTGAACATGAATACGACCACGTTGACGGATTGTTAAAAAAGCGGCAAGAAAAACAGCGGCAGATAGAAGATGCCTCGGCCGAAGCGGAGGAATTGAAATCCCAACTGCAGCGGCTGCAGAGCGCATCCATGCTCGAACGGATAAAACAGGGCATCAACAAATCCGACATCGATTCTGTGCAATTGCGGGTTCAGGAGAAGCTTGCGCTTGTTGAGCGTTTCAAAGAACACGCTGCAACTCTTTTGAAAGAGCAGTACAAAAAGGAATCTCAGCTTCCTGTTCCGTTGAAAGAAAAAAAGGAGATTGAGAAACTCGCCTCGGCGCAGTTGTCGCTCCAGACAGTGGTCCCTTCAACCGCTGCCTCAACGCGCTGTGTTGCAATGACCGTTCACGAAGCTCTCAAGTTCGATAAAGCACAGCTGGGAGAATTCGACGTCGTTTGCATTGATGACGCGCACGCTCTAAACCTTGCCAAGTTTTTTTGGTGTGCCTCGCATGCGAATGAGCAGTGCTTCATTCTTGCGGATATCACCGAGCAGCCGCCGCAGTCAATTTCCCAGCTTGCCGCCCCGCGGAAATGGCTGCAGAAAAATTACTTCACCTACTTTCAGCAAGACGATAGTGATCACCGCCGGTTTTCGGCAGCGTTGCTTCCCGATACTACCGTGAGCGAATTGATCAATCCGGAATACCCGCCCTCGCTGTTCGAATCGTGCCTGGCGTCCGCGCTGTACCAGTCGCCGGTTCCGCAAGGCGCGAAGGGGAGGATATTCTTCGTCAACACGGAAGACATGCGCTCCGTCTCCGCACAATATCTCGGGAAGAAAAAAATTCTCCCGTATAACGAAGCGAACGCGAAACGTACGGTCGAATGCGTCAAACACGCACTTGTGACCGGGACGACGACGCAATCGGATATTTTGATCGTCGCGCCCCCCAGCGGACAGGTGACATATCTCCGCGAAGTGTTGAAGGCGCATCAAATGAGCGACATCGAAATTGCCGCACTCGGATCGATACGGCTGTGCACTAAGCGAACGGTAATTTTTGACACGACGGTTGCAGGAATCGACTTTACTCTTCGGTCGCTCGATGACAAGAAGTCGGGTGTCGTGCGTATCGCTGATACATTGAACACTCTTTTATCGACCGTCGGGGATGACTTGTATGTTATTGCCGACCTGTCACACTTCATCAAACTATACAAAGACCGTTTGATCACGACGTTGCTCGGAATCTTCAAGAGCCGGTCGGAGAATATCGGCAACATTCCCAACGGTGCGCGCCGATACGATGATCTTTCCCCGGATACTCGGAATGCGGTTTTGTCCTTGACGACGGAAGAAAAGAATTCGGCGGACTATCAGGCCAAACTTGAACGGGCAAAACTGTCTCCGCTGGACCAGGCTAAGGCCGGCGCGCAGCAATCCATCGCCCTGACCGACCGGAAACTAAGGAACGACATACGCTCCGTGATCCTGCGCGTCCTGGCAAAACGCGAGGTGATCAATATTGTCGCGCAATATCTGGAAGGATTCCCGCTGTACAAAACCACGCTTGAAACGGCGAAGTACGCTTCTTCCCTGCCGGAACTGGAGTGCGAAAACGAGAATGATTTTAAGAGCGTGATGGATATGTGGAATGTGCTGATCTATGAATCATCCAGCGCACAGAGGGTCAATCATCCGCTGGCAACGAAGGCAAAAGTGGATGCGAAGATTTCAAACGATATTCAAGATATCTACATGTATTACCATTCCGACCTTGAATTCGTCGTGGAGGTGGGAAAACATAAACTCGCGCAAAGCGTGCAGAAAATCTTCAACGACTGCATTGGAAAAAAACCCGTCACGCCCACCGACTGGATGAACGCATACCTTGTCTTTCTCGGCCGGATGGAAAAATACCTCGACGCGGTCAACAGCCAGATCAGGGCGTGAACTGCACCCATCCGATTGCTCTAAGTAATCGGATGGGTTACGATCCCTATTTTCCCTGCTTCAGCAGCGCGACGTAGACTCTTTTCGATACAAGAAGTTTTTCCGCCGTTTGTACCTGGATGTCGTGGTCAAGGGAAGCTTTAATGCGTCCCTTATCGCCGGCGTACCGCTCGACAATTTCTTCCCGGAGTTCCTCGCGCAATTCGTCCGCATGACGGGTGAACGCACTCGCCTTCTCTTTTTCAATCTGCTCGCCGATATTGTCAAGAGAAGCGGTCATTGTGCTGCCGTATTTTTCCTTCTTGAATACATCTTTTAGTTCCGACAGCTTCCCTTCTGCGTCGTCTTTGAATTCGAATTTTTTCTCTTTGACGTATGTTTCGAAATTTTTCAACAGAGTGTCGTCGACAGTAAAATCTCCGTTGCCGGTAGGGTGCTGCGACACGTAGTGGGTCGCGAACATAAAGAACATCGCCTTCTGGATCAGTTCTTGTGAAAGGGCGCTGTGCTCGGCTTCGGGGACAGTGGAATCCGGCGCTATGCCTCCGGCGTCCAGAAATTTTCGTCCGTGCTCGGTGGCAAACTCATGTCTGAGGCTGTCGGGGGTGATAAGAAAAATACCGTCGTTCGAACGATGCTTGTAGTCGATCTCCTGAATGCTCCGGCCGCTCGGCGTGTAATAGCGCGCGGTAGTGATCTTCAACGATGCATTGTAGCCGAGCGGCGTGATCGTCTGCACCAGCCCTTTGCCGAACGAGCGCGTGCCGACGAGAATGCCGCGGTCCATATCCTGAATTGCGCCCGCGACGATCTCACTCGCGCTCGCGCTGTTCTTGTTGATGAGAACGGCAAGCGGAATGTCGCCTGCGATCGGGTCCTCGGGCACTTTATACACTTTTTCATCCTCGCTTCTTCTCCCCCTCGTCGTCACAACGATGCTTTCTTTGGGGTTGAACTTGCTGACGACGTCCACGGCAGCTTCAAGCAGACCGCCGGGATTGTTGCGGAGGTCAAGGATCACGCCGCGCAAATCGCCCTTGGCCTTTAATTCTCTGATCGCCTGTCGGACTTCATCGCCGGCACGCCGCGAGAATCGTTCGAGGCGGATGTATCCGATGCCGTTGCCGATATATCCTGAGTACGAAACGTTGTTTACCTGAATTTCCTCGCGGACGAGCACGAAATCGAGCGGCTGTTTTTCTCCCTCGCGCTCGATCTTCATTTTTACCTCGGTGCCCGGCTCGCCGCGCACCATGGTTCGGACAGAATCCGGATTTGTATTGAAGATCTTCTGCCCGTCGATTTCAATGATCCGGTCCCCAGCACGGATGCCCTGTTTCTGGGCGGAGTAGCCCTCCATCGGAGCGATGACGATGATGTATCCGTCGCGGGTCCCGATCGAGACGCCAACGCCGCCGTACTCACCGTGAGTGATGAGATCGATCTCTTCTCCCTCTTTGTCCCCATAGAAAACAGTGTATGGGTCGAGCGTCTCAAGCATCCCATCGATACCCGCACGCATGAACTTTTCAGGGTCGATCTCGTCAACATAGCTTGTGGTGATTTCCTTGTACACCTCCCCGAACACATCCATGTTCTTGTTTATTTTCAGATAGATGTTATCGTTGACGAAAAATCCTACCCCAAGTCCGGTGATTGTTCCTACAAGAAGCCAGAGACCAATATTTTTTCTCATCCAACCATCCTCATGTGGTATGTTGTTCATTCGAGAAGTGAACTAATTTCGATTCTTGACCTACAAATACAACACAAAAGCAAACATTAAAGTTTGCACGCTTCCAAGTATAGACGAGTCAATATACAAAAAGTTTATTACACGCGAATTGAGCGGGTTGCGCGTAGCGCATGACAGAGGCAAGAAACACCGGTTCTGTGTTTATAATGGGGATTGTGGATGAATGGCCAGCTTTTACTGGTGAAACACGCCCTAATTTGGGTAATGTCTGAATTAGAACAATGTTCAAAAGAACTTTGTGTCGGGAGAAGAAAATATCGCGTGAGCAAGTTTAACACAACCATAAATTCAGGCATTGCCCTAAGTTGATTCTGGCCTGGAGGATTCATAATTTCAATCATGATCGAGTTGCTGCTTTTGTCGTGCGCGCTTGCCGGCCTGGGAATCGCGTCGTATTTTTCATTGGTATATTACCGAATCATTGAAGCCGACAACAGATGGATTCCGCCGTTCTGCAGGATGGAGCGGGGAACATGCATAATGATTTTAGACACACGGGAAGCAAAGGTCCTCGGTATTCCAAACAGCGTTCTCGGCATGGTGTATTATGGCGCAATTCTCTTTATTCCCATTGAACGATTTGAGATCTTCTTCCTTGTGGCCTCGGTCTTTTCGGTCGGATTAGGGATGTTTCTGGTGCATGCGCTGGTCTACAGGCTGAGAATACATTGCTCCCTTTGTTACACAGCGCACGGAATCAATCTCATCATTGCAAATCTCTTCATCCTGAGAACAATGCAGCTCTATTCGATTCTGTAACCAGGCTGAAACTGTTCGGCGTGATCGCGCCTGCCGACGCAAAGATTCTTCCTCGTAACGTCGCAGTTGGCGGAGTCGCAACTGAAACTCAGGAACAATCTCACCAGTTGTCGGGAGACTCCAATTCCCGCAATTTCCCCAGCAAAAATGGCCCCCCAGCCTGGTTCTTTCCTTGAATTTCGTTCAAAAAATTGGTATATTCTGAGATAGAAATCAACGTTCCAGCAGCAGCCTTTCAAGCAAGGAGATCTCATGAAATTTTCCGTCACCAGCAGCGAATTGCAGAAAGCGTTATCGAAAACTATCGGTGTCGTGCCCACCAGATCAACCCTCCCCATCCTTGAAAATCTCCTGTTTGAAACCGTCAAAAATGTTTTGAAGATCACGGCTACCGACCTTGAAATTTCGATGACCGTTGCCGTGAACGTGAAAGGCATGGAAGACGGCGTAATCGCCATTCCCGCGAAGAGGATCGTCGATACGATCCGCGCATTGCCGGACGTTCAGGTCGTATTTTCGATCGATACCGAAAACAACAAAATTAAAATGGCGACGGAAAACGGGGAATATTCCCTAACCGGCGAATCGAGCGAAGAATTCCCGACGGTGCCGCAATTCAAGGGAGATAATGAAATCGGGATCGATGCGGACATGCTGCGGTATCTGATAGGGAAAACATCGTTTGCCGTAAGCACCGATGAACTGAGGCCGGCGATGATGGGCGTCCTATTTCAGCTCAAAGAGACGGAGATCCGCGCGGTTGCAACCGACGGACACAGATTGGTGCGCACGATCAACAGATCGTTTGCATCGCCGAAATTTAAGAAAGAAATCGTCATCCCCTCGAAAGCCTTGGCGCTCGTGGCAAAGCTGGCCGAAGAGGGAAAGAGCAAGATTTTGGTGAACGAATCCCATATAATGTTCCAGTTCGACGGGACCACGCTGATCTCCCGCCTGATCGAAGAAAGCTATCCGAATTACGAGACCGTGATCCCGCTCGACAATGACAAGACGCTGGTTGTCAGCAAGGACCAGATGTTGTCGTCTGTGCGTCGCGTATCGCTTTATTCTAGCTCGACAACACACCAGATCCGTTTGTCGCTTGCGAAGAACGAGTTGACGATCGCCGCCGAAGATGTCGATTTCGGAAGCGAGGCGCGGGAAACGATACCGTGCGAGTATTCATCCGGTGAAATGGAAATAGGGTTCAACTCTGGCTACGTTGTCGACGTTCTGGCGCATCTCGAATCCGATGAAGCGGTTTTCAAATTCAGCACGCCGACGCGGGCAGGGATTGTCTCCCCCCGGCCGCAGCGGGAGAAAGAAGACGTCCTGATGCTCATCATGCCGGTGAGGTTGAACAATTAACAGGGCCGCACATACCGTATGAAAATAGTGCGCGCACAGCTCCGGCAATTTCGAAACCATGATTGCACGGAGTTGGACTTTGGGACGACAACGAACGCATTCCTGGGGGACAACGGTCAGGGGAAGACCAATGTGCTGGAAGCTCTTTCGTTCCTTTGCCTGACAAAAAGCTTTTACGCAAGTTCCGACACTACCGCATTGCAGCAGGGAAAAGAATTTTTTGAAGTGAGGGGAACACTGCTGTCCGACGTCGGCATTGAGCACGACGTTCGCGTTGCCTACGATTCCCGGACGAATCAAAAAAAAATCTTCATCGATGGTAACGAGCCCGAAACGTTCTCATCGGTGATCGGCCAATTTCCGATCGTGGTCCTGTCGCCCGAGAACAACAACATCACCTTCGGCACGCCGTCAGACAGGCGGCGGTTCATGGATCTGGTCATCTCGCAGTCGAGCCGGGTCTATATGGAAGATATGCTGGAATACCGGCGGGCGCTCCGCCAGCGGAATAAGATTCTGTCGGACGCAAGCAGAGGCACGATGAATATTGCATTGCTCGATCCGTGGGATGAAACCCTGAGCGTTCACGGATCAAAAGTCTTGTTGAAGCGCGCACTTTTCTTTGAGGAGTTTGCGCCGTTCATCACGCGGGCGTACGAAGCAGTAGCGCAGGAAACTGAAACACCCTCCGTCGAGTACCTTCCGCAGGTTGCAGCCGCACCGCACGATTCGGCCGAAACAATTTACGAGCGGCTGCGGGAGAAACTGGAGGAGAAACGGCGGGACGAATTGAGGATCGGTTCGACGCTTGTCGGTCCGCACAGGGACGAAGCAGCGTTCTCGCTGAACGGTTTGCAGCTTCGCGCGTACGCTTCACAAGGGCAGCACAAAACTTTTTTGATCGCGCTGAAGATAGCGGAATTTTTCTATCTCAACGAACGATGCGCCGAAACTCCCGTTATCTTGCTCGACGATGTGTTCACAGAATTGGATGATACACGGGCGCGAAAACTTCTCACCCTGATCGACTCGCTGGGCCAGTCGTTTATCACCACAACAAACGAACAGGTGTTTCACGGAACGATCCGATGGGATGACACGCGGAGAAAATTCTCGATCCGTAACGGCGCGGCGGTACCCCAGCGTCATGAGGCGGCAGCATGACACAGAATTCTCCCGAATTACTCGGCAGCGTTATTGACGCGCTCATGCATCAGCTCGGGATGCAGACGAAGCTGAAGCAATATGACATTGTTGCCCTGTGGCCTTCGATCGTGGGCGAACAGATCGCGAGCATGACTGGCGTCGATAAAATTGAAAAGAACGTCCTCGTGGTGAAGGTGACGGCAGCACCGTGGCGCACGGAATTGACGTTCCGAAAAAAAGAAATCCTGGAAAAAGTGCACGCGGCAATGAATTCAGACTCGATCAAAGATATCCGGTTTCGATAAACAATCTAACGGCATAAAACGTGGCAGAAGTAACATCAAAATCAAAAGTCAAGAAGACCAACGGCGAATATACTGCCGACGACATTACCGTACTGAAGGGATTGGAAGCCGTCCGCCGGCGCCCCGCGATGTATATCGGCGATGTCAGCGCGCGCGGACTTCATCACCTTGTCTACGAAGTTGTCGACAACTCGATTGACGAGGCGCTGGCGGGATACTGCAAGAATATCGATGTGAAGATCAACAAAGACGGAAGCGTCACGGTCATCGACGACGGGCGCGGCATACCGACGGGCATCATTGCAGAAGAGAAAAAATCAGCCCTTGAAGTGGTCATGACGGTGCTTCATGCCGGCGGTAAGTTCGACAAGAACACCTACAAGGTTTCGGGCGGTCTGCATGGCGTTGGAGTTTCGGTTGTTAATGCATTGAGCGAATGGCTTGAAGTGGAAGTCTATCGCGACGGAAAAACCTCCTTCCAGAAATATAAGAAGGGGGAAGCTGTCGCTGCGGTGAAGGTGATCGGCAAAACCGAAAAAGGAAAGACCGGTACGAAAACGACGTTCTTGCCCGACCAGACGATTTTCAAAAACCGCACTTTTAAATTCGAAACTCTGGCAGAGCGCCTTCGCGAACTTGCGTTTCTCAACAAAGAGGTGACGCTTGAAATCACCGACCTTCGCAGCAAGCAGGAACAGACGGAACGGTTCCACTTTGAAGGGGGCATTGTCGAATTTGTGAAATATATCGACTCAACGCGTCCGTCGGTGATGAAGAAACCTGTGTATGCAAAAGGAACCGGCACCGACGAGAACGGCCGCACGGTTGAAGTCGAAGTGTCGCTTCAGTACAACGACCAATATTCTGAGAACGTTTTTTCGTACGTCAACAACATCAACACGCACGAGGGCGGAACACATCTCGTCGGATTTCGTACCGCGTTGACGCGCACGCTCAACAACTACGGATACAAAAACAATCTTGTGAAAGAGGACAAGATCACTCTTACCGGAGACGACTTCCGGGAAGGGCTCACGGCCGTTGTGAGCGTGAAAGTACCCGAGCCGCAGTTTGAAGGCCAGACCAAGACGAAGCTCGGCAACAGCGAAGTGAAAAGCATCGTCGAATCTGTGGTCGGGCAGGAGCTTGCCAATTGGTTAGACCAAAATCCCGGAGACGCGAAAAGGATTATTGAGAAGAGTCTTCGTGCGGCGGAAGCGCGCGAAGCCGCACGGAAAGCACGCGATCTCACCCGCCGGAAGAATGCGCTAGACGGCGGCGGCCTTCCCGGCAAACTTGCTGATTGTTCCATCAACGACCCCGAGCATTGCGAACTTTATCTTGTGGAAGGAGATTCTGCGGGCGGCAGTGCGAAGCAGGGACGCGACAGGCGATTCCAGGCGATCCTTCCGCTCAAGGGAAAAATCCTGAACGTCGAGAAGGCCCGCCTTCATAAGATTTTAGAGAATGAAGAAATCCGCAATATCTTTACAGCGATCGGCGCCGGCGTCGGCGATGACTTTGACCCGGCAAAGATCCGCTACGGCAAAATCATACTCATGTGCGACGCGGACGTCGACGGTTCTCATATCCGAACGCTTTTGCTGACGCTCTTCTTCCGTTACATGAAGCAGCTGATCGACCTCGGGCATGTCTATATCGCCCAGCCGCCTCTCTATAAAATAAAAAAAGGGAAACAGGAATTTTACGCGTACGACGAAGAAGAGCGCGATGAAATTCTTAAAAGACTGAAGGGCGAAAAGGCCGACAAGAAAAAGGAAGAAGAAGAGGAAGAAACGGCCGAGGTTGTTGAAGAGGGCGTGGTTGCAAAATACGGGTCCGTTATTTCCCGCTTCAAAGGCTTGGGAGAAATGAACCCCGAGCAGCTCTGGTCAACGACCATGAACCCGGAAACACGCACAATCCTGCAGGTGAGCATTGAAAACGCTGCCGATGCAGACCGGACGTTTTCTATTTTAATGGGAGACGAAGTCGAGCCGAGGCGGGCGTTTATCGAAAAGAATGCAAAGTATGTCAGAAATTTGGATATCTAAAAGCCATCTCAAAAATGGTTTTGACATAGAATACATTTGTAAATGTCATGCTGAGCGTAGCGAAGCATCCACGACACTGAAGCCCCGTAGATTCACGATGCATGATTGTCATGGATTCTCCCGAAGGGATGCCTTCGGCATTCACTCCGCTTCGCTCCGTTCAGTATGGCATTTTCCGGAGTTTTTGAGGCAGCTTCTAATAATAATAAAACCCTGAGATCATAATACATGGCGACACAGAACGAAAAGATAGTTCCCGTTGACATTGAAGATGAAATGCGCGGCTCATACATCGATTATTCGATGTCGGTGATCGTTGCGCGCGCCCTACCCGACGTGCGTGACGGATTGAAGCCGGTCCACCGCCGCGTTCTGTTCGGCATGAATGGACTCGGCCTGGCAGCGAACCGCTCATACAAAAAGAGCGCGCGTGTTGTCGGAGAGGTTCTTGGAAAGTACCATCCGCACGGCGATTCGGCTGTGTATGATACCATCGTCCGCATGGCGCAGGATTTTTCAATGCGCTATATGCTTGTTGACGGACAGGGAAATTTCGGTTCGGTCGACGGCGATTCCGCCGCCGCAATGCGGTATACCGAAGTGCGCCTGTCGCGCATCTCGGAAGAAATGCTCCGCGATCTGGAGAAGAACACCGTCGATTTCACGCCGAACTTTGACGACACGCTGCAGGAGCCTTCCGTCCTTCCCGCGCAGATCCCGAACCTGCTCGTCAACGGTGCGAGCGGTATCGCCGTGGGCATGGCAACAAATATTCCGCCGCACAATCTCGGCGAGGTTATCGACGGCTGTGTTGCGTACATCAAGGACCCGGACATCGATAACCAGAAATTGATGAAGATCATCAAGGCTCCCGATTTCCCGACGGGCGGAATCATCTACGGCTACGACGGGGTGAAGGAAGCGTACACGACCGGACGGGGAAGAATCATCGTTCGGGCAAAAGCGACTGTCGAAACCGCCAAGAACGACCGCCAGAGCATCATCATATCGGAAATTCCGTACCAGGTCAACAAATCCAGCCTCATCGAGAAGATCGCGGAGTTGATGCGCGAGAAAAAGCTCGAAGATATTTCCGATATCCGCGACGAATCGGACCGCGACGGCATGCGCATCGTGGTGGACCTGAAGCGCGACGCGAACGCCGCCGTGATCCTGAATAATCTTTACAAGCACACGCAGATGCAGACCACTTTCGGCGTCATCATGCTCGCGCTGGTCGACGGCCGGCCGCGGGTATTGACGCTGCGGGAAATGATCCAGAAATATATCGAGCACCGCAACGAGGTCATCGTCCGGCGCACGAAGTTCGATCTCGACGCGGCCGAAGCACGGGCGCACATTCTCGAAGGTTACATCATTGCGCTCGACAACATCGACGCGATCATCAAGCTGATCAAGGCATCGAAAGACGTCGAGACCGCAAAGACCGGCTTAATGAAAAAATTCAAGTTGTCCGAGATTCAAGCCAAGGCAATTCTCGACATGCGTTTGCAGAAACTGACCGGCCTGGAGCGGAAGAAAGTCGAAGACGAATACCGCGAGATAATCAAGCTCATCACGAAACTGAAGGCAATTCTTGCCAGCAAACAGCTCCAGCTCCAGATCATCAAAGACGAGCTGCTTGCCATCAGGGAAAAATATGCCGACCCCCGCCGCACGGAAATTGTCTACGACTTCGAGGAATTTCGCATCGAGGACATGATCGCGCAGGAGGAAGTGGTCATCACAATCAGCCACGGGGGGTTTATTAAACGATTTCCCGTGAGCGGTTACCGGCGGCAGTCGCGCGGCGGAAAGGGAGTCACGGGCGCCTCGTCTCGCGAAGACGATTTTATCGAACACATGTTCATTGCAAGCACGCACAATTATATCCTCTTCTTTACGGACCAAGGGCAGTGCTATTGGCTGAAGGTATTTGAAATTCCCGAAGGCGGACGCGTTGCAAAAGGTAAGTCGATTGTCAACCTGATCTCCAAGGATCCGAGCGAAAACATCACGGCCTTCCTGACTGTCAAGGATTTTAGCGAGAAGAATTTTGTGCTCTTCGTGACCGAACAGGGCTTGGTCAAGAAAACCTCTCTCGCAGAATTCAGCAACCCCCGCAAGAACGGGATCGGTGCGATCTCGTTGAAGAAAAAAGACCTCCTGAAAGACGTCAAGCTTACCGATGGAACGAGCGACGTCATCATTGGTACGCACGAAGGCTTGGCGATCCGGTTCCACGAGGACGAGGTTCGTGAGATGGGACGCACGGCGGCCGGTGTTCGGGCAATCCGCCTTGAAAAAGGAGATAATGTCGTCGGCGCGCTTGCACTCAAGCGGACCACGACGACAATTCTGGTTGCAACGGAAAACGGCTACGGCAAACGCTCCGAAGTTTCAGAATACCGTGTGAGTCATCGCGGCGGGAAGGGTATCTACACTGTCAACGCAACGGATAAGACGGGAAAAATGATCGCCATCAAAGAAGTGCTCGAAACCGACGACATCGTTGTTGTCACGCTTCAAGGGATGGTCATTCGGCAGGATGCAACAGAGATCCGCCTGAGCGGAAGAAATACCCAAGGGGTTCGCCTGATCCGTCTGGACGAAGGCGACCGCATTGCCGATATTGCCGTTGTAACCCCGGAGGATGAGGAGCAGAACGGCGTACCCGAGAAGGATGATAAGCCCGTTCCGACCGACTCGAACGGAAAGGGCGGGAATGCAAAACAGGAAAAACTATTTCCTGAAAAGAAAAACCCTGAGCCCAAAAAGCACCAATCGAAAGTGAAACAAAAAACCGTAAAAAGGAAAAAATAGGTACCAATTGCCGTGAATCACACGGCAAGAACAACCGTCTTGCTTCTCAGACTGCGCTTCGCTACATTGACGTGGATTTATTCATCACCCCTACGCCAAATTTCACTAACTTTTATCAATCTGTAAGGAGTCAGCATGAAAACTTTTTTCGTATTGTCTTGCTCCGTCCTTTCCTTGATAGTGTTCGGCTGCTCTTCGCTGACGCTTGCGCCGGTGCATTATCAGTGGCCGCTCGAGAGCGTCCTCACCGTTGACGGAAAGGGGAACGTTGAAGAACCCCGCAATTTCATCACATTCAATGTTAAACCGCTGTTGTTTGAAGAGACAAAGGATTCCGTACAACACGTGAGCGGCATTGAACTTCGCGTCATCCGCGATATGGACGGCTACTACTATATGACGGCGCCAAAATTCAAGAACGTTTATGTTTTCGCATCGGATGAAGGAAAATTGAAATTAGAGAAAAAAATACTGGTCTCCGAAACAGGGCTTGCATCACCGGCGTTTAACCAGGACAAAGAAGGTAGGCCGTTCATCCATCTTCTCAACGGCAAAGAGAAAGCGATCCTGCTTTCGAAGGACGGCATTCAGCAAGGAGGACAAAAATGAAGACGATCCAACTAAGTTTGATACTCGCAATTGCAGTTTTAATGGTGTCCGCTGTTTCTTTCGCACAGGAGCAATCAGATTATGAGATCTCGCAGAGTTTCATCAAATCCTATAAAGAGCTTTCGAAAGCCATTGAAACGGCGCAAACAGTTCAGGAATGCGCTGAGATCAGCGTGAACATCGATGCGCTTGAAAAAGAATACGCGCCGCACAAAACCCTCCTGGACAAAGCGCTGTATCCGGATGATTTTCAAAAGAAGCTCGACATGGTGCATGGCCAGCTGGCGTATGCGCAGAACAAGCTCGGCATCATCCAGGATGCGGTGACGAAGATTGCGGCTCTTGAAGCACAAGTACAGGAACTTTCTTCACAGGTTGAAAAGCTGAGCAGTGAAAACGGCTCGCTCTTAAAGGAAATCCAGACACTCAGAGCATCGAACTCGCAGGACAAAAAGATGCTCGATTCGCTCAGCACGCTCGTGGCGAAGCTCCGTTCCAACATCAGCGACAGAGACAAAATGATCTTCGCGATGGTGGACAGTATCTTCATGCAATACGACAAGAACGTCGACGCATTGAAAGACGTTGAGAAACAAAAAGTTGCTTCTCACGTGGAACGCAACGGCGTGATCGGCAATATCAAAAAATCCATTGCCGATAATGTCGCATTCCTCGAATCGACCTCGTTGACCGGAAAAGACCTTGCCACGCTCGTCGGCGAACAGAAAAAATTCGCAACAGAATGGAAAGGTCTCGGTCCGAAGCTGGCAGTTATCTATGTGGCACAGAAAGACCGGTCGAAGGAACTGAACACCATCGATACTATGCTTGCCGCATGGGGCGCGAAGGTCGACGGAGCGCTCTGGAAATCGCTTAATCAACTCTTCACCAAGCACAATCTGACGGTGAAGCCGTTCAACACCGGCAATGAATTTGTCGCAAACGTTATCGGCTTTATCGACGACGAGATTCAGAACACAAATCAGCGCACGGAAGCCGTCCGGTTCCAGGTCTATTCGACATTTGTCGACAGTGTCTGGAACGGTGAACTGACGACGACATGGATGCCGCTGCTGCAAGGCAGCTCGATCGTCACCGACGCGCAGTTCGGACAGATCAAAGCAAAAGTCGATGTGTGGCGTTCATCTGTCGAACCTGGTCACACGGTGTTGTACGTCGTTATTGCGCTCGTTGTTCTTGTGGTTCTCCTGCTTTTGTACCGGAGAATGAAGAAAGCGCCGAAGACGCCGACACCGCAAGCAGGATAAAATGAACAACAAACCAGTGCACACGCACAGGGCGGTAGATGCTCCGACACCGGGCAAAATGTATGAATGCCTGTTGAACGGGACGCCGCTCTATGAAGCGCGGATTCACAATGTCATGGGATGCTGGGCAACCGTTGAGGTTGTCCGGCCCCTGCCGGGACCGAACGAACACCAGTATAAGCCTGGACAGACATTCGATATCCGCGTCAGTTCGTATACGTTCGACAAAGAGGCATAATTCGTCATCAGGATGGGAACAAAGCGGTGGTTGTATTGAACAATCACCGCTTTGCCGTCTCACCGTGTCGTCTTGATTTTCACGGTGCATTTTTCAATATTAACCGCAGCATCAGAGACCTTCCATCCACACAGTGTCATTTTCGACAGCCCCGCGCATGGCGGATACATACACCGGAATTGTTCAAGACCGCCGATTTACTTTCTTTGCGATCATAGGGGAACGAAGCAGCAATTTTTTCGGACATCTTGGCCGGTACTGCACCTTGATGTGGTGGATGCTTCGAAACATCCATAACGCAAAGGAATATTCCAGGAATATCTACCAGCAGATGGTCACGATCGGAAACGATTCAATTCCGATCGTCGTGTTCGTGAGCGCGTTCGTCGGGATGGTCACCGCCGTGCAATCGGCATACCAATTGTACGATTGGATTCCCCGCACGGTGGTCGGAAGCCTCGTCGTGAAGTCCGTCCTCCTTGAATTGACCCCCCTGATGACGGCGCTTGTCCTTGCCGGAAAGGTCGGTGCGACGATTACCGCCGAGCTCGGCACCATGCGCGTGACGGAGCAAATAGATGCGCTCGAATCACTGGCGTTCGATTCAATTTCATATCTTATCACACCGCGCGTTATCGCCGGCATGCTGATGTTTCCCGTTCTTATCATTTTCGGCGACCTCGTTGCAATCCTCGGCGGACTGATCGGCTCGGTCGCCGTCGCAAACATCCCGTCAGAGGCGTTCATCAAAGGAATGAAGAACTCGTTCGAAACGTGGGACGCCGTCTTCGGAATCATCAAAGCGAATTTTTTCGGTTTTACCATTACGTCTGTCGCCTGTTACCAGGGATATTTCGTCGAGGGAGGTTCGGAGGGAGTCGGCAAGGCAACGATGAGAACGGTGGTCCTGACGTGCCTCGCCGTTGTAGTGATGGATTTTATCCTCGCATCAGTGTTATTGTGAAAAGGAATTTTGAGATCGGCGCGAAGGCCGATGAGGCTGCTGCACGCAGAAGGAAACCGGCCGATGCAAACACAACTTTGGTATTTGCCGGATGATCCGCATCCAAAACATTTGGAAAACGTTCGGTGACAAACAGGTGCTTCGCGGAGTTTCCTTCGACGTGATAAACAAGGAAACCACCGTCGTGCTCGGCCGCAGCGGCGGCGGGAAAAGCGTGCTGTTAAAAATGATCATCGGCCTGGTCAAACCCGATTCCGGTTCCATTGAAGTCGACGGCAAAGACATTTCGACGATGACGTATAAGGAACTGAGGGCACTGAGGTTCAAATTCGGCTTCCTGTTTCAGGGTGCCGCGCTGTTCGATTCGATGACGGTTGGAGAGAATATTGCCCTTTCCCTTCGCCGGCACACCGGCTGGACCGAAAAAGAAATTGCGGATGGTCTCCGATACGCCCTTCACGTCGTCGGCCTTGACAACGCAGAACACATCATGCCGTCGTCTCTCAGCGGCGGAATGAAGAAGCGCGTTGGCCTCGCGCGCGCGATCGCATTGACGCCGCGGTACATACTTTATGATGAACCGACAACCGGCCTCGATATGGAAACCGCCGACGGGATCAATCTCTTGATCAAAGACCTGAGAACGAAACTCGGGATCACGTCGATCGTGGTCACGCACGACATTCACAGTGCTTTTGTGGTGGGCGACCGGTTCGTAGTTCTCCAGAACGGCACGGCGCTGATGACGGGAACACGCGACGAGCTTCAAAACAGCGAGGATGAGGAAGTTCGGAAATACATCAACAGTTCTTTGCCAATGGCAGAGGGACGTCGCTTATGAAACTCAGCAATGAAATACGGCTCGGCATGGTGATATTCGCCGCGGTGATAGTTTTCGTTGGGGGGATGATCTACCTTCGGGGCGTTGATTTCCAGCGCCGGGAGTATTCGCTCACGATCTTTTACAATAATGTCAACGGCTTGCAGGAAGGCAACCCGATCACGATCGCAGGCCTCGCCGTGGGCAAAGTTGAAGAAATGAAACTCGTCGGCACCGCGATCGCGGTGAAAGTTCAGATACAGAATAAGGTGCAGTTTCCCGTCGATTCAAAAGCGTATATTAAAAGCTCCAGCTTGATGGGGGGAAAATTGATAGCGATTACGCCGGGCATCGAATCAACAATGCTCCAGAACGGCGATACGCTCACCGGTTCCTACGAAGCCGACCTGACCGAATTGACGTCAACGCTCGCCCCAATTTCATCGAACGTGCTGGGTATTCTGGAACGGGTGAATACGACGTTCGATGAGAAGACTCGCGGCAACATAAAAAATATCCTCGCGGATGTGAACCATTCTTCGGATGAACTTGAACGGATCATTCACGACGAGGGACAGAGGTTGGATTTCGCAATTGGGAACTTCGGCGTCTTCTCTGCCAACCTTTCCCATTTTGCCTTGAACCTGGACACCATCGCGCTCTCTCAACGCACCAACTTGGACACAAGCATGGCGGCGATACGCACCGTCACGTACAATCTTCAGCAAGCGTCCGAGAATCTCAAATCGACGACACAATCGCTCGACGTCGTCCTGAATAAGATCGAAAAAGGGCAAGGGACGCTCGGAAAACTTGTGCAGGAAGAAAAATTATATAATGATATCGACAGCCTTGCTTCAAACCTGAACTTATTGGTGAGAGACTTGCGGGAGAACCCAGGCAAGTATGTGAAAGTGAGCGTATTTTAACGTATCATCAAGAACAACGAATTCGGATCGACCGAACCCGGAGTTTCTTCAGATTGCACTAGATGAAATTCGGGTGCTGTAGAACAAACAACCAACACAAAGGAGCACACAGTGAACATATTTGTAGGTAATCTGTCTCGTGATGCCAACGAGGATGACGTGCGGCAGGCATTTCAAGCATTCGGACAAGTCGCGACGGTCAATATCATCATGGACAAATTCACACGCGAACCGAAGGGCTTTGGGTTTGTCGAGATGCCGGCAAAGACCGAGGCAGAGGCTGCCATCGCCGGATTGAACGGCAAAGAACTAAAAGGGCGCGCGCTGACTGTTAATGAAGCACGGCCCCGGGAAGAACGCAGCGGCGGCGGCTTTGGCGGCAGGAAAAGCGGCGGCTTCGGCGGGAATAAGGGCGGCGGCGGCGGCGGTCGACGGTCCTGGTAACCGTCAGGAACGTTTTCGCCAGAGGATTACGCTGCATTTAATTTCTACGCATTCCACAAGGAAGGTATTTCGCCACGGGCGGATGCCATGTATGAGGCATTACGCCCGAGAAGAGAGGTCTTTCGATTGGTAAGCCATGTATCGTTCATCACGGTTGGCGTATTGACCGGTTGAGGCTGGACGAGGGAAATGTTTCGTTTCGACCCCTCGTCGATCCGGCCATGATATTGTCACAAGAAAAAGTTTGAAGAAAAAGCAGATTTCTCACGGCCCCGGCAGCTCTGTCGACGTTATCGATGAGCCAGTCGCCGCCGGTGAGAATATTTTGACCTTCTATTACCGATGCTGATGTATCCGCGGCAACCGTTGCGCATCCTCGATCTCTTGCGACCAACTCGATACGTGCTTCTTCATTCTTGAACCGCATTGTTATATAGAATAAAGATTTCCCCCGAGGCAACTTCGATGACCCAGAGAACAATCCCCCAACTATTCGAAACAAGCGTTGCCAGATTTGGCCCAAATATTCTCTTGTGGGAAAAACACGGTGACAAGTATGAAGGGATGACGTATCGCGAAGTGCATGAGAAAGTTGTTGAGTTCGCCGCAGGATTGCTCGGTGTTGGTATCAAGAAAGGGGACCGGGTCGCGCTTATTGCCGAGGGACGGAACGATTGGGTTATCTGCGAACTCGGAATTTTGTACGCTGGAGCCATCAACGTACCCTTGTCGGTGAAACTGAACGAACAGTCAGAGTTAAAATTCCGGCTTGCACACTCCGGCTGCAGGATGGCCATCGTTTCGGCAACGCAGGCGCCGAAGATCAAGCAGGTGAAGAACGATCTCCCCGATCTTGAGAAAATCATCTTGCTCGATCCGGCAGAACACCATGGCGCGGATGAACTACCGCTCGCGCAACTGTATGAGACAGGGAATAAATATCTCAAGGCAAACCCCGTCTCGATCGCTCACTCATGGGGAACACTGCACGAAAGCGATGCAGCGAACATCTGCTATACCTCCGGAACGACTGCCGATCCCAAAGGAGTGGTGCTGACCCATCGGAATTACACTTCAAATGTTGAGCAGGCTTCCGCGCTCCTGCGAATACCGCCGCACTATTGCTCCCTTCTTATTTTGCCGTGGGATCACTGTTTTGCCCATACCGCCGGTATTTATACATTGATGAAAAATGGGGCGAGCATGGCATCGGTACAGGTGGGTAAAACCGCGATTGAGTCGCTGAAAAATATTCCTGTGAACATCAAAGAATCGAAACCGACATTTCTTCTGAGCGTTCCGACACTGGCGAAAAATTTCCGGAAGAACATCGAGAGCGGTATCAAACAAAAAGGGCCGAAGGTTGAGAGGTTGTTCAATAAAGCGATGGAGACGGCATATGACTATAACGGCGACGGCTGGAACCGCGGGAAAGGTCTTCGAATCCTCAAGAAGCCGCTGATGATGCTTTTCGACAAAATCCTCTTCAGCAAAATACGGGAAAATTTCGGCGGAAAGCTGGAGTTCTTTATCGGCGGCGGCGCGCTCCTCGACATCGAATTGCAGCGGTTCTTCTACGCCATCGGCATGCCGATGTTCCAGGGCTATGGCCTTTCAGAATCGTCCCCCGTCATCTCTGCCAACGTTCCCCAAAAGCACAAACTTGGATCGTCCGGGAGTATCGTTCCTAACCTGGAAGTAAAGATTTGCGATGAAAACGGAAATACACTGGCAATCGGACAGCACGGCGAGATTATTGTTCGAGGCGAAAATGTCATGGCGGGGTACTGGAAAAACGAAAAAGCGACGCTTGAGACAATCCAGAACGGCTGGCTTCACACCGGCGACCTCGGGTACCTTGACAGCGACGGATTCCTATTCGTTCTTGGAAGAAACAAAAGCCTGCTTATCGCGAATGACGGTGAGAAGTATAGTCCCGAAGGCATAGAAGAGACGATCACAGGCCACTCGCGCTTTATCGAACAAATCATGCTATATAATAATCAATCCCCTTACACCGTTGCGTTGCTCGTTCCCAATCGCGACGCCGCCCTCCAGTGGCTGAAAGAAAGAAAACTTTCCTGCCGCACATCAGAAGGCCGGGAAGCCGTGCTGCGGATGCTTGAATCAGAAATCGATGCATACCGCGAAAGGGGACCGCACGCTGGAATGTTTCCGTCGCGGTGGCTGCCGTCTGCAATGGCAGTGCTGGGCGAAGCTTTCACGGAACAGAATGGTTTCATGAACAGCACGCTCAAGATGGTTCGCGGCCGCATCACCGAGTTCTATAAGAACAGGCTGGATTTTCTATTCACGCCGGAAGGTCAGAGCATCAGCAATCATCAAAACATGACGATCGTGGAGAGATGGGAAGAATGAATTTCGCACAACGGCGAGAACTCCTGCCCCCGTTCACACGGGGGTTTTCTTTATTACGATGAGGGAATGCCGGAACATAGGGGCGGACGCCTTGCTCTTCTCACCAACCCATGCATCGATCTTGTCAGCCAATCTAAGCATTACGTTGTCAGCGGAAGGGAAAATGTACGTCGAGAGCATCCCCAGGGGCAGCGTAAACAAATTGATGGGGTAGATGTCAACGGTATTGAAGTTCCTTCGCAGCCAATTGATGTCCTCACGAACAAAAGACTTTTCATCTGGAGTGTGCGCGTTTGAAAAGATGCTGTAGAGTTTTATGAGAGGATTTGATCCAAACGGTTCCATGAAGACCATTTCTCCTCCATCGTTCAAACTATTCAAATAGAGGGACTTGAGGACCGAACGGTATTCAAGGTGATGCAGTATGGAACGGCCGAAGATCAGATCGAACTTTGACTCTATACCTTCCCCAACATCTCCATGAAAGAATTCCATTCTGTTGGGGATCTCTTTCTGTTTGGCTGCCCGGATAGACTCCTGAGAAATATCGATTCCCCGTAAGTAAGCCGGGTTGAACTTATAGATTTCCTGAGCCACGGTGCCGTCGGCACAGCCAATTTCAAGGACTCTTTTGTTGTGGGCCTGCTGTCTAATGATTTCAAAAAAAAGCCGATCATATCGTGTTGTGTTTGGCGACTCAAATACGTGTTTGAACCGGGTGTGCCACTCATGTGATCTGATCCATACTCCGTCCTCATCATACGCTTTTTGCTCGCGCTGCGCCCGTGTCAGATTCTCGTCTCTTTGCGTTGTGCTCATGAAGTGACCCGTGAATTATTTTTCATTTTGGCCGAAATGCGAAAAATTATTAATGTATCTCGCAAACTATTTTTGAACTTCAAGATATGAACTCTGAACCGGCTTTTCAACTAAGATCACATGAATTGGTTTATCCTCCGGGAGACGTTCGTTCTTTGGATTGCGTCTGGGGAAGCAAGGGTCGCTTGATCACAAAGTCGATCTCGTACATTGCATAGTTGGCCTGCTTCATGCCAAGATGTTCATACGCCTGCTTCGCGCGCGCATTCCCGTGTTCCACGTAAAGCCGTATACCGCAAACTGATCTCTTTTTCTGTGCCCCCTTTTCTACATGATGGAATAATTGGCTGAAGACCCCCGCGCCGCGAAACTCAGGAACAACATAAACACTCTGAACCCACCAGAACATGGCAGCGCGCCAGTCGCTCCATTCGTACGTTATCATTAACTGTCCAGCGATTCGGCCGTCAATTTCACCCAGGATGTAATACCCCTTTGAACTATCCTTAAGGAGAGCCTTTACGCCGCGCAATAGACGTTTGCGGTCAAGGTCAAGATGCTCGGTTTCCTTAGCGATGGCGGCATTGAATTCTGCGATAATATTTGCATCAGCCGGCACAGCGCGGCGAATTCGGAGGGACATGGGTGAACCTGAATAATTTGGGAGCAAATAGTTAGGAATGATGGGTTAGAAGCTCAATCGATAAATTAACTCAGATGCATTTTTGGCTGTCATTCAATCATGAAAAGTTTTACATTCTAATCACGCCATAACTTTTCTCTTTAATCTATCATTGCCCCCCATGAGTGTTGATGGTACACATGTTCTCTTGGGCGCTCATATGTCGACCAGCGGCGGAGTCCACACTGCTGTTGACCGTGCGGTGTCGATCGGCTGCACGGCGCTTCAAGTGTTTACAAAAAATAACAACCAGTGGGGTGCAAAACCCCTGGCGGATGATGATATAGAAAACTACAAAAGGAAAATCGTTGAAGCAACCATAACACCCGTCATGGCGCACGATTCGTACCTCATTAACCTCTGCGCAATAAACCCCGAGATACTGGAAAGATCCCGCGATGCGTTCATCGATGAATTAACGCGATGCGAAGAGCTGGGGATTCAACTGTTGAACTTCCATCCCGGTGCACACGGGGGAGCAGGCGAGAATGACGGCATTAAGAGAATCGTAGAGAGCCTGAACATTGCGCACGAAAAAACAGAGGGATTCAAAGTCCTCAGTGTAGTGGAGACGAGCGCGGGACAGGGAACGGCGGTCGGCTACAAATTTGAGCACCTCGAAAAGATAATCAATGGAGTCGACAAACCCGAACGCATGGCGGTTTGTATCGACACGTGTCATATTTTTGCCGCTGGCTATGATATCCGAACGGAAGAAACGTATGCTGCAACAATTCAGGAATTCGAGAATATCATAGGGCTGGATCGACTGGCAGCATTTCATTTCAACGATTCAAAGAAAGAATTCGGCTCACACGGAGACAGGCATGAGCATATCGGGAAAGGAATGATCGGGACGGAGGGCTTCTCTTACTTAATGAATGATGAACGCTTTGCTAACACACCAAAAATACTGGAGACACCGAAATCGAAGGACCTCCATGAAGATGTAGAGAACCTAAAAGTGTTGAAGGGACTGATTAAAAATTA
>CAYTOA010000003.1:121530-122658 GCA_964439265.1 uncultured Chitinophagaceae bacterium
TCCTGTCTCCTATCTCCTGTCTCCTGCATACTGATATTTTATTTCGGTTCGAGCGCTTCTGCGACGATGATCCCCGTTTGCTTCGGATGCCGGGAGACATAATCGTGCAGCGGCGATTCTGTGATCTGAACTTCAGAGCCGATGTCGGGAGCGTGCATAAGATGAAGCGATCCGTTGTCCGCGAGCACCGCAATGCCGGTATGCGATATGTCTAGTCCGGGTGTGTTTGTGGTCATGCCGATCAACGATCCCGCCGTGATCTTCTTCTCGAACAAATGAATGTTTCTTTTGGGAAGGAAAAGGGTTCCGCGTTTTCCGATTTGTTCTTCCTGTTTCTTTATCTCATCGAAAAAGTCTTTATTACTGAGCTGCGCATATGAACTGCGGTGGGACGTCATGAAATTGATAGGTGTCGGGATCGGCTCGAGGTTTTCTATTCCGAACAATTCCTCCGTTACAACTTTCAAGATTCCTTTCTTCTCGTTATCAAACCAGTAATCCGTCGTGTAGTGAAGCCGGCTCGGGTAACCGTTGATGATGCCGCCGCGGTATCGGATGAGTTGCAGTTCTGTTTTATAGTCATCGAAGGAATATTTTTTCAGCTTAACGCAGCGGGCGATTGCGAGAGAGTTCTCGTAGAAGGAAACGCAATCGAGGACCCGCATGTTGACGACGAGGTGTTCGGCTCCTTCTTCTTCAAGTGAATGTGCGGCATATTCTGTTCCGATGAAAGACTTGCCTATTTCAACAATAACATCGTTGATCGGCATGGCGGCCAGGTTTCTGGAAACGGCAAGTTTAAATTTCGATTTGCAGATGCTCTCATCTGATTTTTCGACGGCGGAGAAGAGAGACTCCGCGAACGATCTGTCGAACACAAAGGGGATTAGTGGAACAATCGCAGAGCGGCGAAGGAAATCACGACGGTCCATTGGAGCCATGGTCTACCCTATAAGGCAAAGCAGCGACGGTGGAAGTCGCCGGGTGTTAATGAAGAAGGAACGGACTCAAACGCATTTTTTAGAACGGCGTATCGCCGGCCGTGGCAGGCGGCGCGTAGTCATCAAATGTCGGGAGGGCGAGATTTTCAAACCGGGCATATTGTTTAATGAACGAAAGCTGCACATC
>CAYTOA010000004.1:0-37319 GCA_964439265.1 uncultured Chitinophagaceae bacterium
GACTTCGGAATTAACGCGAACGTGCATTATGCTATTGCGATGGAAGGGATGGTAAAACCGTACGTCGGAGGTGGTCTTGGAATCAACTTCTTAAGCACCACGGGATCGGTTACTGGTCCTGCTTACGACCCGATCACCAATACCTTCTACACTAAAACTTACAGCTCCACAGCATCTTATACCCGGCTCGGCATCAACCTTCTTGTGGGAGCGAATTATAAATTGAACGATAAGATGACCCTGTTGCTCGAACCGCGATATGTCATCGCAAGCGATTTCGACAATTTCCAGATTAAAGCAGGCGTAACCTGGGCATTGAACTAAACATCAAATAATAAATTTATTTTAGAGGGCCTTTCAGTTGTACGAAAGGCCTTTTTTATTTGCATGAAGTTATTCTCCTCCATGAGCAATAGCGAATACTCATTTTGGACCCTCGAAAATTGAAATATTAAGTAATCGTTATTAATTTATTAAATAATTGCTTGCTTCTTCAAAACCTCAAACCTATATTTGCAAAGTTCAAGAGGCTCCACCGATGGCTCATCGAACCATCAACAATTACATTTTCACAAACCTAATCGGAGGTAATGTATGAAGAAGGTCCTATTGGTAGTGTTAGCAATTGCCATGGTCTTCGGCCTTGCGGCAGCACAAGATGTGAACCCTGCAATCCATCAAGGCGCAAAGTCATTTAATTTCACTTTCGGTGGTCTGGGTGCATTCGGAATAGGCGCTAACGGCCCTCTTGCTGGAATCAGCGGATCATATTTCTTGAGCAACGAAGCAGCCGTACGTGCAGGGCTGCAGCTTGGAATAAAGAACACTTCCACACCTTCCAATTTGACAAGCGGCGGAACTGACGGAAGTACATCCGCAATGCAGGCCGGTATCGCAGCCGATTATCTGATGTACATGAACGGAGGACGTGTTCGTCCATATTGGGGAGCCGGAATCAATTTTACCACCCAATCGAATGACGTTAAGCCGACGGACAAGGCTGGATTCGATGAGCAAAAGGGGGGAGCTCCTACAACGTTCGGTTTGGTCGGCATCGCCGGCGCGGAGTTCTTCATTTATTCGGAGATCAGTCTCTCCGCGGAATACCAGCTTAATATCATCAGCATGAGTTCATTTTCAGATCTCCAGACGACCGTTGGCGGCACGACGTTTACGTCAAAGGGCGGAAGCGCGACAAACATCCTCGGGTTTGGCGGCGGCTGGCTTACACTCCACATTTACATGTAAGATTTTAAGATTGAACAGTTCAAAGGCGTCCGGCATGGTTGCAGGACGCCTTTTTTATTTTAATTTTTCTTCGTATCTTAGACCTATATGGAAATAAAGACGGACTTTCTTGTTCTCGGGAGCGGCATCGCCGGTTTGTTTTATGCGCTGAAGGTTGCAGAGCTTGGGTCAGTGGCGATCGTAACAAAAAAACAAAAGGCTGAATCCAACACGAACTATGCTCAAGGGGGAATTGCATCCGTCCTGTCATCGACGGATTCGTTTGAGTCGCACATTGCCGATACGATGAACGCCGGCGCGCAGTTGTGTCATCGCGACGCCGTGGAGGTGCTGGTCAGGGAAGGGCCGGAACGAGTCAAGGAATTAATGCAAATAGGGGTGGAATTTACACGGCATGGAAACCAACTCGATCTCGGAAAAGAAGGGGGCCATTCACAGCATCGGATCGCGCACGCGGCTGATCTGACAGGAAAAGAAGTCGAACGCGCGCTCCTTGCAAAAGTTGCAGACCATCCGAATATCTCGATCTACGAAAATCATATCTCGATCGACCTCATCACCGAGCACCATCTCTTCGAACACGCCAAGAAGCAACATTCCGATATTCATTGTTGGGGAGCATACGTACTCGACGTCGATAACAATGTTGTCAAGACATTCCTGGCGCCGGTGACAATGTTGTCGACGGGAGGAGCAGGACATGTATATCTGCATACGACGAACCCATCGATCGCAACCGGCGACGGCATCGCGATGTCTCTTCGTGCGGGAACACCTGTCGGAAACCTGGAGTTCATTCAATTTCATCCCACGGCGCTCTATAATTCCGGCTCTCCGGAGTTCATGATCACAGAAGCGATCCGCGGGTTTGGCGGAATCCTTCGCACGACATCGGGTGAGGATTTCATGCCGAAGTACGATAAACGCGGCTCTCTTGCTACCCGGGACATCGTCGCTCGGGCGATCGATACGGAACTTAAGAAAAGCGGTGCAGAATACGTGTACCTGGACGTCACGCATCTCGATGCGGAGGCTGTCAAAAGTCATTTCCCGAATATCTATAGGCGGTGTCTTGAATTCAAGTTGGACATCACAACGGAACTTGTTCCTGTCGTTCCTGCTGCACACTACGTTTGCGGCGGAGTTGTGACCGACCTTAATGGACGGACGTCGATTTCCGGCCTCTATGCATGCGGCGAAGTGAGCATGACGGGCGTCCATGGCGCCAACCGCCTTGCAAGCAATTCATTGCTGGAGGCGATCGTCTATTCGCACAGAGCCGCTGAAGACATAAAGCAGCGCCGTTTTCCAAAAGAAGCTATACCGGATATTCCTAGATGGGACGACTCGGGAACGATCAACGGCGAAGAATGGATCGTCATTTCCCATGACCGCCGCGAGATTCAACAGGTCATGTGGGATTACGTCGGGATCGTCCGTTCTACGGCACGGCTTGAACGCGCCCAACGGAGAATTCAGCTGATCCTCAAAGAGGTCACAGACTTCTACAAACGGACGAAGGTAACGGAGGGCCTGATTGAATTGAGAAACCTGGCTTGCGTTGCAGACATCATCATTCGCTCGGCGCTCATGCGTCACGAGAGCCGCGGATTACACTTTACGACCGACTATCCAAAGCTCGACGATGCGAACTGTCTCGTCGACACAATCATCACATCGGACATCATCAATGAAAAAACAGCGACTCGATAATGACAAACCGCGCTGCGCCTGCGGCATCTTCGGTATCTACGGGCATCCTCAGGCTTCATTGCTTACGTACTACGGCCTCCACTCACTGCAGCATAGAGGACAAGAGGCGAGCGGCATCGTCACAAGTGACTATGACGCTAAAAAGCAGAGACATCACTTTAACGTCGTCAAAGGGATGGGGCTCGTTACAGACGTATTCAAGGATTACAGAGTCGTACAGGATCAGCTCAAGGGAGTCTCAGCGATTGGGCATAATCGCTATTCCACGGCAGGATCTGCGAACAATCGATTTAACATTCAGCCCTTCACCGTCAACTATCGGAATGGAAACCTGGCGCTCGCGCATAACGGGAACCTGACAAACTTTCACGCTCTTCGTGCAGAACTGCAGGAAGAAGGGACGATCTTTCAGACAACGTCCGACAGCGAGATCGTCCTTCATCTTATCGCAAGGAGCAAGCAAAAACAGCAGATCGACCAGATCCAGGAGGCACTGGAAAGGATAGAGGGAGCATTTTCTCTTTTGATTCTCACCGACACCTCTCTCATTGTCACAAGGGATGTGTACGGTTTCCGTCCCCTCGCGCTGGGATTAAAAGACGACCGCTTCGTCGTGGCATCCGAAACTTGCGCGTTCGACATGATCGACGCCAACTATGTCCGCGACGTGGCACCGGGCGAAATCCTGGTGATCGACGACAACGGAACGAAAGCGAGAAAATTACACTCGCGCTGGCTGCCAAAGAAGAATGCGAAGCCCCATCATTGTATCTTTGAATTCATTTACTTCTCGCGGCCGGACAGTCAGATCTTCGGCGAAAGCGTCGACAAAGTGAGGCGAAAACTTGGCAAGGCGTTGGCCCAGGAAGCTCCCATTGCTCCCGATAAAGATGAGAAGAAGACGATCGTTATCAGCGTGCCCGATTCGAGCAACACCGCAACTCTCGGATTTGTTTCCGAGAGCAACAAGCAGGGGATTCCTACAAAGCTGGAGATCGGACTGATCCGAAACCATTACGTCGGCAGGACATTTATCCAGCCTGAGCAAGGGGAGCGAGAGATGAAGGTCAGAACAAAATACAACACCGTGAAGGGCGTGCTGAAGGGGAAGAAAGTGGTGCTTGTTGACGATTCGATAGTGAGAGGAACGACATCAAAACAACTCGTTAAGTTGTTGAAAGAAGCGGAGCCTAAGGAGATCCATTTCAGGATTACTTCTCCGCCTATCATCAGCCCATGTTACTGGGGAATGGATTTCCCGCGCAAAGAGGAGCTCATCGCAGTGCGGTGTAACGGCGATGTCGAGACAATACGACGCGAGCTGGATGTCGACAGCATCCACTACTTGTCCCTGGAAAAGATGCTGGAAGTGGTTCCTCAAACAGGAGGCAAGAATTACTGCACTGCATGTTTCGGCGGAAAATATCCGACTGATGTTGAGTCAACAACGGATAAAAATGGCCTAGAATCATAGGTATGGGTGATTCTTTTTTAAAAAGCGTTCGCTCGTGCCTCGCCATCGCTTTTGGTACGGTTTTCTTTAATTGTCTACTCCAGTCTCAAAGCTTTGTCCCCAACGAACTCATCGTCAAATTCAGAACAAACGCGCCCGAATCGGTTCTCAACCAAATATTCCTAGAAAAAGACTTTTCGGCCGTTACATCCACGAACTCTTCTCAGTCAGTGCGAAGAGTCTCCGGGTTTAGTGCTCCCAAGAGGAGTTCGCCTGCCGCTGTCAATCAGTCCATTGCTAAGATACCTTCTCTCAATACAGCCCATATAGCGCGCGTTATGTTTGCGGATGCACAATCGTCCGACAAGGCATTGTCGGAGTTACAGCAAAGCCCATTCGTTGAATATGTCCAGCGGAACTACGTCTACAAAATTGATCAGTTACCGAACGATTCGGCGGTTTCAAGTCAATGGAGTCTTGATAAGATCGGAATGTTCGAATTATGGGCCGGCGGCTTCTTCGATCAACCCCTGACTCAGGTTATCGTCGGGGTTCTCGATACAGGAGTCGATTATCTTCATCCCGATATTGCTTCGAGAATTTATATCAACCCGGGCGAAACCGGGGGCGCGAAGCGCACGAATGGGATTGATGATGACGATAACGGGTATATCGACGATTGGCATGGTTACAATTTTGTCACTGTACAAAACCCTGACAGCGGTGATTGGTCGGGCAGGAACAACGATCCGATGGATCGCAATGGGCATGGGACGGCGGTGGCAGGGATCATCGGAGCACAGGTGAATAATAGGATTGGAATCGCGGGCATTTCTCCAATCGCTCAGATCGTTCCGCTGCGTGCTTTCGACGCAGACGGCAACGGCACAGATGCAGACATTTCTGCGGCTATCCTCTATGCCGCAGACAATGGCGTTCAGGTTTTGAATATGAGTTTCGGAGACGTCATCATGTCGCCGTTACTGAGGGATGTCATTCATTATGCCTACGAGAAAAATGTTGTGATGGTGGCTTCAAGCGGCAATGATGGAACAAGTTATCCTCACTATCCTTCTGATTTTGGTGAGGTTATTTCCGTCGGTTCGAGTTCACAAGACAACACGCGTTCATTCTTCTCATCATATGGTCCGTCGCTGGCACTGGTCGCACCAGGGGAGTCCATTCCAACGCTCAGTCTAGGAGGAGGATATCAATCCTCATTTACCGGGACTTCTGCGGCGGCTCCGCACGTTTCAGGAGTGGCGTCGCTTCTAGTCAGCCTTGCGCAGATGAAATCAGGCGGAGCCTCCGGATCACCCATTTTGACACCCGATGAAGTCCGCGAGAATCTGCTTGCGAGTTGCATCGACCTCGGAGACAAGGGGTGGGATAACTATTACGGAGCAGGGATGCTCAACGCAAGAGTTCTCTTGTCGTTACCCCAGCGGAATGTCGTCCATATCACGTCACCGCAAATTGACGCCCAGCTTAGCAGTGCTCTCATCCCGATCGTTGGTTCCGCAACCACGGATCAGATTGATTCGGTGAACATGTACTACGGCGCGGGTGATTCTCCCGCTTCCTGGAGCGAAATTGCGAGCTATGGAAATCGAAACTTTATCAATGATACACTTGTGGTATGGGACATTTCTTCACTACCTGAAGGAATTTATGCTCTGCGTTTACAAGTAAAAAATATCCAATCCGGAGACGTTGAAAGCAGGGTTCGTGTTCTTATCACTAGGTCCGCTCCTGCCGTATTGGGTTTCACTTTCGAGGATTCCGTCATCATTCAACAGCAGGAGGGAGCGCTTGCCACGCTTCAGGTCAACAAGCCGTGTTCTTCTGCTTTCTGGTACCGAGTCCATTCCCCGCAGGGGTCGTTCAAACCATTAGCCTCCTCCGGAATTGAGCTCGACCATGCGTTTCTTCTGTCCGCTCAAGATTTTCAAGCGGGAGCATCATATGATTATTATTTCGAGGCGACGGACCAGAGCGCAAGATCGGTTCGTTACCCGACTGTCGCCTCAAATGGACTCGGCTACTTTACATTTACCTTCCCGGCTGAAAATATTTCTACCACGGGTTTCACCCAGTTGCCCGCTACGTTGCCATCAGGGTATGTATTAAACCAGAACGCTGCCATAGACGGAAAACCGATTGTGATCTTGAACCAGTACGACGCAGCCGGCAGTTTCGGTAAACTTATGGCGTTCCAGTACGTCAATCGAATATTTGCTCCGCTTGATTCCACCCAGCGTCAATGGGTGCCGCACGACTTGAAAGATGTGTACAACGACGGAAGACTCTCTACCTTAGTTCAGGACCAGGGCGTGACAGAACTGTTTACGTCGGATGCGTCGGGCAATTCAATCTTTGCGAACAAAACGTTCGTCGATTCTGCCGACGTGTGGGGAAGCCAGCTCTACGATTTCGACGGCGATGGAAAGCTGGACCTTATTGCGCGCACAAGTACACACTACCTCGTGTTTAAGAACATGGGAGAAAACAAATTTCAATTAATGGCCCAGCTTGCGGATTCAACGCCGCCGCTCCCGGGAGACGCAACGAATCAATTTGGTCCGCCGCGAAGCCTGGTCGGCGATTTTTCCGGAACGGGAAATGCAGAGATCCTTTTTGCGGATTATGACGGAGACATGGTGATGTATCGCCAGGTGAACAAGCAAACAGCACCGTTTCAGTTCGACCTTGTCTGGACCGACACAACGGATCTGCTTGAGACCAGCGACTATATTGCCGCTGGAGATTTCAACGGAGACGGTCGTCTCGATTTTGCTGTCGTGGGTCATTCAAACCTCGAGCTCAATGCAGACCGTGAATACGATCCGCCGACGTGGACCGTTCGCATTTTCACACATCGGACGACGGATTCCCCAAACTCCTTCACTAACATTTGGGAGAAAATATTTTACGGCGTAAATACCGGATTCTCGCACGACAACGGAGTCTCGTCGGGGAGGATTTTCGAAACATCAAACGATCAGTTGTTTCTCAGTTTGAATCCCTACCTTTACGTCATTGACTTTGATGCCCCAACGCAGGCATTTCATCCGGTGTGGGTACATTCTTCGGCATCGAATTCGGTCCTCGTTTCCGATTTCAACGCTAACGGTATCCCGGAAATTGGCTTCAATACGGATGGGATGATACGATTCTTTGAACGGACATCAACATCTTCCAAACCGCAGGCACCATGGGGGCTATCAGCCATCCCGCTCTCGGCTCGCGCTGTCGAAGTCTTGTGGAATTCTGCATCCCCATCAGCAACACATAAAGTATACAGGGATACGACAGCTCAACCCAGGAATTCCATCGCAAGCGTTGCCGGCACGAGCTACCTCGACACGGCGGTGGTATCAGGGAAGACGTATTGGTACGCCGTGTCCGTTGTTAATCCAACGGAGAGCGACCGCTCGGCTTCCGTGTCGACGATGCCTCACGACCCGGCGATGGTCGACTCGGTTGCCCAGCAGACTGCGACTCAGGTCTTGTTGCGGCTCTCAGTTCCTGTCGATCAGAACAAATTGTCTCGAGCCGTCATTTGTTTGGACGATACGTTGAAGCCGTCGTCGATTGGCATTCATAATCCTTCGGAGCTCTTGCTCACGTTTCCTCAGCCGATCTCAAAAGACACGCACTATGTGCGAATCAAGATTCTCTTCGACATGTACGGAATGGAAGCAGATACGCTGCGGCAGACTCCGTTCTTCGCTCCAATGCAGCAATCGCATACATTCTATCTTGAAAAAGCGGCGTTTGTTTCTCAGTCACTCTTGTCGATTGATTTCAACGATACGCTTTCGACATCTGCGCTTGACGTTGCGAATTATCATTTCTTCAACGCGGTAAGAAGCTTTGCGCTGAAAGACGTGAAGCTCGATACGATCTCTCGGTCAAGAGTGTATCTTTCTCTCCATGATAACGAGCATCTTACGCCTATCGGATACAGGATGGACCTAACCGCGAGCGAGAACATTCAGAATTTGAGAGGCGAACCCCTGAACGACGGAAAGGGACAGACCGTTTCCCTTGTCATTGATATAAATAATCTCGATAATATTGTTGTCTTTCCCGATCCGTTGAAATATTCCAGTGCCGACGCAAGCCGTAACCATCTAACGTTTGCAAACCTCCCCCAGTACTGCCGTATCGATATCTTTGGAATGAACGGGGTCAAGGTTGCATCGATTGAAGGGGATACCCGGGCTACGGGTCTGGAATGGAATTTGAACGATCTGCATGGAAGGGCCGTCGGCTCGGGTGTTTATATTTACCTCGCGACACAATTGGACGGGAACAACAGTGAAGTACGGACGAAACTCGGAAAATTCGCCGTCATTCGGTAAACGATGAAGGAAAATCCCTGGACAATATCGAACGTACTGAGTGCAAGCCGTATCCTTCTAATGGCGCCGGTAGTATATTTTTTTCTCGCGCCGGTCGAACACAATAGGGAGTATGCGGTACTCTTTACGCTATTGGCCGTGACCACGGATGCTCTGGACGGCTACTTTGCACGACTCTTTCATGAGGAATCTGAATTAGGCAAGGTCATCGATCCGCTCGCCGATAAGATCGGCGTCGGCATCGTTGTTGTTTTGCTTCTCATTTTTGGCGATATTTCCTTATGGTTTGCGATTCTGGTGCTCGGCAGGGATATCGCCATCTTCCTCGGCGGATTATACATAAGGAAACGGACTGGGCTCATTCTTCCCTCGAATATGGCCGGAAAAATTGCGGTCTGCTTTGTCGCCCTAACACTGGTGCTTTCCATGCTTCATTACCAGATGTTTTCGATGGCAAGAACTTTTTCGTTATACGCCAGCACCGCGCTGCTGGTTTTTTCATTCATCGTGTACGCTAACCGATTCAGAAACGTCTTATCACCGTCAGAGAAGAGCACAATTCAATCATGAGTTTCTTCGATTCACTAAAGCTCTCTCGTTTAAAGAACAGCCTGGCAAAGACCCGTGATGCATTCGTCGCAAGGATCGGCAGATTGGTTTTTGCGAAGGGGACTGTGGACGAAGAATTCCTTCATCAGTTAGAGGAAATTCTTATCGGCGCCGACGTCGGAATGGAGACTGCGCAGATCATTCTCGCGTCGGTGAAAACAAACGCGAAAGAACAACGGTATGAAAACCCGGAAGAACTTAACGCCTTGATCCGCGACTCGATCACGGGTGCCTTCGCCAACGGTTCAGCAAAAGATGCGGGGGATCCTTTTGCGGCCCGATCAAGCTCAAAACCGTACGTCATCATGGTTGTCGGGGTGAACGGCGTCGGCAAAACAACGACGATCGGGAAACTTGCGTTCAACTATAAAGCTGCCGGCAAGAATGTCCTCATCGGTGCAGCGGACACGTTTCGCGCTGCCGCGAACGAACAGCTTGAGATCTGGGCGCAGCGTGCCGGCGTCACGGTCATTCAGCAAGGGCATGGTTCCGATCCCGCCGCCGTTGCCTTCGATACCGTTAAGGCCGCACAGGCGCGCAACGCCGATGTGGTCATCATCGATACCGCCGGCCGCCTGCATACAAAAATAAATTTGATGGAAGAACTGAAGAAGATCAAGAGGGTGATCAAGAAGTGCGCCGACGAAGCACCTCATGAAGTTTTGCTCGTCATCGACGCTACGACCGGACAGAATGCGATCCAGCAGGCAAAACTCTTTGACGAAGCGGTCGGCCTTACGGGTTTAGTCGTTACCAAGTTAGACGGGACGGCTAAAGGAGGAATTATCATCGCAATCAACCGGGCGCTGAAAATTCCAGTTCGTTTCGTGGGAGTGGGGGAAGCGATCGACGACTTGCAGCCGTTCAATTCCCGGGCGTTTGTTGATGCCCTTTTCGAGAAAGAAACTGTCTGATTTCACCTGATGTTCTCTTCAGCTGTGACATTGTATTAACCAAGGAGATCCGTGGCTGGCACGATCACCATACTTTCGGAACAACTCGCGAATAAGATCGCGGCGGGTGAAGTGGTTCAACGGCCGGAATCTGTCGTTAAAGAACTGGTTGAGAACTCGATCGATGCCGGGGCAACTTCGATTGCGATTACGATAAAAGACGGAGGCAAGAGCCTCATCCAGATCTCCGACAACGGTTCGGGAATGAATGATGAAGATGCTGCGATCGCCTTTCAGCGGCATGCGACAAGCAAGATAAAATCGTACGAGGACCTGGAGAGCGTCGGCACCCTCGGGTTTCGCGGCGAAGCTTTGGCATCGATTGCTGCGGTCGCGCACGTGGAGTTGAAAACACGCCGCTCGACGGAGGATGTCGGATCGTTTGTCCGCATCGAAGGGGGGGACCTCAAAGAACGCTCGGTAGCTGCCGCGCAGCCCGGGACTATTATATCGGTACGAAACCTCTTTTATAATACCCCGGCCAGGAGACATTTTTTAAAATCGAACAACACGGAGTTCAAACATATTTATGACGTGGTCCAGCGGGTGGCATTATCACGACCTGACATCGCCGTTCAGTTTACAAGCGATGAGGAGGAACTTCTCAACCTGCATTCTGGAACTATCGCGGAGCGGCTGAAGAACCTTTACGGCGAGCGCCATTTTGAAACTCTTCTGCCTTTCGACGAAAAGACGGAGATGCTTTCCGTTTCAGGCTTCATCGGCAAACCTGATTTTGCAAGGAAGTCCCGGGTCGACCAGTACTTATTCCTGAATAAACGATCTATCGTCAACCGCTCGATCAATCACGCAATATTTTCAGGGTACGAACACCTTATTGAAAAAGGGAATTTCCCGTTCTATCTTCTTTTTCTCGAACTCGACCCGCACAAGGTCGACGTCAACGTCCATCCGTCCAAGATGGAAGTGAAGTTTGCCGACGAACAGAGCATTTACCGCTTTGTCATGTCCGTCGTTCGCAAAGCGCTGGGCTCGAACGATCTTGTTCCGTCGCTCGATGTCAACGGACCGAAAGGTTTCGACGGGTCGTTTGCATCGCTGCGACACGCCTCGCTCCCGCGCCATTTTTCAGGGGGGGCTGGGTATAATGAAAGGAACATCTTTTCATCCCCCTCTTCATCCTTCACACAAGAAGACTCACGACAAGGACCAGCGGGACTCGACAAATTGTTTTCGGATATGCCGACAGCCCAACTCCCAGAGGCCACCGGGCCGCAGCAGTTCGCGCACGGCACCCGCGAAGATGAGGCACAGGAGGGTAAAGCAATATGGCAGCTTCACAATAAATATATATTGTCGCAAATCAGAACCGGGTTGATGATCGTGGACCAGCACGTCGCGCACGAGAGGGTGCTGTATGAACGGGCGATCGCCAGTTTTGACAACGCCGTTCCGGTCTCACAACAGCTGCTCTTCCCGCATACCGTCGAACTTTCGTCGGGCGATTTTGCACTCGCGAAAGAGTTGATTCCGCACCTCCAGGCCATTGGGTTTGACCTGAAACTGTTCGGTAAGAACACCATCGTCCTAGAGGGAGTGCCGACCGAGATCAAGGCAGGGACAGAAGGGAGCATCCTGCAGGACATTCTCGACGAATTCAAGAATAATCAACACAGGGTGAAACTGGACGCGCGCGATAATGTCGCCAAGTCTTTTTCATGTAAAGCCGCAATCAAAGCCGGAGACAAGTTGTCGGAAGTCGAGATGAGAGTGTTGATCGATCAGCTGTTTGCCACCAGCATGCCGTACGTTTGCCCGCACGGCCGGCCCGTGGTTGTTAAAATTTCAATCGGTGAGTTGGATAGAAGATTCATGAGGACCTCGTGAAAATTATTTTGGTCAGGCTCATAACAGCATATTATTACTCTGCTTAGCATGCACATAAGAAAGAATAATCAATCATAGAGATTTGAAGGGAAGAACGCATGTTTGAAACCAACGACCACGGTTCAATGAAGCAGGCAAAGGATGCCTGGAATGAACACGACGGCAAGGCGGGGAAAAGACCGAATGTGAAATTCACCACCGTCAGCGGGGAACCGATTGAACCCCTGTATACTCCGGATGATATTCAAAACATAAATTTCCTCGCGGATATTGGTTTCCCAGGCGAGTTTCCTTACACACGCGGGGTTCACCGCAATATGTATAGAGGAAAACTATGGACGATGAGGCAATTTGCCGGGTTTGGGACCCCTGAGGACACTAATGGAAGATTCAAGTATCTCCTTGAACACGGCCAGACGGGATTGTCAACGGCGTTCGATTTGCCGACGTTGATGGGACGAGATGCTGATGATCCGCTTTCCGAGGGTGAAGTTGGAATTTGCGGCGTATCCATCAGTTCCCTGGCCGACATGGAGATCCTCTTCAAGGGAATTCCCTTGGATAAGGCCTCGACGTCGATGACGATCAATGCTCCCGCTGCGATGATGCTTGCTTTCTATATCGCCGTAGCCGGCGATCAAGGCGTTGCACCGAAACTCTTGCGCGGCACCATCCAGGCCGACATCCTGAAAGAGTACATCGCACAGAAAGAATGGATCTATCCTCCTAAGCCATCGATGCGGATCATCACCGACATGTTTACCTACTGCACGAAAGAACTTCCTCAATTTAATCCTATCTCCATCAGCGGTTATCATATACGCGAGGCGGGTTCAACTGCAGTACAGGAATTGGCTTTTACTTTGGCAGATGGCTTTGCATACGTTGAGGCTGGACTCGCTGCCGGAATGAACGTCGATGAATTCGCTCCCCGGCTCTCGTTCTTCTTCAATTCCCATCTCGACTTCTTTGAGGAAGTCGCAAAATTCAGGGCAGCCCGTCGGATCTGGGCGAAGAGACTTCGATACAAGTATGGTGCGAAAAATCCAAAATCATGGATGCTCCGTTTCCATACTCAAACCGCAGGATGCTCCCTGACTGCGCAGCAGCCTGAGAACAATATTGTTCGCACAGCATTGGAGGCTCTGGCGGGTGTCCTTGGCGGGACTCAATCGCTCCATACGAATTCCATGGACGAAACATTGGCTCTACCGTCAGACAAGGCGGCAAAGATCGCGCTCCGCACACAACAAATCATCGCCCACGAAGTCGGCGTTACAAACACCATTGACCCCCTAGCCGGAAGTTATTTCGTGGAGGCCTTGACGTCGCGAATGGAAGAGGAAGCAGAGCGATACTTCGAAAAGATCGATATGCTTGGCGGTGTGATTCCTGCGATAGAGGAAGGGTTCTTCCAGCGCGAAATAGCGGAAGCGGCGTATCGATACCAGAGTGAGGTCGACAGAAAAGAGAAAATAATAGTCGGCGTCAACGAATATGTTGAAGATGAGGGAGAGGTCGAAATTCCGATTCTAACTATCACGCCGGAGGTCGAGGCGAAGCAGAAGAAGCGCCTTGCGGAAGTGAGACAGGCGAGAAACGAAGGAGAGGTCCGAAGTACAATTTCCGCGCTTCAGCACGCTGCGTCAGACGGCTCTAACCTGATGCCGTTCTTGCTTAACGCAACACGCGCATACGTAACTCTCGGCGAAATGTGCGGTGCGTTAGCTGAACATTTTGGGATTTATGAGGAGCCGGCAGTTTTTTAATTATGCTGGAGATCTGCCGGAGACAACTGATAAACATTATAACGAACAACCATGAAGCATTACTTTCGTCTCCTCCGTCCTTCGCAATGGATCAAAAATGTCTTTGTTTTTGCACCCCTGGTTTTTTCAAAACACCTCTTCGACCCGCCGATGTTCTTCGCAGCCTTCAAGGGATTCATAGCGTTCTGCATCGTTTCCAGCGCCGTTTACGTTTTCAATGATATTTCTGACAAGGATGCGGACGCCGCCCATCCACTGAAAAAGAACAGACCGATCGCCTCAGGAGTTGTTTCAATTCAGGCAGCAGTCCTCATGAGTGTTGTCCTGTTAGGCATTGCCTCTGTCGTCTGCCTCTCGCTTCCGAGCGGTTTTCAAGCCGTGATCATTTCGTACCTCATTCTCCAAATTTTGTACTCGCTGGGATTGAAGAAGATCGTCATCCTTGATGTTTTTATTATCGCCGCCGGATTCATGCTTCGCGTTTTGGGCGGTGCCGAGGTAATTGACGTGGCGATTTCGCACTGGATCATTCTCTGCACGATGTTCCTCTCGCTCTTTATAGCCCTTTCGAAGCGCCGCGGGGAGATCATGCTCTTCAAGCACTCTGACGGAATATCTGAGCGGAAGGTACTTGAGGAGTACGATGTTCATTTTCTCGACAACACCATAATGATCACAGCGTCCGGAATGGCGATCGCATACGCGCTCTACACCGTGGCCGACCGGACGGTGGCGGCCTTCGGATCCGACTCCCTTATTTTCACTACCATTTTTGTGCTCTTCGGAATTTTCCGTTACCTCTTTCTTGTGATGCGAAAGAACATGGGGGAAAATTCCGTTGTCATGATTCTGAAGGACATGCCCATGTTCATAGACCTCTGCTTGTGGTTCCTTTCCTGCGTTGTGATCATCTATCATTAGAACACTGTCCTTCCTCGCTTCTCGCTGACTTCCTCGAACCTCTTGTGGGAACAAAATTCGTTGTTTTTGAGTTTTAGCGTACATCCCATCACTATTGCCGCGAGTCGCGTATGACATTTAAGAAAACATCAGACATTCTTTCTTCTGAAATCACCCCCGAAGCGCTTTACCGTCACAGGAGGGAATTTCTGCGTAATTCTGCCATCGCAATCGCCGGTGCCGCGGCCTATACGGTTCTTCCACAAAATATCTCTTCCGTTTTCGCGCAGGACAGCAAGACATGGAAACCTGCCCATCCGAGCACCTTCGACACCACCGAAGAGCTTACTCCTTACGGCGATATCACGTCATACAATAATTTCTATGAATTTGGAGTCGACAAGGACGACCCAGCCCGCAATGCCGGTTCGTTAAAGACCTCACCGTGGACGGTGGCGGTGGCGGGACATGTGAATAAGCCAGCGGTTTATCATCTGGATGATATTGTGAAAGGGAAGGCCTTGGAAGACCGAGTCTACCGGCATCGGTGTGTTGAGGGCTGGTCGATGGTGATCCCGTGGCTCGGCTTCCCGCTATCAAACCTGATCGACATGGTCGAGCCGACATCGGCGGCAAAATATGTGGCGTTTGAAACGAAGTTTGCTCCGGAGGAAATGCCAGGGCAAAAATCCGGAGTTTTGCAATGGCCGTACGTCGAGGGACTGCGGATGGATGAAGCATTGAATCCGTTGACTCTGCTTGCCGTAGGCCTCTACGGAAAGCCGCTCCCAAACCAGGACGGAGCTCCGATTCGATTGGTCGTCCCGTGGAAATACGGTTTCAAGAGCATCAAATCGATCGTGAAGATCAGCTTCGTCGGCGACCAGCCGGCCACGTCATGGAACCTCGCGAATTCGAATGAATACGGATTCTACTCGAACGTGAATCCCGAGGTCGATCATCCCCGGTGGAGCCAGTCGCACGAGAGGCGTATTGGGGAATTCTTCAGGCGAAAGACGCAGATGTTCAACGGTTATGCTGACCAGGTTGCCTCGATGTATTCCGGGATGGATCTCCGCAAGAATTTTTGATGTTGACATTTCACCAATTTGTTTTGGGCTTGGTAAAGAGGTCAATGATATTTAAGAATGCAGTTTCTTACGTTAAACCGCTCGTTTTTGTTGCCTCTTTGTTCCCTGTCGTCCTTCTAATTTGGAATGGGCTTCATGGCAGCTTAAGTGCAAACCCAATATCAGATATCACAAACGAAACAGGCATCTGGACGCTGCGGTTTGTTGTGATCACTCTCTCGCTCACTCCTCTCAGAAGAATCACGCGCTGGCACTGGCTGATCAAATTCAGAAGAATGACCGGGCTCTTCGCTTTTTTTTACGGCACGCTCCACCTAACGACGTACGTCTGGCTGGATCAATTCTTCGACTGGCAGTCCATTGTACACGATATTTCCAAACGGCCGTTCATCACGGTTGGGCTGGCCAGCTTCGTGTTGATGATCCCTCTTGCAGCAACATCAACGCAGAAAATGATCCGAAGACTCGGTGGAGGTACATGGAATGTCCTGCACCGGCTGATTTATCTTACAGCCGCCGGAGGCGTCATTCATTATTTGTGGCTTGTGAAAGTAGTGACGTATCGACAGTTGACGTACGGAGGAATCGTCGCAGTTTTGCTGCTCTTCCGCATCCTATGGAAATACCGCTCTCGTTTCACGAAATCGCACCTGGATAAAGAAGAACCCATCCCTGCCTGATGTTGTATTGCCCCGCCGAGTCATCATTAATCCTCTTGGTGCTTTGGGAAAATTTCTTTATATTTGTGCACCTAGTCCTTCATCAATATCAGGAACCGTACAATGACTCGCTCCCGCGTTGCGGTAATCAAGACTCATCCGACGACAATCCTCACGGATTACGAAAAGCTATTGAAGCTGGCAGGCGTCGAACAAGCGCTTTCAAAATCATCGACGACGATATTGAAAGATAATATCAGCTGGCACTTTCCGTATCTCAGCGCAAATACGACTCCATGGCAGCTAGAGGGGACCGTAAAGGCACTTCGAAGCAGCGGCTTTACGGATTTGGTCTCAGTCCACAATAATACCGTCGTCACAGACCCGTATCGCGGGGAGAAGCTCAACAAACTCGCGCCTATCTACAAGAAATATTCGATCGAAGAGAGGTACAATTTCAACGCCGATGAAATCAAATGGGTCCAGTATGAACCGAAAGCCCGAATGCACGCGCTGAACAAGATCTATCCAAACGGGATTCAGCTTCCTGAATACTTTTTCGGAAAGAACATTGTCCATCTTCCGACCGTCAAGACGCATATTTATACGACGACAACGGGCGCGATGAAGAATGCTTTCGGCGGCCTGCTCAACACGCGCCGACATTACACACATTCATGGATACACGAAACGTTGGTCGACCTACTCGCAATTCAAAAAGAAATTCACACCGGAATATTTGCCGTAATGGACGGGACGCTCTGCGGCAACGGCCCTGGACCACGTACGATGATACCTGTGGAGAAGGACTATATCCTTGCTAGTGCAGATCAGGTTGCCATCGACGCCGTCGCCGCAAAAATGATGGGGTTCGACCCGCTCAGCATTAAATACCTGAGCATGGCGCATGAGGATAAACTGGGCTGCGCTGATCCACGCGATATCGAGATTGTCGGCGAAGATATTTCCAACGTGAATTTTGGGTTCACTGTCGGTGACAATCTGGCGAGCATGGCGGGCGACTTTTTCTGGTTCGGCCCGCTCAAGTCCATTCAGAAATTCTTCTTTCACACGCCGCTGGTGTACGGCTTTGTCTTTGGCTCATATTTTTACCACGATTATCTGTGGTGGCCTCTGAAAGGGAAGAGCATGATGCGAAAAGTACGCACGTATTCGAAATGGGCGAAGCTCTTCGACGATTACGGGAGGGAAGACGCGCAAGCATGACCTCTCGAAGAAAAGCGGAGCTGGTCCTGCTTGCAACGACGGCGATCTGGGGTGGAACTTTTGTCGTCATGAAACTGGGATTTGCCGACGTCTCTCCATTCCTGTTCGTTGCTATCCGATTTACTCTCGGAACCATCATCTTTGGTTCTGTATTCTTCCGGCGACTCGGCTCGATTCGACGCTCTACCCTTCGAAAGGGCGCTATCCTCGGCGCGCTGCTTGGCGTTGGATTGATCCTTCAGACATACGGACTTCAAATAACGACAGCTTCGAAGTCGGCGTTCATCACCGGAATGATGGTCGTGTTTACACCGGCAGCCCAAATGGTGATCAGCCGCCGCCTCCCTCAGCCGGGCAACCTTCTGGGAGTGGTCGTCGTAACAACCGGTTTGTATTTTCTTACTTCTCCGAACGGATCGGGCTTTAATCTCGGCGATGCGTTGACTCTTGTCGGCGCATTCCTTTTCGGATTTTATATCGTCTACCTCGATATCTATTCGAAAGAAGAAGAGCTGCTTCCGCTCGCATTCCTGCAGATTGCGACTACCGCGGTGATCGGCTGGATGCTCGTGCCATTCGAAGTTCCCCAGATCCATTTCACCTGGAACCTCGTGCGCCTTTTTTTCTATACTGCGTTTCTCGCAACCGTGATCACGACCTACACTCAAACCCGTTTCCAAAAGGACACAACTCCGACGAGAGCCGGGATCCTTTTCACACTGGAGCCCGTCATATCGGCGGTGTTGGCCTACTTTGTATTAGGCGAATTATTGGGTGTGTTGGGAATGCTCGGCGCTCTTCTCATCGTCATCGGAATTCTGATTTCAGAACTTTCGGACAAGTTTCTAAAGAGATTCCACTGGCATCTTCCATTGCCGGAAGAAGAATGATCTCCCCATGCGTTGAACAATACGTTTGAGTATGGAAGTTCATGCGACCATAATTGTGCAAGGACTTGTCCAGGGTGTCGGATACCGCTGGTTTGCAAATCGTCATGCTGTCGCATTAGGCCTGAAGGGATACGTAAAAAACAATTATGACGACACGGTGCAGGTCGAGGTGGAAGGGAATCGCTCGCTAGTTGAAGAGTTTATCAGTCAGCTAAAAATTGGACCTCGATCGGCCCAAGTGAAAGATGTCCGTATTGAATGGAGTGATCCGAAGAATTTGTTCCTCGGTTTCTCGATCAAATAAAAAGGCATCAATCGGCAGGTATCCTGGTATTGTATCGCGCGCAATGATGCAAAATCGCGATTGAATCTAAAAGATCCTTGCGTCTTTGCTGCTTAGCGAGAGGTAAGAATGAATAGAATAGGTTTTGGGTTCGATGTCCATAAACTGGTTCCCGGGCGGCGGCTTGTCCTTGGCGGCGAAGATATTCCATTCGACAAAGGGCTGCTGGGACATTCAGATGCAGATGTTCTGGTCCATGCGATCGCCGATGCGCTGCTTGGTGCTGCTGCACTCGGGGATATTGGAAAACATTTCCCCGACACGGACCCGAAGTACAAGGATATTTCGAGTCTCACGCTATTAGCACATGTTGCTTCGCTTCTCGCGGAAAAGCATTTCGAGATCATCAACATCGATTCGACGGTCGTCCTGCAGAAACCAAAGATCGCTCCTTACGTGGACCAGATGCGAAAAAACATCGCTGGCGCTCTTGGCCTGGATGCCGCCAGAATATCGATCAAAGCGACGACCAACGAAGGATTGGGTTTTATCGGTGCAGGAGACGGTGCGGTGGCGTACGCAGTGGCCCTCATCGATTCAAAATGATAATCGAATGAATCCGCGCTGAGATCATTCGGCCTACACTCTTGAAGCGCTGGGCCATTCGTAGTTCATTATGCTTTTTTCATGATCGTTGGCCACGGAATACGCCGTCTTCGCATTTTCAAAAAACACAATGTCTGATTTCCTCTACTCGGTCGACAAAGCTGTTTTTTTCTTCATCAATCAGACGATCAGCAATCCAGTCTTCGATTGGTTGATGCCCTTCTTGACCGACCTTAACAAACACAAAGTCACAATCGTTATCGTCATAGTTCTCTGGCTTTGGTTAATGGTAAAAGGAGGGAAGACGGGGAGGACCGCAGGTATTCTCCTGGTGCTTTCCATTGTTCTTAGCGATCAAATGAGCAGTTCGGTCCTCAAGAATCTATTCAGCCGGATTCGTCCCTGTCATGCGCTGCAAGGAGTACGCCTGCTGGTAGATTGTGGCAGCGGATTCTCATTCCCGTCGTCCCATGCGGTCAATAATTTTGCGGGAGCGACCATTTTGTCCCATTATTACAAGCGGTATTCGTGGGGTTGGTATGCGCTGGCTTCCCTCATAGCCCTTTCCCGTCCTTATATCGGCGTTCATTATCCATCAGACATCGCGGGAGGGGCCATGATCGGCTGGGCGTGCGCCATATGCGTGATCGGAGCCTGGGAGTTTACGGAGCGGAAATTTGTCAGCAAGAGGGTGAAACCCCAGGCATAGAATCTGTTTGCAAAATTCGATTCTTCTTTCTACATTTATTGAGTAATACTTTGATTCAGTTTTTTTGTGGATAATGCCATTGAAACGAACCATGAAACACGATCCAATATTGTTCTTGCTCTCTTCACGGGCATCTTCTTCGGCTGTTCGTTCCCACCAATCCCCCTTGGGTCGCTGGCGTGCATCTCGCTGGTGCCGCTGCTCTTTTTAGCCGAGCGGCTTCACTCTCTTCGCAGACAATTCCTCTACTCGTATTTTTCATTCTTCATCGCATCTTGTATTGCACTTTATTGGGTAGGCGGATTCACGCATGCGAAGGATCCGTTTCTGATGCTTGCCGGCGGATTGGTGATTGTTTGGGAACCTTTTTTCTTCAGCGTAATTGTTCTTTCATATCTTGCAGTGAGGAAAAGTTTCGGATTGGGTGCGGGCCTTTTCGCCCTGCCCTTCATCTGGGTTACGTTTGAATGGCTGTATGCGCTCGGTCAATTCGCTTTCCCATGGCTCACTTTGGGAAATACACAGACGTACCAACTAGCGAATATCCAATTTGCCGAAATCACCGGTGTGTATGGAGTATCATTCTGGCTCCTGGTTCTGAATGTATTGTTCTTTTTGCTCCTGACGGGTGCCGTTGGTGAGAAGGAGAAGTTGTCACTGAGGCGCAGTCTGATTCTTACGTGCGCCATTGCCGTGATCTATCTTTTGCCGAATCTCTACAGCGCAACCATGGACGATAGAGCATTCTCGTCGCCCGTTAGCACTCCGCTGACTGTGGGGATCGTTCAGCCGAATATCGACCCATGGTCGAAATGGGAAGACGCGAATACTCTTGCGGGACGGGAGCAACAAGTAACGCGATATTTGGAGATGACCGCCGAGCAGAAAAAAGCAGGTGTCCAAATGAGCGTCTGGCCCGAAACGGCTATCTTGTTCGACCTTCCGGTAATGAGAGGAGAGTACGAAAAAGTAAAACACACGCTCGATTCGCTCGATGTAGCTCTCGTGAGTGGTTACATCGATTATAAGTATTATGAGAACGGCGGCGCATCCGCGACGAGCAGCGTTATTCGCGGTACGAACGTCCATTATGATTCCTACAATTCGATATTGTATCTTGAGCCGAAATCCGAGCGCTTACAATCATACGGGAAGATGCGTCTCGTGCCGTTTGCCGAACGCATTCCGTATGCCGAGTCCATCCCGTTCCTGATCGGGCCGCTCCGATGGGGAGTCGGCATCAGCAATTGGGGGATCGGTAAGGACAGTACGGTGTTTGAAGATTCGGCCCATCACACCAAGTTCCTGGCGATGGTTTGTTATGAATCTATTTTTCCCGAGTTTGTCAGCTCCTTTGTGAACCGCGGCGCAGAGTTTTTGGTATTCATCACGAACGACAGCTGGTGGGGGAATACATCGGGGGCCCGGCAGCACTGTCAGTTTGCCGTCCTGCGAGCAATTGAAAACAGAAGGTGGGTTGTCCGATGTGCAAACGGCGGCATTTCATGCTTCATCGACCCATCCGGAAAAGTCTATGACAGGACTCAAATGTATACCGAGGCTTCGATCACGAGGTCGATCGAACCGAGAACCGAACTGACGTTTTACTCCCGGCACGGCGACTGGCTCCCCCGCATCACCGGAATGATCTCGGCATTCATGTTAGCAGCAAGCTTTTTGCAATTTCTCTATTTACGAATAACAACCAAACGGAACCGACAGCACCATGACATACATTGACCTTCGAAGTGATACCGTGACAAGGCCATCCGCAGCGATGCGGCAGGCAATGGCAAACGCTGAGGTTGGTGACGACGTTTTTGGCGAAGACCCTACCGTGGTCAAACTTCAGGAAAAAGTTGCATCCCTGCTTGGAAAAGAAAAAGCGTTATACGTACCCAGCGGCGTCATGAGCAACCAGCTTGCCATCAAAGCACAGACCGAACCCGGCGACGAAATAATCTGTGAACAGGACGCGCATATTTTCAATTACGAGACGGCCGCGCCTTCTCTGATCTCTTCTGTCCAGGTAAAAACAATCCCTGGCGTACGAGGCGTGCTCAGGGCTGACCAACTGACCTCTGCAATTCGGCCCAAGGTCTATTACATGCCGCGTTCCAGAATGATCTGCCTCGAAAACACCCATAACCGTGCCGGCGGAACTCTTTATCCGCTCGATGAGATAAAAAAAATATCTGCGTTCGCCCGCTCCCATGAGATGATCATGCATCTCGACGGTGCGAGACTGTGGAACGCATGGGTGGCATCGGGAATCCACCCCAAGGAATATGCGAAGCATTTCGACACCGTGTCCGTCTGTTTTTCGAAAGGGCTCGGCGCTCCCGTAGGCTCGGCAGTAGCCGGCCCGGCTGCGACCATCGAGCGAGTTCATAAATGGAGGAAGGTATTCGGCGGCGGAATGCGTCAGGCGGGAATCATTGCCGCCGGGGCATTGTACGCGCTGGAACACAACGTCGAGCGGTTGAAAGAAGACCATGAGAAAGCGAAATATCTCGCAGAGAAACTTTCGGCGCTCTCACAACTTTCTCTCGATATGGAAGCAGTACAAACCAACATCCTGATCGTAAACACAGACAAGACGGGCAAACCGCCTGAAAAGTTGATCGGTGCATTGAAATCGAAGGGTGTCCTTGTATCACTTGGTTCATACAACAGCATCCGGGCTGTGATGCATTTAGATGTGTCGATGGAACAAGTCAAACAAGCCGCAGAGGTCTTCAACAAATTGCTGGGGTAAGTATGGATAAGAATTCGTTTCATCATAAGACACATGTGCATGTCCGCACGTATGAGATCGATTGGCAGGGAATCGTGCACAATGCGATTTATTTGCATTATTTTGAGGTTGGGAGAATTGAGTATCTCACTCAGATCGGCGCTAAGGTCGACATCGACACCATTAATTTTGATTCGAAAATCGTTCTCGTCCGGAACGAGGTCGACTACCGCAACCCCGCCCGGTTTGGAGACGCGATCAACGTGTATTCCAGAGTTTCTGCCATTAAGAATACAAGCTTCATTTTTGAGGGAATTCTGGAGCGTGAGTCGACAGGCGAAATCCTTGCAGAAAATGTGGCGGTCCATGTGTGGTTGAATCACAAGACGAATGTCCCCACACCCGTTCCCAACGACTTTAGAAAACTTGTGCAAACTTTTGAGGGCAAAGACTGTATCATTCAATGGCCCGTTATTAGCGTCTGAGAAGGCATGACTTCTTTCGATCAATTCAAAAATCTTTCGCGGAACGGAAACATCATTCCTATCTATGAGGAATTGATTGCCGACACTGAAACGCCGGTCTCGGTCTATCTCAAGCTCAAAGATGAGAGTCCGTACTCGTTTTTGCTTGAGAGTGTCGAAGGTGGGGAAAAGATCGGCCGATACACGTTCCTCGGCTACAACCCGTTCATGGTTTTCGAAATAAAGGGCAAGTCGTTCTCCATCAAGCCGCGCCATCCCGATGTGCAGGTGCTCCCGAAGCTCGTCGACCCGTCCATGGCTCCCCTCGATGCCCTGAAGAAAATATTCGCACACTGCAAAACCGTACCCGTTGACGGTCTGCCGCGATTTACGGGCGGGGCCGTAGGATATTTTGGCTATGAGACCATCCAGCTTTTGGAAGACATACCATCTGCAAAGATCGACAATTCCAAACTGAATGACGCTACGCTGATGTTCTTTGACACGCTTCTCGTATTCGACGCTGTCAAACGAAATGTGTCGGCGGTGGCCAACGCGTACATTCCCGAAGGAGCCGGCGAATCTCAACTGCTGGAGGAATACAACAAGGCGGTCGTAGAGATTGAGAGGCTGAAAGTCATTCTGAGGAAAAGTGTTCCGTATGCTATAGGCGCTTCCGGTTTAATCGGTGAATTACAGTATATGATCACCAAAGATCAATTTCTCCAGAACGTTGAAAAAGGCAAGCAGTACATTGTTGAGGGGGATATCTTCCAGGTCGTTCTCTCCCAGCAAATGAAAATGGAATATACCGGCGACCCGTTTAACATCTACCGCATGCTGCGCATCGTCAACCCGTCTCCCTATCTCTATTTTCTTCGAATGGAAGGTATGTGTATCATCGGTTCCTCTCCTGAACTTCTTGTTCGGCTCGATAACGGGATCGTTGAAACCCGCCCGATCGCAGGAACGCGCCGCCGAGGAGCCTCGCCGGAGGAGGATGCACGACTGGAAAAAGAACTGCTGGCGGACGAGAAAGAATGCGCAGAACATCTCATGCTCGTGGACCTCGGCCGAAATGATATCGGACGCATTAGCGAGTACGGAACCGTTGAGGTGTCCCAATTCATGGCGATTGAAAAATATTCGCACGTCATGCATATGGTCTCCAACGTGCGGGGGAAGCTGCGAAAGGGAATGACACCCGTCGACGCACTCTATTCTTGTTTTCCTGCCGGCACTCTCAGCGGCGCGCCCAAAATTCGGGCGATGGAAATTATTGCCGAACTCGAACAATACAAGCGCGGCGTATACGGCGGCGCGGTCGGATATTTGGATTTTTCCGGCAACCTCGATTCGTGCATCGCGATTCGGACGATCGTGGTGAACGACGGCGTCGCACATTTCCAGGCCGGAGGCGGAATTGTCCATGATTCAGTCCCGGAAAAAGAATTCCAGGAATCGCTGGACAAGGTAGCCGCAACGGTCAGCGCCGTGCAGAAACTCCGAAAGACACACTGAGCTCATATGATCCTGCTTATTGACAACTACGATTCATTCACGTTCAACCTTGTTCAATATCTCGGAGAACTCGGCGTCGAGGTTCGTGTTGTGCGCAACGACGCAATTACGGTTCCGGAGATCGAGAAGATGAGACCGGACGGCATTGTAATTTCACCCGGGCCCTGCACGCCGAATGAAGCCGGCATCTCGGTCGAGCTCATCAAAAGACTTCACTTGTCAATTCCGATCCTCGGTGTTTGCCTCGGTCACCAGGCGATCGGCCAGGCATTCGGAGGGGAGATCGTAAAGGCTCCGACGGTTGTCCACGGAAAGGTGTCGGTAATTCATCATAACGGAAAGGGGATCTTCCAACTCATCCCCGATAAATTTTCGGCAGCCCGGTACCATTCCCTGGTCATCAAAAAAGAGAACGCGCCCAAGGAGCTGGAGATCACCGCGTGGACGGATGACAATGTCATTATGGGAGTACGGCATCTTCAATCTCCGACATTCGGAGTACAATTTCATCCCGAATCGATCGCAACTCAATACGGAAAAATTATTTTGGAAAACTTTCTTAAACGCCGTTACTAACTTTGCCGATCATTGAAAAAGGAATGTCATTATGGCTTCGATACGGACAGAACATGATATCGTTCAGGATAAACAACTTGCCCAGATTCTGAGAACGCAGGAAGACGTATGGCGCGTCTTCCGAATAATGACGGAATTTGTGGAAGGCTTCCAAACATTCTCTAAGGTCGGTCCTTGTGTTACCGTGTTTGGTTCAGCTCGTACGAAGCCTGGTACTCGGTATTATGAAATGACGACAGAAGTGGCAAAGGAATTCGTCCGCATCGGGTACGGCGTCATTTCCGGCGGCGGCCCGGGACTTATGGAAGCTGCGAACAAGGGCGCAAAAGAAGCCGGCGGAGTTTCAGTGGGAATCAACATCGATTTGCCCTTTGAACAAAGCGCGAATCCGTACATTGACAAAGACAAGCTGACGACATTCCGCCACTTCTACGTTCGCAAGGTCATGTTCGTCAAATATGCTCAGGCATTTATCGTTATGCCGGGCGGGTTCGGTACGCTTGATGAAATGTTCGAATCTATCACGCTGGTCCAAACAAAGAAAGTCAGCAGGTTTCCGATTATCCTCATGGGGATAGAGTATTGGAGCGGATTATTCGATTGGGTGAAGACGAAAATGCTTGCCGATGGGAATATCTCTAAAGAGGACTTGGATTTATTCACCATGACCGATGACCCCAAAGCAGCCGCCCAAATCGTGGCTGATTTCTACAAGGGGACTGAACATGCACCAAATTTTTAGAGAGGGATATGGAGAAAGCCAAAGTTTCCGACATCCTCGACCAGATCGGAACTCTCCTCGAACTAAAAGGAGAGAATCCGTTCAAATGCAGAGCGTACCATAACGCTGCCCGCGCCATCGAAGGAGCCACGGCCGATCTGGAGACACTCGTACGTTCGGGTGAGATCACAAATATCAAGGGGATCGGCCAGGCGATTGCTGAGAAAGTAACGGAACTTGTGACGACGGGGAAGTCGGAGTATTATGAAGAATTGAAAGCATCGTTGCCGGAAGGGCTGATGGCCATGCTGCGAATAACCGGCGTTGGGCCTAAAAAAGTCAAACTCTTATATGAGAAATTGAAAATAAAGTCTGTCGAAGAACTCGAAGCAGCATGCAAGGCCGGCAAACTGGAGAAGGTCGAAGGATTTGGCAAGAAGACTGAAGAAAATATTCTGGCGGGAATTGAGGCGCTGAGAAAACACAGCTCAAAATTTCTGTACTCGGTTGCCGAAAAAGACGCTCAAAATATCTATAACGCCGTCGTCAAACAAAAAGGAATAATTCGTGCAGAAATCGCGGGAAGCCTTCGGCGTAAAAAAGAAATCATCGGGGATATCGATATCGTCGCCAGTGCAAAAGCTGCGGCGGTTCCCGGTATCATGAAGGCATTTACCTCTCACTCGGAAGTTGAACGCATCACCGGCCAGGGTGAGACAAAGTCCAGCGTCGTTCTCAAGTCCGGCATTAACTGCGACCTGCGCGTCGTGGAGGACTCTGAGTTTCCTTTTGCCCTGAACTATTTTACTGGGAGCAAAGACCATAATGTTCGCCTTCGCACAATCGCAAAAACGTTCAACCTAAGCTTGAACGAGTACGGTTTCTCGAAGATCGGGTCCGAAGAAAAAAGAGGGAAGGCTAAGAAAACAGTCTCCTGCAAAAATGAAGAAGCCATTTATGCGGCCCTTGGCCTGGAGTACACACCGCCTGAACTTCGCGAAGACTTCGGAGAAATTGAAGCAGCGGCAAAGAACAAGCTTCCGCATCTTGTTTCTGAAAAGGACGTCCGGGGAACGTTTCATTGCCACACCAACTACAGCGACGGGATCAACACGCTCGCAGAGATGGCACAGGGCGCACAAAAACTAGGCTGGGAGTATCTCGGAATCGCTGACCACAGCAAAATTGCCGTGTATGCGAACGGATTGACGGAAGAAAGAGTAAAAAAGCAGCAGAAAGAAATTAATAGCTTGAATCAAAAATGGGCTAACTTCCGTATCTTTAGTGGAACAGAGGTCGATATATTGCCTTCGGGTGAACTCGACTTCAGCGATAAGATCCTTTCGACGTTCGATTACGTTGTAGCCTCTGTCCACAGCAGTTTTAAGATGACGGAAGCAGATATGACGAAGCGGATATTGAAAGCGATAAAGAACAAATATGTGACGGTCCTGGGCCATCCAACCGGGCGATTGCTGCTACAGCGCGATGGGTATCCGCTGAACCAGACGACGATCATCGATGCCGCTGCTGATTACGGAAAATGCATCGAAATCAACGCTCACCCTTCCCGATTGGACCTCGACTGGCGGATGTGCAAGTATGCCAAACAGAAAGGCGTCAAAATATCGATCAACCCCGACGCGCACGTTGTCGACGGACTGCACGATGTTCGTTACGGCGTCGGCATCGCCCGAAAGGGGTGGCTTGAGAAAAAAGACGTCCTGAACACGATGGACTTGCACCAGGTCCAAAAATATTTTGCATCTTTCAATCGGTAATCTGTAAAGGAGAAACTTATGAGCGCACATCGGAGGCCGTATCTTGGCGCATTGATTCTTATCACTCTTGGAGTCCTTTTTCTGCTCGACAATCTCGGTGTCGCTGATTTCGGCACCATCATATCGACATATTGGCCCCTCATTCTGATACTTATCGGGGTCCGGATCTTTTTCCGGTACGGGCGGAGCCCTGTTCAATCAACGGCGCCCGGCACGATGGGTACCGGTGCGACGCTGGAATCGACTGCCTCAGCGTTAAACAATTCTAATGTTTTCGGAGACGTCGACCTGAAGATCAATTCGAAGGAATTCAGGGGAGGCTCGGTTTCCACCACATTCGGGGATATGAACATCGACCTCTCCGAAATAGCGCTTGCGGAGGGAGAACAAGTCCTGAAAATTGACGGAGTCTTTGGAGACTTGCATATCTTGGTACCCAAAGACATCGAGATCTTTGTCACCACTCACTCTGTATTCGGAGACGTACGAGTACTTGGAAACATCAGAAGCGGGTTCGGTCAAGAAATCTCTTATTCCTCGCCAAATTATTCCTCCGCATCAAAGAAGCTTCGCGTTGTCTCGAATCAAGTGTTCGGCGATGTAAAAGTTTGGTGAAGGTGTGGTAAGAAGAAAGGGGGGAGCGTTGATCCGGCTCTTTGGTGCCGGCTGCCTGCTATCCTTCCGGCGGCCTGGTCATTTCTGCTAATGTGTGCCATTGCCGGGTATGGCAGATGTCCGGGTTATTATCGATGAGCGGATGTTGGAAGCGATGTGAGAATCTGTATTCATTTTAGTCAAGTAAGAGCGGGACAACAACGATGAGTATTTTCAGCGATCTTGGAATTCAGCCACGGACAATTTCCTATTCCGTTCTCCATCAGACCGGTCCAGCTCCGGAAGGCGCCGAGATCCAAAAAGGGCTCGGCGAATCTTCGGGCCGGGTAAAGTATGATGATGAACTTAAGGCATCACTCCTGCATACTCTCGCTGAATCTGCATCGATTCGCGACGCCTTTCAGTCCTCGCTCGTAGAGGCTCGAACCAAGTCTTCGCAGGTAGCGAAAGGAAGCCTCAACCAATACCTCTCAACTCCGATCAAATCTGACAATGAAGATGTCCAGAGAATCATAAAGGAAGCCCTCGAAAAATACTCAGACCAAATACTTCCGACCGCCAATATCGGGATCAGCGATGCCTGGTCATCCCGTCTCCTGCCGGAGACAAAAATTGTGAACTCGCAAACAAAACTCTCGGTCCTCGTTCGAAAGATGCTTTCGGGAGGGAAAAAGCAATTTAAGCAGCTGGGCTTCAGCCGCGGGAAGAACCCCTCGAATATTTTCGAGACTGTGTTCCTGTTGGAAACCGGAATCAACCTTGACATACTGGAGTTTGTACTGCGCAAGAACGCCGACGCGGGGAATATCTGGAAGTCCGCCGAGAACACTTCGACGGGCATCTATAACGTGCTGGCGACGGTTGGTACACCGGAGCAGAGGAACAATTCATGGGAGTCTGCGTTGTTCCCTCAAACGCCACAAGGGCTTGCGTTTGTTGCGGAACTAGAAAGAATATTTGACCAGTTATCGAAAGAATTTAATCTCCGCCAACTGTCGCTCTGGCAGAACAAATTCCCCTTTCGGGGAGAGAATGATTTTTCGATCCGCATCAGGACAATTCCGGATCAAAAACTTCTGTTTGAAATCATACGATGGCTTGGGCTCACAGAAAACGAAATTCTTCGGAAAGCATTGACGACGGACGCCGCTCTCGTGGTGAAGGAGATCATTGCGTAGATGGGAAAGAATCCAAAGAGGGGAGAATCGCGTGCAAAGAAAACTGAACGGGCGCGCATCATAGAGTCACTGCTTCAAGCGCAATACCCTGACGCTGCGGTTGCACTTCGTTTCGAGAACGCCCTTCAACTGCTGATCTCCGTAATTCTCTCGGCCCAGTGCACGGATGTAAGAGTCAACATGGTAACTCCGAACTTGTTTCGAAAATATAGATCGGCGGACTCGTTCGCCCGTGCAAACCCTTCGGAGCTCGAAGAGGCGATCCATTCGACGGGTTTCTACCGCAACAAGGCCAAAAACATCATCAGCTGCTGCCGGATACTCGTGGAAAAGCATGACGGTAAAGTTCCGGCGTCGATGGATGAGCTCATCCAGCTTCCGGGTGTAGGGCGTAAAACGGCAAACTGCGTGCTGAGCGGGGCATTTCATATCACATCGGGAATTGTCGTTGACACGCACGTAGCCCGGCTGGCGAACCGGCTTGGACTTTCCGAGGCTTCAGACCCGGAAAAGATTGAGTCCGAGCTTTGTGAAGTCATAGAAAAAAAGGACTGGATCCATTTCGGGAATGCGGTCATCCTGCATGGAAGAGCAATATGCAGTGCGCGGAAACCGCAATGCGGCGCGTGTCTCTTGAACACTGTCTGCCCTTCATCGGCGGTCTGACGGCGCGGTATTCAGCGAAGTGATACATCGTCGTAAAGGCGGAGGATGCACGTTTTGCAGAAATAAATAAGTTTCGAGTCGCCGATCTCCCTTTCGATAAGCTGTTGCCTGTCAAATCGCACCCTGCAAATTGTACATGGTTCCAGGTTCTTTTCGGCTGAAGCCCTGGCAGATTTCATGACGAACCCGTAGCCATAAAAAATTATGGCGACGAGCATCAAAAGAAAAAGAACAGCCAAAATTGATAATGTCATAAAAAATTCCTTTAATGAATTGACAAAATGTAATAACATCTCCCCGAAAATCAAAGAAGAAAGGCCGGTTGTATGGACCGCTCCAGTACTCTTGCCCTTTTATACGAATATACAAAAAGTGAAAGCCTGCGCAAGCATGCCTTGGCGGTCGAAACCGCTATGCGTGCGTACGCAAAGAAATTCTCCGCGGACGAGGAACAGTGGGCTATCACGGGATTGATCCACGATTTCGATTACGAGATGTATCCTCAAGCGCCCGACCATCCGCTGAAAGGCTCGGAGATCCTGAAAGCACAGGGATATTCCGATGATATCCGCACTGCAATTCTCGGCCATGCATCATACTCGGGGGTGAAAAGAGAATCGCTGATGGCAAAATGCCTCTTTGCGTGCGATGAATTGTGCGGGTTCATTGTCGCTTGTTCGCTCGTACGGCCGAACAAACAAATCGAGGGCCTTGAAGTTAGTTCCGTCAAGAAAAAACTCAAAGATAAAGCGTTTGCGCGCAATGTGAATAGAGATGACATTACTCAGGGAGCGATCGAACTTGGTGTACCGCTCGAAGAACACATTCAATTTGTTATCGATGCTCTAAAAGCAAATGCGTCAGGACTCGGATTGTGACACACTGAACCTTCGTGATGAAGTTTGTGTTATATCAGTAGATAAGACAATTCTCATAAAGACCGACACCCTTTTGAACTCGATTGAGACAACAGTACTCCCTTCGGTGTACCACAATGCCGTATTGGATTTGGTGGGCAATACTCCGCTTGTCAAAATGAACCGTATTGGATCAGAAATTGACGGCGTCGAAATTTACGGCAAAGCCGAATGGTATAATCCAAGCGGTTCCGTCAAGGACCGTGCTGCCCTCAACATGATCAGGCAGGGAGAATCGTCGGGGGCGCTCACGCACGATAAAATTATAGTGGATGCAACGAGCGGAAATACCGGCATTGCATTGGCAATGATCGGAGCGGTGCTCGGGTACCGGGTGCACATCTATATGCCATCCAACGCATCCAGCGAAAGAAGAAAGCTAATCTCGGCGTACGGCGCAGAGCTTACACTGACGAACCCGCTGGAAGGAACCGACGGCGCGCAACGTGAAGTCAAGAAAGTCGTCCAGGACAATCCGGAAGAATATTTCTACCCAGACCAATATAATAATTCAGCAAACTGGGAAGCCCACTATCGAGGGACCGCACAGGAGATCATCCGGCAGACGAATGGCTCGGTCACTCATTTTGTTGCAGGATTGGGGACAAGCGGAACGTTTGTCGGAACGGCCCGCCGTTTGAAGGAATTTCGTCCCGCCATCCAATGTATTTCGATGCAGCCCGACGGACCGTTGCACGGTCTAGAAGGGCTCAAACATATGCAGTCGGCAGTCGTCCCGGGCATCTATGATGCTTCGATAGCGAACGCCGTTCTTGAGATCTCGACGGAAGATGCACATGCAATGATGAAAAGATTGGCAAAAGAGGAAGGTCTGTTTCTTGGAATCTCGTCCGGCGCCAATATCGCCGCTGCGCTGAAGATCGCCCGAACGATATCCTCGGGCGTGATAGTCACAATCCTCTGCGACGATGGTTCCAGATACCTGAGCGAAAAAATATGGGAAGACAATGCTTAAGCTCTCACAATCCGCTTTCGATGCGATTCGCAAACACGGCGAACAAGCGTTTCCTCATGAATGCTGCGGTGTGTTATTTGGCAAGGTGAACGGCGATCAGCGGATTGTCGGCGAGGTTTTCGTCATCGAAAACCAATTCGAGGAAGCGGAACGGTATCACCGATTTCTTATTACTCCGGATAACTACCGGGACGCCGAAAAACTCTCGCGGGAAAAGAAACTCGATATCATCGGGTTCTATCATTCGCACCCGGATTCTCCTTCCATCGCTTCGAAATACGACCTTGATCACGCCTTCCCGTGGTTCTCGTATATCATTGTGTCGATCATGAAGAAGAAATACACCGACATCCATTCGTGGGTGATGGAAGACGATCGGAGCAAATTCAATGAAGAGCATGTTATTATCGAATAACCAACCATCAATTAAAGGATTAAGAATGTCCGTTCAAATACTGATACCGACGCCGCTCAGACAATTCACCAATAATCTCGAATCCGTGGCTGTCGAGGGAAATTCCGTCGGTGAAGCGATGAAGAATTTGTGCGTCAAATATGCGTCGCTGCAAAAGCATCTCTATTCCGACGACGGTAAACTCAGGAATTTTGTCAATGTTTACGTCAACGATGAGGACATCCGTTATCTACAGAAAGAAGCGACGCCGATATCGGCGAAAGATATTCTGAGCATCATTCCTTCGATCGCGGGAGGGATGTACTAAATGGCGAACGTCGAATTATCTGGAGAAGAAATACGGCGGTACGGCAGGCACCTGATCATGCCCGAAGTCGGAATGGATGGGCAAAAGAAGCTGAAAGAAGCGAGCGTACTTCTGATCGGTGCCGGCGGACTTGGTTCGCCGCTCGGCCTGTACCTTGCCGCCGCCGGGGTCGGAAGGATCGGCGTCGTCGATTTTGACGTCGTCGATTACTCGAACCTTCAACGGCAGATATTGCACTCCACAAAAGATGTAGGGCGGCCAAAACTCGCTTCGGCAAAAGAACGCCTTGAAGGGATCAATCCTTTCGTCAAAGTCGAGACCCATGAAATGCACCTGACCTCCGAAAATGCTCTCGGATTATTTTCGGGATATGACATTATCGTGGACGGAACGGATAATTTTCCAACACGATACCTGGTGAACGATGCGTGCGTCCTTACCGGCAAACCGAATGTCTACGGCAGCATCTTCCGATTCGAAGGACAAGTTTCAGTCTTCGCGACGAAAGACGGACCATGCTATCGCTGCCTGTACCCCGAGCCGCCTCCGCCGGGACTCGTTCCCAGTTGTGCGGAAGGGGGCGTACTCGGAATACTCCCTGGAGTCATTGGCACGCTTCAGGCGAATGAGACGGTGAAGCTTATCATCGGAAAAGGGGAGCCGCTAATCGGACGGTTGCTCCTGTTCGACGCCTTGAAAACCAAATTCCGGGAACTTAAGCTTAGAAAAGATCCGGATTGCCCAGTTTGCGGCAGCCACAGGTCAATAACAACCCTTATCGATTACGAAACGTTTTGCGGCGTGCAAAAGGGGTGGGATTCTTTCACGAGGGAAGAACAATACGAGATCACCGTCGATCAGTTGAAAAAGCGGCTTGACAACAAAGACGACCTCTTCATCCTTGATGTGCGCGAACCGCAGGAATACCAGATCTGCAATCTCAACGGATATTTGATTCCGCTTCGCGACCTTCCAAAGCGAATCAACGAACTGGATACCGCAAAAGAGATCGTTGTCCACTGTAAAGTGGGAGGACGAAGCCGTCAGGCGGTCGAGTTCATGAAGCAGTCTGGTTTTCGAAAAGTTAAGAATCTGGTTGGCGGAATCGATGAGTGGGCAGAAGTCATCGACCCGTCCATGCCGCGATATTAGCTTCGAGGAAAATGCGCAACTAACGTATCCTTTCCTCGTAGAATACCCATCAATAGCTCAAGTATTCTACAGGAAAGGATAATCCAATGAAAAAGCTTCTTACCGCTATCAGCCTCATCAGTTTTGTTGTTCTCACAGCCGCTGCGCAAGAGCAAGATTCTTCGACAGATTTCGGCCAATCCAATCGTGCGAGAGCAAAAGTCGGAGGAGCAGGGGGGTTCACTCCTGCCTGGGGGCTTTTCACTTTTGATGCTATTAATTCCACATTGAAAGGAGCGGGCATGCCCGTACTCAAGAACCAGCCGATGTATCTTGCCGGCGGCGAAGGGTACGGCTACATCATGTTTCTCAAAAATGTGCGGGTGGGCGGCAGCGGCGAGACGGGAACAGTATCTTCGACAAGTTACGATCCGGCGACGAACACCGAAAAGAATGTCGACTACCACGTCTCGTACGGAGGTTTCCTTATCGATTATGTGGTACCCTTGGGAGATCGACTTGACGTGGCAGCGGGCGTAACGATCGGCGGAGGTGGAATTGACATTACCACATCGAGCGACAACGGTACATTCAAGCAGTGGAACTCTCTCTGGTCTGAATTTGGGAACAATGATTCCACGACAAACATCACGCGTCATCTGAACGGGTCCTTCTTTACCGTTCAGCCTCACGTGAGCATCGAATACGCGATCCTCCGGTGGTTCCAACTTCGGGTCGGGGTAAGCTATCCGTACATGAGCGGGGCCTCATGGAAACTCGAGGATAACCAGTCAATTCTCGGAGTACCGGAAAACCTGAAGACGGACGGTCCGGTGATCACAGCGGGAATCATGTTCGGATTCTTCAATTGACGATTGTACGAGAAGAGTCGGGATCCGGAACATACGCTGAGTAACCGAAGCAGCTAGAGCCGCTCGAACCTTGCTTGAAAGAAGCGCAGGTATTTCGGTTCGTAAACCATTTTCATTCCTTTGATCGAGTCGCGCCGTTCGAACACGCTCTCTACGGACTCCGCCGTAACGTCGCAATGCGCCTGTGTGTACACCCGGCGCGGGAACGTGAGACGCACAAGCTCGAGTTTCGGGAGGTAATTCTCGCCCGTTTCCTTTTTACGCCCCGCGGATACGATCCCGCGTTCCATAGAACGAATGCCGGAATCCAGGTACAGCTCAGCAGCTAGGGTCTGAGCAGGAAATTCGAGCTGCGGAATGTGGGGCAGGAATCGTTTTGCATCGAGAAAAATTGCGTGCCCTCCGATCGGGACGACGATCGGAACTCCGATGCTTTGAAGTTTCTCGCCGACATATTCGATCTGGCCGATGCGAGCCTTGATATGCGGTTCCTGTACGGCTTCCTCGATCCCGCGAGCCATTGCTTCCATATCCCGCCCGGCCATCCCGCCGTACGTATGGAGTCCCTCATACACAACGACCATGTTGCGCGCTTCTTCAAAGATGGAGTAATCGTTCAAAGCGAGGAATCCCCCGATGTTGACCAGCAGATCTTTTTTGCCGCTCATCGTCGCTCCGTCGCTGAAGGAGCACATTTCTTTGAGGATCTCCGCGATCGTCTTCTTCTCGTATCCCTTTTCGCGGACTTTTATGAAATATGCATTTTCAACTGCCCGTGTCGCATCGAGAATAACTTTAATGTGATATTTTGCCGTGATCGCCCGTACTTGTCGAAGGTTCTCCATCGAAATCGGCTGGCCTCCCGCCATATTCACTGTCGCGGCAACGGTAACGTATGAAATCTTTTTCTCTCCGACTTTCTTGATCACGTCTTCTAGTTTCTGGAGATCGATGTTTCCTTTGAACGGATGCATGCTTTGCGCATCATGCGCCTCGTCGATGATGACGTCGACAAACGTCGCACCAGCCAATTCCTGGTGAAGCCGCGTCGTCGTAAAGTACATGTTCCCCGGTACGAAATCCCCCGGTTTGATAAGCAGTTTCGAGATGATGTGTTCCGCTCCGCGTCCCTGGTGCGTGGGGACAAGGAACTTGTAACCGTAATACTTCTGAACGTTTTCTTCGAGATGATAATAGTTTTTGCTGCCTGCGTATGCTTCATCCCCCAGCATCATTCCAGCCCACTGGTAATCGCTCATTGCGTTGGTGCCGCTGTCGGTGAGCAAGTCGATATAGACATCCTCTGAACGAAGAAGGAATGTGTTGTATCCCGCTTCCTCTATTGCTGCAACGCGTTCTTCGCGCGTGGTCATCTTCAAAGGTTCGACGACTTTGATCTTGAAGGGCTCTGCCCACGATCGGCGTTCTAGTTTTGCCATAGTTGCTCCGGATTCAGTTCGTTGACTTTCGAAATTGATTTTCCTATCATAACCTAAACGAAGTCAATATACTGATTCCCCATCCGATGTTCAACGCCTTCTGCCTGAGGATAAAGCAACTTCAATGATCAGCCCGACCGTCCTTCAGAAACTATCCGAGATCTCCGGAAAGAAACAGTTCCTCGATTCCATCGAAGACCGGATATCGTATTCCTATGACGGTACACCGCTGCTGCATTCGCTTCCCGACGCGATCGTCGTTCCCCAAACAAAAGAAGAAATTTCCTCGGTGCTCGTCCTTGCAAATGAAGAACATTTTGCGGTCGTTCCCCGAGGGTCTGGTTCGGGGTTGAGCGGAGGGTCTATCCCGGTGGAGAATTCAATCGTCATGCTCATGTCCCGCTGGAATAAAATCCTGGAAGTTGATACGGAGAATCTCACCGTTCTCGTCGAACCGGGTGTGATCACGTCAGACATCCATGCCGCCGTTGAAAAACTCGGCCTCTTTTATCCTCCCGACCCCGGAAGCATGAATATCTGCACCATAGGGGGGAATGTTGCGGAAAATGCAGGCGGTTTGAGAGGATTGAAATACGGAGTCACCAAGAACTATGTTCTGGGACTCGAGACGGTACTGCCGAACGGAGAAATAATTTTTTCAGGCGGAAAAGTGGTCAA